>CAYFGQ010000001.1:0-149438 GCA_964342525.1 uncultured Arcobacteraceae bacterium
CCTGTGATGTTTCTATATTTTGTATAACACAAGTAAAAACATTTGGAAAGGTTTCTATATCATAAGCGTAGTATCTGTTTTGCATCTATTAAATCTCTTTTAAAAAACAACCAACACCATAAGGTTTTTTTGAATAAAATCTTTTACCATGCTCAACTATTAAAGCGTGATATTCTTGGTAAACTATCACAAGCTCTTCTTGATCTTCTATCTTTGAACTTATCTCATCTTCAAATAGTTTCTTTACTTCTTTATATTTAGTCTTCTCTTCTATAACTCCAAGCTCTAAAAGAAGTCTTTTAGTATAAGCATCCACTTTAAACTCTGGCATCTTATATGCATAAAGTAGTATAGAATCAGCTGTCTCTTCCCCTATACCCTTTACAGCTAAAAGTTCATCTCTTGTAGGAATTTTCCCTTCAAGTGAATTATAAAACTTTATAAACTCATGTACATAATTTGCCTTTTGATTAAAATATCCAGATGGACGAATAAGCTCTTTAAATTCATCTATAGGCATATCTTCTATGGCTTTTTTATTTAAGGCATTTACATCCTTTAGATTGTTTAGGGATTTTACCACAGAGGTAAAGGTTGTATTTTGTGTCAATATACATCCAAGGATTATCTCAAAGAATTGATCTTCATTTTTAGGAAAATCATACTCTAAGATATGGTAGCCCTCAGAGGCTCCCTTTTTTGTAGAGTTTGTAGTTTTAAGCTCTAAAAATGGCCACCACCCTTGTGGACCATATTCTTTATAAAGTGTTTGGTATATGTTGTATAGATTTTTCATATTGTAAATAGATTATTTTCCAGTTCTAAAAGTTTCTTTTTTAGGTTTAAACCACCAGCGTAACCAGTTAGGTTACCATTGCTTCCTATTATTCTATGGCAAGGTACTATTATAGAGATAGCATTTGCCCCATTTGCATTTGCTACAGCTCTTACAGCTTTTATATCACCAACTATTTGTGCTTGTTCTTTATAGCTTCTAGTTTGTCCAAAAGGTATCTTTAAAAGTGCATTCCAAACAGATTTTTGAAAATCACTTCCAACGAGAAGTAAAGGGATATCAAACTCTTTTCGAGCCATATCAAAATACTCATCAAGCTGTTTTATGGTGAGCTCAAGAATCTCATCTGATTGTTCCACATATTTAGCTTTTATCATATCTTGAAGCCTTTTATCTATGGTACTTCTTTGTTTTCTATGTTTGTGATCAGCCAAGCATAGTTTTCCCTCATATGATCCAAGGATAAGATTACATCCATTCTTTTTGTAGTATTGAATATTGATTTGTTCCATCGTTATCTCCTTTTTTCATAATTTTACTAGAAAACTATAACAATCTATAAAAATATCACAAATTGTAAGTTAATTTTCTTTTCTTATATTAGTGATTGTTTTACCACCTATTGCATAGTTATCTGTAGATATTTCATCTATAGTAACCACACAAGTTTTTTCACCTCTTCCAAACACTTCCACAAAAGCATCCGTAAGTTTTTGAGCAAGTTCTTCTTTTTGCTCTCTAGTCGCTCCACCATCCTCATGGGTCATCTTAACATTTATAATCGGCATATCTCACCCTTTAAATTTTTAATTATTAACTTAACGTACTAGTTTCCATAGTGTAGTCTTTCATCACTTCAGCTACTCTAATTCTATAATCCTCAAATATAGACTCACGACCTTGCATTTGTGCATTCATATGATCAATATTTGCTTTCCAATTATCTATGGCATCCTGAGATTCCCAAAAAGATAAAGATAGAAGTTTTCCCTCTTCCACTAAAGATGAAAATCTTTCAATAGAGATAAATCCATCCATCTTTACTAATTGTTCTCTTAGTTTAGCTGCAATTGCTAGGTATTGATCTTTTTTAGAAGGTTTTATTTTTACTTCAAATATTACTGCATACATTGTAAATCCTAATATATTTTCGAGAATTATATAATGATTAGTAATGTCTTGTCAAATAATCAATAATCATATGTAATATTGCTTTTAGTAATATGGTGGGATTGTCCATAAAGAAAATGTATTGAATAAAAGTTGAACTGTAAAGAAATACTTAACAGTTCAAAAGAAAGAAATAGAGACAAAAAAGTTTATTTTATAGTTTTTATTTTTCTAATATATATTGCACTTGTAGATCCCCATAACCATAGATACTATATTCATCACAAATCTTCAGAAAAATATCTTTGAATTTTGTTCCTGTTTTATATTGTTTTATAAATTCTTTTTCTAGGTCTTGCATATTTTCTATGGCTTTTATGGTCTCTTTTAAAAAAGGGTATTTATTATAAATTGCATTGGCTTCTTGATCTATTTTAGAGTATTGCTTATCTACATATAAACTCCAAAGTTTACAAAAGATATCAAAATCCTCTTTTCCTATAAGAGTTTTATTTTCATAAGATTCTACTCTTTTATCTTCATGGGAAAATGAGCAATCTTGATCTTCCTTTGGCGAGATTAGATAAAATTTATTTGTATCTTTTTTATGTTTTAAAAAGTTTAATAAAAACCAAAAATTTACTTGACAAAACACATCCTTTCCAAACCATAAATTTATATCACAATTATCTTCAATAGCTTTTATTTTATCAAATTCATCTATATCATTAAGGTATTCTTTTTTTGTACAAGCTTTAAATTCTTGGCTTATAAAGGTGGCTCTTTTATTAAAAAAATCATCATTAACCTCTTTTTGAAGGGGACCTTGCATAAGAGCTTCTCTCATGATTAAAAGGTTTGGATATTGATTTTTTATTTGTTCTTTTAAACAATCTCCATTTAAGATATTGTACTCTTTCATTTTAGCTCTCTTTATAAGGTGGTGTTGGTAATTGTACAATTTTTTAGTTAATATATCATTAGATTTGCCAGTATATAAGCTCCAAGTCCATATTTAAAATATGTTGTACTTTATCCTCTACTGTGATAGGTTTTAGCAGAGATATGATCTCTTCATCTGAGAGTTGAAGATCTTTTTTTGAAGACTCTAATACTCTTTTTATTTTTGTGATAGCCACATCCATATCTAAAAATTCACTATGGGTATTTGTAAGTGGTATGCTTTTATAGTTTATATTTTTATTTTTTAGCCAAGTTTTTAGATTATTTAGATCATCATAAATATATTTTTCTAGATTATACTTTTGCTCTAAAAGCTCCTCAAAGTTTGAGCCTTTTGTATCTACAAAATCTATAAAACAAACAGAACTTTTCGCAAAGTTATGAACTTTTTCAAAATCATTATCATTTGAAAAAGCTGCAGATAGGGAGGCAAATACTAGATCATATTTTTCTTTTGATTCAAACTCTTGCCATTTTATGCATTTTGTTTCTATCTTTTTATTTAGATTATGATTCCAAGCATCCTCTTTTAAAAACTCCAACATCTTTGAAGAGATATCTAAAGCAAGTATATTTTTTACCTCCTTTGCCATAGTTAAGGTATATACACCAGTACCACATCCCACATCTAAGATGGAGCTATTTTTATTTAGCATATTTTCATCTTTTAAGATGTTGATCACCTTTTGTTGAAATTCTTGATTTTTTTTATCGTATCTTGGGAAGTCTAGGGCTTTTTCATCCCAGTATTGTTTTTGATCCATGGTATCTCCTTTATATTGTTTTTTTCTTTTTTGATATTTTTAATAGGTATAGGGTATTTATAACCAAGGTGCTTAAGATTATAAAACCACCAAGCATAGTTGAAGATAGAGGTATCTCACTTAAAAATATCCAAGCCCAAATAGGAGCAAGAATAGTCTCTAAAATAGTAAGAAGTGATATCTCACTAGCTGGTAGAGTCCTTGTGCCGATAAGTACAAAGATTCTTGAAAATGGACTTATTAATAATCCTGCAACTAATAAGATATAAATAGAAGTAGTATCTACAGCGTAACTCTCTATAAAAAATGATGAGATGATAGTGATACAAATACCACCAAATGCTATGACAGCAAATCTATTTACAGCTTTTTCTTTAGACATAAAAACAAAGATAAGTGAAAAACTTATAGTACAAAGTAGGGCTAAAATATCACCAAATAGATTTCCTCCACCTAATTGTTGTGAAAAGATTATAAACAATCCCACAAATATAAATATAGAAGCTATAAAAATATTTTTTTGAGGTTTCTCTTTGTAAAACAGATATGCAAATAGGGTAGCAAAAAGTGGTGAGGAGCTTATGATGATCACTGCATTTGCTATAGTGGTGTGTTTTACAGAGTTTATAAAAAACATATTTGCCAAAGCTGTTAGAAGTCCCGCTATAAGTATCACCCTAAAGTTTTCTTTATATATGGTGATAGTTTTATCTATACCATCTTTTAGTAAAACAGCATTTAGAGATATAAACATCAAGATACCTATATAAAAAGAGTAGGTCACTCCTGAGATGTTTGTGAGTTTTATAAGTAGTGATTCTATACTCATTAAAACAACACCAAGTGCTGTAATGGATAGTGCGAATATATGAGAATTTTTTTCCATGATATTTCCTTTTTTAAATGTTCTATTAATGAAAGTTTAAATTAACTTATCTAAATAACTACTTAAATAGTTATGCACATAACTATTCAAGTAGTTATTGAAGATTAATAAAAAAGATAATATACTCATTTTATGAATATAGATATGGAAACACAAGAGTGTATAGCACACTGGATCACAAAGGTTCATCTTAAATTAAAAAATAGTATGGCTCAAAAAGTAAAGGAGTATAATCTTACAGTAGAGCAAAGAACTATACTACTACTTTTATTTGAAAATGAGTCGATGACCCAAAGCCAAATATGTAAAGAAACATCCTCAGAGGCTTCAAATATCACTGTTACATTAAAAAGGATGGAGCAAAATGATTATATAAAAAAAGCAAAACATCCAAAGGATAAAAGAACTACTCTTATCTATCCTACAAAAAAAGCTTTAGATGTGGAAGAGGAACTAAAACAAATAGGTATAGATAGTCTAAACTATCTACTTGGTGATATAGATGAGGGGGAGCATGAGATAGCTCTAAAAGTTTTAAAAGAGATTTATAAAAAAGTACTTCTTGAAGAGGTGGATCCACTACTAAAATAGTTTAGTAGTTATCCTTTTGAAAATCTTGTATGCCTGATTCTTTATCTTTGTATCTTTTAGTTAAAGACTCCCTATAAGCCTGTGCTAGCTCTTCACACTCTAATATCTCTTTGATATTTTCTTGATTGTTTTTTGCATCATAGGCACATTTATTTATATGCTCTATTGTGATCTTTGGGTATTTTCTAGAGATCAGATTTAGTTCATCACTAGGTGTGATATTTCCCTCTTTTATCACTCTAAAGTAAAATCCACTCTTAGCTTCTTTGACCACTAAAGCCGTAAGATTTTTTATACCTGTGATAGAGGATATCTTCCAGCAAGGCTGTCTTGGTTGAGATACTTCAAATACCACTTCACCCAATTGAAACCTATCTCCTAGGCAAATATGTGAATCATCCAAATCCTCTAAGCTAAGGTTTTCTCCAAAGGCACACTCTGGTAAATCTATATCAAACTTTGATCTAAAATATTCATAGTTTTTTAGGCTATAAACACATACAGCTTTGTCTTCTCCTCCATGGTGGTTTCTATCACTTTGGGTATCATCCAAAAAACCATCTTTTACGATGAGGTATCTATCTTGATTTAGATTTTGTTTTTTATATGAGCTAAGGTACTCTTTTCCCCTTTCATCTTTTATGATTTGTTTTTTACCACAATATATATTTTTTATTTTGCTTGTCATTTTAACCCTTTTATGTCTCTATAGTATCACCAGTACTAATAGTACCACTTGATAGTATCTTTGCCCTAAGTCCAGCTTTGTGAATCATCTGCTTTAAAAACTCTTCTCCAATCTCTTCAGATAATTGTTTACAAGGCTCACAAAGTCTCATTCCTAAAAACTCTATGCCGTTTATTTTAAATCTTTTGCCCACAAGATCATTTAGTCTGATACCCTCTGTAATTACATTTCTTCTAAATATATCATTTGTATAGTTTAATCCTGTGTTTTGATTAAAGATATCTATCTCCTCTTGTTCTATAAAGGTGATATGAAAATCTTCTTTGTCTTTTAGAAGTTCAGAAAAACTACCAGTGCAATTATAGTATCTATCACCTACGATACCTTTATCTTGTACTAGTTCTGCTGTATCTATTTTATATAATTTTTCTTTTGCATTATTTGCTATTAAAATCTCTTTTATTTTATTTGCCATAGTTTCTCCTATTTACTTTTTCTATTTGTTTATTTAGTAGTGTTGAGTGTTTTTTCTCTAGGTAGATATTTAGTTTTTGAGTAAATCTAAGCATAAATACTACACAAGAAGTTGATAGTTTTAGTAGCTGCATGGGCACTCCTTATCTTTGATAAAACAATTATAAAACTATATTTTTATATAGGCAATGGAAAATTAAAACAATCACTTGTCTAATTTGTACATTTTAGATTTTTAAATTCTAAAGGGCTGTAGCTAGTATACTTTTTAAAAAACTTTGAGAAGTGGGAGGTATCACTAAAACCTAGATTTTCAGATATCTCTTTTATGGAAAGATCACTATATGTAAGCTCCCTTTTTATCTCTATGATATTTCTATCTATGATAAGGGAAGATAGAGTTTTACCAAGATATTTTTTTGTAAGTTCATTTAGTCTTTTTGTAGTTAGTTCAAAATGATTTGCATAAAACTGTGCAGATTTTTCATCTTTGAAGTTTTGCTCTATAAGTTCGATAAGTTCATATATCCTTTGATCTTTATAGTATAGATTATCTGAGGATTTTTTAAACTTTAAAATATACTCTAAAATAGATCCAAATAGATAAGCACTTAGATTATTGATAGTATCTTCTTTTTCTATCATAGATATAAGCCTGTTAATATCCTCCATAACTAAAGGGGATATTTCTATAATAGGTAGCGTGCTATTATCAAATAGTTTATTTACCATATCATAAGAGGGTAAAAAATCCTTAGAGAAGTGAAAGATATAACCCACACAATCATTTGGAAAAGACTCTTTTATCCACTGGTGAACTTGCCCAGGTTTTATAAGATAGACGGTGTTTTCTTTTAGCTGATAGTTTTGAAAATCAATTGTAAGACTTACCTTGCCACTTTGAATACACACAAGCTCATACAAAGAGTGCTGATGGGTATCAAAGAAACCCTCTCTTTGAGTCTTTCCTATTTTAGTAAGTCTAAATGGTGTATTGTTCATTTGGTATTTTATAATCTTGTCTTTAAAAATAGGCTTACTAAGTTTTATATAAATATTTTTAGATATAAATACGCATGATCCCAAATAGGGATAAAAAGGAAAAATATGAGTGCTTTTTTATTATCTCAAATACTAGTATCCATCGCAATCATATTTGATCTATTCTCTTTTCAATTTAAAAATAGACAATATATTCTTTTATGTTTTATAAGTGCTTCTATCTTGATAGGAACTCATTTTATATTACTTGAAAAATGGACAGCAGCTGCTTTGATGGTATTGGCTATATTTAGATTTACTGCTGGATATTACACCACTTCTAAAAAGGTGCGAAACTTTTTTCTTGTGGCTACTGTTTTAGTATCTGCTCTTACCTTCCAAGATCATCTTAGTATTATTAGTTGTTTAGCATCTTTATTTGGTACTTTTGCAGCTTTTCATAAGCATGATAAAAGACTTAGAGAGTTTATGCTTATGAGTACTTCTTTGTGGATATTACACAATGCTTTAGCCTTATCCCCTATGGGTGTAGCAATAGAGCTACTGTTTTTAGGAAGTAACTTTATAGGATATTATAGATTTTATATAAAAAAGAAAAATACATAATCAATAGTAATCTAATTTGAAAAACTATATAATTACTAATAATAAAGGATAAGTAGATGGATTCAAATTTATTAAAAGTATTTATAGCAGTATCAAACAATAAAAGCATCTCCCTAGGAGCAAAAGAGTTAGGCTTCACCCAATCAAATGTAACCCTTAGGATAAAACAACTAGAAAAAAATCTAGGATATGCCCTTTTTCACCGTATCCCAAAGGGTGTGATTCTTACAGAAGAGGGTGAAAAGCTTTATAAACACGCGGTAGATATAGTAAGAAGAGTAGAAGATGCCATACTAGATATGCAAGATGCCACAGAGCAAAAAAAGCTGATAGTAGGTTCTACCGATTGTAACGCTGCGGTTCGTATCTCATCTTTTATCACAAAACTACATGAAGACCACCCAAATATCCAACTAGAACTACTCACAGGAACCACAAGGGATGTCACTAAGATGATCTTGGACTATAAAGTAGATATAGCCTTCATAAGTGGTGAACCAAAACACGATGATCTTTTAGTACTTAAAAAATATGAAGAGGAGATAGCTATCTTAGAAGAGATGGAAGGTAACTCACAAAATATAATCCTATCATTTAAAGAGGGCTGTGCCTATGATGACTTCTTAAAAAACTATTACCAAGAAAAGGGTGAAATAGTAGAGAAATCCTTAGCCTTTGGTAGCCTTGAGACTATCCTAGCTTGTGTAAAAGTAGGTATGGGAAAAACTTTACTACCTACAAATCTTGTGGATAAGTTAGGATATAGTGAAGAGATAAAAATCACAAAACTAGATAAAAAAACGGCATATATCCCTACATGTCTTGTATGTAGGAAAGATTATATACCTAAGATAAGTGAGTATTTGAAGGAGATGGAGTTTTAAAGAAAGTTTGAAATTTGTTTATTTTAGCTTGAAATGTGACCTATATGTAACAAGACTTTTGATAAAATTAAATATAAAATTTTAATACAAAGGGGAAAACGTGTATTTTCAAGATTCATATAGTGGGTTACCAAGTAAGTTTGAAACTTTTAGGAAAAATATTGAACTCACTGATTCACAAAGGACTAAAATACAAAGTTCACATATTCATTTGAGAGAAAAAATATTACAGCCTCTCAATTATGTGTCACATACATTTTTAACAGGTTCATATAAAAAGAAGACTCTAATTAAACCAGCAAATGATATAGATGCTTTTGTTGTTTTAAGTGGATATGATCAATATGATATTACACCAAATTCTATATTAAATAAGTTGAAAAATGATTTACAGTCTTCTTATCCAAATTCAAAAATTAAACAAAATAAACCTTGTGTTGTTATTGAATTTAATCATATTACATTTGAATTAACACCTGCTATAGAGATAGAAAGTTTTTGGGGGCATGATAGTGAATTTTATATTCCAAATATGAATAGTTCAAATGAATGGCAAAAAATAGAAAATCCAAGAATACTTGAGAAAAGTCTAACTTCAGCTAATAAAAGCCTAAATAATAAATTAAACCCATTAATAAAAATGATGAAAAAATGTAAACAATATAATAATCTTGATAATGTAATGTCTTTTGAAATGGAAAAAATGGCAATAGATCAATTATATAGTATTAATGGATATAGAGATGGTGTTGAAAAACTTTTGAGAATATATGATTGGACTGATAATAGATATAGCCAATATGATATAGAAAGTATGACAGATGATGATTTTGCATATTATTGTAGAAATACCCTTTTTGGAAATGATTTTCCATCTTAAGGGAGTGATATAAATATGTCAGAGAGAGTTGATGAGCTTGAGAAATATTATGTACCAATAGAAAGGGTTGATAAAATACTTTCTTTGTTATTTATCCTAGGTGCATTTTTATCACTAGGGATACTTTTTATAAGTAATCTCGATATCAATAATTACGATTCTATAATAAAACCTTTTTTCATTTTAGTTGTAATACTATATACCATTTTATCAATAGTAAATAGTTATTATTTGATACCCAATGCTGAAAAATTCAGACGTAAACAATTACTTTCTAATTCTTTTGATATTTCTCTTATTCATGAACAAACTCAAAATTATTATAATAATGAGTTTGAGCCTACTATTAAAAAGTTGGGAATGAATGTTTTAGAAAATTCATTTTTTGCAAAAAATATTTGTAAAGAGATGTTAATAAGGGAACGTGTTAAAAATGGTATTTATTTTTCTATATGGTTAATAATACTTCTTAATAGAGAAGTTGATTTAAACTATGTACTAATAATAACTCAAACAATATTTTCTGGAGAAATTATAATCAAATGGATTAAACTAGAAATACTTAAATATCAAAATGAAAAAATATATGAACAATTGCATTTTCATTTTTCTCAAGGAATATCCAATACTAGTAATAATGGGATAGCTAATATTTTGGATTTAGTAATGTCCTATGAAGTTGCAAAAGGAAATGCTTCTATAAAACAATCATCTAAAATATTTCATAAGTTAAATGAAAAGTTATCTCAAGAATGGGAAGAGATAAAGATTAGACTTTTAAGTTCTAATAATTAATATGAGATTTAGATAGACTATAGCCTCTTAACTCTAGTCTATCTATATGCTAATAAATAAATTTCTTTCGTTTGTTAAAAAAGGGAGATAGTAAAAACTTACTTAGCTTTGATACCTTCGATTTCGATATCTAGTTTTACAATTTCACCGATAGCTAATCCACCAGCTTCTAGTACTGAGTTGTATGTAAGTCCAAAGTCTGCTCTTTTGATCTTACCTGATAGGGCGAATCCTGCTCTTTCATTTCCCCATGGATCTTTGATCGTTCCGCCATTTTCAAAGTCTAGTTTGATGTTTTTTGTTACACCTTTCATTGTAAGGTCACCGTACGCTTCATCTCCATCAAGTTTTGTAAGTTTGAAAGTGATAAGTGGGTATTTTTTTGCATCAAACATATCATTTGCTCTTAGGTGATTGTCTCTTTTTGTGTTTGCTGTATTGATAGAAGCCACTTCGATAACACCATCAAGATCTTTTAGAGTTTTTGTTTTCTCATCATAGTCAAATGATCCCTTAAACTGATCAAATGTACCTTTTGTATTTGATACCATCATGTGTTTGATCTTGAAGTTTACACTTGAGTGACTTTTATCCACATTGTATGTAGATGCGAATAATGAACCTGCTGCTAATAGTGAAGCTAGACCTAATTTGATTAAATTCATAGTTATCCTTTGTTTTCCAAATCTTATTTCAAAATTCGGTTTGGGTTTTAAATATATCTTGCTGGAAAGATAAGTTGATGAAACTTTAACATCTCAATACTTAAATATATCTTACTGGAAAGATATATTGAAAAAATATAATTTATACTGTATACTTCTCTTATGGATGTAGAATTATTAAAAGAGGGGATTGTTTTACATAAAAAGAATTCTCCAAAAACTTATTCAGATGATATAAAAATGGTGATACCTTTATATGCTATTTATCAGCATATTCATAAAATCGCAAATAAAACATTAGCACAAGATTATGATCTTTTAGATAGTGAGCTTGATGTATTGGCTTCTTTGATAATAGGTGGTGGAGATGAAGCTACCCTTTCACCTACCGCTTTGTACGATAGACTTCTTTTCTCTTCAGGGGGAATGACAAAGATACTTAAAAAACTAGAAACTAAAGAGTATATAGAAAGAACCGATGATAAAAATGACAAAAGAAGTAAGCTCGTAAAACTTACCCAAAAAGGAAGAGATTTAGCAGAGCTAGCACTCAAAGATGTAGTGGATATAGAGTGTGCAGTTTTTTCATCTTTAGATAAAGAAGAAAAAGATACTTTTGAAAAACTACTTTTAAAGGTTCTAGAAAATACTAAATAGATCTATTGGGGGATAGTGATAGTAAACTTTGCCCCAAGATATTCTTTTTCTTTATATATTAGTGTTTGGTTTTCTACTTGTATGGTTCCTCCAAGATAGTGCTCAACTATATCTTTACTAATATATAGCCCGATACCTGTACCTTTTTCTTCCCCTTTTGTTGTAAAATAAGCACTAAAAATATCTTCAAGTATATCATCAGGAATACCTCCACCATTATCATGGATAGTGATGATGTTTTGTTTATTTTCTTGTTTTGCTGTGAGATATATCACCTTATCTAGATGGCATAGTATTTCATTGTCTGTGAGCTGATCTTTTGCGTTGTTTATGATATTTATCAGTACTTGAAGAAGTTCATTTTTATAGGTATGAAGTTGTATATTTGAGTAGTCTTTTTTTAGGTATTCTATTTGTTCATGACTTTTATCAAATCTCACTATTTTAAAAATATTGTCTAAAGCACTATCTAAATAAAAGCTAGCCTTATTGTGATCTGATTTATAAAATTGTCTAAAGTCATCTATGGTTTGGGATAGGTAGTTTACATTTGAAAGGATTGACTCCATATTATCTACTAGTTTTTCCTCTTTTAGCATATTGTGCTCTTTTTCCATTTGGATGGAGCTTGCCATGGTGGAGATAAACGATAGGGGTTGTCTCCATTGGTGGGCTATATTTTCTATCATCTCACCCATGATTATCATCTTTGATTGGCGGATGAGGATTTTATCTTTTTGGATTAATTTCTCTTTATTTTTAGTGTAGCTATATATGGCAAGGGATACTAAAGAGAAAGAGAGTATTTCAAAAAATATAATGATATATTGAATAGTTGTGAAGTTCTTTTTCTCTATCTCTTGTTTTTTTATGATTCTATTTTTTAAAAGTTTTAGATCCTCAACCATATTTTTAAAGATACCATCATATACTTGGTCTATATCTGATCCTATCTGAGAGTCAGTGATATTTTCAAATCTTGTGTTTGTGATGGTATCAAATTCATTTAGTTGTTTATATATTTTTTCAATAAATTGTAAATCTTTTTTATCATCTAAAGCTTTAGTGATTTGATTATCATTCTCTTTTATAAGGTATTGTGCATATGTTTTTGCTGTATTTATATGGGCTTGTACGATATCGTATTTTTCATTTGTATCTCCACCAATGATCTCCTCAAGCCATAAGTGGGCAGTAGTACTCTCAGTGATGATCTCATTGATTGCTGCTATTCTTGAGGGATTATTATGTGCCATATCATTTGCTTTTATGATAAGTACAATAAGTAAAGATATGATAGTGGTAAAAAGAATGGATATTATTTTATAGATATGATTATTTGCCAATCGGGTAAATAGGTTTTTCATTTGAAGCTCTCATGTTTGACAATAAAATAGTTATTATTATAACTATTAAAAGTATCATTTTAGCCACAAAAAACTTTGATAATGGTTATCAAGAATTGTTAGTTTAGAAAAAAGTGATTTAACAGCTAAGATCACCCACACAGCATTGATCTTTTAGTTCATCCACTACATTATTTAGAAGATCATAGTTTGCTGTGCAGTGTAGTACTCTACCTTCTCTTGTTTGTTTTACAAGATCGAGGTTTACGAGTTTTGAGATATGGTGTGAAAGGGTAGAGCCGGGGATATCAAGTTTATCTTGAATCTCCCCTACACTTAGTCCACTTTTTCCAGCTTTTACAAGAAGTCTAAAGATTCTAAGCCTTGTGATATTTCCTAATTGTGCCAAACAGTCTACTAATTTTTGCTCTTCCATTTTTTGTCCATAATTTTAGATTTGTAGAATTATACCTACAATTTATTTAGTTATTCCCATTTCTTCTTTTAACTCTTTTGCATGTGCCTGAGTACAAAAGATACCACAGTGACATTTGCCATCTCTAGGTATCTCCACTTCTAGGGCTGGTTTGCAAGGGCAGATTCTATTGTCCTCTTTGTCCCTTTGCTCTTTTGTAGCTCCTAGTACTAAAAAACATGGGCAATATCTTTTTCCATAGATAAGTTTATGTCTTGTCAGACCCTCTTGTATGGTTTGGTTTAACTCTTCACTTGGATTATAAACAAAGCCAAAGTTTTTACAAACTTTATCTGTAAAGTTTTGTGTTTTATTAAACTCATTTTTAAATTCATCTGAGTTC
Source organism: uncultured Arcobacteraceae bacterium (assembly GCA_964342525.1). GTDB lineage: Bacteria > Campylobacterota > Campylobacteria > Campylobacterales > Arcobacteraceae. Next base: position 13,926 of record CAYFGQ010000001.1, read on the forward strand.
ATATCTATTTGTTTTTGCATCTGTTTCCCTTTATATCTTATCTACAGCATTTTTTAGGTTTTCTAGACCTTGTTTCAACATTGATCTAGAACAAGCTATACCCATACGAGCAAACCCAGCCCCTTCTTTTCCAAACCAGTGTCCAGAGTTTAAAGCTAGTTTTGCTTCATTTACTAAAAACTTTTCAAGCTCTTTTGTATCAAAGTTTAATTCTCTAAAATCAAGCCAAACTAAAAATGTAGCTTCTGGTTCTATTAGTTTGATCTTTGGAATATGCTCTTTGATATAGTTTTTCATAAATTCTAGATTTTCTTGTAGATATTCCAATAAGCCATCTAACCACTGATCTGATTTAGAATAAGCAGCTTCCATCGCTATAAGGTTGAAAGTATTTATTTTATGATTGGAGCTATTTTCCATATATTTATCAAACTTTTCTCGAAGCTGTTTATTTGCTATAAGTACTATACTATCACTTACTGAGGCGATATTAAATGTTTTTGCTGGAGATATACACGTGATAGAGTTTTGTCTTGCATTCTCAGAGATGGATGAGTAGGGTATAAATCTATTTTCATTTAAAATAATTCCATTGTGAATCTCATCTGTGATCACTAGTATATTGTGTTTTGTGCTGATCTCTTCTATCTTTTGAAGCTCTTTTTTACTCCAAGCTCTTCCTATTGGATTGTGTGGGTTGCATAGGATTAGTACTTTATTGTTTGGATTTGAGGCTTTTTTTTCTAAATCTTCAAAATCTATCTCATATTTTCCATCTACTAGTTTTAGTGGATTTGATATGGTTTTTCTATCATTTTTGATAACCACTGCTCTAAACTTGGGAAAGGCAGGTGTTTGGATAATCACCCCATCCCCTTTTTTTGTATAGATATTTAGTATACTAGTTATGGAGTTTAAAACAGATGGAGCAAATCTGATATCTTCTTTTTGTATTTGCCAATCAAATCTTTTTTTGTGCCAAGAGATCACCGCATCTATAAGTGTGTCATTTTTTTTATCATAACCAAATACCTTATCAAAGGCATGATCTGCTAGATCTTTTCTGATCTCATTTGAAGCTAGAAAATCCATATCAGCTATCCAAAATGGCAATAGATCATCTACTCCAAAATACTCTAAAAGTAGTTTTTTATTCCACTTTTGTGAATTTGTGTGTTCTCTGTATATGTGTTTATTAAAGTTATACATTTTTACCTCCTTGTATGATTTTAAAAGTACAAATAAGCTTTATAGAAAAAGTAAAATCCTATAAAGATAAGTACACCTATAAATATGTTGTTTATGATATTGTTTATTTTTACTATGGTATGATTTTTCCTGATACCTTGAATCACACCTATAAAAACACCACTAAATAAAAGAATCATCCCTTGACCCATTGCAAAAGCTAGAACCAAAATATAAGAGCTAAATAAGTCTGTTTGGGATGCCAGAGTAAGTAGGGCGATAAAGGGTGCTGAACCACAAGGTGAAGAGATAAAACCATGAACAAAACCTAAAGAAAAAGCACCAAAAAACTTATAGGGGATAAGTTTATTTATAATCTTAGAGTTATCAAAACTACCAAATAGTTTTAAAGAGTAAGCCACAAGAACTAAAGTAAGGATTCCTGTAAGTATATAGATAAAAAAAGGTGAAAACTTTAGCATTTTCCCAAGTTTACTTAAGCTCAATAGTAATATAGAATAGCTAGTGATCATTCCCATAAAAAATAGTAAACTATATTTATATATGAAAACAGTTTTGTTTTTTATATCACTTGAATTACTTAGGGTAATAGAACTAGCGATAAAAAATGGATAGGTAATAACTGAGCATGGATTTAGTGCAGATATAATACCCACTAAAAATGAAACTAAAATAGCTAATAGTCCAAACTCTTTTAAATACTCTAATAAAACCGTTTCCATTTATTACCCTTTTTTAAAGATATCCCTTAAAAGAGATATCTTTTTATATTTATGAAAAATATAGATTTACTAAAAATCCACAACCAATTGCCATAGTAAATACAGAGATCACAAAAAAGATCATAATTGGTAATTTAAATATCTTTTTAAGCATAATCATCTCAGGTAAACTAGCACCTGCACCAGCAACTGTAAGAGCCAAGATAGATCCCATACTTACACCCTTATCAAGTAAAGCAGGAGCAAGTCCAACCATAGCTTCAGCTCTGATATATAAAGGTACACCAATTAAAGCACTTAAAGGCACAGCAAATGGATTATCTGATCCAGCATATTCAGTCAATAACTCTTTTGGTACAAAACCATGTACAAAAGCACCGATACCAATACCTATAGCGATATATGGAGCAAAACTTAGGAATTGTTTCCATGTTTTTTTCATCAGAGTTTTATCAGAGATTTGTTTCCATTTGCTTTTTTTCTCCTCTTTTGGCTCAGTTCCACAACAAGAGCTTTCTTCTGCTTTAGGCTCACTTGAACAACATGAAGTCTCCTCTTTTACAGGTGTGCTACTACAACATGAACTACTATTTTGTACTTTTGGTGTTGTATCACAACAAGAGCTCTTTTCTTCTTTTTTAGGTGTAGAATCACAACAAGAACTTTGTGGAACTGTTGCGCTAAAACTCATCGTAACTTTTGGTTTAGCCGTATCACAACAGCTAGTTTTAACTGGTTCAGGTTTTTTGATACCACATGATCCAGTAGCGCAAGAGCTAGCCTCATCTGAAGCAAATATCTCTTTTTTGATAAATCTCTCAAATCCAAGCTTTTCTAAAGTAAACCCTGCAAAGATAGATACAAAAAATGCTATTAATCCATAGATAAGAGTCACTTCATATCCAAATGCACTCCAAAATACTGCTATCACTATTGGGTTTAATAGTGGTGAAGTAAAAAGAAAAGTCATGATAGGACCAAAAGCAGCCTTAGCTTTTAAAAGCCCAAGTGTTAGAGGGATGGTTGAACAGCTACAAAACGGTGTAAGTGAACCAAGTGATGATGCTATAAGATATCCACCTTTATTTGATGATAATACTTTTTGAACTTTAGAAGGGTTTATAAATAGATTTATTATCTCCACTAAAAAACTAACTCCTAAAAAAAGCACAGTAAGTTCGATGAAGTTGAAAACAAAGAAGTAAGCAGCTTCTTGTAAATGTGATAATGTTTCATTCGACATTTTAATTCCTTTTTATTTTATATTTCTAGAATTATAGAAATAATATACTTAAATTAATATTATATTTCTAGAATAATAGAAATATATAAAATTAGATCTTTTTGATATAATCCAAAATCAAAAACTAAGATACTCTAGATTCTAGAGTTATTCTTATAAAGTAAAGTGAAAAGTTTATGGAAAATATTAATAACGACTATGACAAATCAATCAGTTTTAATACAAATACCTTAATTTGGCAAATCAATGAAGAGCTAAAATATAAGGAGAAGGTTTTATCTATAGATGAAGATAAAAAGACATCTATAATAGAGCTAAATGAAAATTCTAGATTATCAAAAGAAGAAACATTTGAAAGTGTAGAAATATTTGTACTTGATGGTGTATATTCAAATGAGTTTGGAGATTTTGAAAAAGGTACTTATTTAAACCTTCCAAAAGAGGATCAAAGTAAAGTGATCCTTAAAAGTTCTTGTACGATTTTTAGAAAAGCTAATTATAGAAGTCATTATGAACAGGTGATAATAGATACAAATAAAACTGAGTGGCTACAAGGTCAAGGAAATCTAAAAGTAATGCCACTTATTGAGAGTACTGCACTTGTATTTTGGCCAAAAGATGAGGTGTTTATCCCACATAAACACTGGGGTGGGGAAGAGATATATGTACTAAGTGGAGTTTTTATGGATGAGCATGGTGAGTTTGAAGAGGGGACTTGGATACGAAACCATCATTTAAGTGTGCATCATCCTTTTGTAAAAGAAGAGACTATTATTTTTGTGAAAACTGGACACCTATAAAAATAGCTAGTTTATTAAATTTACTCTAAATTATAGAAACAAGGGGAGATAACTTGTTTCTATGTTTTTATAAAATTATTGGAAGTTCAGCAGAAGCTCTTCTAGATAACCACACTGGTCCATCTTTTGTGATAAGTACATTTTCTTCATGTACCATCTCTTTTCCTGGTAGGTATTCCATACCTGGCTCTAAAGTTAAAACTACACCATCCTCTAGAGGTGTATTATCATTTATAGTATTTGATGGCCACTCTGTTAGTTGCATACCAAGTCCATGACCTAGTCTTCCTACACTATTTCCTAAAGCTCCACCTTTTTGCATAACTTCATTCATAGCGTTAAATACATCTGATGTTGTATTTCCAACTTGGCAAGCTTCAAATCCTGCATCAGTAGCATTAAATACTACCTCATATGCTTTTTTAGCTTCATCACTTGCATGACCAAAGGCAAAGTTTCTATCAAAATCACAAAAATAGCTATCAAAAACACAGCCCGTATCTATGATAAAGATATCACCATTTTCTAGGATTCTCTCACTTGGTCCCATGATGATTGATCCATAACCATTTGGACCAGAACCAGAAATCAAATAAGGAAAATCATCTACACCTAAAGATAAAAGATGGTTTTTAAATCTTTGGCAGTTTTCCCTTTCACTCTCCCCAACTTTTAATAAGCTAGGAAGATCCTCAAATCCTTGAGATGCCACATCACAGATATATTTTATTTTTTCAATCTCTGCTGGTGATTTTACATATCTTACATATCTTAATATCTTTGTAACATCTTTGATCTCTATATCTTTTAAAGATTCTAATAGTTTATTATAATCACCCAGTGGCATCCTAAGATTGCTCTCATGTCCTTGTGGTATTCCTAAGGTTTTATATCTTTTCATCAAAGATTTTATACTTTTTGTTAATAGTGAAATGCCCTCATCATCAGGATTTGGTGAAACCCAAGTTTGTATATCTTCAACCCAAGTTTCCCTCATACCACTCTCCCCAATCACAGGGATTATGGCTTTTGGTTTTTCATCAAGTGGAATAAGTATAAACCAAGGTCTTGTAGGGCTTTCAAAAAATTGTGTTTTAAATCCAGTATAGTACTCAATATCCACTTGGGTAGTTAATAATATGGCATCAATTTTTTCACCATGCATTAACTTTTGGATCTTTTGTAATCTACTTTCATATTCACTTTTTGCAAAGCCTCTTTGTGGAACAGCTAACATCTTCTATCCTTTTAACATACTCACATAAACAGAAGGTATAGCAGCATATAAAGCTGCACATAAAATAAGGTCAGCTTTTTTCACTTCTTCATTTGGAGCGTGGGCAAATTTTAATTCCCCTGGTCCATATCCTATTACTGGGATGTTATGTTCACCCATGATCGATACACCATTTGTTGAAAATGGCCAAATATCAATAACGGCTTCTTTCCCAAATAAATTTTTATATGCCTCTGCTACACTTTGTGTTACATCATGTGTTTCTTCTATTTTCCATGGTTTAAATGAACATTCTTGTCCATACTCCAATCCTGTATATGATGGTTCATCATAGTTATAAACAGATACATCTGCATCTGCCATTTTTACTGCTGGTAAGTTTCTGATCTCTTGTAGGGCATCATTAGGTTTTTCACCCCATGTTAACCTTCTATCGATAGAGATAGTACATGAATCAGATACTGCACATCTTGATGGTGAAGTTGATCTAATCTCTGAAACCGTTAAACAACCCTTACCAAGTAGATCATCTACTAAAAGATTTTCATTTAGAGCTCTTAGTTCTTGTAATATACCTGACATTTTATAGATAGCATTATCTCCAGTGTGTGGGATTGATCCGTGTGCAGATGTTCCATAGGTAGTTACAGATATCTCCATTCTACCTTTTTGGGCTCTACAGATTTTCCCATCACTTGGCTCAGCAAGTAGTACAAACTCAGGGCGGATATTTTGCTCTTCAATCATATATTTCCAAGATAAACCATCACAGTCTTCCTCAGCCACACTAGCACTTACTAAAAATGTGAAATCATCTTTTATATCTAAATCAGTGATGATCTTAGCTGCATATACAATTGATGCTATAGCACCTTTCATATCTGTTGTACCACGACCTATGATACGCTCTTCATCTTCAAAACCCTCATATGGATCATAATCCCAATTATCAAGATTACCAGCACCTACAACATCAAGGTGACCATCCATAGCGATTAGGTGTTTTCCTGTACCTATATAAGCTAGGATATTTCCCATTGGATCAACATCGATTTTGTTAAATCCAAGTTTTTTCATCTCATCTAAAGTACATTTAGCCGCAAGTGATTCATCTCCTGAACCACCCGGACAAGCTACTAATGCTCTAGTAAATTTATATATATCCTCTTTATAAAATTCTGCTCTTTGCTTGATTTTTTCAAAAGGGATATGTTCAAATATTTTTTCCATGATTAAGCCTTTTTTAGTACTTCCCGAGAAGTTTTTCCAACCATATCTTCATAGATCTTAGCATCAGTATCACCTTCAGTTCCTAAGAAAAGAACCTTAGAGTTCTCATCTAGTCCTACCATCTCTCTATATCTTTGTGAGTGTTGAATGATATTAAATCCAGCTACACCTGCTACAGCAGACTCACCAGCAACTACACCACGATCTGCAAGATATCTCATAACTTCACCAATAGGCTCATCTGGAATAGAGAAAAATGCTTTTGTTTGATGCTCTAAAATAGCCCATGCAAGTAGAGAAACCTCACCACAAGAAAGCCCAGCCATCACAGTATCAAGATCACCATGTACAACTGTAGGTTCACCATTTTGTGCACTTTGTAATAAACAGTCCGCATTATTTGGTTCAATCATTACAAAAATAGGAGCTTCTTCCCCATAAGTTTCATGGATAAAAGATACAACAGCTGCTGCCATTCCACCTACACCACCTTGTAAAAATACGTGTGTCGGTTTTTCTCCCATTTGTTTTAATGCTTCATCTACCATTACAGTATATCCTTGCATTACATCTTTTGGAACTTCTGTATATCCCTCATAAGATGTATCAGATACAGTGAAGAAACCTTTTTCACTAGCTACTTTTGCCGCTTCGTGTACAGAGTCATCATAGTTTCCTTCTACTCTATGCATAATTGCACCAAATTTAGCTATCTCTTCTTCTCTTGTAACACTTACATGGTTGTGGATAAAAATCTCACAATTACATCCAAAGATAGATGCACCCCATGCTACTGATTTACCATGGTTTCCATCTGTTGCACAAGAAACAGTGATCTTACTGGTGATATCTTTATATGTACCCTCTAGTAGATCTTTTGAGTTTGCATCAATCCCTCTTTCTTTAAGTTGACCTATTAAAAGGTTTGCAACTGCGTAAGCTCCACCTAGAGCTTTAAAGCTTTTTAGTGAAAATCTAAAGTGCTCATTTTTATAATAAAGCTTTGCTACATTTGCCTCAGCTGCTAACTCATCTAAGGATACCAGTGGTGTCTCCTTATACTCATTCCAAGAAGTGATCTCTTTTGATGCTCTTTCAAAACCCTCTAGGCTTAAGATATCTTGGTGTTTATACTCCTCTTTTACACAGTTTGCTGTATTGTCAAAAGAGTTTGTATTATCTAAGTATTTTTCATAGTTTTTTATCATTTTTATTTCCTTTTTAATTTTAAATTTTTTATCTATTTATCAAACGCTAAATCACGTAAGAATAGGGCTGAATCTGGGAAGAATATCAGTATCGCTGACATCAACATCAAGATGGCAAAGAATGGGAATATTCCACTAATCACTTGCATATATGATTTTTTAAATACTGCAATTGCTGTGAAAATATCGCATCCAAATGGTGGTGTTGCCGATCCTATTGCCATTTGTAAAGTAATCACAACTCCAACTAAAACAGGATCAAGTCCTGAACTATCAATGATTGGCATAAATACTGGTGTCAATATAAGTAATACAACAATTGAATCAACAAACATACACCCAATCACAAAAGCAAGCGAGATAACAAAAAGTATAAACTCAGGACTTGCATCTTCAAGATTTAATGCTCCAAGTAACTCTTGAGGAATCATCTCAAATGAGATATACCAAGAGAATGCTTGCCCAGCACCAACAAGTATAAATACAACTGCTGTAATAAGACCAGTACTAAGTGATGAATCAATAAGATCACTAATTCCAAGTTTTCTATAAATAATCACCTCTAAGATGATCGCATACAGTACTGAAAATGCCGCAGCTTCAGTTGGTGTAAATGCACCTGAATAGATTCCACCTACGATTAGTACAGGGAATCCCATTGGTAAAATTGACTTTCTTACCGCTCTAAATCTTGCAGGCCAATCAACTTTTTGTGCAAGTTTGATTGAATCTTGATGGATCACCGAGTAGATATAACAGTAAACAGAAAATAGTGCTGTTAATATAATCCCTGGTCCAATCCCTGCGATAAATAGCTCAGCAATATTTGCATTTGCTAATACACCATATAAAATAAGCCCAATACTTGGTGGAATCAGCCAAGCAATATCACTTGCATTGATGATTAAACCTAAGATAAAACTATCTTTATATCCAGCTTTTAAAAGTTTTGGTCTCATGATTGTTCCCACAGAAACAACTGTTGCTTGAGTTGATCCCGAAACTGAACCAAATAAAGTACATGAGATACATGTTGTGATAGGTAAACCACCCCTATAGTGACCAATAAATACCTCGATCAGATCAAGTAATCTTGTGGCTGTATGTCCACGGGTCATAATGTCTGCTGCGAAGATAAACATTGGTATGGCTATCAGAGCATTTGGTGTGATACCTGTAATCATCTGCTGAATTATATTTTGCAGAGGTAAATCTGAAAAATGTAAAAAACCAACAATTGTTGCTACCGTTAAAGGCACTACCATTGGAAAACTCAAAAATAGAAGAATCACCATCACAGTTAATAGTGTAAATGTGATCACATATACATCAAGCTCACCATTTATAACGTTTTGAAAAAACTCTAACATGCTTGATCTCCTATTGTTGAATCACAATCTTTCTCCTCTATAACGTCATAAGATAGATATATCTCATCGTGTAATAGATTTTGAATAAACCTGATAAAAAACTGTACTCCAGCCATGAAAAAACCAATTGGTACGATCATGTATACTAGATAAACTTCTAGTTGAAGTGCAGGACTTTGTCTATTGATCTCTTTTACTTGCATCACATATAAAAATGCTTCATACGCTAATACGAACATTAGTATTGAAGTTGTGATCGCTATAAATATCATTAATGCTTTCTTTTTTTTGTGAGATAGGGCATCATAAATTGCAGTCATTCTGATGTTTCTACCATTTCTAACTGCATATGCAAGTCCTATAAAGGTCACTGAAATCATTAAAAACTGATTCAATTCTTCAGAAAAATAGATACTTTGATTAAAAAGATATCTTCCTAAAGCATTGGCTGTGGTGTTAACCATCATTAGCAAAATAGATAAAGATAATAAAATCTTTTCTGCTTTTGCGGTGATGGTGTTTATTTTTGATAATATATTTTTCATCTTATCTTTCTTTCTCCAAGATAGAGCCAAAACCTAAAATAGGCTTTTTATATTTTGCCAATCTCAGAATATCCCAAGCCATAACTTGGTTACTTGTTAATATTGTTTTGCCAGTTAATTTCTCCAGCTCATCTATGTATCTACAGATATTTAGATTTGTACATGAGATAAAAATAGTTTTTACATTTTTATCTTTTGCCATCTCTATAGCTGCATTTTTAATAGACTCAGGAGTAATATCTGGAACTAAATTATCATTAGGGTTATTGAAAGTTGCTGCTGATACTGTTTTGATATCAGGTAACATACCATCTAATATCCCCTGTGTAACTTCTATACTATAAGGAGTGATAACTCCCAACTCATCTATATCTAAAAATTTGCAAGCATTTTTAATTGCACTATATGGGTTTGTAACTTCTTTTATTTCTCTTTTTGAATCGCTTTGTTTAATAATTCTTGCAACTTCATCTTCACCAATGGTCATTGAAGCAGAGGTACATGAAAAAGCAACTACATCTAGAGTTAACCCCGGAAGAATAGTGTTTGCCGCGCCTGCTAGTTCATTTTTTATTGCCATTAAAACTTCTGGTGTAAGTTCAACAGAATCCATCATTACACGTGATGGAAAACATAAAATACCTGTATTTTTGAATAATTCTTCAAATTCATAAAGTGTTATTTGATCAGTTGCAAGAAGTATTAAACCTATTTTCCCATTGTGAGAAATGGTATTGTTAAGTTCACTTTTTACTATTTTGATTTGCATATTGTATCCTTGTCAAGCCCCCTAAGGAGATGGGGCTTTGATTTCTTAGTGTCTGCTTTCCGCGTCTTTTACTTCTGTGATTAAGTTTTCTAAGATTTTTTTAGCATCTTTTTTTGCTTGATCTTTTTTACTTGAAGGATAAGCTTTAGCAACTACATCTAAAAATGTTCCGTGTAGAGATTTACTTAACTCTTTAAATCTAGCTCTTTCAGACTCTGTAAGAGTGATTAGTTGAAGATCTGGATTTTCTTTTAACATTTTTGCTGTGTTTTCTTTGTTGATTCTTTTTTGGTATTCGAAAGCTGCTTTGTTTGCTGCATCGATTGCCTTTTTGATAATCGCTTGTTTCTTAGGAGATTGTTTAGCAAACCATTTAGCATTTGTTGAGATTGTACCAATGTATGGTTGTTGACCTGGGAACATAATATACTTTTGTACCATGTGCCACTTAGCATTGTAGATAAAATACATTGGGTTTACCATACCATCAACTGTTCCTAATTGTAGTGAAGAATAAACCTCTCCCCATGATAATGGAGTAGGAACTGCACCAAATGCTTTGTATGTTTCAACTGGGATAGTTGAAGTGAATGTTCTGATTTTTTGACCTGCAAAATCTTCAGGAGTTCTAATAGGTTTGTTTGCACCCCATGCCATTTCACCCTCAGAGATCATAGATAAAAGTTTTAAGTTTTTATCTTCAAACTTTTGTGCTAAATCTTTGTAGATTGTTGGGCTTGTTGTAAGTACTTCATAAGCTGCATCTTCGTTATTTGTTAATACATAAGGGATAGAGATAGCTTGAACCTCAGGTACATATGATCCAAGGTGACCTGTTCCCACTGATACAAATTGGATAGATCCATTTGAAGTAAGCTCAACGATATCATTTTCTCCACCAAGTTGTCCGTAGTAGTAAATTCTTACTTTAATTTTACCATTTGATTCTTTTTTTACAACCTTAGCAAACTCTTGTGCATATATATCTTGCACATCTTTTTTTGCTTCCTCACTAGCAAACTTCCACGTCTCCGCACCTAAAGTCATTGCTCCTAACATTAAAGCACACGCTGTTCCAAGTAGTTTGTTTCTAAACATAATGTTTCCTTTTTTAGTTTATATAATGAAAGTATACGCCTCTTATTCTTAAAATATACTTAAGATATATTTAAAATATACAAAAGAAATATTTCAAAAAAAACCTCTTTATTTAATTATAGTACTAATAATAATCGTAGGGATAAGTTTTTGAAGTAGCTAATAAGTCTAATAGTTATTTTATATTAGACTTATTTTTTTGAGTAATATTTATATAGAGTGTGTTTTTACAAAGTTTTCAAGATAATCAAGTAGGGCATCAACAGTTTTTTTACCCTCTTCTTTATCTTGTTTTAATACAGCTTCTAAGATAGCCTTATGTAATCTTTGTCCATCTTTATGATCTTCTTTTTTAGCATAGAAGTACCAAAACCTATGGGAAAGCCCCTGCACATTTCTAAGCTCTTCATAGATAAATTGATTTTTTGAACATTTCGCAAGAACCTTATGCCTTCTTTTTAACCAATATAAAAACTCCACATCATCTTGAGAGTCAACCACATCAAGCAGTTCTTGGATAGCTTTTTTATCTAGTTCTGTTAATCTATCGATTGCTTTATCTACACATAGTTGTAAGATAGCACGTCTTACTTCTAGTAGTTGTAATTGGGTAGAGCCACTCATCTCAGGAATAAGAATACCGATTCTTGAAACATTTACAAGTGATTCATTTGCTAACATCCTTAATGCTTCCCTTACTGGTGTACGCCCAGCACCCACCATCTCAGATATCTCTGCTTCTGTTAGAACTGTCCCCGGTTCTATCTCACAAAAGACTATAAGATCTTCAAGTTTTTCATAAACTTGTTCGGTCATTGTTTTGTTTTTATCTTTTTTTAGTTTAACTGGCATTTTATTCTCCTAGAATATATTAAGTATATTATAAATGATATTTTTTTAAATATACTTTAAATATATTTAAAGTATATTTCCATTTTGAGAGGTATGCTATGAAAAATGAACATCTAAAAGCTATTATAATCACATCTCTTGGTGTATTACTTATGAGTTTTGAATCTTTACTTATTAAATTAGCCCATATTGATGCTATGCTTTTTTCTTTTTATGCGGGTATTTTTATGTTTATTAGTTTGAATTTTATTTTATATAAAAGACAAAAGCATGATTTTAAAAAAACATATACAACAAATTTAAAAATAGTTATACTTTGTGGTATATTTTTTGGGATATCAAATATCTTTTTTATAAATGCCATAAAAACAACTACAGTAGCAAATGTGGTGATGATCTTTGCCTCAGCACCTTTATTTTCAGCTTTTTATTCATATTTGATATATAAAAATAAAAGTACAAAAAATATCTATATCACCTCATTTTTTATATTTGTAGGTTTATTTATCATCTTTTCTTCTCAGCTTGGGGGAGGTGATCTTTTGGGTAATATTTATGCTTTATTGTGTACTAACTTTTTTGCTTTATCTTTTGTGATCTTATCTCAATATGCAAAAGTAAATCGTTTTTCAGTTATTGCTGTGGCTGGTTTGAGTTCGATGATCATAACTTCATTTTTTATAAATGATTTTTCTTTAAGTGTAAATGCTTTAATTGTACTTTTAGTAGCTGGGCTTTTTGTATCCCCAGTTTCAAGGGTTTTGATGGGGCTAGGTACAAAAACACTTCCTGCTAGTGAAGTTAGTATCTTGATGATCATAGAAACTATTATGGCACCTGTTTGGGTTTGGCTTGTATTAAATGAGATACCTGCTGATTCTACATTTGTAGGTGGGGCTATCATCCTTATGACTTTATTTTTAAATTCACTTTATGTTTTAAAGACAAATAAAAAACAGAGTATTTAAAATAAGCACTGCCTTGATATAATTTCGCCATGACACAATTACCACTACTAAGTATAGAACAAAGCCTTGAATTATATAAAAATATGCATGCAAAAGAGCCAGCTTTTGGTATGGATATATTTAGCGAAGATTTTAAATATGAGGATATTTTGATCTTAGAGAATAATGGAAAAGGTAAAGCTGGACCTTATACTAGATGTGGTTTTTATATATTTATACTCTCTTTAAAGGGAGAATCTATTCGTTATATAAATCAACATGAATATCATGTAAAAGAAAACTCTTTACAGCTTTTAGTACCTGGTGTGATACACTCTTTTGAAGATATCTCAGATGATCAGCACTCCTATATCATACTTTTTAAAAGTGATTATTTTGGAAAAGAGATGCAAACATTACTTGATTTTCATAGACTACATTTAAGCCCAGTAAATATGTTGGGCTGTGGATATGAGAGAATAAAGTATATGTTTGAACAGATAGATTATGAATATAAAAACAAACAAGATGGCTATAAAGAGATAGTAAAATCTTTAATTACTCAAATTTTATATATGTTAAAAAGAGACAAATTGGCTTCTTTACAATATCGTAGTAAAAATAGAGCAGAGCAGATCATGGATCAATATAAAGAACTCATAGAAGAACACTACCAAAATAAAAAAACAGTAGTTGAATATGCTGATATATTAGAGATCACCGCAAAACATCTAAGTGAAACAGCAAAAGAGCTTACAGGTAGAGCTGCACTTTTTTATATACATATTCGTATATTTAAAGAGATACAGTATCTTTTAGCTTATACAAAATTAAGTATTAAACAAATTGCATCTATGTTAAATTTTGAAAATCCATCTGATCTTGGACGTTTTTTCAAAAAGTTTGAGGGAGTAAGTCCTTCTAAATATAGGCTAGAAAATACAAAATCTATATCATAATTTAACAATTTTCTACCCAAATCCGTAAAATTGCATATAATTGCGATTTTTCACTCTTCCTTTTTATCCCATTAAATTATTATAATTATCTTACAAATTAAATGAGAAAGAATTCTCAAAAGGATATAAATATGAAAGATAAAATACTTTTAGGTATTCAAGTTATAGCGGGGCTTATGTTAGTAGTTTTTGGATTAAATGGATTTTTACAATTTATACCGATGGCACAACCAGCTCCTGAAATGGGTCAATATTTAGGTGCATTATTTGCTGCAGGGTTTATTTTCCCAATAGTTTCAACGGTAGAGATATTAGCGGGCTTAGCATTTTTATCAAATAGATTTGCTTCACTAATGGCAATCATTCTTATGCCGATAATGTTAAATGCCTTTTTATCACATATCTTTTTAGATATGAATGGTATAGGTGGATCGATGTTTTTAGTGATAGCTACAGTATTAATTATGATAAGACATAAAGATAGATATGTAGGTGTATTTAGAGCATAATGCTCAAACAAAGGAGTTTCCTATGAAAAATGTAACACATTTAAAAAAAGAACAACAACAATTGATGCCCCTTTTTAATGGTGCGTTTATTGAAAATAAACCTATTCCTTTCCCTGAAGCTGGCAAAACAAAAGCTTATTCTAGTCTATTTTATTGGGCACATTTAGAGGCATTTAGAACTTCAGAGTTCCCTCTTCATCCCCACCAAGGATTTGAAATAATGACTTTTATTTTAAAAGGACAAGGAGAACACTACGATACGGCTACAAAAGTTTGGACACCGTTAAATGCAGGAGATGTACAAGTGATACAAGCTGGCTCAGGTGTTCAACACTCAGAGCGTATCACAAAAGGAACAGAGGCATTTCAAATTTGGTTTGATCCTGATTTTTCAAAGTCTATGAGAAAAGAAGCATCTTATAAAGACTATAAAAAAGAAGGTTTTAAAAGTGAAAAAAAAGATGGAATTGAAAGATTAGTTTATATAGGTGAAGGTGGAGTTATCTCAAAAGATACACCAAACCTAAGTATAGAAAAACTAAGTTTTGAGAAGGGAGTATATAAAGAGGAGTTAGATGAAAACTATACTTACTCTTTTTATCTTATTGATGGAAAAATAGATGCTGATGAGGTAGAGCTTCTTAAGGATGATTATCTTAGATTTGATTCTAGTTCATTTGTAGAATTTAGTGTAGAAAATAGTGCTGAACTATTTGTGATAAAAACTCTTACAAATATTGAGTATCCTCTTTTTATGGATAGATATTGATATTTAAATTAAAATTGGTACTATCGATAGCACTAATAAAATTGCCATAGATTGATTTACTCTTTTTATGATTTTTTCATTTTTTAAAAAATGTTTTAAAACTATAGCTCCAAAAGTCCAAAGATAGCTATTTAGAACTAAAGTGATAAAAATAAGTATCAATATAATTAGCATTTGAGATAAACTTTCCTCAGGGGAAGTTATAAAAATAGACAACATGGAGCTATAAACAATCCAAGCCTTTGGATTTAGCCAAGGGTAGATAAGTGATTGTGTAAAAGTAAAAGGTTTGGTTTTTGTGGAATTCTCATCATCAATATTAGCTGAGCTATTTGCAATCTTCCAAGCCATCCAACAAAGGTAAGTAATACCTACAATTTTAAATATACTCATTATATCAGGATGTGTACTTAAAAACATTTCCATACCTAGTCCTACAAAAACCACCATTATTAAGTAGCTGATGATATTTGCAATCATAAAAGGAAGAGTTTTTTTATATCCAAAAGTTATCACAGAAGATAGAAGTATTACATTTGTTGGGCCTGGTGTAATGTGTGTGGATAAGATAAAAGTAATAATAGATATAATCATTGGAATAGTATAAATATCACCCATAGAAAACTTCCTTTGAAAAGATTTATCTGAAGTATAGCTATAATAAAAATTTTACTCTTTATCATAATTAAATAAGATTATGTTGTTTTATATATAAATAATTGTCTAAAATTAATCAAAAATCATTTCATTTATGTTAGAATTGTTGATGCAAAAGAAAAATACACGCGATATTCATATTGATATTGCAAATAAAACAATGACATATATTTATAGACATATTGATACTCCAATAAATATAGATGAGTTAGCTTTAGAGTTTCAAATAACTAAAGTTCATTTACATAAAATATTTAAAGAGCAGATGGGAATAAATATATATGAATCAATTAAGTCAATTAGACTTCAAAAGGCTTCCAATCTTCTTCTAACAAATAAATACTCAACAATCACAGAGATCGCAAATATGTGTGGATATAGTTCTCAGTCTTCATTTATCAAAGCGTTTAAAGCTAGGTTTGAGCAAACACCTAAGCAGTGGAGAAATGGTGGGTATGAAATCTATTCCAATAAAATACTTGAAAGCTCACTTCTCCAAGATTATTTGCCAAATTTTGATGAATCAAAGGTAAAAATTGTAAAAACAAAAGATAGAACTATTTATTATCTACGTCAAAAAGGATATATAAATCTAGAGGGTAAAAAAAAGTGGCAACAGCTTCAAGCTTGGGTTTATACAAATGAATTAGAAGAATATGAGCAAATAGGTGTTTTTCATGATAATCCAGCAATTACTCCCCATGAAGAGTGTTTTTATGTGGCAGGAATTTGTCCTAAAGGAAATAAAAAAATATCAAATACAAATATCCCTTCAAATACATTGCCCGGTGGTTTATATGCCACTTTTGATATAAGTGGTGAAGAGAATGAAGCAGGCTGGTTTGTACAATGGGCATATCATACATGGCTTCCAAATAGTGGTTTTGAAACTACAACAGAACCTTCATATTTAATAATGAAGGAAAATCATATGTTAGAGGAAAATGGTATAGATTCTACTTTTTATTTACCTATTCAAAATACTTAAAAAGGCTAGAGATTCTAGCCATTAAAATCTTAGATACTCTTTTCTTTTATATAATTATTATAGATTAATTCAATCTCTTCTAGGGTATATTTTGAATTTAAATCATTATTGATTATCTCTTTTAATTGTTTTGCGTCTTTTATTTTTATCTCTTGAGTTTTATCATTAGATATTTTTAGATAAGTATCATTTACCAGTGAATATATAACATCTTGCTCGATTCTTGATACTACAAGATTATTTACAAATACTGCATTTGGATTTTTATGGGAATAAAAATGTCCCATCTCAAAATCAGCTTCATAACATCTATTTAGATCAAACTTTGTAGCGATAAACTCTTTGCCTTTTTCTATAAGTTGCATAGCATAAGTACCATCATCAAACTCTTTTATTATGTATGGAATATCAAGATGACTTAGGCTAGGAGTATTTCCAAACTTTACAGCTACACTTGGTATTCTAAATCCTATCCCTACGTCAATTAGATATCTTTCATTTTCAAAATTAAGTAGGGTAAATCTATGGGTTTGTGGTGGCATATTGTCTGTATTATTAACCACTCTTGCTAGGTAGTGAGTTACCTCAAAGCCAAGTCCTTTTAGTACTTCATACATAAGTTTATTGTGTTCAAAACAATAACCACCTCTTTTATTTACTACAATATTTTCATAGATACTATTTAAATCTAAATTGATCTCTTCTTTTAGTAAAACCTTTAGGCTTGAAAAAGCAAAGGTTTTTACATGGGCTTTGATAAGTTTTGTAATATCATCTAAATTTTTTATATCAAAGTTTATATTTAAAATCTGTAAGTAGTTTTTTATTATCTCTTGTTTATTCATATTTAACCTTTTGTGGGTGAATTATAGTGAAATAGAGAAAGAAAATCCTTTACATATGTTGATTTTTTATAGAATTACTTAATATTTAAATCTAAAAAAATAATATATTTTTGTATTTATTTAGTATTACTATAATTTTTAAGCAAAAGGTTAAATTATGTTTAGTCTAAACAAAAAATTAAGATTTATAATCCCTATAGTGGTTTTTTTCATACTTTTTTTAATCTTTAATCAGCTCTCTGCTACATATGAGAGTAAACTAAAAACACAAGAGAATAAAGTAATCTCTTCAGAACTAAAAGCCCATGCGACATCTATCAAAGAGAGTGTAGATAAAAGATTTATCATATTAAATTTATTAAAAAGTTATATTGAAAGAAATATAGATAAAAATGTTGTTTTTGATTTAGATAATAAAGAGCTTGAGGTTTATGTGAGATCATTATATGATTCTGTAAAAGGGATAAGAGCTTTACAAGTATCACCTAATGGTATACACACTTTTGTATATCCCCTAAAAAGCAATGAAAAAACCCTAAAAAGAAATCTATTTCATGATAAAAGAACTGCTGTGATAGAGATGCTAAAACTTACACAAAAATCAAAAGATATAATCACAAATGCACCATATCATTTAAGACAAGGTGGTTTTGGTTTAGTTGCAAGACAAGCTATTAGAGATGATGGAGAGTTTTGGGGATTTGTAGCGATGGTATTGGATATGGGGTATATCCTAAATCATACAAGTATCACAAATAAAGAGGATATTTTAAATTTAGCAATATATCAAAATGGTAAGATAATTTTTGGAAATATGGATATAGATTATCAAAAAGCACATAAAGTGCCATTTTCTATTGCAAATCAAGATTTAATGCTTATTGCAAATCGTAAGTCTTCATTAAGTTCAACAACCCTATTACTTATAAATATATCAATAGTGTTTATCTCTGCACTTAGTGCTTTTATTATATTTATACTTCTTAGTAGACAAAAAAAGCTAGAGAGTTCAGTGATACAATCTATGAAAAAACTTGAAGAAAAAAATAAAGAATTAGAAGCCCTAATCCAAGAAGCTCCAAATCCTATCATGCTTTATAATGAAGATGGGGAGGTTTTAGTAGTAAATAAGATCTGGCTTGAGATCACAAAATATAAATTTGATGAGATAAATACCATAGAGAAGTGGGCTTCAAGCGCATGTGGTACAAAAAATATAAACTTTAAAAAACATATTAATACCCTATATAAACTAAATAAAAAGGTTGATGAGGGTGAGTTTATAGTGTATACCAAAAATCATGAAAAAAGAGTTTGGCAGTTTAGCTCTGTAATATTTGGAACTATAGATGGTAAAAAAACAGTTATATCTTCAGCTATGGATATCACAGAGATAAAAGAGAAGGAAAATATTTTATTAAGACAATCCAAAATGGCTTCAATAGGTGAGATGCTTGAAAATATAGCCCATCAATGGAGACAACCTCTCTCTGTAATCTCTACTGCTTCCACTGGTGTATTACTAAAACAAGATGTGGGTATTTTAAAAGAAGAAGAATTGAAAATATCAATGAATAGGATAAATCAATCTGCCCAATATCTCTCCTCAACTATAGATTACTTTAGGGAGTTTTTACTTGATAAAGGGGATTTAAAAGAGATAAGTATCAAAGCCACTTTACAAAAAACAATAGATATCTTAAGTCCAAAATTAAAAAATAGAAATATTGAGATCATAACAGATGTTGAGGATGTGGAGTTTAAATGTATTGAAAATGATCTTATACAGGTTTTTATGATTATGTTATCAAATGCTCAGGATGCTTTAGAAAAAGTAGAAAATAAAAAACTTATCTTTATAGATATTTATAAAAATGATAAAAATATTATCATCAAAATAAAAGATAGTGCAGGTGGTATAGATGAATCTATCATAGAAAAAATATTTGAGCCATATTTTACAACCAAACATAAATCCCAAGGTACAGGTATAGGTTTATATATGACAGAAAATATCGTTACTAAACATTTAAATGGGATAGTGGAAGTGATAAATACAAAATATGAATATGAAGAGGAACAATATACTGGTGCTCAGTTTATTATGACTTTACCATTAAAAATTTAGTTTAAATTTTATTTGTTTTAAAAATAACTAAATAATAATTTCAAATTGAATATTCTTTATTAGATTAAGTGATTGTTATGATTTTTAGTTTTTTCGTCATAAAATATAAATGTTTAATATAAATCATTCCTAAAGGAGTTGAGATGAAAAGAGTACTAATGATTACTGTTGTTTTGGTAGTTGCTGTTTTCGTATTATTTAATGATACAAAAAAAATTTATAAAGTGGGTGTTTTATCCCATGCAAAAGTGGCTGACTTGTCATTTGAGGGCTTTAAAGATGGATTGAAAGGTTTTGGTTTTATTGAAAATGAGAATATTATATATTATTATGATGGAGCAACGGGACATGTAAATAAATTGCCACAAGCTTCTAAAAAGATAATGTCAAAAGAACTTGATCTAATTTTAACTCTAACTACACCTGCTGGTTTACAAGCACAAAAAGATACTTTAACAAATAAAATACCAATTATTTTTGCACCCGCAAGTAACCCTTTAGGTTCTGGTTTGGTAAAAAGTATAAATGAGCCTGGAGATAATATTACAGGAGTAACTTTTGGCTTGCAAGAAGTTAAAAGGTTAGAGTGGTTATTAAAAGCTTTGCCCAATGCGAAAAGGATTTATTACCCCTATAATGATAAGGATAAAAGCCCATCAATTACATTAATGCAATTACAAGAGTATATCAAACATACAGATGTTAAAATTATTACGGAAGTAGTAAAAACAAAAGATGAGATTATAAATTCATTAAGTAATTTGCCAAAAAATATAGATGCTGTATTTATTCCCACAGATGCACTAGTATCTTCAAATCTAAAACTATATCTAAAAACATGTGATCCTTTAAAAATACCAATAACTGTACCCCATAAAGGTGGTGTAGTTCAAGGTGCTTTTATGTCTTATGGTTTTAGTACATATGAGCTAGGAATGCAAGCTTCAAGAATGGCAAAGGAGATATTAAATGGTGAAGTACCTTCAAATATACCTGTTGAAAACTCTGAATTTAAACTAAGGTTTAATGCAAAAAGTTTAGAAAAACTTGATATTGAAGTACCTCAAAATATTTTAGTTCAAGCAAATATGGTTTATTAGATGATCTCTAGTATAAAAAGGAGATTGATATTATCTCTATTAATGGCGTCTATTTTACCATTGTTTGTTTTTTCCTCTGTTTTATTATATAAAGAATATAGAGTTCAAAAACAGCAAACTTTATTGCTTCAACAAGAAAAAGCCATAAGAACTTCTCAACAAATAGAAAACTATTTTTTTAATTTACAAAAAGATATAAAGTTTTTATTTAGTATTACTCCTTTTTTATTTACTGATATAGAAAAACAAAGAAATTACTTTTCCAAATTAATTTTAAAACAAAATCAATTTGATCGTTTGAGCTTAACAAATGAAAAAGGTGAAGAGATTTTTTATTCTGATAGATTAAGTCCTTATATTAAATCAAAGACAATAAAATATCCTAATCTTACATTAACAAACAGTGCATTAAAGAATAAAAAGATAAGTTACGGTGAGATTTATTTTCATGAAAAAAATTTTGAGCCTCTTATAGATGTAGTATTTCCTATTCAAGAGCTAAAAAGTCAAAAGATAAAAGGTTTTCTTGTGGCAAAAATACGCTTTAAAAATGTTTGGGATATATTATCTTCAATAACACTTCAAGAAACAGAAGAGATATTTGTAATAGATTCTAAGGGTTTGATTATTGCCCATAAAAATCCTTCAATGGTAATCAAAAAAGAAAAGATATCTAATTTTAAACAAAATGGATTTACTCAAAATCTAAATCAAGAGTATATTTTACAAAGTATAAATAATTTTAAACTAGGTAATAGAATGTTTAGTGTTATTGTACAACAAAATATTAAAGAAGCTTTATCTTTATCTTTGAATACATTTATTCTTGCTATAGTATTAATGATATCTTTATTAGTATTTATTATTATTGTAATTAGGTATATTAACAGTAGTATCATCAAACCAATTACAGAGTTATCTGATGTTGCAATATCAATTTCAAAGGGAGATTTTGAACAAAAAGCTTTAGTATATGGAACAGATGAATTATCTGTTTTGGCTAAAACTTTTAATAAAATGACAAGTAAAATTGATAAGATATTACATAATCTAAAACATGAAATTCAACTAAAAACAAAAATCCAAAATAATTTAGAACTTAGTGAAAAAAGGCTACAAGAGATTTTAGATAATGCCGAAGCCATAATTTATTTAAAGGATATAAATGGAAATTATCTAATTGTAAATAAAGAATTTTCAAAATTACTTAAAACTCAAAAGGAAGATATTGTAAATAAACACTGTTCAAATTTTTTTAGTGGTGAAAATTTAGATCGTATATTAAATATGGATAAAAGAATAATTGAAACAAAAAAGAATATAAGTTCAGAAGATTCTTTAGTAACAGAGGATGGAGAAAAAATATTTTTATCAAATCGTTTTCCTATATTTGATAAAACAGGCAAAGTAATAAATATTGCTGGGGTTTCAACGAATATTACCCATATTAAAAATATTCAAAAACAATTAGAAGACTTTAATAAAAATCTTGAAAAAAAAGTTGAAGATAAAACAAATAGTTTAAAAATATCCAATCAAGAATTGGAAAAAACAATCCAAGAACTAAAAAAAACACAAGAACAACTTATTTTCTCTGAAAAAATGGCTTCTTTGGGTTCTTTGGTTGCTGGAGTTTCTCATGAAATAAATACACCCTTAGGAATTGCACTAACAGGAATAAGCTATTTTGATGATATTAATAAAAATCTAAAAAAGCTTTATGAAAGTGATACGTTAAGTCAAAATGAATTTGAAGAGTATCTAAGTACTTCATCATCTATTTCATCTCAGGTTTTATCAAATATTACAAGAGCTGCAAATTTGATTAAAGCATTTAAAGAGGTATCTACTGATCAAACAACAGAAGAGAAAAGGGAATTTAATTTAAAAGAGTACACCGATGATTTAATTCTATCCCTTGATAATCAACTAAAAAAAACAAAAGTAAAAATTAAAAATAATATCCCCTCCCGTATAAGTATCAATAGTTTTCCTGGTTTTTATGGTCAGATTATTACAAATCTAATTTTAAACTCTCTTATTCATGCATATGAAAAAGATGATGAGGGGCTTATTAGTATTTCTCTTCGTGAAGAACAGGAGTTATTAATATTCAATTATAAAGATAATGGAAAAGGTATTAAAGAGAAAGATTTACCTCATATTTTTGAGCCTTTTTTCACCACAAATCGTGGTTTAGGAGGAACAGGATTGGGTTTAAATATTATTTATAATATTATTAGAAAACATTTTAATGGTAAAATCACTTGTATAAGTAAACCTAATCAAGGGGTTAACTTTGAAATTACTTTTCCTAAAGATTAATTTAATAATAGGTATATTTAGAAAGTAAAAAATCTAAAGTGTTTGGTATGTAAAAATACATACCAAACAATAAAGAGAATTTAATCCCCTTTATAATTAGCACCTTTCATTTTTCCATATGTACTAAGATAGATATAAAGTGTTTGTTTTGATGTGTCTTCTATTTGTTTATTGTTAAATCCAATAACCCATTCTTTTGAGAAGACACCTTGTTTTTTCATACTTACTCTTTTAGCCTCTTTCCAACTAGTATCAAGCTTTCCATTATCAACTAGTCTTACTAATTCTCTTTTAGCATTGCTTTTGATTGTTGTTTGACTTACGCTATGTGAGTGACCTGAGCCTGCAAATAGTGACGAAACTGATAGTAGCAGAGCTACTAAAACGATGTTTAATGATTTAATCATTTGTTTTCCTTTTTATTAAGTTTAGTTTGAAATTAGTTTAATTCAAATCTTTTCATTTTTTCTATTTCTATATCCTCATGGATATGACCGTGTGTTTTTTTATCAAACCAATTCTCCTCAGGAGATGTTTGGTGTAGATAACCGTGTAGTTGCATAAGAAGTAGTAAGAAACCTAAGAACATTAAAAAGTGGTTAGCTATCTTGCTATATCTTTCAAAGGCATCTAGTTTTCTAAGTCCTGTAAGAACTACAAGCATACCCATAAGTGCTAGGATTTGTCCTAATTCAACTCCTATATTAAAAGATACGATTCTTAGAAGCATATCTGTGCTTTGTTCACCAAGAGGTAGTTGTTGTAATCTAGTGGATAAACCAAACCCATGGATAAGCCCAAAGATAAGAACCATAGCTAGGATATTTGGTGATTTTTTCATACCAAAGTAGCTTTGGAATCCTTTATTGTTATCAAATGCCTTATAGATAACACTGATAGCAATAACCGCATCAATTAGATAGTAGTTTGCTTTTATACCCATAAAGGTAGCAAAGATTAGTGTGATAGAGTGGCCTATAGTAAATATAGTCACAAATTTTACGATATCTTTTGTATTTGTTAGAAAAAATATCACACCAAATAAAAATAATAAGTGATCATATCCACTTAACATATGTGTGGCACCAAGCCAGATGTATTGGAGATTTCCTCCATTTAACATAGCTGCTTTATCTGCTTCAGAAATACCGTGAGCAAAAGCAGTTGATCCTAGAAGCACTATGGCTGCTAGTATAAAAATATTTTTCATTATAGTTTGTCCTTTTGTATTTTAGAAAATTTTATTGTGAGAGAAGGATCAACTTATTGGTGGTCGAAAGATGCCATCATTTATGTGGTTTGGAGAGTATTTTTTTAACTCAAAAAAGCTTATTTTTTTTTCATATATTTTTTGATGATTCTCTTTTGTATTGAAATACTCCATAAAACTTTTATCACTATGAATATGCTCATGGGAATGAAGGGCACTTTGATTGTGTGTATGGGTATGAGAGTGTATATTTATCTCACTTGATTTTAGGGTATTAAAGGAGAAAAATGAAACTACAATCAATGATAAAAATAAAAATCTCATACTAAATCTCTATACCAATATATTGTAATATTGTTATCATAAGGTAGTATGATACTATTGTTAAAACAATTGCTATAAATAAACTACCATAAAAACTAAACCCATAATTTAAAAATACAGGTAGGGCGATAAAAAGTACAAGTGATGGTATCACTAGCCAAAATATTCCATAGGAAAGTCTACTAATCTCTTCTACATCTTTAGTATCAATATATAACCAAATAAAAGCCAAAATAGATACAAGTGGTAGTGAAGCAAGTATTGATGCGATAAGAGTATTTTTTTTAGATAGTTCACTAATAGCTACAATTAATATAGCAGATATAACCACTTTTAGTAGATAATACATTTATTTCCTAGTTAAGTTTTGAAAATTATAACTTTCAAAACTAACTTTTTATAAAGCAAAGGTAAATAAAGGTAAATAAATTATTTAGCAGATTTTTAAGAGTACTTTTTTATTTTGAGTATCATAGTTGTAGATAAGTTTATAGTTGTGTAGATGAATGATATTTTTGATAATAAACAAACCAAAACCATATCCTGTGGAGCTTTTATGTCTTTTATTTTTATCTATTTTCCATTTTTTAATATCTTGTGAAATATCAACAGGGAGTGGATCACCTATATTTTCAAAAAGGATTCCCTCTTTTGTGGTTATTATCACTTTTTTATCAGTAGAGTATTTGACAGCATTATCTAAAAGGTTTTTGATACATAAAGTCCAAAACTCTTTATCTCCCTTTAGTTTTGTATCTTCTTTGATATCTAAAATTATATTTTCATCTTTTATGTGGGCTCTATTTTTAGCAAGATCTAAAATATCTAAAAAATCATGCTCAATGTTTTCTATCTTATTTTGATAGGTGATAAGGGTCTCAATTTGGGAGAACTCTTCTAGTTCTTCATTTATCCCATTTAGGATATCTTGTAGTTTTTCATGGGTTTTTGCTGATGGTTCTTGTTTTAGATAAAACATCCCTTTTGCTAAGGGCATTTTCATCTCATGCATAAATATTTTATTGAACATCTCTTTTGTATCAAGCATGTAATCAATTTTAGAGATAGAATTATTGTATGAGTTTATGATCTGTTTTATCTCATCATAATTTGAATTTATCTCTATGGGAGTACGATCCCCTTTTTGTAAATTTTTTAGTTTATCTGCTAGGGATTTTAAAGGATTTAGTGAACTTGTAAGTTTTAGATATAAAAAAATTTGAGAGATCAAAAATAGCATAAATACGATATGGATAAGTACTATTGCTTTATCTTTTTGTGTATCTATTAAATATATCTCGCCATTTGTATTATAAAGGTGGAGGATATTTTTATCATCTATATTTAAAAGTTTAAATCCCTTTTTTTTATTACCTTTTTCAAATTGTATTTCATAGTTTTTATTTAGTTTCTTATGATAAATCTCCATACCATATGGTTTTAGATATTGATTGGTGATAGGGGTTTTATCAAATAAAAGTACTTGGGTAGTTGTTGCTGTATTATAATATCTTGAAATATTGTGTTCTTCTTCTTGGTGGCGTTGTTCTAGGTAGAAAAATATCCAAAGGGCAAGTATAAATGTAAAAGATAAGAAAAATAAAAAGTTTGTCTGAATCACTAGGGAGTTTTTGATCTTACTAAACAACTCTATAACCTCTACCTCTGATAGCTATGATATGTTTTTCATCGCTATATTTCTTTATTTTTTGTCTTACTTTGGAGATGATCATTTCTAAGGATTTTCCATCACTTGATTCTATAGAAGGGGATGAATATAAAATCTGCTCTTTTGACACTACATTTCCATCATTTTTAACTATTTCACGAAATACTTCATATTCTGCATTTGTAAGATATAAAGGATTTCCTTTAAATATCACATCCATAGTTTTTTCATCTATGATAAAGTTTTTTTCCTCTTTTTGATTTATAGTTTTTGTACGTCTTAAAAGACTTATGATTCTTGCATATAATTCATCAGGATCATAGGGTTTTGGAAGATAATCATCCGCACCAATCTGAAGTCCACTTACTTTATCTGATACACTTCCCCTAGCACTTGAGATGATGATTGGGATATCACTTTTAGCTCTTATCTCTTTACATAACTCAAGCCCATCAATTCCCGGTAAACCTAAATCTAAAAGGATAAGATCATAAGATGAAAAATTAAGAACTAAAGCTTTAAAAGGATCATCATAATTTTCAACTTCCAAACTACGAGAAGCTAAAAAATCAATAATAAGTTCAGCAAATTCAAGATCATCTTCTATTAAGAGTATTTTTCCCAATCTTTTTCCTTTTATTTCATTAAGTATTTTACTTCATCTTTCCATGAAACATGACATGATAGACATGTGTTTTGAAAAGTATTAAGTCCAGTCATTGCTTCATTCCAATCTTTTTTTGCCATAGCTTTTTCTATAGCTTCCACATCTTCATCCATTTTTTTATCAAAATATACTAAAGATACTTTAAAAGCCTTTCTATCTTTTTCATCCATAAGGAGCCAAGGCTTTTGTTTTGGTGCGGGATGTGTACGGATAAAATCTATACCACGATCCACAAGCATTTTGTTTTGTGATATTATACCAGTTTGGATATTATTGATAGCCATAGCCATTCCACCCATTAGTTGTGCATAGGTGATATCCTCTTTTTTCATTGTTTTTATTAGATCATCTGCTGTTTTTTCTTTTGCTATAAGTGTATTTGAAAGTATAGCTACAAGAGTAAGTTTTAGTAGTAGTTTTGTTTTCATCATATTTCCTTTTTCTTTTATATGATGAAAGTATAAATCTTGAAGTTATCTATTTAGTCAAGTTTAGGTAAATAA
Source organism: uncultured Arcobacteraceae bacterium (assembly GCA_964342525.1). Lineage (GTDB taxonomy): Bacteria > Campylobacterota > Campylobacteria > Campylobacterales > Arcobacteraceae. The sequence goes on from CAYFGQ010000001.1 coordinate 41,809, forward strand.
AGGTAAATACCTTGTGTGATTTAGAACTTATTTTTCACAAGAACTTTCCCAAGGGGTGATTTTTGCTCCCATAGCCTCTGCGTATTCATCTCCCCATTTTTCCATCACTTCAAAAACTTGTAGGAGTTTTTCTCCGTGAATAGTGAGTTTGTATTCTACCCTTGGTGGAACTTCTGGATATACGATACGCTCTATTAAAGTTGCTTCTTCAAGGGCTTTTATTTTTCTAGTGATAGTTCTAGATGAGGTATCTGGAATTTTTGTGGATAGCTCTGATATGCGTAGAGGTTTTTCTCTAAGATTCCATAGGATTAAAAATTTCCACTTATCATCTATAAGATTCATAGGTATTTCACTGCTACATTCAAAAGTTTTACCATTTAGTTCTATCATCTATTTCCTTTAATGGTAGTATATAATAGATCACTTTAAAACTCAATATTGACATTTTTGTCTATATTTGACAAATTTGTCAATATAGTGTAGAATTTCATAAATACAAAGGAGAATATATGAAAAAAGTATTAATTTTATTGGCTCATCCAAACTTCAATGAAGAATCAAAGATGAATAAAACTCTTCTAAATAAAGCAAAAGAGTTAGAAAATATAACAGTTGAGAATCTATATGAAAAATATCCAGATGGGAAAATAGATGTTGAGGCTGAGCAAAAGCTTATTTTGGAAAATGATGTGGTGATTTTCCAGTTTCCACTTTATTGGTTTAGTTCACCTGCACTTTTAAGACAGTGGCAAGATGATGTATTGACATACAATTTTGCTTTTGGTGAAGATTATCAGCTTGAGGGTAAAACTTTGGCAGTGGCTACTACTATGGCTGGAGCTGAGCAGACATATATCGATACTGGGATTTTAGTGGATGATTATCTAAAACCTATGGAAGGGATCGCTCAGTATGTGAAGATGGACTACGCAGGGGCATTTAAATCTTATAATTCATATGTGATCACTGATGAAGAGCTTGAAAGCGATGCTTTAAAATATAAAGAGTTTTTATCAAATCTACAAAAATAAATCTACTAAGGGAAAAAGATATTTTTCTCTTAGCTTCTATTAAATAAATCAAATTTAAGAAAACCTGTGCAATAATTTTACTAACTAAATAGTTAGTTAGGAATAAAATGAAAAAAAGAAATGCAACACAAACTAAAGAGTTGATCTTAAATGTAGCTACAAATGAGTTCTCAAAATATGGATATGATGGGCTTAGGGTAGATGATCTAGCAGCAAGAGCTGGAGTAAATAAGGCAACTATCTATTATCACTTTAAAGATAAAAGCTTCTTATATCAGACTATTTTATTTGATATGTCTCAATTTATATTGGACAATGTACATAAAAAACTTATAGATAAAAAAACAGCACAAGAGAAACTTGAAGCATTTTTGGATGCGGTTGTTTTTGTGGTGACTAACAAAAGGGATGTGGCAAAAATACTTATGCAAGAGTTATCTTTTAATGGAAAAAATTTCAGTGATGAAGTAAAAGCTGAATTTTTTAAGATTGTTGCTATTTTGATAGGTATTTTAAAAGAGGGTAAAGAGACAAAAGTCTTTAGGGATGTTGATCCATTTTTGATCCATGCTACTACTGTGGGTGGTATCAATTATTATCTTAGTATGCAAGAGCTTGCACAAAATGAAGATAAAGATAGATTTCCTATCTCTTTTAAAGAAAATGGTGTAAATGATATCAAAGAGATGATTTTGAACTATGTAAAAATATAGTTCAAAATTTTTTTTAATCTATAATTAACTAACTAGTTAGTTATAAAAGGGAAAATATGTTTGAATTTATAATGGAATCTAAAATAGAAAAATGCCAAGGGGAGAGCTTAAAAGCTAATACTGTTCTTAGCAAATCTATAAAAGATGCTTTTGGGAAATCTTTTGAGCAAGATTTGATGGAAGATATAGAAAATCTTATTTTAAAAGCTGCAAAGCAAAAAGATAAAACTAAAAGGGCTGCTTTAGTTAAAAAAGCAAGGGGTATTGAGACTCTACTACTGATCTCTTTTGCAAATCAAGGTCAACACTTGATGGCACAAGGGATGGCAAATAAATTTGAAAAATTTAGACTAGAGAATCTGGGATAATTTTTTTTAATATATGATTAACCAACTAGTTAGTTGATAAAGGAAATAAATGGAAAAACAAATAAAAAAAACAAAGATCATCATACTTCTTCTTTCTATGATAGCAATGATGTCAAATGTAGCCATAGTGACGGCATTGCCACAGATACAAGGGCATTTCTCAAATATAGCAAATATAGAATTTTATTCTAAATTATTACTTACTTTGCCCTCTTTGTCTATCGCTCTTTTATCTCCTATATTGGGGCATTTTATATATATGTTTGGGCAAAAAAAGGCAACTATTGTGGCACTGCTTTTATTTAGTTATTTAGGCAGTGTGGGATTATATATAGAGGATATCTCTACACTTTTAATCTCTAGATTTTTACTTGGAATTGCTGTGGCGATGTTGATGATCGTATCCACATCTTTGATAGGTGAACTATTTCATGGGAAAGAAAGGGATAAGTTTATAGGAATCCAAGGGGCATTTATATCCCTTGGGGGAGTTTTATTTGTTTTGATGAGTGGGGTATTGTCTGATGTGGATTGGAGATATACCTTTGGTATCTATTTTGTGGGGATTTTACTTTTACCTTTGGTTGTAGTAAATCTAAAAGAAAAGATAAGTTTAGACGTCTCGATCCAAAGTTTAGATACTTCAAAAACAAAATTGATAAATATACTTATCTTGGCATTTTTAGTTATGTTGCTTTTTTATATTTTACCTACACAAATCCCTTTTCTTCTAAGTGAGAAATATAATGCATCAAGTCTATTTACTGGTTGTGTGATAGCTTTGATCTTTATCTCAAATGCAATAGGAGCCATCTTATTTCAAAAACTAAAAGAGAGATATTCTAATGTTGCTATATATTTGATGGGGGTATCTATAGTTGCTTTAGGTCTTATAGCCATATATTTTATTCCAAATAAGTTTCTATTTTTCCCAATCTCTGTGGCCTTTGGAATCGGAGGTGGTTTACTTATGGTAAATGTCTCTTCATGGTTACTAAGTAGATCAAATGATGAAAATAGGATCAAAAACTCAGCATATCTTACAAGTGCACTATTTTTAGGACAGTTTTTCTCACCAATAGTTTTTCAGCCTATGGTTCAGATTTTGGGAAGGGATGAGTTTTTTATCACCCTTGGTTTATCCATTATTTTTATAGTTTTAATCACATTTTTTAAAAGGAGATAATATGAAGAAAAAACTAATAGTATTTATACCTATAATTGTAGCAATTGCTACAATAGTCTATCTAGCAAAAAGTAAGCCAGAGCCTAAAAAGATAGAAAAAGTAGATGAAAAAATTGTAAAAATCCAAGAGCTAAAAGCAACAGATACGAATATCTTAATTAAGAGTTTTGGAAATGTACAATCAAAAGAGGAGATAAACTTTATCTCAGCAGTATCTGGTGATATAGTTTATAAAGATGAAAAACTAATCGAGGGAAATTTTATAAAAAAAGGTGTTTTATTACTTAAAATAGATGATAAAGAGTATAAGCTAAATATCAAAAATCTACAAGCTCAAATATCAGGAGTAGTGGCATCAAAAAAAGAGCTTGAAGTGGAGCTTTTAAGTACAAAATCCCTTTTAGAGATTGAAGAGCAAAGATTAGCCCTAGATAAAAAGGAGCTTGAGAAATATAAAAGACTAAAAACCCATGTATCTGATTCAACCCTAAGCCAATATAAAAACCAAGTTTTAGCTAGGCAAAATTCAGTGCAAAATTTACTAGGAAAACTTGAGACCTTACCACTAAAGATAAAAGCATCGCAGGCAAATATAAAAGCCCTAGAGACTCAAAAAGAGATAGCTCAAATCTCTTTGGATGACTGTAATATCTATATGCCTTTTGATGGTATTGTATATGATATAGATGTGCAAAATAAAGAGTTTATAAATAAAAATCAGAAACTATTTCAAGCCTATGATAGCTCTAAGATGCAAATAGAATTGGAGATATCAGTATCAGAGCTTTCAAAGTTTAAAGATATAAATGATTTAGAAGATATAAAGGCTCAACTTTATAGCTCTTCATTGGATAAAAATTTTAAATCAAGTTTTGTAAATATCTCAAAAAATATCAATGAAAAAACAAGAACTTTGAGTTTGTTATTTAAAATTGAGGAGCCGATTTATAAAGGTGTGTTTTTAGATGCTGAAGTAGTGGCTAAACAATACAAAGATGTGATATCAATCCCTAAAAATATCTATAAAAATGAAAAGGTAGCCATAGTTTTAGATGGTAGATTACATTTTAAAGATGTGAAGATAATCGATGAAAATATTGATTCATATATTGTTGAGGGATTACAAGAGGGTGATAATCTTATAATCTCAAATCTACCCGATGCTATTGAAGGGATGAAATTAAAGGTTGTAAAATGATACAGTATTTTGCCACACATAAAACAGCAGCAAATCTTATAATGCTATTTTTTATCATTATAGGATTTAGCTCCTTATCAAAACTTCAACTTGAAACCTTACCAAAGATGGATCTAAAAGATGTACAGATTCAAGTGACTTATCCTGGTGCTACAGCAAATGATGTTGAGAGTGGGGTGTGTAGAAAACTTGAAGATGCTATCGAAGGTGTAGCCAATCTTGAAGAGATAGCTTGTGAATCAAGGGAAGGTGTAGGTATAGCAAAGGCTCAGATTATTGAGGGTGCAAATTGGAGTGAGTTTGTTGATGATATCAAAAAAGAGGTGGATTCAATTGATAACTTCCCAAATCAAATAGATAAGGTAACTATTACAGAGCTAAATAAAAAAGAGCAAGTGATTGATATAGTGATCTATAGTGATAATGCAAAACTAAATCTAAAAGAGTATGCAAATACCATAAAAGAAGATCTTCAAAAGATAAAAGGTATATCTCTAGTGGATATAAATGGTGTCTCTGAACATGAATTTAGAGTATCAATCCCCCTATCAAATCTTTTAAAATATGATTTAAGTATGAATGAAATCTCAGAGCAATTAAGATCACAAAATATAAATATCCCAGCAGGAATTGTGGAGAATAAGGATCAAGAGTATTTTATAAAGTTTGAAAATGAGAAAAAAGATATCTCAAATCTTGGTGATATCATTATAGTAAACTCTACAAATGCAGAGATCAAACTATCTGAGATAGCAAAAATAGAGGAGCGTTTTAAACTTGATGAAGAAAAAATCATCTTCAATGGTAAAAGTGCAATAGTACTAAAAATCCAAAAGACAAGATCCCAAGATACAGTTAAAATAGCAAAAATCGTAAAAGAGTATGTGGCAAATAAAAGCTTTCCAAGTTCTATAAAAGTGGAGCTTATAAATGATCTATCTGCTTTAACACTAGATAGATTAAAGCTTTTAACTGACAATGCTTTACAAGGGATTATCCTAGTGTTTTTAACTTTGTGGCTATTTTTTAGGATACGTTTTGCCTTTTGGGTATCTATGGGATTGCCTGTGTCATTTTTAGGCGGATTATGGCTTATGAGTATCTTTGGGGTATCAATTAATATGCTTACAATGGTAGCTCTTCTTATAGCTATAGGGATACTTATGGATGATGCTATTGTGATCTCTGAAAATATTGCAAGGGAGTTTAAAAAAACATCAGATGTAAAACACTCCATAGTTGTAGGTGTACAAAAGGTAAAAAATGGTGTGCTTTCTTCATTTTTTACAACTTGTGCTATTTTTATCCCTTTATCTTTTATCGTTGGGGAGATGGGGCAGGTTTTAAAGATGGTGCCTATTGTACTTATTTTGGTATTGGTTATCTCACTTATTGAGGCATTTTTTATTTTACCAAATCACCTATCCCATAGTTTAGAGGATATAAATACTACAAATAAATTTAGAATAGCTTTTGATAAAAAGATTGATTTTATAAAAGAGAATATTGTGGGTAGGTTTGTACAAAAAGCTATTGATTATAGGTATTTGTTTTTAAGTTCTATGTTTGCTTTATTTATTTTTTCTTTAGCTTTACTTGTAAGTGGAGTTGTGAAGTTTCAAGCTTTTCCTGATATTGAGGGGGATTTTGTGGAAGCTAGGATCATAATGCCCCAAGGAACACCACTAGAAGATACAACAAAGGTGGTGCAAAATATTATAAATGAAGCAAAAGCTATTGATAAAGAGTATTTAGAAAAACATGGAAAAAGTCTTATCAAAAACTATGCAGTGTATTATAATAAAAATGTAGACTCCTATGAAAAGGGTAAACATATAGCTACTATCTCTTTAGAGCTTTTAACCTCAAACCAAAGAGAGATGCAGATGAAAGACTTTATAACAAAGTGGAAAAAATCCGCAGATAAAAATCCTGATGCTTTATTGATAGCTTTTAAAGAGCCGGGGCTTTTAGTGGGTGGTTTACCTATTGAGATAAAACTATTTTCTAAAGATTTAAAAGAGCTTGATAAAGCCTCAAGGGAATTAACCTCTTGGGTTGAATCTTATGATGGGGTATTTTATGTGAGTTCTGATCTAAGACTTGGTAAAAAAGAGTATGCTATAAGTTTAAAGGAGGGGAGTTTAACCCTTGGTATCACTTCACAAATGGTTGCAAATGAGTTAAGAACTGCTTTATATGGTTTTGAGACAAATGAGTTTCAAAAAGATAAGGAGAGTATCCAAGTAAATGTAAGACTTGATGATAATACAAACCTTGAAGATATAAAAAGGCTCAAAATAAAAGGTGTACCTTTAAGTGAGATTGCTCATATAAAAGAGCTAAGAAACTATTCAAGAATCAACCGTATAGATAAACAAAGGGTAGTAACAGTTCAAGGGGAGATAGATACAAGAAAAGCAAATGCAGCTGAGATTTTAGCCCATACTCAAAAGAAGTTTTTCCCAGTATTAAAAGAGAAATACCCAAATGTGGAAGTGAAGGTTTATGGACAAGCAAAGGAGTCTCAAAAAACAGGAAAGTCTTTTGCTAGTGGTTTCGCTGTAGGTTTATTTTTGATCTTTTTACTTTTATCTTTACAGTTTAAATCTTATCTAGAGCCTATTATTGTGATGTCTATTATTCCACTTACTTTTATAGGTGTGGTTTGGGGACATTTTATCATGGGGATAAATTTAGCCTTTCCTTCTATCATGGGATATGTATCTTTGGCTGGTATTGTTATCAATGGTAGTATTTTATTGGTACTATTTTTAAAATCCCATGTGGGTGTTTTAGGATTTGATAATGCCTTAGTTCAAGCAGCTAAAGATAGGTTTACCCCTATTATGCTCACATCAGTTACAACTATGGCTGGGCTTTTACCTTTACTTTTTGAGACTAGTTTACAAGCTCAGGTTTTGATACCACTAGTAGTATCAATTGTATTTGGTCTTTTTAGCTCAACCGTGATGGTGCTTTTTGTAGTGCCTGTATTATATAAGGTGATTGATGATTTTAAGAGTAAATAAATATAGGTATTTTACCTATATTTATTGATTTTTTAGAGCTTCAGCTATATAGCTTTGGTAATGATATAGGGGGCTTTCAAGATTTTCTGCTAAGGCTCCCACTTTAAAAGATGATGATTTTATATTTTTTTGGATCATTTCACAAGCATAAATATCTTCATTCATCACATCCGCTTTGTCTAGTAGTTTTTCTATGGGCATTTTTCCATCCCTATAATCATATACATATTCATTTTTCCATTTGTTTGAGCCATAGGCCGACTTAGTATAAACTTCTATTTCTGTTTGGGTGGCACTTATAGCTTTGATATGTATAAAAAGGCAGAGATTTTCTGTTGCTGTTATTCCAAAATTTGGAAAGAGCATAGATACATAGGCTCCTTTATTTCCATTGAATGATTTTATATTTCCTAAAGCCATATCCCACCAAAAGCTTGAGCTTTTACCTTTTGAGTTTAGGGCTTGATAAAAAAGCCAGTTTTTATCTACAAATTCAAAGGTGGAGTTTTTATGGTCATACTCTTTTAGGCTTTCTTTATGGATATGAAAAAGGTGGTATACATCCATATAGTTTTCCACAAAGATTTTCCAGTTTGCGTTGATTATATATTTGTATCCATCATTAAATTTTAATTCATTTATATCATCATAGGGTAAGATTTTGTTTTTTATGGGATCTAGGATATCACTTAGTTTTTTTGCTTTTAGGTCTAGATTTATAAAGATCATGCCGTTCCATAATTCTACTTGTACTTTTTTTAGACCCATACAAGATTTATCCATATGAGGGAACTCTTTTGCTTGGGGTACTCCTTTTAGATTTCCTTCCGTATCGAAGTTCCAATTATGATAGGGGCAAATTATAGATGATGTGAGTTTTTCATCTCCCTTTAAAAGTCTCATACCTCTGTGGGTACACATATTGATAAAGGCATTTAGATTTCCATCATTGTTTAGGATTACAATTGAAGTATCTCCTATATCCCTTAGAATAAAGGATTTATCCTTTTGTAACTCCTCTTGCATACAAACAAATTGCCAAGTTTTCTCAAAGATATTAGTTTTTTCTTTCTCAAAAAATGACTCATCATAATAAGCCTCTTTTTCTAAAATCTGTTTTATCTCATCCATTATAAACTCCTATAAAACTATAAACTTCCTAGTGTGACACCCACACCAATACCCATCCATAAAATCCAAATGATCCAATAAAAACTAGGCTCATATGATCTTGAGATCTCCCTATGAAGCCAAACTTTCCCTGTATATAAATCATAAATTGCCCATAAGATTAATCCTATCCCTACTATTAACCAAATACCCATTTTTTACTCCTATAAATATGACATTTTAAACCTAAATAATCTATTTGTATAAATTTATTTTTTCTTAGTATTTTTATAGACTAGTAGTCTATTGTGAAATTATAAAAGGCTTAGGCTTGTATTTTGCTTAAAATTAGACTAATGGTTTGAAAATATATTTAAAGAGGAAAATAAAGGGGTTGTTCGGCTAAGTGTTTTACCTAGTTTTCCCTTTTATTTTTTATGTGTGGAGCATTTTATAAAGTAGATTTTTTAATTGTTCTTGCTCATTGATATCTAGTTTTGAAAAGTATTTATCTTCATAGGCTACTATATCTTTTAGGGCTTTTGCTGTGATCTCTTTTCCAAATTCTGTGATTTGAACCAGCTTACTTCTTTTATCCTCTTTATTATCTATTCTTTTGATGTAGTTTTTAGACTCTAGTTTTTTAAGTACTTTTGTCATACCACCTGAGGAGAAAAGCATAGTATCATAAAGCTCTGTGGGACTTAAGGTGTGGCTATCATTGCTTACATAATAAAGGGTAGTGAGTATATCTAGCTCTGTTTGATTTAGATCACACTCTTTTAGGATCACATCTTCCCCTTCATTGTATATTTTTGTATGTAGAACAAAAAAGGGTAAAGATACTTTCATAGTATCTTTGTATATTTCAGGGGTGATGTTTTTTACATTGTCAAGGTTTTTTTGTACTTGTTTTAAATTCATAGTAGAATCATAGCTAATATTATAAAAAATTTCTACTAAGTGCTACTATGGCTACTCCTAGAACTAAAGATAATAAAATACTTTTTGTTTTATAAATACTAAGTGCTATAAAACAAATAGCAATGATACCAGTGATACCCTCTTTTAATATGGCTGGTGTTACTAAGGAGAGTAAAAGGGTAGCAGGTAGGTATTCTAAAAATATTTTTACTTTTCCTTCTTGTACAAATTTATTGGAAAATAAAAGTCCAGATATTCTTAAACTATAGGTTCCTATGGCTACAAGGGTTATGATAAAAAGTGCTGTGATATCTATACTCTCCATCTATTTATCCTCATCTTTTATAAAGTAAACTGCACTAAGTGATCCCATAATAGCACCTATAACTATATAAAACTTTCCACCAATTAATAGCTCAGCAAAATAAGCACAAACCGCAGTGATAAGCCAAGGTAAAAGATCACCTTTGCCCTTATACATACTAAAAGCCAAAGCTGTAAAGATAGCAATAAAAGCAAAGTCAAGTCCATATTTTGCAGGGTCACTTATAAATCCACCAAAGATATAACCACTAGTAGTTCCTAAAGACCAAGTAAAAAGCATACAAACACCACCACCAAATAAAAAAAGTGGGGAGAGGGATTCTGTTTTCATTTTTTGCATGGTTACTGCCCAGTTTTCATCGGCTACTAGGTGCATATATTTAAACTTCTCTTTTTTACTACTATGTATAAAAAGTGGATGAAGGGAAGCTCCTATTAAAAAATAGCGGAGATTTATCATAAGTGCAGCTATCACAATACCTAAGATATCTAAAGAGCTACCCCACATATCTACCATCACAAATTGTGCAGAACCAGCAAATACAAAAAAGTTCATAAGTAAAAGCTCATAAAACTCTACACCCTTTTGTGTACACATCATACCAAGGATACTTCCATAGGCAAATACACTTATGCCTATTGGAAGATTTGTTATAAAACCATATCTAAAATCATTATTCATTTTGGAATATTACTTAAAATAGATAAAAAAGTATTGTATTATATTGCTAAAGTTTTCTTATAAGAAGAATTTTTGATAATTACCCGGTGTAACACCTGTAGATGCTTTAAACCTTCTACTTAGGTGACTTTGATCATTAAAACCACAATTATATGCTGTCTCAATTATAGAGTTTCCATCCCTTAAAAATTGTTTTGCTTTTTCTAGTCTTCTATTCATAAGATAGTTGTGTGGAGAGAGGTGTACATTTTCTTTGAAGATTCTAAGAAAATGGTATTTTGATATATCTAAAGTGTTTGATAGATCATCCAAAGAGATATTTAAAGAGTAGTTATCACTTATATACTCTTTTGCTTTTTTTATAAGGGTATCGTGGCTACTTAGTGGTATCTCTTCAATATTATTTGAAGTGCTCTTAAATATATCTTTTAAAGACTCAATAAGACCCGATTCAAACTCTAGTTTTGAGATATTGTTTGCTTCATTTTCTTTTATTAAATAAAAAAGTTTTTGATAGATTTGTTTATCTTCTAAGATGGAGCTTTTAAAATATATATCACTTGCTCCAAACTCATTTTTTGCTAACTCTTTTAGGTGTTTTTCATTGAAGTATAAGGAGGTATAACTATAACCATCTTCAAACTCACTTCTGCAAGCATGGATACTATCAGGGTTGATAGTAAGTATTGCTGATTCACTTAGTGAGTGGGAAAAACCATCTAAAAAAGCTCGCATTTTACCACTATTTACCATAGTGATAGTAAGCTCTTCATGGGCATGTTTGTCAAACTCAAAGGTATTAAAGTGACCTTTGAAAAATAACATATCCTCTTTGATATTTGGTTTCCAAAATTTGGTATAGTGTATAACTTTTTCTTTTTCCATAGCTATAATTATACCATTTAGATATCTCATTTGTATTGCATTATATTGCTAATTTTTTAAAAAAATACAAAGCTAAGATAAATGTTATAGCCTCCGTAATGGGTAAAGCTAAATAAACCCCAACAATTCCAAAGAAATAAGATAAAACACTCACCAATGACACAGGCAGGATCAAACTCCTAGATACCGAAATACTTGCTGATGCCATAGGCTGATGTATAGCTGTAAGGTATGAGGTGATAAGTATATTCATCCCTATAAATAAAAAAGCTATCCATGTATATGATAAAAACTCTATGGTGATATCTTTAGTCTCTCCGCTTGTATCATCTAAAAAGATATTTACTAAAGTCTCTGGACTTGTAAATACAAATATCACTAAAATAGATGAAAAGCCTAAGATGGTAAAGATAGAAAGCTTTAAAAAAGTTTTGATACGGATAAACTCTTTTGCCCCATAGTGTTTAGCTACGATTGGCTGAAGCCCATCACTTATGGCAAAACTTATCATCACACTTACCATTATAAAATATGACACAATAGTATAAGCAGCAACCCCAGTAGCACCTAAATACTTTATCATCATAAAGTTAAATATCATCACAGTGATACCTGCAGAGGATTCATTTATAAACTCTGATACTCCATTTTTAGCAGCTTTAAACATCACTAAAAAACTACCATATGGTTTTACAAATCTAAGGGTGGCTTTTTTTGTAAAAAAGTGTGGCAATAAAATGAATATGATAGTAGCATAAGATATACCAGTAGCCCACGCTGCACCTGCTAATCCCCAATCAAATTTGATGATAAATAGATAATCAAGCACTATATTTATCACTGCACTTGAGAGTAGGGCAAGAAAAGATAGGTTTGGATTTTCATCTGCCCTTACAAAATAATCTATCACAATACCAATCATAATAAAAGGTATAAATAAAATCACAATAGAAAGGTATAGGTATGAGCTATCCCTAAACTCATCTTTGATATCTAAAAAATAAAAGATATTGTCCATATTAAAATAAACCAAAGCACAAGAGAGTATGGCAAATATGGAAATAGAGATAATCGCTTTTGAGAAGATATTTAAAGCTTCATCTTGCTTTTTTTCTCCCATAAGTTTAGATACCATCACACTAGCACCCACAGCAAACATAAGCCCAGCTCCAAATAAAATAGAGAATATGGGATAGGTTATATTTACAGATGCTAGACCTAAAGTTCCCACATAGTTTCCTACAAAATATCCATCAACAATACTAGCAGATGATATGGCAAGAAGTCCTAAGATAGAGGGGATGATGTATTTTAAAAATACTTTTACAGGGTGTTGTTCGAGCATATTAGTCCTTTATCTTTATAAGATCTATAAAAGTGTCTATATATTTTTGTACTTTTTTATTTAGATCAAAGTCTTTTAGTCCATAGGAATAGATAAATATACCATCTATGTTCATTTGTAAAAACTCTATCATCTCTAAAGACTCTTTTTTTATTGATCCTTTTTTTACCTCTACATTAAAAATCTCAAAAAGTATAGAATTTGAGTCATTTAAAAATCTCTCTGTTGTTTCTACCATACATGGAGTTTTATTCTCTAGGGTTGTGATGATACACTCCTTTACCATCTCCTTTTCAAATCTATTTTTTTCACTCTCTTCTAGGTAGAAATTGAAAAATATATAAAGCTTTTCTTTTAGAGTATTTGCATCTTGTAGATTGTTTTTTATATTTTTTAGATACTCATCTGTAGATATGATTTGAACCTCATATAAGATCTCATCTTTTGATTTAAAGTAGTTATATAAAGAACTTTTTCCTATATTCATATATTTTATAAGTGCATCGGTTGAAAAGTTTTTAATACCTTGAGTACATATAAATTCGTATGCTTTAAGGGCTATCTCTTTTCTTTTTTGTTCTTTGTTTACAATTTTTGGCATATTATTTCCTTTTATGGACTGTGAGTCCAAATAGAATAGTAGTATCTCTTTGCTTAATAAATATTTAGTTTAATTAAATATCTTACCAAGAAAGATAGTTTTAAGAATAATAGTGTTAAATTTCCATTTATCTTTCCAAGAAAGATAAATAGAGGAGTTAAAATGAGTGCATGGGTTTATTTAATACTTGCAGGTGTTTTAGAAGTGGGCTTTGCTTCTATGATAAAACTTACAGAAAATTTTTCAAAGCTTGTACCTACATTGATATTTTTAGTTTTTGCAATTGGAAGTTTTTATTCTCTTACTAAAGCAGTGGAGTCTATACCAATAGGTACAGCGTACGCAGTATGGACAGGAATAGGGGCATTTGGAACTATTTTGATTGGCATATTTTTTTATAATGAGCCAGCTGGATTATTGAGGCTATTTTTCTTATTTACTTTGGTGGCTTCTATTATTGGGCTTAAACTAGTATCAAATTGATACTAGTTTGATATGGTAATTATCAGGGTCTTTAAGTTTAGTTTCTTTATCACTTGATATGGTGATACTATCACAGCCAGTTGTTTTACCCACTTCATATTCATTTATATTTGTAAAAATATGTTGCAATTCTATCATTGTAAAATCTCTTTGCCATAGCCATTCTCTATTTTCTATTGCTTCTACATTTTTATTTGGAAGGGGTGTGTTTGGGTATCCTAAGAAATAAAGCTCAAAACCTCTACTTGATACATCCATTTTTGATAATAGTTTCATACCAAGCTCTTTAGTATAAAACTCTAGACTTTTTTCTATATCTTTTACTCTGTATGTGATAAGGGAAAAGATAGCTTTATTTCCAAGGGCATAGTTTGTATCTTCATCTTCTTTTATATGATTTTCTTGAAATTTATGAGCAATCAACTCCAAAGCATATCCATCAGGATCATAAAAATGGCATAGATAAGCTACATTTGGTACCTGAAAGGCGGGAGTTACTTCTATACCTTTTTCAAGAAGTTTTTCTCTTGCTATATCTATATCTTTTATGCTTATGGCTATTTTCCAATATCCTTGCATTTTTGTAGGATCTTTTGGGAAGATTGTCTGTGTATTGTTTTTATCATAGATAAGCTCTAAGATTGCTTCTTTTGTATCTTCATTGAATCTTAGGTGAAAATATTTTTTATCTTCTTTTTCAAATTGATTTATCAACTTCATTCCTAAAATATCCACATAAAACTCTAAGCTTTTTTGTGGATCACTGATATATAGGCTATGGGCTTTTATTTGCATTTTATCTTCTTAGTATTGTTTTAAAACTTCAAATTCATCTTGAGTAAGTTTCCAAGAACCATCTTCTTGTTTTTTCCACTCTTCAAGTGTGATAATCCCCTCACCAATATTCATCTTCCAATCTGAATCTAAATGTATAGTGTTTTCATCTATCACTTTGATGTTTGTATTTGAGTATTCTATATGATTTGCACTTTTAGTTAGATCATTCCAAAATCCTGCAATAGCTTCTTTACCTTTAAATTCACCTACATTTTTTACAATCATAACTGCATCTTCCACATATGCATCTATACAGTTTTGTACATTTCCTTTATTGAAGTTTTCAATCCATTTTGATGAGTATGTTTTAAAGTCATTTATTATTGTTTCTGTATTCATTTTATATCCTAGTTTTAAAAATAATTGTCAATAGTTAATTTACATATGTGTAAGTTAAAAATATATATAATCAAAAAAAAGAAAAAGAAAATATATGAAAAAATCAAGAAAAGATGATGTAATAAAAACAGCAAATTGTATCCTTAGAAAAGTAGGATATTCAAATCTTAGCTTTTCTCAGATCGCCACTACTTTGGAGGTCACAAGGGAAAATGTACATCACTATTTTAAGAAAAAAGAAGCCCTTGGAAATGCTTGTCTTGATGTGATGTCAAAAGATTTAGAAGAGTATTTAGAAAATATCTCAAAAAAAATATAAATGCGAAACAAAAGTTAAAAGAGTATTTTAAAATATACCAAACTCAACAAAGTCAAAAGGAAGATTGTCCTATTGTTTCACTTTTAAATGAGTATGAATTATTGCCAGAATCAATGAAAAATCAAGTTGAAAAACTTTATGAAATAGAATTAAAATATATGAAAGAGATTTTACAAGAGGGACTAGATAAGGGTGAGTTTGTATTTGATGAAGATAGTGAGTTTAAAGCAAAACTTATTATTACTCAACTAAAGGGTGCGATTTCGTATGTTAAATTAGAGGATAATTTTTTTCAGATTACTGATCATGTAATAAAATTAGTATCAACTTGATATTAGTTTTATTGAAGTCTCCAATAAAATATCTTATTTTCATATCCTGCTGAAAACAATCCCACTTGATCATAAAACTTTATTTTTGTAGGTATGGCAAAGTGTCCTTTTAGGGTGTGGGTTTTTTCTCCACTTGCTATTTTAAATACTTGTAGATTATTCTCTTCATCACTGGAATAAACACCAAGTTTTGCATCAGGGCTTAGAGCCACTGAATAAACTAAGAAGTCACTTTTTATATAATAGGGTTTGTCATCTTTTGGGTAAACTCCTATTCTTCTATCTTGGCCTCCTGTTAGGATTGTGCCATTTTGATAGGCTACTTGGTAGACATTATCTAGATTTAGTGGTTTTGGTTGGGCTATGATTTTTCCTGTTTTTACATCGCTTATGGTGATCTGACCACTTTCACTTGAGGTGATCATGGTATTTTTATCACTGCTTAGTTCTAGGTCTGAAAAGGCACTTTGCTCCATCTGTTTTGTATATGAACTATAGCTATCATTTGTATTATAAAGCACCATCTCATAACTTAAGGTTCCAAATAAAAACTTATCTTCATCTATAAAACGAGCCTCTTTTACTGGGAGTTTATCTTTTGCTTTTATGATATGTTTTAGATTTTGTCCATCGTGTAGCCATACATCCCTAAAGGCATTTTTATTTGTGCTTACTATTAGGGTTTTTCCATTTAGTCTATCTACACTTAGGATTTTTACATTTTTCCATTCTTGTTTGGCTGAGAACATTGGATTGATAAAGATTTCATCTATTTTTTTCTGACTATGTAGATCAAAAATCTCAACTGAGCCTTCATCATTTGCCACATATATTTTTGAACCATCAAAAACAAAGTCGTTTACAAGACCTTTTGATTCTAAGATAAGGGTTGGTTTTATCACTTTTGCATAAGAGAATATAGAACTAAGTATAAATACCAAAAAAATAAATCTCATACCTAGTCCTTAGTATATATTTTAATAGTTTTGATTATAACAAAATATTATCAAATAATACCATTTTGTAAAATTTTATCACTCCTCTTGTAATTTAAGTGGAAGTAAAATACTCACTTTTGTACACCTCTCAAAACCTTTATAAGATACATTTTCTATATTTATATCCCCTTGCATACTTTGGGTGATAATATTGTGGGTCATAAATAAACCTAAACCTGTACCTTGGGATTTATGTTTGGTTGTAAAGTATGGCTCATAAACTTTTTTGAGGATATCTTCTTTTATACCTCCACCTGAGTCTATCATTTCGATTTTAATATGATCATCTTCTTTAAAACAATTGATAAATATTTTTCTATCATTCTCTTTTACTCCTTTTAGGGCATCTTTTGAGTTTGTAAGAAGATTGATCAATACTTGATCTAATTCACCCTCATATCCTATGATAACTGCATCTTTCATATCCCTTTGTACATCTATAAAATGGCTTGAGAATGTACTATTCATCAGTGAGAGAATTTTTTCAATACTTTCTTTTATATTAAACTCTTTTTTAGCCTTATCCCCTTGGATATAGTCTCTAAAGTTATCGATTGTATGGGATAGATACATGGTGGTATCGATGATGGCATCAAGGAGTTTATCAAATTGTTTATCATCAAGGTTTCCATACTCTTTTTGTATTTTTATTCCTGAGGCTGAGGTGGAGATTATACTTAGTGGTTGTCTCCATTGGTGGGCTATATTTCCTAGCATCTCACCTAGTCCTGCCATTTTTGCTTGTTGCATCATAAGATTATCTTTGTCTTTTACATCTGAGATATCTATGATAGATAAGATGATGCAATCTTTATTTTCAAAACTGATGGAGTTTGATCTTATAAGTATAGGTATTTCGTGTTGGTTTTGTTTTTTTGCTTTTGATTCATAGGATTCATTTGAATCTTTTATAAGGCTATTTATCTTATCAATATCTTCACTTAAAATACTATTTATATCCTTATCCATAAGTTCATATTTGGATTTAAACTCTAGGGTTCTGATGATCTCATCATTGGTGTAAATGACTTTTTTATTTTCGATTATAAGCAGTCCTGCGATATTTAGGTTTATAAGGGTTTTAAAATTTTCTAGGGAGTTTTGGGTCTCTTTTTGGGCTTTTTTAAGTTCACTATGGTGTTTTTTTAGTTGTCTATTTCTAAATAGGATCAATAATAAAATGATCAAAAATACTAAAACTATTTTCCAAAGTAAAGAGTAATCAAACTGCTTTTCAAAATCTGCTTTTATCCATTTATTTATGATGGCTTGTCTCTCTTCATAAGTCATACTTCTTAGGGTTTTATCTATGATTGATTTTAGAAGTGGATAGTCTGATCTGATCATAAATTCAAGAGCAAAATCAATCTCTGTTTGTCCTGATACTTTTATATTTGTGTAGGCATATCTTTCAATGCTATAACTAAGTACAGGGATAATATCTGCATAGGCATATACTTTATTTTTGCTTACTAGCTCTAAGCCTTCTTTTACATTCGCAACTAGTACAAAATCTATATCAGGGTATTTCTCTTCTAGTAACTTATGGGCGGAGAAGTTTTTACCTACTGCTACTTTTTTACCTATTAGCTCCCTTGCATCATCTAAGTAGTGTTTATCTTGCAGGGTGGCTATGCCTATTGGGGCATTCATATATTGATTTGAAAAGATACTATATTCTTCCCTGTCTTTTGTTTTTGTGGTGGAGATTATCACATCTTTTTGTTTGTTTTTTATCTCCGCTAGAGCTTTTGTAAAATTATCTCTTGTTTGAAGAGTTGATTTTATATTTGCTTTTTCTTTTATGTGGTTCCAAAAATCTATGCTTATCCCATGTACTTTATCATTGTCCAAAAAGGCAAATGGTGCCCAAGCACTTCCTGTAAGGGCATCAATAGTCGTATTTTGGATAAACTCTAGTTCTTTTTTTGTAAAGTCCATACTATTGATTGGAGCTATCCATTTATTTTGAAGTAGGGCTAATTCATCTTTTGTGACTTGGGCTATGGCTTTATTGTAGATATTTGTTAGGATATCTAGATTTTTAGTAAATCCTAAATATAGTTTTTCATCAAAGCCTTTTAGTTTTACTGGGATATCTGACCTTAGGGTTCCGTGATAGTTTCTATTTATAGTATAGTTTGCAAATATACTATTCATCAAAGTCGCATCGATAAAGTTGTTTTGTATGGCATCAAACACATCATCTGGAGAATCAAACTCTATGATATTCATATCTTCATAGAGGTTTTTTAAGATAGTGGTGGTATTCCAGTTTTTTATCATCCCCACTTTTTTATCTTTTAGATCATCTAGATTGATAATATCATTTCTTGATTGTTTTACAACTATGCTTAGGATTTGATCCATATATGAGTCACTATAAGATAAAAACTCTGCTCTTTTTTTATTGTAAGAGATCACAGGGAGCATATCAATCTCTCCATCTTTAGTTCGTTTTACAAGATTTCTCCATTTATCAAGGACAAATACTGGCTCTAACCCAACTTTTGAAGAGAGAAGTTTTACATAATCAATTATATATCCCCTAGGTTCCCCATCTTCATTATAGTCAAATGGTACCCAATCATATTCATTGGCAATTAAAATTGTCTTTTTATTTTTTATATATGATTGCTCTTCTTGTGTGAGTTCTATAGTATCACTTGCCTGTAGAGTGCTTATATAAAACAAAATAGTAAATAAATATATAAGTAGTTTCATGATCCCCTCCTGATTGAAGAGTTATTTATATAATTATATTTATTATCTACTACTTTGTAAATTACTTAAAATTCTATATTGTAATTTTTAAGGAAACTTTTAATTTCAGAGGTACAACAGCTACCTTTTGGATTTGCTTTTTCGCAGAATGTTTTTCCCTCAGATATTTTTGTTTTTATCTTTGTAGAAATATTTTCTTCCCCATCTTCTATCATTTTGATTACATCCCTTTTTAAAAGCTTTTTACAATAACATAGGGGAGTTTTAGGATCATCATTTTTAACTGTGATTTTTGATTTTACTTGGCTTTGATTGTATGATTCAGAACCATCATTTGAATAATATACAGTATCACAAGCTGGATTTTTACAAAAGTTAAAATTATTTGCTTCATTTTTTAGCTCACTATAGTGCTCTTTTTTTAGTTGAGCTTTTAGGGTAACTTCACTTATTTTAAGTCCTGCTTCTTTACAGTGGGGACAGGTATGTTCTGCTTTTGGAGTGCTGCTACATCCACAATCACTTGATTGTGTAGTATCACAACAATTTGTATCTGTACTAGTATCACAACATGAGTTTTCATTTTTTGTTGTAGAAAATTTCATTTTATATCCTTTTTTTATGATTTCTAGTACTTAAGACGTAGACTGTTAAAAAAAGGTTGCAACTTTTTTATAAAACTTTACGTCTAATACAATAATACTACAATAAAAAGGTAAAATAAAATATGAGAAATTTTGATGAGAAACAATTTGAAGAGATTTACATAGAATTTAGAAAACCACTATTTAGATATATATCTTATAAGGTATCTGATAAACAAGTGGCTGAAGAGCTTTTAAATGATCTATTTTTTAAAGCTTCAAAATCCCTTGATACTCTAAAAGAGAAAGAAAATCTCCAAGCATGGCTTTATAAAATAGCTTCAAATCTTATAATAGACTACTATAGAAAAACAAAAGTAAAATCCGTAGAGATAGATGAAGAAATACATCTTGAAGAGGAAAAAGAAGATAGTATCTATAGTGAATTAAATTGTTGTGTAAATGATCTATTTAATATCTTGCCAAAAGCCCAAGCAGAGTCTCTAAAGGCAGTTTATTATAATGAATTTACACAAAACGAATACGCTACAAAAAATGATTTAAATCTCTCAACTGTAAAATCAAATATCAAAAGGGGTAAAGAATCCATCAAAAACTTTTTTGAGCAGTGTTGTGATTTTGAGCGGGATAATAAGGATCAAATTATTAAATGTATGCACAAAGGATCAAATACCCCTTGTAATTAATTGCAACGATACTGGGACGATAAAAACTTTATACTTTCATCATAAAATATAGAAGGAAATATAAATGAAAGAACTTATCGTAATCACAGGTGCAAGTTCAGGTATAGGTGAAGCTATAGCAAAAAGATTTAGTGATGCAGGTCATCCACTTCTTTTAATCGCTAGAAGAGTAGAAAAACTAGAAGCTTTAAATCTTCCAAATACAATTTGTGCAAAGGTTGATGTTACTGATTTTGATGCACTAAAATCTACAATCAAAGATGCAGAAGAAAAGTATGGAAAAACTGGATGTCTTGTAAATAATGCTGGAGCGATGTTACTTGGAAGTATAGATACTCAAGATATTAAAGAATGGCAAAGGATGTATGATCTAAATGTGATGGCTGTATTAAATGGTATGCAAGCTGTTTTATCTGATATGAAAGAAAGAAAAGATGGAACTATCATCAATATCTCTTCAATAGCTGGTAAAAAGACATTTCCAGCACACGCTGCTTATTGTGGTACAAAGTTTGCTGTTCATGGAATAAGTGAAAATGTTAGAGAAGAAGTGGCAGCTTTTGATGTGAGAGTGATCACTATAGCACCAGGTGCAGTTGAGACTGAACTTTTATCTCATACCACTTCTGAAGAGATTATAGCTGGATATGAAGATTGGAAAAAAGATATGGGTGGTGTTATCGTGCCTGATGATATCGCTAGAAGTATTGAGTTTGTATATTCTCAGCCACAAAATGTAAATATCAGAGAGCTTGTGATAGCAGCTACTAGACAAGAGCCATAATTTGATATACTTTTATAATGAATTATAAAATAGTATCAAATAATCAAAAACTAATACAAAAAGCAAAACATATATTTGCCACCCTTGGATATAATGAGTCTATCCATATCCAAGAGGTGGATATATGGCTTATAGATACTAAAACTATCAATGAAGAATCCCTAATCTCCTATAAAAACAAAGATAACTATTCCCATGTATTATTTGTAAAAGACTCTGCTGATGATCTAAAGCTTTTATTAAAAAATTCATTTACTCGATATATTGATATGGATTTTTCCCATGAAGAGCTTAGTTATTGGTGTAAGTTTTTAAGTAGTGAAAAAAAAGATGAGATACTTTATCTCAGTGAAGATATACAAATAGATTTTTCAAATAAGGTGATAAAAATATCTGATAAAGATATATCTCTTACTTCAAAGGAGATACTACTTTTAAAAGAGTTATCAAGTTTTAAATATATATCCACAAAATATTTAGCAAATAGCCTAGCTTTAAATAGTACCTCAAGTGTAAGATCAGTGATAAATCGTATACGGGAAAAGTTAGATTTTAATATATTTGAGCAAAGTAGATCATATGGATATAAACTAATCTCTTTTGAAAAAAAAGAGGAAAAATCACTAGATATTTCATATATAAAAGAGCTTGAGGAACAAAACACCTTGATGCAAAGTATTGTGGATAGCTCACCCATATTTATAGTGACTTTTATCCATAGGCAGTTGTACTGCATCAATAAATCTTTTAGGGATTATCTTGGAGTTGATATTGTAAAAGAGCTTTGGGATGAAGAATCTGGAGATTTTTTCAAACTAATTGAGCATAAAAGTAGTGAAAGTGAAGAATTAAAAGATAGACTCTTTTCAAAAGGGGAACACCCCATAAAACTTTATGAGATAAATGATAATAAAACAGAGTTCATTATCGAAACCTTTTATTTTGAAAACTTAGATAAACATCTATTTGTATTTAAATCAGCCAATTAGGGTTTTTACAAATAAAGACAATCCAAACCCAAATAAAATCACAGAAGCTACAAGTGCAATCTTAGAAGAGATATTTACCGATATTTTATGTCTTGTTTTATGGACAAAATAGGGCATAAGTATTACCCAGCAAAGTATAGCTATTATCATCCCAAGTATAAGCATAGATTGGTATTGATCTTTTGCAGTGGCAAAACTAGCAACACTTATCCAAAAAGCTATAGTGTATGGATTTAATAAAGTGATAAAATATCCACCAATATAGGCTTTGGCTAGGTTTTTCTTTGATACATCCTTCGTATGGGGTTTAAGTTCATCATTTCTATGTTTTAAAAGTAAATACGCGATAAATATCAAAAATCCCGCACCAAAATATCCAAGAAGATCAAGTATAAAAGGGTGGTTTAAAAAAGTAGCTAGACCAAAGATCACTAAAAGCAGATAGGTTACATCAGCACTAAGTGCACCAAGTCCAATAGTTACAGCAGCTTTATAGTTTTTTAATGCTGTGTTCATTATAAGAATATTAACAGGTCCTAAAGGTACAGCAGCTCCAAGTCCAAATAAAAAACCTTGAAAAAAAGTACCAATCATTTATATAAAAACTTTATTTTAATCATGTTTTGAGTGTAACATAATTGTACTAAGTATGTGTTTGCTAGAGAGTTTTGTTTTGTAACCATTTTATAATTAATATTGATCTGCTATAATTATCCCATGATAAAAATAGCACTAATAATAAACCTTTTAATAATCCAATCCTTCGCCCTTTGTCAATATATAAACCTTGGAAAATTCGGAAGTGATTCTTCTATCTTTGTTGAAGATGATGTGAGTAAATTAACTGAGAAGTTTTTAGATGTGGAGTATGTATCAGGAACCCTATCAAATCCACAAATTGATACATCAGCTGAGAAATTGATCATAGATTTTTCATCGCTTGATTGTTTTACATATATTGATACCATAGAGGCTTTAAAACACTCAATAGATTTTGAAGGTTTTAGGGAAAAACTTATCCAAACAAGATATAAAGATGGTAAAGTAACATATCATAATAGAAACCATTTTTTCTCAGACTGGGTAGAAAACAATAATATAAAAGATATCACATGTGAAGTTGGAAAATGTAAAAAATCTATGAAAACCCTAAATGAGAACTTCAAATATCTAAAAGAGATACCAGAAGTACTTAGGGAGATTGCATATATTCCTGTCAGCGATATAAATCTTGATCTTTTACAAAATGGGGATTATATCGGTATATACACCCCAAAAGATGATCTAGATGTGACCCATACTGGAATCATCATCAAAAAAGATGATAAAGTATTTATTCGCCATGCAAGTAGTAAATATAAAAAAGTTTTAGACTCTGATCTTTTTGAATATACTAAAAATAAAGAGGGTGTTTTAATTTATAGAAGTGAGAATCTAGAATAAAGAAGTGAGATCAAAGATAAAAATTATTTGATTATCTTTGATATTTTCTCTTTTACTTCGTCTTCTTGGGGTGGTTTATTAATAAAATCAAGTGCACCCGCTGCGATCGCTTCATAGGTTAAGGTTCTATCTTCTATACTTGATACCATGATGATTTTTGCTTCAGGAAATTCTTCACATATTTTCTCCACAGCACCTATACCATCCAAGTTTGGCATACTCATATCCATAGTTACAAGATCTGGTTTTAGCTCTTTATATCTCTCATAGGCGATATTCCCATCTTCTGCTTCACCTACAATCTCATGCCCTATGGACTTTAAAATTTTAATCAATGAATACCTCATAAGTTTGGCATCATCTACTATTAAAACTCTTAACATAATATCTCCACATCACTAATTATTATTGAAACTATATATGATTTTTTTATTTTAGTCAATCATTAAAAAAGTTATTTGAATTAAATGTAAATAAAATTACAAAAAAGTTATTTATTTCAATAAAGGCAAATTTTTTAATATACCCCTTAATATCTCTGTGGTAGTATTAATAATATTTAGATTGAGGGTAGTTTGGATGGCTAAAAAGATACTTATAGTTGATGATTCTTCAATGATGAGGTTGGTAGTAAAAAAAGCAGCAAAAAAAGAAGGATATGAGGTAATAGAAGCATCAAATGGTCAAGAGGGACTAGATGTGCTTGAAAAAGAGGATGTAAATCTTATCCTTAGTGATATCAATATGCCTGTGATGGATGGCTTAGAGATGGTAAAAAGGATTAAAGAGAATGATGCTTTAAAATATATCCCTATCGTGATGTTAACAACTGAGAGAAGTGAAGATTTAAAACAAAAGGGACGAGAGCTAGGTGTGAAGGCTTGGATGGTTAAACCTTTTAATGAAGCTACATTTTTAAAAGCGATGATGAAACTTCTAGGATAATAAGTGAAAATAGAGTTTGAAGAACTTAGTATCTGTGAAATAGAAGCTTTTAATGATCAAATCATAAAAGCTCTTGAAGAACTAGAAGGTGATCAGTTTGTACTTGATTTTTACAATGTAGAGAGGATAGAGCTATCTGCTATTCAGCTTCTTTTATCTTTAAAAAAATATTGTGATGATTCAAATATAAATTTAGTATTTGAAAATATAAACGCGAACCATCTTATAGAATCAATAAAAATCTATAATTTAGAAAAACTATTTGGAGTAGAGTCATGACTGAAGAGATGAAGCTATTCCTTGAGGATATGGATGAGCAATTAGGTATCATGGAGAATACCCTTTTAGATATATCTGAGGGATCACTTGATGATATTGATAGTGAGATGTTAAATAAACTTTTCCGTGCTATGCATACTATGAAAGGTAATGCTGGTATCTTTGGATATAGTGTTATTGTGGATTTTGCACATATTGCTGAGTCTTTACTTGATGAGCTTAGGAATGCAAAAATATCTTTAAGCCCTAATATGCTTGAGCTATTTTTAAAAGTAAATGATCACTCAAAGGTTTTGGTTGAAGTTTTTACTCAGGACTTAGAACTAGATGAGGATCAAAAACAAGAACATAATCAAATTTTACTAGAGTTAAATAACTACCTTGAAAATAAAGGTGAGCTTCCAAGCCCTAAAGTTGAAGCAGAGCCTCAAACAAATGAACCGATAAAATATAATATAAATATCGAATTAAAAGATGAGTTTTTTGTATCTGGTATGGATATGCTTTCCATTATCAAATATTTAAATGCCATTGGTTCTGTAAAAAAAGTAGAATTAGATGATAGTAAGGTTCCTATTATAGGTGAGTTTGAACCTACAAAAGCTTATATAGGTGTGAAAATCCTTTTTGAGACTATTGAAGATATTAGTGAAATTGAAGAGGCTTTTGAGTTTGTTATAGAAGATATTATCTTAGATATAAAACAAGAAGAGAAAGCACAAGATGAAGTAAAAGAGATTGAAGAGCCAAAAGAAGATACTAAAAAAGAAGAAGAGTTTATAGTATTTAAAAAAGAGAAAAAGCAAAAAAAAGAGCCAAAAGAGGAAAAACAAGAAGAAAAACCAGACTTTGTAATATTTAAAAAAGCAAACAAAAAATCAAATAAAAAAACTACAAAAAAAGAATCAAACCCAAATTCAAATAGCTCTCTTTTAGGAAATAACTTCACCTTAAAAGTAGACTCTCAAAAGGTGGATAAACTTATCAATCAAATCTCTGAGATGGTTATAGCAAATGCAAAGATTAATCAATACTCTTTAAAATCAGAAGATATGGAATTTGAAGAAGCTGTAAATACCATGTCTAAAATGCTTGATGAAATTAGAGATGGGGTTATGAATATCCGTATGGTTCAAGTGGGTGATTACCTATCAAAGCTGCGAAGAATAGTAACTGATAATGCTAAGAAAATAGGAAAAGAGATAAGTTTTGAAATCATAGGTGGTGAAACTGAACTTGATAAAAGTGTGATAGAGAAAATCTCTGATCCTTTAGTTCATATCCTTAGAAACTCTGTAGATCATGGTATTGAAACTCCTGAAGATAGAAAAGAAAAGGGTAAAAGCTCTAAGGGAACTATCGTATTAAAAGCTTATCCCGATTCTGGATCAATTGTGATAGAGATCATTGATGATGGAAAGGGTATTGATAAAAATCAGATAATCAATAAGGCAATAAGTAGAGACCTTATAAGATCTGATGCCAAAATAGAAGATTCTGAAGTGTATGATCTTATTTTCTTACCAGGCTTTTCAACAGCAAGTGAAGTGACTGATATATCAGGACGTGGTGTTGGTATGGATGTGGTAAAAAGAAATATCGAAGATCTTAGGGGAACTGTAGAGATTGATAGTACTGTAGATAAGGGTACACATATCATCATAAGACTTCCTCTAACCCTTGCTATTATCGATGGATTTTTAGTGCAATCTGGTAATAGCAAATATATTATCCCTTTAGATAATATCAAAGAGTGTATTGAACTTAAAAAAGATGCAAAAGAGCAGATGAAAAATAAGGGATATATTACTCTTAGATCACAAATTTTACCAATACTTGATGTGGCAGATTATTTTGATGAAAAAGATGATGAATCAAAAAGGGAAAATGTTGTGATTGTAGAATATGGTAAATCACAAGTAGGATTAAAAGTAGGGGAATTATTTGGTGAATATCAAACAGTAATAAAACCCCTTGGGGATGTATTTAAAAATATCTCAGGTATATCTGGTGGTACTATACTTGGAAATGGTGAAGTAGCACTCATATTTGATGTACAAAAACTAATAGAACATAAAATAAGTAATAAGGAAAGTTAAGATGGAAATTGAAAAGATTTTAGATGATAGGGACTTAATCGTAAGTGCCACAGATAAAAAGGGTATTATACTATATGCCAATAGAACATTTAGTAGAATATCTGAATACTCAAAAGATGAACTTTATGGTGAACCTCACAATATTCTAAGACATCCTGATATGCCAAAGGCTGCATTTAGACATGTATGGAATACTCTATTATCCCATAAACCAATTGTTGCTTATGTAAAAAATATGGTAAAAGGCAGAGAAAAATTTTATTGGGTAAAAGCTGTAATGTATCCAAAGATTGTAAATAATGATGTGGAAAGTATCACTTCATATAGAACAAAAGCTACACAAGTTGAGATTGATCAAATCTCTGTGGTGTATGAGAAGCTTATAGAGTATGAAAAAACACATACTGTTGAAGAATCTTATGCTTTCTTTTTAGATTTTCTAAAATCAATGGATCTTACATATGATAAATTGATCAATAGATTAAATGACCACCAGCAAATACTAAATGAAGCTTTATTAAAACTTGATATTACAGAGGTAAAAACAGAACAATTGATTCTAAGGTCTAGGATTGAGAGTTTGGTTGAGAAGGGTTATGAAAATATTGAAGTTCCAAATCCTAATGATTCAGAGTTTGGTAAGAAGCTTATCTCAATGGAGAGAGAATCATTTGCTAATGATTCAAGATTTTTAAATATAAGAGATAGTCATAAAAAAATCTATAGTAACCTTCAAGCTTATGTGGATAGTGATGAGGATAGAAGAGGAATACTTATGGATAGTATCTATAGTGATATTGATAGTTTATGTAGAGTTATGGAAGATCTGAAAAATGATCATAGAGTTTAAGGGGTTGAATCATGGGTAAAATTAAAATAGATGAAAAAGAATATGCACTAATCTTAGAAGCATTAGAAAATATTGAAAATGGTAAATTTGATAAATCTTTTAAATCAGAAGATAAAAATGTAAATAAAATCTTTAAAAGAATAAATGCAATCTCTAAGGAAAACTCTTTTATTGAAACTCAAGCTGTGAATATGTATAGAGAAGTAGCTAGTGGAAATATGGACTATAGAGTAGATATTAGAGGGCATAAAAATGGATATGGAAATATTCTAGAATACACAAACTCTATGATTGATGTGCCAATTGCTGCTGTTAGAGATTTTTCATATGCTATGGCAAAACTAGCATCAGGTGATTTTGAAGCAATCGTTTCAAATAATTACCTAGGTGAATTTGATGATATGAAAAAAGCTTTTAATGCAGTATCAAATATCCTAAAAGATATTCAAAATGATTGTTTTATGTTAAACCAAGCAGCCCTAAATGGTCAGTTAAATATTAAAGTGGATGATTCAAAATATTTTGGGGATTTTGCTATAGTAATTGAGACTATCAATAATTTTACAATGATCGCAAAAGATGTATTTGATGATGCTATTTTTGGATTAAAAGCTATTCAAAAGGGTGATTTTAATAAGCGTATTGAAAAAGAGTATATGGGTGACTTTGAGATTATGAAAGAGACTGTAAATGATACAGTAGAAACCCTAACAAAATTTATCAATGATGTAACCCAGCTTAATGAAGAGGTACAAAACGGTAACCTTGAATCAAAAATAGATGAGTCATCTTATATGGGTGGTTATTTAGAAGTGGCACAAGGGATCAATAGCTTCTCTAAAAAAGTTGAGCATATTGTAGATACTGTAAAAACAGCATCTTCCGAAGTACTAGATGCAGCAAACGTTGTAAATAACCTAGCCCAATCAATCTCATCAGGTGCAGATAGACAATCAACATCCCTAGAGCAAACAACAACATCCATAGAAGAAATAAGTGGAAATATCACAGAAGCTACAAAAAATGCTAGTAGAACAAACACTGTAGCCCTAGAAACAGCAGAAGTAGCAAAACAAGGTGGTGAGTCAGTTGAGCAAACTGTAGCCGCTATGAATATTATCGCTGAGAAGATTATCATTATCGAAGATATTGTATATCAAACAAATCTTTTAGCACTAAATGCAGCAATTGAAGCAGCTCGTGCAGGTGAGCATGGTAAAGGTTTTGCCGTTGTTGCAGCAGAGGTTAGAAAACTAGCTCAAAGATCAAAGGTGGCTGCTGAGGAGATCAGTAGAATCATCAAAGATTCTGTTGGTATCTCACAAGAAGCTGGTGAGTTAATCCAAAGTTTAATACCAAAAATCTTAGATACGGCAAGTCTTATTAGTGATATCTCTGAGTCTTCAAAAGAGCAAGAGATAGGAATAGGTCAGATCAACCAATCTATGAGTGAGCTTGATAATGTAACCCAAACAAATACTATAGCTTCAAGTGAATTATCATCTTCAGCAGAAGAGCTTGATGCACAAGCGGGTGAACTTAGTAGAATGATGGCACACTATACAACTTCATTTACAAAAAATGAGCTAAGAGAGGATGAAAGTCTTGATCTTAGTTCCATACCATCTGTTGCTAGTGAAGTAAATACTAAAAAAGTAAAAATAAAAAGCAATGATGATAGTGAAGAGATAAATCTAAGAAACTTTGAAAGGTTTTAGGAGTTTGTATGAGTGAGTCAAATTTTACCCAATATCTTTTTTTTATTTTAGATAATGAAAAGTATGGGATAAAAGCTAGTTTTGTACAAGAGATAGTTGATCTATCTAAAATCACAAAAGTTCCTAAAGCAAACCCTTGTGTAAGGGGGATTACAAATATTAGGGGTGATCTAATAGCTGTGGTTGATCCTAAAGTGAGGTTTAATCAAGGGGTTTTGGAGATACAAAAAAGAACTTCTTTTATTATAGTAAATGTGATAAATGAAAAAAGAGATAGTATTATCTCTATTGCTTTGATGGTTGATCTTGTGGATGAGGTTGAGGATATAGAAGCTGATGATATATTAAAAACACCAGAATTTGGCTCAAAAATAGATGATAGATTTGTGGAAAATATTGTAAGATATGGGGATGATTATATCACTATCTTAGATATTGAAAAAGTATTAAATGTGGAAGAATTATCCATAATATCATAAGGAAAGTATTTGGAAATTGTAGATTATGATGAACAAGACTATATAGATGATCTTGATCTTTTAGAATTAATAACAAGTGATTCAAGTACTACAAACAAATATCTAGTATTTGAAGGCTCAGATAAAGAGATATATGCTATCAATGTAGCAAAAGTGATAGAGATACTTGTATATAAAAATCTAAAAATGATAAAAAATGGCTCAAAGGATACCATCGTAAAGGGTACGGCTCAAATAAGAGATGAGATAGCCACTGTTATCAATTTTGATGAGTGGATTGATAATGAAGTTCTAGATGAACAAGAGTATGAATATGTGATCTTAGTAGGATTTGGTGGTTATAATATTGCACTAATGGTAAAAGATGTGGAACATATTGTAAGTATTGATTCAAAAGATATGAAAGATAATTCTTTAAATAATAGTAAGACAAATTTTATCTCCACTATAAAAATGAGGGGTGAAGATAAACTATGTACAATTTTTGATTGTGATAGGATGCTTTTAGATATCTTTGAAGATACAAAGAAAAAGAATGATATTGAAAAGATAAATCTAAACCAATCAGTTAGTACAGATAAGATTATTTTGATCGCTGATGATAGTAGGTTTATAAGAAAGATGATTGAATCTTTGATGGATAAACATGGTTTTAGATATGAGATGTTTGAAAATGGAGCTGAACTTCTTGCTAGATTAAAAGAGTATAAGCCTGAAGATATAGGATTAGTGATCACTGATCTTGAGATGCCTATAATGGATGGAACTACCTTAGTAAAAAATATAAATGAGTTACAAGGTTATGAGGCCATATCTATTATAGTAAATACAAATATGAGTAAATTTGTGGTTGAGAGTTCATTGACTCAAATAGGGGTTGATGAAGTGATTGGAAAAATTGATATGGAAAAACTCTCCAAATCAATAATTAAACATTTAAAGTAGAAGATGCATATAGATAGTATTGAACTTACTGAAAAAGAGTTTGAACTTTTTCAGAAGCTAGTCTTTAATGAGATTGGTGTTTTTTTAGGTAATTCAAAAAAGTTTTTAGTAAAAAATAGATTATTAAAATCGGTTTTGAAATACAATTTAACTTCTTATAGTGATTATTATAGGCTTGTACAGATAAATAAAGCAGAAAAAACAAATATGTTAAATGCTATTACTACAAATGAGACTTATTTTTTTAGAGAAACCCCACACTTTGATTTTTTAGATAAAGAGATCATCTCCAAAAATAAAAATAAGAGATTAAGAATCTGGAGTGCTGCAAGTTCTGTAGGTGCTGAGGCATATAGTATCGCTATGATGTTAGATCATAAAAATATCCCTTTTGAGATAATCGGTAGTGATATCAATACAGAAGTGATTAAAAAAGCAAATAAGGGTTTATATCCTATAAAATGGATGGATAAGATACCTGAAGAGTTAAAGTATAAATATTGTCTAAAAGGTAAAAGGGATCATGAAGGTTGGTTTTTAGTAGATAGATCTTTGATAGCAAATATAAAATTTCAGCAAAGAAATCTAATCGATTCCCAAAGAGATCTTGGTCTTTTTGATGTGATTTTTTTAAGAAATGTACTTATCTATTTTAATGATGAAACAAAAGAAAGAATCATAAGTAATGTGGTGAAAAATCTAAAACCAGATGGTTATCTGATCATCTCATTGACTGAGTATATTAGAGATCTAAATAAATATGGTTTGGAAAAAGTACAAACCTCTGTATTTAAAAAGGTATGGTGATGGCAAAAACAAAAGTATTAGTAGTATCTAGTAAAGGTGGTGTAGGTAAAAGCACCGTATCTATGCAGGTGGTAGCACCATATCTTTTTGAGAAAAATAAGGCCAAGGCAGTATCCTTTTATGAGTTTGATGATGAGAATATTGACTCACTTAGTTATGGTGGAAGCCAAATAAGCAAAAGAGAATCCATAGAAGTTGAAGAGTATGTGATCATGGATAAATTGCTTGATATATTAAGTGCTGATGAATACACTTGTATAGATGTGGGTGGAAATAAGTCTACAACCCTTTGTCTTGATACCCTAAATGATACGGGTATGATAAATCAAATCGATCTAGCTATTATCCCCCTTTTAGATGGTGAACAAGATGCTATAAATGCTAAAAAAGTTTATAGAAGATTAAAAGAACTTGATCCATCAGTTAAAGTTGTATTTGCTTTAAATAGGGCAAAAAGTAAAAAATATGTTCAACACCAATTTGATAACTTCTTTGGGGATGTGAGGGGTATCTTTAATGATGAAGATGCTTTGATTCATATTTTAGATGAAGATGAAAAAGAAAACTACATATCTATTGAAGATAGTGATGTTATAAAATATAGTAGAAAATTTGGGATGACCATATATGAGATAGCTGCACAAGATAGGGATTTTGTTTCCCAGCTTAAAAATGCTGATAATGAAAAAGATAAAAAACTAATAGCATTTAAAAATACAGTTTATCAAAATGCAAAGAAATATTATGAGAGTAATCTCAAAGAGAATTTTGCTAAACTAGATGATATATTAAAAGGATAGGGATGTTTTCAAATATTTTAAATAAGATTAATCTATTATCTTCCAATAAGAAGCTTCTTTTTATTGGAAAATTAAATCCACAGCTAGAGAGTACTTTTGATAAAAGCTTTGAAAATAAAGAGTATTTAGATATCACAGAAGATTCTCTAGATATATTAAATACAAGTCTTTATGAACAATTTGATGTGGTTATTATAGCTTTAAATGAAAGTAATTTTACAACATTTCAAGGGGCAAATATAAATATCCCAGAGGGTGTGATATTTATCATAGAAGATAATATCTATGATAAATTTAAACCTTTTATAAATAGTACATATTTCACACTCATCTCACCTTTTGAAGAGCATATGATTCTGGATAAAATATATGGTATTTTAGCGATCAATGAAGTAAACTCCATCTTAAAAACAAAAGAGAAAATTGTAAGCAAATATAAAAATGATGAGATCAATGATGAGATAGATGTATTTTTAGATCAATACAGTGGAAGTATAATGTTTATCAATGATGATCTAAATACATTGCTAGAGAGATTAAAAGATTTAGAGATATCAAAAGAAGTATTTAGTGAGGTATCTGCAAATTTAGTAAAACTATCAAATATCTTTGCTCAAAATGAAAGACTGATTCAATTGTCTGAGTTATTCTTAGAGTTTAGCCAGTTCTTAGATGCTCTAGATTTTGAATCGATTGAACCTTCACGTTATAGTGCTTTTGATTATCTTACTTCGATCATAGAAGATACTACTATTTATATTGATGAACTGTTTGTGTATAGATTATTTAAAGATGTGAAGGTATTTGAGGATTCTATGGAGAATAATATAATCTATTTTGAGACTAAATTATTTGGCAAAGATCAAAACAATGATGATAATTTGGAGTTCTTTTAATGATTAAGGTGTTTATTATTGATGATTCGATGTTTATTAGAAATAGTATTAAAAAGATATTAAAAGATCAAAAAGGTATCTCTATCTTAGGTGAAGCAGCAAATCCTGTGGATGCTATGGATGTATTTAAAACTACAGGTTTACCTGATGTATTTATTTTAGATATAGAGATGCCAAAGATGGATGGTCTTAGTTTTTTAAAAAAATTAAAAGATCAAAAACCAATACCAACTATTATTTTTTCTTCTGTTGTGGGTGAAGGCTCAAATAATGCTATGGAAGCTCTATCAAATGGAGCCTGTGATGTTATAAAAAAACCAGAAGATATGAGTACCATTTGTAAACATGATTTTGAGCAAGAGTTTATCTCTAAAGTAAAAGCTGCTTCAAAATCAAAAGTGATTTCAAGCAAAAAGATTGTAGCAAGAAAAACTAGTATAAAATGTACTAAGAAAACAAATAAAATAGTAGCTATAGGAGCTTCAACTGGTGGAGTACAAACCATTGAACATATAGTAAAAGGACTAAATAAAGATCATCCCCCAATTGTGATAACACAACATATGCCAGTAGGTTTTACAAACTCCTTTGCAAAAAGATTAGATAAGATTTGTGAAAATTCAATGGCAAAAGAGGCTGAGGATCAAGAGATCTTATGTAGTGGTGGTATTTATATAGCACCGGGGAATCTTCACCTTGAGATACAAAAGGTAGGAATTGCAGAATATAAAGCTGTGTTAAAGGATTATCCAAAGGTTTCAAATCATAAGCCAAGTGTGGATGTTCTTTTTAAATCTGTATCAAAAGAAGCTGGAGTAAATGCTATAGCTTTTATTTTAACTGGTATGGGAAAAGATGGAGCTATGGGTATTAAAAAGATAAAAGAATCAGGTGGTAAAACCTATGGGCAAGATGAAGAGAGTTCTATAGTTTATGGGATGCCAAAGGTAGCTTTTGAGATGGGTGGAGTCGAATCCCAACACACACCAGATGAGATTTGCGATATTATAAATGGAGTGGGATGATGAAAAGTAGAAAAAGAATATTACTTGTAGATGATTCTCAAACGATCTTAAATGTATTACAAAAAGATATTACAAAAGAAGTAGAGGGTGTGGAGATATTAACTGCAGGTTGTTATAAAGAAGCACTAAAGTTAATACTAAAATATGATTCTAAAATTGATGTGGCTGTTATTGACCTTCATCTCCCAGATGCTGAAGATGGTGCTATGATTGATGTGGTTGAATCAAACTCAATCAATAGTATTGTTTTAAGTTCAAGACTTGATGAGGCTGCAAAGAAAAAAATATATGGTAAAGAATACATTATAGATTATATTGCTAAAGATGGTAAAAAAAGTGTGAAAACAGTAGTTTCAGCCATAAGAAGACAGTATAAAAATCATGGTAAAAATGTACTTATCATAGATGATTCAAAACTTCAACTTAACAATATAAAAAATGTTTTAAAAAAGATGAATCTAAATGTAACAACAGCCATAAGTGGAAAAGAAGCTTTTGAGATACTTACAACTTCAGATAAAGATTATTCTTTAGTGATTACAGATTATCATATGCATGATATGGATGGTTTAGAGCTTACTTTTAAGATTAGAGAGATTTATGGTAAGGATGAACTAGTTATTTTGGTGATGACCTTAGATGATGATACTGAGGTGATCAATGAGTTTTTAAAACTAGGGGCAAATGATTTTATTTTTAAAGGTTCTAGTAAAACTGGCCTAGTTACAAAGGTAAATGCTAATCTAGATATTGTAGATCTATTTTCAAAGATAAAAGATATGGCAAATAAAGATTATCTAACAGGTGCTTTTAATAGAAGATTTTTCTTTGAAAATGGGGAGATATTATTAAATAAAGCTACTAGAAAAAATGAAAATATTGCTTTAGCAATGTTGGATCTTGATAAGTTTAAAAAGATCAATGATAAATATGGTCATGATGTTGGTGATCAAGTATTGTGCTCTTTTACAAATATCTTTAAAAAACAGATAAGAAAAAGTGATCTTATGTGTAGAATGGGTGGGGAAGAATTTGCTGTTTTACTAGAAGATATATCCTTAGAAGATACAAATCTATTTTTTGAGAAGATAAGAAAGATTACTGAAGAGATAAGAATACCACTTGAGGATAAAGACTTAAGCTTTACTGTTTCAATTGGTGTTGTTTATGGAAAAGCAGATAGTATGTGTTTTGATGATATTATAAAAATGGCTGATGAGGCTCTTTATGTATCAAAGGAAAATGGAAGAAATCAAATTACACTAAAGAGTTTAGATCAACTCTAATTGTGTAAGCATATTTTTTAAATTATCTGGATCGATTGGTTTTTTTATAAAGCCAATAGCTCCGCACTCTTGTGCTTTTTTTACAGCGTCCTCTTGAACATCTGCACTTACTACTACAATTTGTGCATCTTCATCATAGTCCGTGATTTGATCTGTTGCTTCAAATCCATTTAATACTGGCATAGTTAAATCCATAAATGTTATCTCTGGATTGTTTTGTTTATAATATTCTACTGCTTCTTTACCATCTGAAGCTTCGATTATCTCAAACTCTTGAAAAAAGACTGCTTTTAAACTTTTGATCGTCATTTTTCTAGCAAGTTTGGAATCATCAACTACTAAAAATTTCATTGGTTATTTCCTTTAAAAAACAAATAATGAACATAATAACTAAATAAAACTTTTTGAATTCTTTGAGAAGTAAACTTTTTGTATCTTTTTATTTTTAGCTTTTTGAAAAGAGCTAGATAAATTATTTTTTTCTAAATTTAGATTTTCTTTTTGTATTAGTTTTGTATTTAGTGGCTTTTAGTTTTTTTATAATCTCTCCACCCAATAAATACATCTCTTTTATCACTTTTGATTTGTCTTTATCATTACTAAGTAGATTATCATATCTACTTAAAATATGGATATAATCAAAGTTCTTTAAAAAAGGATATAAAATAATTGATTTTTCCTCTTCTAAAATCCACTCACTAAGTAGACAAAATACTAATTGTTCAGGGATCCAGTTACTTCCTTGAGGAAGAGATCTCTCCAATTGTCTTACCATAGAATCATAATAGATAATTAAAGGTTCTTCTTGTTTTAAAAGTAGTCTCATATCCCTATGAAACTCTGCTTTTTGTGATAGGGTTTGAATATATTTACTACTTACTACATATTTTTGTAGATGATTAAAAAGCTCTTTTAGATTTTTTTCTATTATTTTTGAATCTTCTTCATCTCCCAATATATGGCTTATTTTATTATTTTGCAGATCAATAAAGAATTTTTCTAGTGTGGTTCGGATAAATACCAAAAGTGCTTCGGTTTTTACTTCCCTAAGCATTTTTGGTTTTATTCTTTGGCTACAATCTAGCATTTTATGGTAATTTTATAAAGATAAGTAGGGTTTAACTACTTATCTTAAAAGCTTTCCCAGTCATCATTATTTGATGAAGGAGTTATTTTTCTTGTTTGAGTAGGGCTCTTTTTTTTAGGAGTCTTTTTCTCAAAGCTATTATTTTGGATATCCATTTTTTTAGCTTTAACATCTGCTTTTCCATCAAACTCTTTTTCATTTGCATTTCTTACAATTGTTTTTGCTATAGTTTGTGTATGGGTAGCTATGCTTTGAGTATTGTTTGCAACACTTGCATTTTCTTGGGTTTGTTGATCTAGTTCTGTTACTGCATCATTTATTTGCTCAATACCTTGTTGTTGCTCTTTACTTGCCATCTCCACATCTTTAATAAGATCAATGGTTTTAGTGATACTCTCATTTAAGTTTGTATAACCATTTATCATATTATCTGCGATCTCTTTACCTGTGTTTGCTTTATTTGTTGCATTTTCAACAAGGTTTTTAATTTCACTTGCTGCTTCTGCTGATCTTGCTGCTAGATTCCTAACTTCCCCTGCAACTACTGCAAAACCTTTACCTGCTTCACCAGCAGTTGCCGCCTCAACCGCAGCATTTAGAGATAGGATATTTGTTTGGAATGCAATTTGATCAATTACTGTAATCGCTTCATTGATTGCATTTACTTCTTCATTTATCTCATCCATTGCAACAGTAGTTTTTGAAGCTAGTTCTTGACCATTTTTAGCAGAATCTGTTACTTCTTTTGCATGACTTGCCATTTGGATTACATTGTTTGTATTGTTTGAGATATTACTTGTGATCTCTTCAAGAGCTGCTGCTGTTTCTTCTAGTGATGCTGCTGCTTGATTTGAAGATGAACTTAGTGATTGAACATTGTTAAATAATATGTTTGAACTTTCTTCTAGGGTAAGTCCATTTGATTTATTTTCCACTAACATATCACTTATGATAGTTGCAAGATTATTTAGTCCTTTTGATGTATCACCTGTAGGATTTGGTATTCTATGTGTGAAATCAAGATCTTGAAATTTTTGAAGGGCTAATTGAACTTTTTTCATATCTCCACAAATCTGTTTTGATAAAATCTCTAACATCTCATTAAAGATTGTTTTTAACTCTTGTAGTGATTCATTTGATGTATCTTTTTCTAATCTTTTATAAAGAATTCCACCCTTTGCTTCTTCTACTAACTCTTTTACATCTTGGATTAGTAAATTATCCTCTTCAATGATATTTTTTGTTTTTCTAATATTATCATTGATAATTTTACTCATAACTCCAATCTCATCTTTGGATTTTATAGCTAGTTCTTCTACAGTAGATTTTTCTTTATTTAGGTATTGGAAAAATCCTAATAAACCATCTTGGAAATCATTTAAAGGTCTTACGATGATTTTATTCATCATAAAGATGATAATAAATACAGTAACAGCGATAATAATAGCAATCATAATAAGTGATTTGTAGATACTTTCATACATCTTTTCTTCTGCATCTTCCCTAAGGTGTTTGATCTCATTTTCAAGCTCTTCTAAATATACACCCGTACCTATAATCATATCCCAAGGAGCAAATTTTTTAACATATGAGATTTTCTCAAAGTCGCCATCTTTTCCAGGCATTGACCAAAAGTATCTTAAAGAACCACCTTTTGTATTATTGTTTGCTATATCTGTAGCTTTTTTAAAGAAATGTGTACCTTTAGTATCTTTTAAAACAGCTGCATCAGTTCCTTCAAGGGATGGTTTTAAAGGGTGTAATAACATGATATTGTTTGAGTCATTTACCCAAAAGTAGTTTCCTCCACCATATCTCATATGGGATACCTCTTCTAAAGCATCTCTTTTGGATTTATCTCCAGAATCTTTTTCATAAAAGTTTTCAATCACTTTATATACAAGAGAGATGTAGTTTTCTACCTCTTTTTCTTTTGCTTTATAAGCACTTATCCTCATATCTTTTATAATTATCTCTGCTTCATGTTTCATAGCATAAATTGAGCTAATTTCTATTAGTATTACAATACTTAGAATGATACCTAAGATCGTAGACAACAACTTTACTTTAATGGAACCATTTTTTATCATAAAAACCCTTTTAAAAATTTTTGTTATTATAAATTATAAAAGAATGTTTTAAGACTTTTTATAGATAATTCCAGCCATTACTTTACTAATTTTATAAAGAAAATTATCATATAAAAAACTTATTGTAAAAAAAGTAGTAAAAAAGTAATTTTATTTGTCCATATGTCCCCAAAATAAGTCTCTGAGGAAACTTTTTGTAGGTATAATATGTTATAAAAATAATTTAGTGTGTGAATTAAATAGAAAAGCTATTTTTAGTGATTTAGTATATTGGTGAGAATTAAAATGGGTTCTGAAAAAAAGGGAAATATTGCTTGAGTGTTTTGAAAATCTAAACTTACTTTATGTTGAAGATAATCTTCAAACTTTGGAAAATAATCGTATCACTTTTAGTCTTTTTTTTAAAAATGTCTATACTGCTTGCGAATATCAAAAAGCTGTAGACTTATTTAAATATAACAATATCGATATAATAATCTTAGATATTGAACTTGAATCTGAAAAAAATGGATTTGATATAGCAAACAAAATACGTACCTATGATAATGATTTGCCAATAGTTTTCCTCACAGGACATGAGGAACCAGAATATCTTTTAAAAGCTATAAATTCCCATATGAATGGATATATAATAAAACCTCTAGATATGGATAAACTATTTAATATACTAAATAGTTTCTTTCATAAAAAAGAGGAAAAAATAAAGTTTAAAAATTATATTTACAACTTTAATACCCTAGAGCTATTTGATATAAATGACAAAAAAATCTCCCTTGGTAAAAAAGAAAATCAACTCTTAGAGTTCTTCTTAAGAAATAAAAATACAATCCTAACTAGAGAAGAGCTAGAGTTTGAAATTTGGAATGAACCCTTAGAATCCCAAAGTTTATTAAAAAACCTAATAGCTTCCCTTAGAAGGAAAATAGGTAAAGAAGTAATAGTAAATGAATCAAAGATAGGATGGAGAATAAGGATTGATTAGATCCATACTTATTGGTTTTTTATATTTTTTCTCTTTTTTATATGCAATGGAAGTAGATAATAAAAAGGAGATATCTTTAGAAAAATATTTTGATAACAGTTCTTTAAGAAATGATTTATCTTTAAAAGAAAAAGAGTATATCAAAAAGATCAAAACTATCAATGTTTGTGAAGATGCCACATGGAGTAGCTTTTCTAAATCCAAAAGGGATAAAGAAAGTTTTACAAATGATTTTATAAAAGAGATCCTAAAAAAATCAGATTTAAAAGAAAGATTAATTTTTACCGATTCTTGGGAAGAATCTCTAGAACATATTAAAAATAAAAAGTGTGATATCATTGCAGTGATCAATAAAACACAAAAAAGATCAGAATATATAAATTTTACAAAACCATATATATCTTATCCTTTGATGATTGTTACCCATAAAACTATCCCATATATACATAATCTAGAGCGATTAAAAGGGAAAAAAGTAGCCATATCAAGTGCATATGAAGGGATCAAGCCAATTTTAGAGAAAAAATATAAGGGGCTTGAATTTATCTATGTAGAGGATGGATTGAGTGCTTTAAAAAAAGTTAGGAAAAAAGAGATATTTGCTTATATTGATCTTTTGCCATCTTTGTTATCCATATTTCATGAAGTAAAGTGGATCAAAATAAATCGTGAAATAGATGTGAAAATGAACTTATCAGTAGGGATCAGAGATGATGATCTTTATCTTTATAGTATTATTACTAAATCCCTAAATAGTTTAGATGATATTGAAAAAAATAAAATCTTCAATAAACTAATTGATCTTGCATATAAAAAACGATTTGATCTATCTATAATTTATGAGATTTTGATAGTAGGATTTGTTTTAGGTGTGATAGTGATTTATTGGAATATTCGTCTTAAAAAAGCAGTAAAAGAAGCTACTTTAAAAGTAAAAGAGAAAGAGAGGCTTTTATACTATTATTCAAAACAAGATGCCATGAAAGATCTTGTGGGTAATATATCCCACCAATGGAGACAACCAATTGATGAGCTTTCTTCAAATCTAATGTATATAGAGGCAAAACAATTATTAAATAAAGAGATAAGTCAAGATGAGATAAAAGTAAGGGCACAAAAAAGTAGAGATATTATAAACTTTTTAAGTAATACAATCTCTACTTTTAGATTTTTTTATGAAACTAAAAATGAGAATGACTACACCTGTATATATGAGCTTCTAGAAAAAACACTTTTCATAATACAAGGATCATTTACTCAAAGTAATATAAAGGTCAATTTTGAAGATATAAATCCTAATATAAAGATCAAAGGTTATGAACTACAGCAAGTATTTTTATCAATATTTAACAATATCAAAAATATCGTTTTAGAGAGAAATATATCAGATCCTATAATTGATATAAAACTATATAAAAGTAACAATAAAATAGTTATAGAGATAAAAGATAATTGTGGTGGTGTCGAAAATAGTGTGATGGATATATTTGATCTTGGAAATACAAATACTAAAAATGGTACAGGCCTAGGCCTTTATATCTCTAAAAGAATAATAGAAGATAAATATAAAGGCAGAATATTTGCTAAAAATATAGAAAATGGGGTTTTATTTAAAATACTAATACCTATTGAATCATAGTACTAAATAACCCTCTTTTTGCATAGCTTTTATAATCTCAAAGGTTTTGCTCACATCATAGGTAGCACTATGGTATGACTCATCATCAAAATCTATACCATAATGGATACAGGTCTCATCTAGCTTTGGATTTTTGATATTTCCATTTTTATTTAGAGCTTTTACATATTGTTTATTTTCCCTCATTGTACAAAAGTGCTTTTCAAATTGGACTAACCTTTGTTAATGTTTTAGCTCAAAGTTTATATTGTGAGCTACAAGAGTTGAGCCTTGGGAGCAAAACTCCACAAACTCTTCATCTTCATTGAAATATGAAGGGTAAGTGGCATTTGCCTTTGCACGATGTTCTTTTATAAGATCAGGAGTAAGACGATGCACAGCATATGAGTATGGATTTAGCTCATACCTTGATAGGTAATATCTATGAAATTTATCTTTTATGATAAATTCACCATTTTTAAACTCTACCCAAACAGCTGCTGCTTCTATAACATCCTCAGGATTCATTGTATTTGTTTCAAAATCCAATATAATCACTTCTACTCCTATAATTTTATGCTTTTAAAATTTTTTCAAATTCTTTTTTACTATTTTTATTTGCCACATTCCAAGCACCCATATGTCCTAACATAGCTGCATCTTCTTGTAAAAATCCATTTAATGTACTTTCAAATGTACCATAAAGAGGAAATGATTTAGTTGTTTCATCTGATCTATATTTTCCAATCTTTAACTCTTTTTGTGTTTCCTCT
The DNA here is from genome assembly GCA_964342525.1 of uncultured Arcobacteraceae bacterium. Classification (GTDB taxonomy): domain Bacteria; phylum Campylobacterota; class Campylobacteria; order Campylobacterales; family Arcobacteraceae. The sequence goes on from CAYFGQ010000001.1 coordinate 84,429, forward strand.
GGAAGCTCTTTTTCAAAGTTTGGTACTATCTCATTGTAAACCCAGCAAATCTCAACATCATATGGATCAATTCCCCACCAGTCATTTTTTACTGTAGTGTGTTTTGTAGTAGCCATTACTGTTTGATCTTTTTTCTTTGCATCTTGTAATTTTGAAATAACTTCTTCAAAGCCACTAGATTCTAATACGTGATTATTAGATACATCTATACCAAGAGTATCGCGTATACTAAGATGATCATTTAATCCATCAAATAGACTTGGTAGCGTAGGCTCCATAAATTTTGCATCAACTTTTCCTGAGTCTGGAATTGCTTCCATATTTAGTGGCATATCTGAATTTATAAATACTACTATTTTTTCAACTTTTCTTCTTAGAAGTGGCATTATACCGTAATTATCCATACATCCCCCATCTGAAAGTTCAAAGTTTTCATATTTTGGTATTTCATCTTTTGTGGAGTTTGGTGACCAATAAATACTTTGTGGGTTTTGTAAAACACCCTCATCAATACCCTCTGCAATAAGAGGAATGATATTTTTTAGGATTTTAATAAGTGGGAATTCCTCTTTTTCTTCTAAATTATCTATAAGTTTATCAATACCCATAGTTTTTAATGCGAATAAAATAATATTCATTAGAGCAATTACTGCTGGTTTTTCTGTAGCTATTATACCTCCTAAAAAGTTACTACTCACCCCAGTAATAGCACCTAATCCAAGTGGTTCAGATGCTTGGAAGGTTTTAATAAAGTTTCCATCTATGGCACTATTTGGTGCTCCACCAAAGGATAAACTTTGAATTGCTCCATTTCCTATTTGAACATTTTGATCTCCAAATGGTACATTAAAATCATTTGCTCTATATCCTGTATCTGTATATAAAGGTGTGAATTCTATCCCGATATAATTTTTCTTTTCTTTGATAACTTGATCAACTATATTTGAGATTACACCGTTTACGATAAGATATGGACTATTGCTATTTTGTGTAAATACTTTATTTTCTTGCTCTTTAAATACTGGGTTTTGTTTTTCAAACTCTTTTAGTGTTTCATCATTTAGTGTAAAGTGATCTGTTTGAAAATCTTTAAGTAGACCAAAGGGTTGCAGGAAGGAGTTTGCTATTGCATTTTGCCATCCTTGAGATTGACCAATTTTACCCTGATACATAAAAAATAAACTCGCAAAATAATTTAGAATAAATGGACTTAATCCATATAATCTAATATTTGCTTCCATAGTATGAGCCCCTTTTAAAAAAGAGCTAAACATAGCTTTATTTGCCATTGCCATTTGGGGAAGTTGGCTTTTTAAATTCTCTAAAGTAATATCTTTGGCGTCTTTATATTCCCCTATTAAATCTTTTGTATCATCATTTGTCCTATAAGCATAAGCTGTAGATGCCCAAGAACCACCAGAAACAGATGAAATATATCTTACATTTTTCATCAAATCTAGTTTTTCTAGACCTCTTAATTGACCCATAGCAAGAACCATCGCCCTTGATCCTCCTCCTGAAAAACATACTCCTGTATTTGCTCTATCATTGAAAAATTCATCTTCTGCAAATGGAGGATTATCAAATATTCTTGTATTTAAAGTTTCATTTATTGCAGTTCTTTTTATAACTACTGCTTTATCACTTCTTGAGGCTTGATTAAAATATCTCGCTTCTAATTGATCGTGTTCATTCATTACATCAGCTGAGTATTTTGATATCTCTGATGATAACCAAGGCTTTACATATGTCCAAGTAATATAGTTATCATCAGCATCGTTACTACTTTTATATATGCCTATCCAGTCATAATCTTTTCTATTTTCAACTTGCCATACAATAGTACGGTTTCCCTCTTCTTCTATAAATTTAAATTCTGTTACTTTAGTAATTTCATTAGTAATCTCATTTGAGTTTTTTTCAGCTACTTTTATAGGTTCAGCTACTGCTTCCATATTAATTCCTTTTTAAAATTTGAGTAAAGAGTATCTTAAAAAAGTTTTTTATTGGTCCCTTGAAATTTTGTTTTATTTAAATTAAAACCACTATAATTTCACCAATGAATACTTTACCAATATATGATGTCTTAGATGATATAAAATCAAATTTTTTAAACTCAAACACCCTTATCCTTGAAGCACCTCCTGGAGCTGGTAAAAGTACAGTAGTACCAATAAGCTTTTTAACTGAACCATGGCTTGAAGATAAGATGATAATCATGCTAGAACCAAGAAGGGTAGCAGCAAGAGCAGTAGCTTCTAGAATGGCATCACTTATAGGTGAAGATCTAGGGCAAAGGGTAGGATATAGTATCAAAAACGATACAGTAAAATCATCTAAGACAAAAATTTTAGTGGTAACCGAAGCAATACTAGTAAGAATGCTTCAAAATGATCAGTCTTTAGAAAATGTGGCTATGGTAATCTTTGATGAATTTCACGAAAGAAGTATCCACACTGATCTATCTTTAGCTCTATCTTTACAAGTGCAAGAGTTACTAAGAGATGATCTAAAACTACTTATCATGTCTGCTACCCTTAACTCAGCAGAGCTTTTAAATCTACTAGGAGATGTGCCAGTGGTCACATCAGATGGAAAACTATATGATGTGGAGAATATCTACCTAAAACCAAATATAAAACAGCCTGATTTTAAAACAATAAATTCTGTTTTGATGGATACTATTTTAAATTCCTTACAAAATGATAGTGGGGATATCTTAGTATTTTTATCAGGAACAAAAGAGATAATCACTTTACAAAACTTACTAAATGAAAAGATAAAAGATGAAGTTGATATCTTACCTTTGTATTCAAATCTATCAAAAAAAGAGCAAGATAAAGCACTAAATTCATCAAAAAAAAGAAAGGTAATTTTATCAACAAATATAGCCCAAACCTCTTTGACAATAGATGGGGTAAAAGTAGTGATTGATACTGGCTTAGAAAAACTCTCAAGATATCATCACTCAAATGGAATGGATCATTTAGATTTACAATTTATCTCAGCCGACTCAGCAGTTCAGCGAGCTGGACGTGCAGGACGTACCAGCTCAGGAAAGTGTTATAAACTCTGGCATGAATCAAAGATATTAAACCCATCTACTAAACCTGAGATATTAAGAGCTGATCTTAGTTCACTTATTTTAGAACTTGCCTTATGGGGTGTATCAGAATTTGATGAAATAAAATGTCTAGATATACCAGAAGCTAAAAGTATAAAAGAAACTAAGTTACTTCTACATGAGCTTATGATGCTTGATGAGAAAGATCAAATCACATCTTTTGGAGAAGATGCTATATCTTTAGGTACTCATCCACGTTTAGCATTTATGATATTAAAATCCTTTGATATGGGATATGCCTATGAAGCTTGTATCTTAGCCTCTCTTTTAGAACAAAAAGATATATTTAAAAATGGCTACTCCTCATCAAATATAATAGATAGATTTATCCATATCTTTGAAGATGATATAAATTCAAATTTTATAAATAGATACATAGCAAATGAAGTAATAAAATCAGCAAAGCAGTATTTCAAAAAAGTACAAAAACTAAAAGGCTCACAGAAGATAAATAGGAACTATGAAAAACATATCCTCTCCACCCTTTTACTTTTTGCCTACCCAGATAGACTAGCAAAACTAAGAGCTAAAAATGAAAATAGATATAAACTAAGTAATGGTAAGGGAGCCATAATAGATCAAGCAGATAGTTTATTTAACGAAGGATTTTTAGTAGTATCAAATCTAAATGCAAAAGATCAAAACTCATATATAAACCTAGCCTCACCAATTACCTTAGCAGACATAAAAGAAAACTTTTCATATCTTTTAAAAACAAAAGAATCTGTAAAATACAATAAAACAAATAAAAAATTTGAAGTAAAAGAACACCTACACTTTTTAGAGCTAGAATTAGAAACAAAGCCAGTAAGTGCGGAAAATAAAAATTTCAAAGAATTAATTTTAGGACTTATAAAAGAGGAAGGCTTAGAGTTTTTACCCTTTGATAAAAAATCAAATAGCTTAAAAGATAGGGTAAACTTTGTAAATAAACATTATAAGAAATTAACTCTAAAAAGCTTTGATGAAAAGGAACTTTTATCTGATATAGATAATTGGCTCGATCCCTATCTACAAAATATAAAATCTATAAAAGCCTTAGAATCCCTAGATATGTATAATATCCTCCTAGGATTATTATCATGGGAAGAACAACAACTCTTAGAAAAACTAACTCCAGTAGTTATAAAAGTACCAAGTGGATCAAATATAAAGATAGATTACTCTGATATAGATAATCCTATTTTGGCTGTAAGAATCCAAGAGGTATTTGGACTATCTGAGACACCAAAGATATTAGAAAATACCTTTGCCTTACAATTACACCTTTTAAGCCCAGCATCAAGACCTATACAGATCACCTATGATCTAAAGAGTTTTTGGGATAACTCTTATACTGAGGTGGCAAAGGAATTAAAGGGTAAATATAAAAAACACTATTGGCCTGATAACCCATATGAAGCTGTGGCTACAAATAAGACTAAGAAGTATATGAAATCAATTTTCTAAAATATCTTTTTGAAGATTTCTGCTTCAAAGAGACTCCTTTGTTCAGTCACTTACTTCAGTAAGCTCCTTCTCAAAGGAGTCTCTTTTCATTGAACTATTCAAAAATATAATTCATTAAATTGATTTTTAGATAAAATAAAAATAATTAAAGAGGTAGAAATGGATAATATAATTACTTTTACAAGCATACTTTTATTAGTATGTGGAATCTTACTTTTCATCATAATCAAAAAAAATAAAAATAAAAAAGCACAAAAAGATGAGCTAAGTGAAGAAGATATCTTGATATTGATAGAAAAAAGGACAGAAGTATTAAACACAGAAATAAAAAATATGATGGATAACTTCAGTTCAAAAGATAGCTCACTAGATGATATGGAAGAGATAGGCAAAAAAATTGCATCAACCTATGATAATGATCTGTTGTTAAAAGATTTATTCGAGAAGTACTATAAACTAAGTGGAATTAAAATGAAATATGTTGATGGAGTTCTTCAAAGTAATGTGGATAGGATTCTAGAACATAACAAAAAATCAATTTTCTAAATCATCTTTTTAAAGATTTCTGCTTCAAAGAGACTCCTTTGTTCAGTCACTTACTTCAGTAAGCTCCTTCTCAAAGGAGTCTCTTTCATTGAACTATTCAAAAATATAATTCATTAAATTGATTTTCCAAATTCTTCAATTTATTATATTTGTGATCTAGATGTGACGAAATTTTGCTATTATTTTATAAATAATTTAAAGGTTTTCAATGGATAAAATACAAGCATATATAAATGCACACTCAAAAAATCATATAATAGGATTACTAGTCACAATTTTCTTTGGTCCATTAGGTTTATTCTATTCAAATTGGATTGTTGCATTAATATTAACTATATTAGTTATAGTAAGTATTACTACACTTATATTTCCAATAATACTATGGATATTATCTATATTGTTGAATGGGATATTTATAGAAATGCACAATAAAAAAGTAAAAGCAACAGCAGAGATTTTAGCGTCTTAAAAACTTTTATTTTTAGTACTATGCTGTTTCTTTATCTCAGTTAATTGTATTTGTCTATTTTATTTCAAATAGTAATTTAATTACTAATATTTTATTAATTAAGTTGATTTATTTCCTAAATAGATGTATAATTACTAATATATTAGTAATTAAAATCTATATTTAAGGTTAGAGATGCTCAAAGAAAAATATAAATTAGATGAATATGAAAAGATATTAGTATCAGCTAGTAAAAAAATAAGAGCTGAACGTATTGGATTAAATCTTACTCAAAAAGAGTTTGCAGAATTTGTTGATATAACTCACTCTTCTTATATGAGATATGAACAAAGCGGACAAATATCTTTTGAAAGCTATATTAAAATACTTATAAAATTAAATAAACAAGAACAGTTTAGTAAATTTCTGGATGGCTTTGAATTTGATGATCAAAAAGAAAGGGCATTTATATCTGATAAGAATAAAAAATTCTCTAATTTTATAAATCCAATAATTGCTCCAAATAAAAAATATATAATTCTAGACAAAGATGTTTTTGGTGCAGAGCTATTTTATAGTGTGGAAGATGGACATAAGTATGAAGTAAATACCTTTATAAATATTGTACTTAATAGTTGGGATGATAAAAGGTTAATGCAATTACTTAAATATTTTGGTGAAAAAAGAATGAAACCATATATTTTAAAACAAAAAGATATAAAACTATTAAAAGCTTTTAATAGACATATTAAATCAATCAAAAGACTAAAATAAGAACTATCAATAAAAAGAAATGACAAAAAAACTTTTTATTATTAGCCCTTATTTTAATCTTCTAAAGTGAACTATACTCCTCACTAACAAGGTCACTACAAACAGAAGTGATAGTATTAGTATCATCTACCAATACAACCTTTGGCAAATACTTTTCCAATTCCTCTTCACTAAAAGATGCATAAGCAATGACAATGATCAAATCACCAACTTCCACTTTCCTAGCAGCTGCTCCATTTAAACATATATCTTTATTTCCCCTCTCACCTTTTATCACATAAGTTGAAAATCTCTCACCATTGTTGATATTTACGATCTCAACTTTTTGTCCTACTCGTAAACTTGCAGCTTCCATAAGCTCTTCATCTATTGTAATTGAGCCAATATAGTTTAAATTGGCATCAGTTACACTAGCTCTATGGATTTTGCTATAAAGCATCTCTATAGTCATACAGCAACAGCCTCTTTCTCTTTTTCTTTTACTTTATTTTCTGCTTTAAATCTAGACTCTTTTCTTTTTATGGCGTCGTTGTATCTTCTTCTATCTTCATCTGTTTTAAGTTCAAGTTTTTTTAGTGGGGTTGGTTTTCCATTTTCATCCACTGCAACCATGGTAAAATAACATACATTTGTGTGTTTTTTTGTTCTATCTCTAATATCCTCAGAGATCACTTTTATACCTATCTCCATAGAAGTATTCCCCACATAATTAACAGAAGCATGAAAGGTTACTAGTGATCCAACTTTGATTGGGTCGTGAAATGTTACCCTATCAACAGAAAGTGTTAAGACATATGTTCCTGAGTATTTTGCAGCACATACATAAGCAACTTGATCCAACATTTTTAGAATCTCTCCACCATGTACGTTTGATCCACTAAAGTTTACCTTATCTGGTGTCATTAACATTGACATAGAAATTGATTTATCTCCATTTGAGCTACTTAGCATATTTTAATTCCTTTTCTTAATTATATTTTGGTTTAAAATCCATTCGACATCTTAGATTGTCTCTTTGTTCATTTGATTCTTCCATTGGGGTACATTTTTTTAGGTTTTCTAGACAATTGTATGCTAGGTCTGTATACCCCTCAGTCCCTTTTGTTTTCCAGTCTATCTCCTCAGGCTTTAGTTCCCTTCTTACTTTTGCTGGATTACCAAAGGCTAGGTGATTATCAGGGATTTGCATCTTTGATGGTACTAAGGATGATGCCCCTATAACAGCATTTTCTCCAATCACTGCTTCATCCATCACAACACTTCCCATTCCAACCATTGCATTATATTTCACATGGCAACCATGTAAGATAGCACTATGACCTATATGACCGTTTTCTTCAACTATCACATCGATATTTGGAAAAGAGTGGCAAACACAACAATCTTGTATGTTTGCATTCTTTTTTATAACAACTCGACCAAAGTCTCCTCTTATAGAAGCATTTGGTCCAATATATACACCCTCTTCTATAAAAACATCACCAATGATCACAGCTGTTTCATGGACAAATGCCTGTTTATTTATAACAGGCACTAATCCATTTATCTCATATATTTGCACTAAGCATCCCTTTTGATAGTTACAACAGAGTATCTTCCCGATACAAAGTTATCATTTGATAAGGCACAATTTGCAGCTTTATTATCCCCTGTAGCATGGAAATCTGTAAAGGCTGCAGAGTGATTCATAAGTACATGACCAGTTAGATTAACCGATAGATTTACTTTCTCATCAATTGCTATTTCTTCCACATCATCTAAGTACTCTTCATCTGATGAATAAACAGCAGCAGTAATTGCACCATGTAGTCCAATAGTCTCTCTCCATACTTCTAGGGTATCTTCTCTTGATTCTGTCTCTATTAGTAAGATCACTGGACCAAAGTGTTCATTATGGAATTTATCCTTATCTTTTGCAGATATTTTTATGATCACTGGTGTTTTGATAGTGGCATTTTCAAACATTGGGTGTTTGATCTCTTTTGATTCAAGTACCACTTCACCTAAACTTTTAGCTTCATCTACCCTTTGGCAAATCTCAGAGTTTTGAATAGCTCCTAAAATTTCTGTAGCTCTTTCATCCACTGAAAGAAGTTTTTCTACACTTCCAGCGATCATTGATGCAACTTCATCAAAGCTTACTTTCTCGCCATTTGATGTGATCCCATCTTTAGGGATAAAGATATTTTGAGGTGCTGTACACATTTGTGAAGAGTATAAAGATAAAGCCATAGACATATTTCTACTCATACTTTTTAAGTTATCAAAGTTATCAACTATTAGACAATTTACCCCAGCTTTTTCAGTATATACATTTGCTTGAGGTGCATTATCTTCAAGCCAGTCACCAAATGAAGTACTTCCTGTAAAGTCGATGATTTTTACATTTTTATTTTTTACTAGGTTTTGAGTTTCACTTCTATCATCACTTATGATCATAGAGATTAGATTTGGATCTATTTCATTTTCTTCTAACACTTCCCTTGCAATATCTACAGTTAAAGCAATAGGTAAGATACCATTTCTATGTGGTTTATAGATGATTGAGTTCCCAGAAACTAATGATGCAAATAGTGCAGAATATGAGTTCCAAGTAGGGAAAGTAGAACATGTGATGATTAAAGAAATCCCTCTAGGTGCTACTTTATATTTTTTATTTACTACTATTGGAGGATTATCTTTTCCTGTTGGTTTCTCAAATACTGATGTCTCAGGTACTGCTGATAATTGTTTATATGCATAAGCAACTGCTTCTAGTCCTCTATCTTGAGCATGTGGTCCACCAGCTTGAAAAGCCATCATATAAGGTTGACCTGTTGTATGCATAACTGCATTTGCGATCTCAAATGATCTTTTATTTATTCTATCTAGAATCTCTAAACATATTCCAGTTCTATCATCTAGGCTTAGGTTTTTCCATTGTTTCATAGATACTTTTGAGTCTGCTACTAATTTATCACTAGGGATAGATGGATATGTAATACCTAAATCAAAACCATATGGTGAAGTCTCAGCTCCTAAATATTTATCACTCTCAAGACCTTTAATTGTATATTTGTTATTAAGTTGGCTTTTAAAAGAGCTTATTGATTCCTCTTTTTTACCTGCTCCATATACCTTAGAACTAGGTATTTCAAAATAGGGTGACCAGTATCCTCTATTGTTAATCTCTTCTAAAGCTCTTGTTAAAGTATCTTTATGATTCATAAATAAACTCATTTTTTTCCTTTTTGTATTATAAATTAAAAAAATACCAATATAATCTAAGTGTAAAATAAGATAAAACCTATAAATAGTAGACCTTACTATATTTTATAATTATTGAAAAATATATTTGTATTGTTTTTGATAATCAAATAATAATGTATCATGAATTATGAATAACTATAAAATTGCTATCTAAATTGCCATTTTCTTAAATGTGTTACATTTTTTCACATAAATCATAATTTTATGTAATATTGTAATATAAAATATACTTTATACTATATCTTTCATTTTCAAATAAATTGAATAATGATTCAAAAGTACTATTTTATGGGCTTTAAAAAAGAAAAACAATTTGAATTTCTAGTGAAAATAAAATAATACAAATAAGTGCTATTAAAATATTTTACTGTAATACAATGAAAAAATTAAGGTTCATTTAAAAATTTATCATGTAGACTGGATTTAGGTCTTAAAAAAACCAAAATATTAAGACATATATTTTACTAGGAGATAAAGAATGAAAAAAACGTTAAGGGTTAGTCTTATTGCTGCTTGTGCTCTTGCATCAGTTCAAACATATTCACTTGCGGCTGATAATATATCACAAGCTTTTGCAGAAGGAAAGGTAAAGGGACAAGTTAAATCGTACTATTTTTCAAAGTCATATGATTCAACTACTAAAAAAGATGGATCAATTTTAGTTAGTGGTATGCAGCTTGGATACAAAACTGGATCTTTACATGGATTCTCACTTGGGGCTACTTCTCAGTTTGCTACAGTTAATTCTATTGATGATGATAGCAGTGTATATAGCGGAACTATGGACAACTCAGGTACAGTAACTTCAGAAATGTATCTACAATATGATATTGATAAAACTACTGCAAAAGCAGGTAGACAATTTTTCTGGACACCAGTTGTGGGTGGTTCTGGGTCTAGATTTATAAGACAATCTTTCAGTGGATATACTCTTACAAATGCAAGTTTTGAAAATACAAAAATTGTTGCAGCATATTTAACAAGATTTGCTGAGAGAACAGATAAAAATGGTGGTCCAGGTGATTTTACTGCTGAGAGTTCAAGAGTTGGTATTGATGGTACTATGACAGCATATGTTAAAAATAGCTCAGTAGAAAATCTAACACTACAAGCTCAATACGCTTCAAAATCAGAATCAACACAAAATGCAAAAGATGGACATGATATTTTATATGTAGATGGTACATATAAATTTAAAAATGATATGAAACCATTTATCGCTGCACAATACTTATCTACAGATTATGAGGCATCAAATAGTGAAAGTAGTAGTGCTATGGGTCTTAAAGTAGGAGCTACAATCTCTGGTGTAAATGCATATGTAGCATATACTTCAGTTGATAAAGACAATAATGTAAAACAAGGTATTGGATCAGGATCAATCCCATTATATACAAATGGTCATCAAGTTGATGCATGGTCAGCAACTTTAGCTGATACTACTGCTTATAAAATCGGTTTAGGTTATAAGATGGATACTCTATCTCTAGGTTTTGCTCACTCAAGTTATGATAAAGAGGGTAAAGATAAAGTTAGTGAAACTGGTGTAACAGTTGCTAATAAGTTTTCTAAACAGCTGATGTTACAACTACAGTATGCAACAGTAAAAAATCAATATGTAGCTGAGGCTGATATTGAAAAAGATTTAAGAACTAGACTAATCTACTCTTTTTAAAGATTAGGTAGAAGATAAAAGGGGTTTGTCTTGAGAAATATATTACTAATGTTATTCGTTAGTTCTGTATATACTTTATCTTTATTTGCTTCAAATGCTGATGATGCAAAAAGTTTAGTTGGTGATGGTGCTAAATTATGTAATGAAAAAGGGCTTGAGGTTTGTCTTAAATCTTTTAATGACAAAAAAGGCTCTTATGTAAGGGGTTCGCTTTATCTATTTGCTATAAATTATGAAGGGGAAACTCTCGCCCATGGGGGAAATCCTAGGATTGTAGGTAAAAACCTATCAGATCTAAAGTCTCCTGATGGGGTTTTTATATTTAGAGAGTTTATAAAAATAGCAAAAGAGAAAAAACAAGGATGGATAAACTATACGTGGAGCCATCCTCAAACAAAAAAAATTGCAGCTAAGACTACTTTTATAAAAGCTATTGGAAATAGTGTTTTAATAGGGTCTGGTTTTTATAAATAAAAGGGGATTATTTAATAATTCTCTTTTTGTTATTAAATGATATCTCTTATTAAAAACAGAGAAGATTTTAACTTATAAATTTAAGTAATACTAAAATTTTATATAAAAATATATAACTGTAGTATAAAACTTTTTACTCAATAAGAGATATCGTTATTTTTATTTAGAAGAAATCCTAACCGATGGTACTTTTCTACACAGGACAAAATATAAAAACATTTTTTTAAGTTTCTGTGTATGCTACATCTGTTAGAATTTTTTCTAATAATTTGAAATATATAAGAATAATTGGGGTTTAAAAATGACTTATGAAGATATTAAAGTCGTAATTGAAAATAAACATATATTAATAATAAAAATTGATAGAGAAAACGTACATAATGCTTTAAGAACAAATACTCTAAAAGAGATTTCTGAAGCATTACATTGCTCTTCAGATGAGATTAGATGTGTAATTTTAACTGGTGGAGAAAAAGTTTTTGCTGCTGGTGCAGATATAAATGAACTTGAAGTAAAAGGTTCTATTGAATCAATCAATGATGTGAGAACATCATACTGGAAAAGAATAAAAGATTTTAAAAAGCCAATTATTGCGAGTGTAAATGGATTTTGTCTAGGGGGTGGATGTGAACTTGCTATGCATTGTGACATCATAATCTCTGGGGATAATGCACAATATGGACAACCTGAAATCAATTTAGGGATCATGCCAGGTGCAGGTGGTACACAAAGAAGTGTAAAAGCTATGGGAAAATCAAATGCAATGTTGATGCTTTTAACTGGATCATTTATAGATGCAAAAACTGCACAAAAGATGAATCTAGTATCAGAAGTGCTTCCTGTACAATCTACAATGATTAGATCAAAAGAGATAGCAAATATTATAGCTTCTAAATCACCTCTAGCAATCAGTGCAATCAAATCGGCTGTTTTAGCATCATATAATAGTGGACTTGATAGATCACTAGAATATGAAAAAACAATTTTCTCTGGGGTTTTATCAACTGAAGATAAAAAAGAGGGAATTAAAGCATTTAAAGAAAAAAGAAAAGCAAATTTTAAGGGTATATAATGGAATTTGAAACAATAAAATATGAAGAAAAAAACAATATAGGAACACTAACACTTAATAGACCAGATGTATTTAATTCATTAAATGAACAGATGCATATGGAGTTAAAAAAAGCTCTTAGTATGGTAAAGAAAAATAGCTCTTTAAGAGTACTAATCATCACAGGGGAAGGTAAAGCATTTTGTGCAGGACAAGATCTAAATGATAGATCAGTAAATAATGGTGATGAAAAACTTGATCTTGGTGAATCAATTGAGAGAAAATATAATCCACTGATTAAATCAATCTATAATCTTGAAATTCCAGTTATTTGTAAAGTAAATGGTGTAGCTGCTGGTGCAGGTGTGGGGATCGCTTTAGCTTGTGATTTTGTTATCGCAAATGAAAAGGCATCTTTTATTCAGGCTTTTTGTAAGATTGGATTAGTTCCTGATTCTGGGAATTCATACTTTTTACCTAAACTTGTAGGAATGGCTAGAGCAAAAGAACTTTGTATGTTAGGGGATAAATTATCTGCTACAAACGCATTAGAGTATGGACTTATATCAAGGGTATATCCTATGGATAGTATTGATGAAGAGGTGGAAAAATTAGCTACTCATTTTTCAACTGCTCCAACTTATGGACTTTCTTTAATCAAAAAAGCTCTAAATGAATCTGTAGATAATACACTAAATGAACAATTAGAATTAGAAAAAAATCTACAAAGGGCAGCTGGTCATTCAAATGACTACAAAGAGGGTGTAGCTGCATTTTTAGCTAAACGTGCCCCAGAGTTTAAAGGAAACTAAGATGAAAATAGACTCTAGTTCTATAGTGGGGATTGTTGGTGCAGGTATTATGGGTAGGGGTATTGCCCAAGTAGCTGCAAAAGCAGGTCACAAGGTTATACTATATGATAACTGGGATGGTGCAGTTGATAATGCTATGAAGATCAATGAAAAGGAGTTATCTAAACTTGTATCAAAGGGTAAGATAAGTGAAGAATATAAAGAAAAAACAATCTCTTTAATGACTCCAACAATGAATATAGAAGATCTTGCTCCATGTGATTTGATAATCGAAGCTATCATTGAAGATAAAAAGATCAAACAAGATATTTTCAAACAGCTTGAAGATATTTGTGGAGATGTGTGTATCGCTTCAAATACATCATCTATCTCTATCTCTGCTTTGGCAAATGGACTAAAAAGACCAGAAAATATGGTAGGTATTCACTTTTTTAATCCAGCTCCTATAATGAAACTTGTAGAGGTGATCTACGGGTTACAAAGTGATATGGACTTGATAGAAAAAGTATATAATCTAATCTCTTCTTGGGGTAAAAAAGCTGTTTATGTTAAATCATCTCCAGGTTTTATCGTAAATAGAATAGCAAGACCTTTTTATGCTGAAGCATTAAGGGTATATGAAGAGGGTGTAAGTGATTTTGCAACTATTGATGAATCTATCAGAGCAGGTGGTAAATTTAGAATGGGACCATTTGAACTTATGGATCTAATTGGAAACGATACAAACTATTCTGTTACTCAGTCAACCTTTGATTCATACTACCAAGATCCAAGATTTAAACCATCCCTAACTCAACAAGAGTTTTCCCAAGCTGGATTATTAGGTAGAAAATCTGGGGCTGGATTTTATTCTTATTTTGATGGTAAACAAAAAGGTAGAGATGAAATCTCAAGAGTTGTACCAGCTGATAAAAAAGTATCTGAGGTTACAATAGCAGGTTCTTTAGGTCTTGGTGATGAGTTGATCCCTTTATTTGAAAAAGCTGGGATTACAGTAAATAAGACTGCGGGTGATGGATATTTAGAATTTGATGGTATCAAACTATTTTTAGCAAATGGAAAAATGGCTAGTGAGATATCAAAAGAACTTGATGAGAAAAATATCGCACAATTTGATATCAGTATTGATTATGAAACTTCTAGTTCTATCACAATAGCCACATCATTACTGGCTGAAGATCATGTGAGTGCTCATATTGCTGCACTATTTGATGTGATTGGTAAAGAGACTCTAATTGTAAAAGATTCACCTGCTTTAATTATGGCAAGAACAGTAGCTATGCTTGCCAATGAAGCAAGTTCAACAGTTACAAATGGTGTATGTGATGAAAAAAGTGCAGATATTGCTATGGAAAATGGGGTAAATTATCCAATTGGTCCATTTAAATGGGTGGATAAATTAGGCATAGAGTTTGTATTAAATACTTTAGATAATCTTGAAGATTTTTACAAAGATACAAGATATAGAGCAGATCGTGGACTAAGGGAGAAAAATATCCTAAAAGGGAAATATTATGAGTGATTCTCTTAGTAAAAAAGAGCTAGCTGTAAGATGTATCACTGCAATGAATAAAGAAGCAAAATTTGAAAACCATCTTGGTGTAGAGATTGTAGAGATAGACGAAGGTTTTGCAAAGCTTTCGATGAAAATACAAGACTTTATGCTTAATGGTCTTGGTGCATGTCAAGGTGGAGCTATTTTTTCATTTGCTGATACTGCATTTGCTTATGCTTGTAATGGAAGAAATATCCCTACAGTTGGATACTCATGTGATATAACTTATATCAAACCAGCCCTAAAAGGGGATATTTTAATCGCTGTGGGAACTGAGGTAGATTTATCAAAAAGAAATGGTATCTATAATGTTGAAGTAAAAAATCAAAAAGATGAGTTAATCGCTCACTTTGTAGGTAAATCAAGGGCTGTAAATGGCTCAATCATAGATGAGAGTAAACTATGAGTGAGATCAAATTAGCCCACAAGGTAGCCAAAGAGATGATGGATAATACTGAGTTTGAGCATAAACTAGGCATAGAGTTAGTAGATGCTGATGAGGGTTTTGCAAAGATGCAGATGAAAGTGACTAAGGATCTATTAAATTTCAAAGGTACTTGTCAAGGTGGGGCTATATTTTCTTTTGCAGATGCTGCCTTTGCAATCGCTTGTAATTCTAGAAATGTAACCACTGTAGCTGGTTCTTGTGATATCTCTTTTGTAAGACCAGCTTTTGAAGAGGATACTTTAATAGCAACTGCAACAGAGAAATATATAAAAGGTAGAACTGGTATTTATGACATTGTGGTGGTAAATCAAAAATATGAATCCATAGCTTTTTTTACAGGAAAATCTGTAGCTACTAATGGATCAATACTAAAGGAGGGGTGAGAGATGAATGAAGCATATATTATAGATTATATAAGAACACCAATTGGTACTTATGGTGGTTCTTTATCTTCTATTAGACCTGATGATATGGGTGCTATTCCTATTAAATATTTAATGGAAAACAATCCTAGTATCAATTGGGAAGATTTGGATGATGTTATATTTGGTTGTGCAAACCAAGCAGGGGAAGATAATAGAAATATTGCCAAGATGTCAGCACTTTTAGCTGGATTGCCAACACAAACAGGGGGAACTACTATCAATAGACTTTGTGGTTCTGGAATGGACGCTGTTGGTATGGCTGCTAGATCGATAAAAGCTGGTGAGTGTAATCTGATCATAGCTGGTGGGGTTGAGTCAATGTCAAGGGCTCCTTTTGTGATGCCAAAAGCAGATACAGCATTTACAAGAGCCAATAATGTTTATGATACTACTATTGGTTGGAGATTTATAAATCCTTTGATGCATGAGATGTATGGTACAGATTCTATGCCTGAGACTGGTGAAAATGTGGCAGAAGAGTTTGGTATCACTAGGGAAGATCAAGATAAGTTTGCTTTTAATTCTCAACAAAAGTGTAAAGCAGCTACCGAAGCAGGGTTTTTTAAACGTGAGATTACTCCTGTAAGTGTAAAAAGAAGAAAACAAGAGGATCTAATAGTTGATAAGGATGAACACCCAAAACCAAATACAACTTTAGAAAAATTAGCTACTTTACGAACGCCATTTAAAAAAGAGGGTGGAACAGTAACAGCTGGAAATGCATCTGGGGTAAATGATGGTGCGGGTGCTATGATTATCGCATCTAAAGAGGCAGTTGAAAAGTATGGATTAAAACCAAGAGCAAAAATTGTGATGATGACCGTAGCTGGTGTTCCACCAAGAATTATGGGAATTGGTCCACTATATTCATCTAAAAAGATACTAGAAAAAGCAGGTTTAACTTGTGATGATATGGATGTGATTGAGCTAAATGAAGCTTTTGCATCACAAGGTTTAGCTACACTTAGAGGACTAGGACTAGCAGATGATGATCCAAAGGTAAATCCAAATGGTGGAGCTATTTCAATCGGGCACCCATTGGGGATGAGTGGGGCAAGACTTGTTATGACAGCATTAAATCAATTAGAGCAAACAAATGGTAGATATGGACTTTGTACGATGTGTATAGGTGTGGGACAAGGTATATCAATGATCATAGAAAACGTAAACTAAAAACTAAGGAAACTAAATGAATAACGATAGAAAAACAGTAAGTTACTACCCAAAAGTGTTAGTATCTAAAGATGAACTAACTGCTCTTCAAACAAGAAGAATGAAGCATACTCTTATTAGAGCTTATTCTTTTGTTCCATATTATAAAAAGAAGTGGGATGATCATGGGGTTCATCCTGATGATTTTACTTTTTTAGAAGATATAAATAAGTTTCCATTTACTACAAAAGAGGATTTAAGACTTAACTATCCATTTGGAATGTTTGCAAACCCTATGAGTGATATAGTTAGACTTCATGCTTCATCAGGAACTACAGGAAAACCAACAGTTGTGGGATATACAAGAAAAGATATTGATACTTGGTCTGATCTTGTTGCTAGATCTTTAAGACTTGGTGGTGTAGGAAAAGGTGATATGGTACATGTATCATATGGTTATGGTTTATTTACTGGTGGACTTGGTGCTCATTATGGTGCTGAGAAACTAGGATGTACTGTAATTCCTGCTAGTGGTGGTTTTACTGATAAGCAGGTTACTTTGATAAATGATTTTAAAGCTACAGCTATTATGGTTACTCCATCTTATATGTTAAATATTATTGCAGAGATGGAAGAGAGGGGAATCGATCCAAAAGAGACTGCACTAAAAGTTGGTATCTTTGGAGCTGAGCCTTGGTCTATGGAGATGAAAAAACAAATAGAAGATAAGGTTGGCATAGCTGCACTTGATATTTATGGACTATCAGAGATGATGGGACCTGGTGTTGCGTGTGAGGTACTTGAAGATAGGGGTGATCTATATATTTGGGAGGATCATTTTTATCCTGAGATTGTGGATAAAGATACTTTTGATCCATTAAGTGATGGGGAAGAGGGTGAGCTTGTACTTACTACTTTAACAAAAGAAGCACTACCAATAATCAGATATAGAACAAAAGACCTTTCAACACTATATGATGGTGATCTATTAAATATGAGAAAGATGAAAAGGATCAATGCAAGAACTGATGATATGATGATCATTAGAGGGGTGAATGTATTCCCATCACAAATTGAAGAGATTCTTTTAAAAATTGAGGCTTTCTCATCATATTATCAACTTATCATCACAAGAGCTGGAAATATGGATGATCTATGTATCGAGATAGAACCTGCTTTAAATGCAACAGAAGCACAAATAAATGAAGCGATCAAAACCCTTATCCATAAGATCAAATCGGGTATAGGGGTATCTGTACATGTAGTAGTGAGAAACCATGGGGATATCCCAAGATCTCAAGGTAAAGCTCAAAGAGTTATTGATAAAAGATCATTATAGGATAAAGATATGTCAAAAAAAGTGTTAGTAATTTTAGCCCATGATGATATGAATATCTCAAGGGTAAATAAAAGATTTGCCCAAGAGTTAGAATCTTGTGATAATGTTGAAGTTAGGGATATAAAAGCTTTATATCCTGATTATAAGATTGATGTAGAGGCTGAGCAAGAAGCTGTAAGAAAAGCAGATAAGGTGGTTTTTCAATTTCCTATGTTTTGGTTTAATGCTCCTTCCATATTAAAAGAGTGGATCGATAAGGTTTATTCATTAGGTTTTGCCTTTGATGTTACAAAAGAGGGATATGAGAGAAGAGAGCTAAATAAAAAAGAGTTTATGCTTGCAGTATCTATGGGTGGCGCAGTTGAAGCTTATGAGGGTGAGAAAGTAAAAAGTGTAAATGAGTGTCTAACACCATATATCTATACCTCTAAATTTTGTGGCATGATAGTGACAGAGCCTTTTTATTGTTATAGTGCTATGTTAGGTCTAAAAGATAAAAAACTTGAAGAGTTAGCTGGTGAATTTAAAAAAGCGATCTTATCGTAGGTGAGATATGAACTATTTAGAAGTAAAATATAAAGAGGATAATACCGCTGAGCTTGATACAAATGATTTTATTTCTAATGTGATAAGTTCCCAAAAAACTTTAGGATTTAAAAAGGATTCCAACTCTTTTGATCATGAAAAATTAGTCTCTTTGGGCTTTGTTTATAACCCTTCCACCAGTGGTTATTCTCTAGTAAAAGATTTCTCCTTATCAGAACTAGAAAACTTAGCCTTAGAGATTGAAAAGCTTGATAATCATATGCTTACCCATGAATATATAGTTCTTAAAATTTACCAAGGAAAGTTGTATTTATGGGATACTGCTTTGATCTATGAGGATATTGATACCTTTGAGTATTGTCTAAAGTATCATAATCTTTTTGATCTTGGAGAGATAAATCTTTTAAGTAAATCAGATAGTATAAATGAGAAGCTATTAAATATGTTTAATTTCACTAAAAGATATGAAGAGCCTAGTTTGGAGTTTATCACTCAAAATTGTGTGTGGGATAAAAAACAAGGGCTAAAAATATTAAAAGATATGGTTTATGATATCAATGAGTATCTCTCAAAAGATGAGGTGATCAGCTATAAAGCTTAGGTATTGTAGATTTTATGAAAAATCTGCAATTCCCCAAGTTTCTTTTAGCATTGCCTCTAGTCTTATTTTTATTATTTTCTCATCTATATCTAGTTCCAATTCTATAAAACTATAACCCTCTAAATCTTTTTTCAGAAAGATATTTTTCTTATTTTGTATAATAAAATTGTCATCTAGTATTTTACAAATAGATAACAAAATTTTAGGATAATAAACTTTTATTGTAATACCATTTTCTTCACTAGCATTTTCTAAAATCTCCATAAAAGGGATAGAGTTTTTATTTAATAGTGTATTTGTTTTTTTGATATATTTATCCATAGAATTATTCACTTTTTTTATATATTATATCTAATAATATCCCAATTTATTGTGCTTTATATAAAAATTGGTTAGAATTTTACAAAATTTTAAAAGGAAAAGATTTGAGTGAAAATGAAGTAGATCTTTATATAAAATCATTACTAGATGAGATGTCTCCAAAAGCAAAGTCTTTAATCATTACTTTTTTTGGTGATACAGTTTTTCCTTTTGGTGGAACAATTTGGTTAGGTTCTTTAGTTAAGTTTATGGAGGAGTTTGAAGTTGGTGAAAAACTTACAAGAACATCCATATTTAGACTTACAAAAGAGGGCTGGTTAAGCTCTAAAAAGTTTGGTAGGGAGAGTTATTATTCTTTAAGTGATATGGCTATAGATAGGTTTATAAAAGCTCACTATAGTGTATATGCTTATGATGAACAAGATACCAATAAAGACTGGACAGTACTACTTACAAACAATGTAGACCCAGCAAAAGAGCTAGAGCTATCAAAGATACTTAAAAAAGAGGGGTTTGCAAGTCCTGCAAAACATCTGTTTTTACACCCTCATTATAGAATTGAGTATATGCAAGATATCTTATTGTTCAATCAATTACAAAACGATGTTTTATTGATAAATGGTCCTATGAAAATGCCAATGTCAAAAGAACTAGTAAAAAATATGGCTCATAATTATTGGGATCTAAAAGATGTGGAAGAGAGATATCAAAGCTTTATCACAAACTTTAGAAAGATCTTTACCCTAGAAACACCAATAGAAGAGTTTACTGAAAAGCAGTGTTTTATACTTAGAATTTTACTAATTCATGAGTATAGAAGAGCTTTACTTTTTGATCCAAAACTTGGAAGTGAGCTTTTACCTGTTGACTGGCTTGGAAATGCTGCATCATCTCTAGTAGAGTCAATATATGTGCTTATCCATAATAAAGCAAATATCTATGTAAAAGAGAATCTTGTAACAGTGGGTGGAAATGCTCCAAAACTTGATAAGTTTTATTTTAATAGGTTTGGTGGGATTGAATAGTATATAGATAAAAGATAAGTGGAGAAGTTTATCTTTTATCTATTTGATTACTCCACCGACTAAATATATGAATAATAACGGTTTGATTTTGTTCTATATCAAGGCAAAATACTGTAGGACTAGCCATAGCTAATTCAAAGTATTTTAACGTAGATATAGGGTAAAAGCAAACCGCCCATAGGGAAGCCTTTAGAGGCATGATCTTCAGTATCAAAATTTTTCGAATTAGCTACTGCTAGTCCTTCAAAATTTTAATACAAAATCTCACGCCTCTAAAGACTTTTATTTTTCATGTATTTAGTTAGTGGAGTAATCATTTTTGCGATTACACTTGTTGTGCAAAATACTCTTCCATATGGATTAGATCCTCTTTAGCACCTAATTCTAAAACAGTATTTTTACATGAACCAACAAATGATACTCCCCCTGCAATATATACAGAGTAGTTATCAAGATCAGGCATCAATTGTGGTAACACCTTATTTATTCTACCTTCTAGTCCATCATCTTTATTACTTTGTTGTGTTAGAGTAAATTTGTACTTGAAATTAACATATTTAGATTCTAAATATTTTAATTTACCGTGATGTACTAAATCCTCTTTAGTTTTTGCGGAAAAAAGTAAGGTTACAGGGTTTTTATGACCTCTGCTTAAATAAGCGTTTAATAAAGATAAAATGGGTGCCAATCCAGAACCTGAAGCTAGACATAAGATTGGTGTATCCACACTTGGATCCCCTAAAAATGTACCATATGGTCCATTTATTTTTATATTATCACCAACATTAACTTCATTGTGTATCCATGGGCTAGTTTTTCCATCTGGCTCTAGTGTAACAATAAAAGATAATTCTCCGTTGGAGCGAGGAGAATTAGCTATGGAATATGGTCTTAATGGGTGACCGGAAGCGGGGTCACCTATCATTGCATATTGTCCAGGCCAGTAACGGATAGCTTTACCCAATGGTGAAAGTTTAAGTTCTATAATATTATGTGTTCTTTGTATCTTATCGGTTACTATATGCCAAGAATTTTCAATTGGTGGGAATAGTTTAGGTTGCGCATCTTCTGTACCAAATTCTATTTCTAAAACGTCGGAGGTTGGTTTAGCCATACACATAAGTCCATAGCCATTGTCTCTATCTTCTTGAGATAAGGCCATATCCATGATAAAGCCTTGATCAAAATCCCCACTTAGAACTTTTATTTTACATTCACCACAGGCACCTGCTCTACAGTTATTTGGTAATGCATAACCTTGTTTTTCAAGAACAGATAGTACGGTTTCGCCTGATGGGCAAGCGATCTCTTTTCCTGATGGTTGTATAATAATTTTTTTCATATTTCAAATTCCTGGTTATAGTTTTTTTTTAGTATTTCTTAGAATACTGGAATGATATCTTCCATATCGATATCACTTACTTCTTTTCCTGTAATTCCAACTTCAGGAATTGCTGGGAACTCTGTATCATATTTATCTAACACACCTTTTAGGTTAAGCATAGCTTTTTTCCAGTTCTCTTTTTTCTGCTCATAATCAGGAATAAAGAAACCAGCTTCTCTTGCTAATCTTTCACCTTCTCTTTGGTTTTCAATAAAGTCTTCTGGTAAATCCCAGAACTCCATTGGTGGCTCAAATAATACTGCTGATAAGAATAGATAACCAGCTCTAATTTGTTTAGTGATGATCTCTTTTTCTTCTTGAGGGATTTTTGGATAATCTCTTTCCATTAGAGTAAGAACGATAGCCATATGTCTACCTTCATCTTTACCAATTTTTGAGAATCCTTCTTTAAATACAAGTTCTGTACATCCTGCTGCCATTTGGTGGAAAATAGTAGCTGCTGCAATTTCACCCATAAGGAATGACGAGAATAATACTGCTAGTGAATATTTAGGAACTGCATTTTTAAATCCTTCCCAATATCTACCACCGTTGTAGTATAACCATTTAGCATTTTTTTGTAGTCTTCTACCAATATCAGTTTTTGGCTCATATGTTAATGGATCTGGATGTTCTAACATTTTAGTGATTACAAGTCCACACATTTGCTCATGGTTTTGCTCATCTCTAGTTACTGAGAAGAAACATCTTCTAACTACATCTTCTTCATGTAGTTCATAAGTTTTGATAAATGCTGAAGCAAATACCGGTGGTGCAGATGCATCAAATACTGAAAGGATAGTCCACCAGTATGCAATTGACTCTCTTTGTTCCCATGTGTATTTTGATACATCAAATGTGTCCCATGGTAATTTTTCTGGGTCCCAATATTCTCTTTGAGATGCTTCCCATACTTCTTGTAACTTAGTTGTAACATTTTCCCAGCTTAGTGGGTATACATTAGGTTGAGGTGTTGGTGGTGGAAACTCCATAGTTCCAGCAATTTTTTCTCTTGAACCTGCCATTTTCTCTCCTTTGAGTTTGTTATTTTTTTAGTTTGAAATAATATGATTCAAAATATGTACCATATCTAAAATAATTGTATCATATAAAATTTAACAATTGCTTAAAAAATTGCAATGTATTACAAAAAATATATAAATTGAATAAAAATGTAATACTTTAATATTGCCTATTTTAGGGCTTTATGGTTAATTTTTATGGTTTTGATGCAAAAAGTTATGGAAATTGTAGTTTTGTGTAGTAAAAACTATACGAAAAATTTCGTATAGTTGATTTTTTTGTAATATATTATCTATTTTTGAAAGTTGCTTCTCTTTTTTCTACAAAAGCATTCATACCTTCGATTCTATCTTCAAGGGTTAATGTTGTATAAAAAGATTTTCTCTCACTCTCTAGTCCTAGTTGAAGTGAGGATTCATATGCATTGTTTACGGATTCTTTTATGAGCCTTACAACTGGCTGGGACATTTTTGCAATTTTTGAGGCTAGTTTTATGGCTTCATCTATTACAGTTCCCTCTTCGCAAACTTGTGCTACTAAGCCATACTCTTTGGCTTCTTTTGCATCTATCATATCACCAGTTAGACAAAGTTGCATAGCTTTTGCTTTTCCAACTGCGTGGGTGAGTCTTTGGGTACCACCAGCTCCTGGCATTGTTCCGATTTTTACTTCAGGTTGTCCAAATTTTGCAGTTGTATCACAAATGGTGATATCACATAGAAGTGACATCTCACAACCACCACCAAGTGCAAAACCTGCTACGGCTGCAACTATTGGTTTTGTATGGTTTTCTAAAGCCATCCACTCTTTTTTTACAAACTCATTATTATAAGCATTTGCAAAATCTAATATGGCAAGCTCTTTTATATCTGCACCTGCTGCGAATACTTTATTTCCACCTGTTAGAACAATTGCACCAATATCATTATCTTCATCAAAATCTTTTATAGCTTGTGAAATCTCATCTAATAGTGGAGTACATAAAGCATTGTATGCTTTTGGTCTATTTAAAGTGATAACTCCAACACCATCGTCTAGTTTTTCTACTAAAATATATTTATTTTCCATTTACATTCCTAAATATGCTTCTTTAACTCTTGGATCTTTTATAAGATCTTTTGAATCACCACTTAAAACTATCTCACCATTTTCTAATACATAAGCGCGATCTGAAATGGTAAGTGCAAAGTATGAGTTTTGCTCAACTAAAAATACTGTCATATGAAGTTTTTTAAGCTCCTCAATAAAAGCAAATATCTCTTCAACAATTACAGGTGCAAGTCCCATTGATGGCTCATCCATTAAAAGTAGATCTGGTTTACTCATCAAAGCACGACCAATTGCTAACATTTGTTGTTGACCACCTGAAAGGTTTCCTGATACTAAATCTTTTTTCTCATATAGGATTGGGAATTTTTCATAAACAAATTCTAGATCTTTTTTGATCTCCTCTTTGTCATTTCTTGTGTATGAACCTAAAAGAAGATTATCTTCTACACTTAAAGATTTAAATAATTCTCTTCCTTCTGGAACTTGTGCAATCCCTAGTTTTACTCTTTTTTCAGGTGCAGCGTCTGTGATATCGATATTTTCTTTAAACATGATATCACCTTTATTTTGCTCCTTTAATCCAGAGATAGTTCTCATCAAAGTAGTTTTACCTGCACCATTTGCCCCAATTAAAGCGATGATCTCACCCCTTTTTACATTAAGGTTGATATCTTGAAGTACATGAATATTTCCATAGTGACAATCAAGCTTTTTAATCTCTAATACAAAATTTCCTTTATTCATGTAATGATCCTTCACCTAAATAAGCTTTAATAACCTCTGGGTTTGAAGAGATCTGCTCAGGACTTCCCTCAGCTAGTTTCTCCCCAAAATTTATAACTGTAATATGATCTGAGATATTCATGATCATTTTCATATCATGCTCAATTAAAAGGATAGTAACGCCCTCAGCTGCGATCTCTTTGATAATCTCAGCAATCTCTGAAGTCTCAGTACCATTAAGCCCTGCAACTGGCTCGTCTAAAAGTAGAAGTTTTGGATTTATAGCTAAGGCTCTAACAATCTCTACTTTTTTTAATATTCCATAAGATAAATCACTACACAGTGTATAAGCATGCTCTTCAATTCCTACTCTTTTTAAGTGGGATAGGGCAATATGTCTATATTTATCTTCATCATCTAAGATAGATTCAAATTGGAAAGAACACTTCAATAGATTTTTATTCATATAGATATTAAATCCAAGAAGAATATTTTCCATAACCGTCATATTTTCACATATTTCAAGATTTTGAAAAGTTCTCATAATATGTTTATTTACAAGTTTATGGGTAGGAACATTTGTGATCTTTTCATCATTGAAATAGATATCACCAACATCAACACTATAAATCCCTGAGATCATATTTACTAAAGTGGTTTTTCCTGCACCATTTGGTCCAATTAAAGCGTGGATTGTCCCTTCTTCTACTTCAAAAGAGATATCATTTACAGCTTTTAGTCCACCAAAACTTTTACAAATTCCATCAACTTTTAATAAACTCATGAATTGGCCTTTTTAATCTCTTTTTTCTTTTCATATTTTAAAACATCAAAAATTGAAACAATACCCTTTGGCATAAAGATCATTACAAAGATAATGATTGCTCCAAATACCATATGTTCATAATCGTGTAAAAATGTTAAAAACTGTGGAAGTGCTGTGATAATAATAGCACCGATAACAGCACCATAAATCCTACCAAGACCACCAAATACGATCATAACGATAAGCTCAATACTTCTCATAAATCCTGATTCTTCAGGTGAAATAAATCCAGTATAATAAGAGTATAAACTCCCCGCAACAGTAGCAATCACCACAGAAATCACAAATACATATGTTTTATAATAAGGCACATCTGCCCCAATAGCTTTAGCAGCTGTCTCAGAATCTCTAATACATCTTAAGATTCTTCCAAATGGTGAATGTACTACATTTTGTAAAGCCCAGATTGAAAATACTAAGAACATCGCTGAAAGTACATACCACTGTATATCATTTTCAAAAACATATCCTAAGATATTAAATTCACTTACACCCATACCATCTGGTCCACCAGTTAATTGATCTTCATTTGTTAATATAATCGAGATGATAATACCTACTGCTAATGTTCCCATTGCAAGGTAGTGACCTTCTAGTTTTAATATTGGTTTTGAAATAAAATAAGCCATAATTGCTAATACTACACTGGCAATTAAAATACTTAATACTGGATCAAACTCATAAGTTGTAGATAATATCACTGCCACATATGCACCTAGTCCTGCAAATGCCCCATGACCAAGTGAAATCTGACCTGTATATCCCACAAGCATATTTAATCCAATACAAATCACAGCATTTAACATACACATAATCGCAATCTCATAATGAAAACTATTTTGTAATAAAAAAGGAATTACACACAAAATGATAATCATTGTAATAATACCTCTATCTAAAAATAAACCTTTATTTTCCATCTTATAACCTACACTCTTGTTGATTTCTTTGCACCAAATAAACCACCTGGAAAAAAGAATAAAATTAAAAGTAATACAACAAATGCCACCGCATCTTTGTATTCACTACTTATATAACCAGCAACGAAAGATTCTAATATCCCTAAAAGAACTCCTCCAAATACTGCACCAAATGGATTACCAATACCACCAATAATAGCAGCACAAAACCCCTTTAATCCAAGCATAATTCCTATCTCATAGTTCATAGATGTGATAGGTGTCAGTACTATTCCACCGATCGCTGCAATTGATGCAGATATCATAAAGTTCATGATTAGGATTTTTTTAACAGAAATACCCACTAGCTTTGCTGCATCTTTATTATCAGCAGTTGCTAACATAGCTTTTCCTAATTTTGTTTTGTTAAATAAATAATATAATGCAAATACAATACAAAGTGAAACAACAATTACTAAAATTGCTTGAGGTGTTATAGTTGCACCAAAAATAGAAATAGGTGTATCACTTATAAAACTTGGTAAAGTATGCATTTGTTTATCAAATCCAACTTGTGAAGCACCTCTTACAAATATAGAATAACCTAGTGTTAAAATTATCAGTGAAGTAACAGAAGAGTTACTAGATAAAGAAACTAATTTAAAAAGAACATAACCTAAAAGAGCCGCTAACATAATAGCCATAGGAAATGCTAATACAAAAGGAAAATCTGCATATGTTAAAAACACCGCTGCCATTCCACCAATCATTACAAACTCCCCTTGAGAGAAGTTTATAATTTTACTTGAGTTATATATTACTGTAAAACCAAGACCCACTAAAGCGTAGATAAATCCTACAGTTAAACCACCAAACGAATATTGTAATAGTTCTACCATTTTATTACTCTGCTAATGCCCAAGTACCATTTTTGATAACTAACATTTTAATCCCTGAATCGATATCTAATCCTAGGTGATCTTTTTTGCTCATAGAAAACATACCATTTAGACCAACATAGTTTTTAGTTGACTCAATAGCATCTCTGATCTCTTTAGGCTCAGCAGACTCAGCTTTTTTGATACCATCTACGATAAGATTTAATGCATCAAATGCATACCCACCAAATGTAGATACTGGTGAATTATATTTCCCCTCATAATTCTTAATATAATCCAGAGCTACTTCTTTAATTGGATTTGAATCTTCTAATAGTGAAGCAACTACAACAGGAGGAGAAGCTACGATAACATCTTCACCAGCACTACCAGTTAACTCAATAAACTTTTTAGAAGCTACACCATGAGATTGAACAAGAGTTTGAGTCATACCTAATTGTTTGAAGTTTTTAGTTACGATTGCTGGTCCTTGACCAAATCCTGGATTTACAACTGCTTGAACATTTGACATAGATTTGATTTTTGTTAATTGTGATGTCATATCTGTATCTTTTGGACCATATGTCTCATCTGCAACAATTTTGATCCCATTGTCACCAGCTACATCTTTACACTGACTTCTCATAGATTTACCAAATCCACCAGTTCCAGAGATCAGAGCTACATTTGTTTTACCATTATTTTTTAAGTATTGAAAAATCTTTTGACATGCCATTCTATCTGTAGCAGGAGTTTTAAATACATATTTTTTTACAGGTTTTACAATCTTGATTGATCCTGCCATTGATACTAGAGGAATCTTTGCTCTTTTGATAAATGGTAAAATCGCCATTGTTTCCCCTGATGCTGATCCACCGATAATAGCAACTACTTCATCTTGATTGATTAATCTTTTTACAAATGTTGTAGCTTTTTTAGGATTTGCACCTGTATCATAACTTACTAGTTCTAGTTCTTTTCCAAGTACACCACCCTCTTTATTGATCTTATCAACATATAGTTCTAATGTCTTTAATTCTGGATCCCCTAAAAATGATGCAGGACCAGTTGCTGCAACTAATGCCCCAATTTTAATAGTATCTTTTGCATTTGCAAATGTACTCATCAAAAACAAACCTAATAAAACAGTTGTTATTCTCATAACTCTTTTCATTCTCTTACCCCTTTAGTTTATATAATGGATCAAATAAATTTCATCCTTATGAAAAAATTGTATTACACTAAAACTTAAATTGTAAATAAATTTGTAATATATTTTAAAGAAGTATTTCAAAATGTAACAAAAAAACTAGAAAATATTAAAAAATAGTAATATAAAATTTAAAAAGATAGGGAAAATATTGAAAAAAAGCATAAAAATATTACATTTTTACACTTTTTATAAGAAGATTAGTTGAATTTTTTAGCGTGTAGGGAGTAGATCAGTTTTTTTAGCCATAAAGCAGGTTTTCCAGAGATATTAAAATTGAATAAACTTCCTATGGCACAATTTGGACCACCAAGGTCTATAAGTATCCCTTTATTGGAGATATTGTTTATAAGTAGTGGATCATAATTTATGGATCTAAATATATTTTTTGCAATCAGCTCAGCTTGCATCCTTGCCCCTTGTGCTGTGGGAGCTTGAGGGGATTGGGCTTTTATATCATTTGCTTCTACTATATCACCCATAGCAAAGGCATTGTCAAATCCACCTATTTTGTAGTAGTTATCCACAACAATTTGTTCTCTTTTATTTAGTTTGATTTTTTCATCTACGCTATTTATTGGGTTTCCTATAGCACCAATCACAAATAAAAGCATATCATATGGTACTTCATCCCCATTTGATAGGATTAGTCTGTCTTCATATATTTTAGATGCAAAAAGGTTTAGAATCAGCTTTACCCCTAACTCTTCACACCTCTGTCTGGCCTTTTGTATTAGATACTTATTCATCCCTGGAAGTAGGGTACTCATCCCTTCTACTATGGTCACTTCTATATTTTTATTTAGCCCATTTTTATTGATATGGTAAGCGTATTCACAAGCTATCTGAAGTCCTGAAACACCACCACCTACAACTAAGATAGAGTTTTTTTCTTTTGATTCAATCATCTTAAAAAACTTATCTCTATAGTAGTTTAGGTTATTGATATCTTTGATATCTTTTGTGTATTTATTTACATTTTCTATTTGGTTTGGAAATATGGATTTAGATCCTGTAGATACCACTATATAGTCATAGAAGTATATTTGACCACTCTCAGCGATAAGACTATCTTGATCATATCTTATATCAATCACCTTATCACAGATAAACTCTATCCCATTTTTTTCGCAATATTTTTCAAGGTTGAAAGTAATATCATCTTCATCATAGTACCCCGATAGGTACTTATGTATATGGGTTTGGAGAATATGCTTTTTTGATTTATCAATCAATACAAGCTCCACTTGAGGGTTATCTTTTAATTTATCTAAAAGTGATACACCCGCATATCCTCCACCAACAACTATTATTCTATTCATATTTTATCACTCCTTTTTATCTTTGTAAGACTTATCTATAAAATATATAGTGAGAAAATTGTAATACATTTTTATTACTAATTTTTATATTTTAGTAATATAATATAATTTTTAGAATATTTAACTTAAATAAAAAAGAAAAAAACAAAAAATGAGAAACATATATTATAAATATGTAAAGAGTTTTTTAATATAATATTGATTCTATTTATTAAATAAAATAATTAAGGAGGAAATAATGAAAAGTTGTATTTTTGAATTAGTAATAAATGTTTTAACCTATGCCATAAAAAATAAAGATGAGTATTTCTCACAAAAAGATTTTAAAAATGTTATATATACACAAGAGTTTGCTAATTTTGATATAAATGAAAAGATCGCATTTGGATTTGAGTATTTATTAAAAAGGGGTCTAATAGATTTAGAAAACAATAAATTAACATATTATGAAAAATACTCTTTACCTAAAACACTTCAAATTCATATAGAAAATGATACAAAAGCTATAAAAGATTTATCTAAAAATATTTTATTGATGCATGAGGGAAAAGAGAAGATTGACACAAATGAAGAGGTTGAGGATAGTTACTCAGAGATAATTGAGACTATAGAGTTTATTCACTCTTCTTCTTTATCTGAAGAAGATAAGGATCAATTGAAGGTTACTTTATCTAAAAGATTATTGTCTATAGATAATTCTATCACTTCTACATATTCTTTATTTACTATATTACAACTACTAAAATTAGGATCTTTTATTGAAATAGAGATTAAAAATGAAGATAATTGTTTTTTTGCAAAAAATGTACAGTTTAAATATATAGAGATAAATACATCTTCTTTGTCACTTCATTTCAATAAATGTTGTTTTGAGATAAATGATATCTCATCTGTTAAATCTATCAAATCAATTGATGAGACTCCACTTAATGAGAGTATTGATAAATCAATTGAGATTTTAAATACCTATTCAGATGAAAAAGTAGAGAATATTATAAAACATCTAAAACAGATGTATGAGGCTAGTGTTTAGTATTTTAAATAAAGAGGAGTGTTAAAGCTCTTGTTCTTTAGTATCCTCTTTTAAATGTTCTGTAATAGCAAATGTAATAGTTGTTTTTACACCAGCTTGTGAATCAATTGATAAGTTTGCATTAGGTAATTTATCTACAAATTGATTTATAAGATTAAAACCTAATCCTTTATGTGAATTTTTTATATCAAAACCTTTTCCATTATCTTTTATCTCTAGTTTTGCTTTATTTTGATCCACTTCAAATAAAACACTTATTTTAAAGCCGTCTTCTCCAAGGTTATGTTTTATAGAATTGTTTATGGTTTCATTTATAATCATACTCATTGCAATGGCATCATCCATTTTAAATAGGGCATGGTCTATACGTAGTATTTCAATAAGTGGATTGTCATATGATCTATCTATTTGATTGATAAGTTTGGTGATATATTCTTTACTATCTAGTTTTGTTAAGTCTTTTGATTCATAAAGGAGTTGGTGAACTAAAGACATGGAATATATTCTATTTGAAAAGTTTTCAAAAATAGATTTTGATTGACGGTCTTTTATTTTATTTCCTTCCATCCATAAGAGTCCTACTAGTAGATGGAAATTGTTTTTTACACGATGATATACTTCTTGGAGTAAGAGCTCTTTTTCTTTTAAAAGCTTTCCTATCTCATTTGTTCTTGTTTTTACTTCATTTTCAAGTTTTGTTTCATTGTTTGTTTTGATTATAAGAAGTTCATCTTGTATTTTTAGTTTTTCTTGTTGGATTAGGTTGAATCTATTTGCTAACATTAAAGAGAAAAATATAATCTCAAAATATGATCCCACTAAAAAAGCATATCTATTAAAATCTGTATTTTCAATCCAGCCATTTGCTACAGAGGACATAAAAGCTATAGTAATAATATAGATTGATAATGCAAGGATATAGTATTTTGCTGTGGTGTGACCTTTTATCCATACATATATGGCTGAACTAGATAAAAGCAAAAATACTATACTTGCTACAGAACTTATCACTTCATACCAAGGTTTTATATTAAAAAATAGCAATACTGCTAAAACGGCAAAAAATATGATAAGTGTTTTAAATATTTTTGCAAGGGTTTTGTTATAGTTTTCAATCTCAAGAAATTTCATAGAAAATAGGATCAAAAATATTATAAAAAATGGGGTTGCAAGGTGAAGTTCAAAATACCACTTTTGTAAACCGAGATATAAAATAAGACCACTAAAAACACCCATAAAGATCGTAAAGGAGATAATATATCCCACATAATAGATATATATTTTATCTTTTAGTTTTAGATATAAAAATAGATTAAAAATGATGATAATAAATAATCCACCAAAATAGACTAAATAAAGGGAATTATTATAGATTTTATAGTGTTCAAAAAAGGTATTTTTTTCATATATATGAAACTCAGCAAAGTTACCAACTCTAGCTTCACTTAATACATAAAAGGTGGTGATTTTATCTTTCTCTAAAGAGATATTAAAAGTGGGATTATGGTCATAAATATTTCTTTGTTTTATGGGGATAGAAAGACCATTTTTTATCTCAGTCCAGGCATTACTTTTTTTTGTATATAGATTTACTTTATCAAAATATGGTTCTGTAAAATATAGTATAAAATCTTTTACATCGCTTTTGTTTTCAATCTCAAATTTAAACCATACATTTGCATTAATATATCCAAAGGTAAATTGACTTGATATCTCTTTTGTAAAATCTTGGGAAACTATATCTTTTATAGTGAGTTTCTTTGTAGTATCTTTATAAAATTTGATACTAAAGTCATCTATTTTTTTATCATGGGTATTTATAATAATTGGGGATGCATAAATTATATTGGAGATTAAAAAAATTAACAAAAATATTCTATACATATTTTCCCTAAGCTTTTTTTAGAATATATCCTAAACCTTGCAGATTGTCAATGGTAAGTAGGGGGATTTTTTTTCTAAGTCTTGAGATACTATCTCTTATTGTTGAATCTGCAATCTTTCCATACAGTTATTCTTAATTCATCTAAGGTTGTAATCTTATCTATATTGTTATATAAAAGATCTAGAAGCATTGATTCTATTTTTGTAAGTTTTATAGGTACATTATCTATAGTCAAAATTTTTGTGTGGGGATTATATCTATATCCATTAGTCAATAGTACATAACTAGATGAATGATCAGTATAGTCTGAATAAACTCTTTTTAGTACAATATTTATACTTGCTTCAATATCTTTTTCATTGAAAGGTTTGATAAGATATCCATAGATATTAGTATCACTTGCATCTGCTATGGTATTTGAATCTGTGTATGCGGTAGTATACACAATAGGTATCGGGTATATATTATTTAAAATATGAGCACTTTGTACTCCATCGATGGAGCCTTTTATATTTATATCCATAAAAATGATATTTATTTTATACTCTTGAACAATTTTCTTTGCATCTTCAAAATTTGTAGAAATAAATATATTTTTAAATCCAAGTTTTTCTACTACTTGTTTTAGAAATTCAGAGTTTACCCATTCATCCTCAACTATTAATATATAAACATCATCTTTTGTCATCATCTACCTTTGTTTGTATTATAACATAGAATAAAACCATGAAATCCGTCAACTTTCCGTCAGTTTTTTTTTAAATAATTTTTTTAAATCAAATAAAAACTTGAACTTTATCAAAAAACTATGTTTTTATCTATTTTTTTTAATTATATAAATAATTCTTGATAAACCATAATATAGTCAGTTTAAAAAATAAATAACTATTTTTATAATAAAAAAGATATCTAAAATTTGCTTTTTCCGTCAAGCTTACGGCAAGTATGATTTATCATATAGATAAGGATCAAGATTCTTTATGAAGTGAAAAGGAAGAAGATGAAAGTATCAAATCACATTATTAAATATATATTTTTAGTTTTTGTAAGTAGTTCATTTTTGTATGCAGCTGCTCCTGTTGTAACAAGTAGTGATATAACTAGTGCAGATGAAGATAGTATTTATAGTTATGAGTTAAATGCTAGTGATGCTGATGGGGATGAATTAAATTGGAGTGTAAAAGAGGGAACCTCTTTACCCTCTTGGCTTAAGCTATATAAAAAAGGTGAAGTTCATCCTACTTTTAGTTTACCCATTAGTCCTGGTAAGATATTGGAAAGGGATAGTGATGGAAACTTCTATTCTGTAATTGATGATGGTAAAGACTCTAATCTTGCAAAAATAGAAAAAAGGGACAGTGCTGGGAACTATTTAAATACTATTTCTTTTCATAACACTTATCCATACTATTCAACACATGACCAACTTGGAAATATATATTTTATAGAAGTGGGTGGGGATATAAAAGAAATTGATAAAAATGGAAATGTTAGGGATATTTCTATAAGACAGTCTATTCCCACAATAAATTTAGCCATTGATAGTGCACGAAATTTCTATTTTAAAGGAAATGGAGAGAATGTATTTAAATTATTAGATAATGGTTATACTGTAACAATTGTTGAGGATGACAAATATTTTGTTTCTGGGATAACAATAGATACTCAAGATAATATTTATTATGGTACTCATGAAGATGGTATATCGAAATTAAGAAAAATAGATGCGGATAGAAATATTACAG
This sequence comes from uncultured Arcobacteraceae bacterium, assembly GCA_964342525.1. Classification (GTDB taxonomy): domain Bacteria; phylum Campylobacterota; class Campylobacteria; order Campylobacterales; family Arcobacteraceae. The sequence continues at coordinate 119,421 of CAYFGQ010000001.1, forward strand.
ATATAGCTGATGTTAATTGTCGTGATATTGAAGTGGATAATAAGGGAAATATTTATTGCCAAGATGGATCTGAACTAAAAAAAATAGATACAAATGGGAATATATCAATACTTTCTTCTATTCATTATACAAAAAATTTAACTAAAGATGATATTGGTAATATCTATTTTTCTACCGGATCTACTATAAAAAAGATAAGTGCTACAGATTATGTACTATATGGGACTCCTAGTAATAGTGATGTGGGTGTGCATGATATAACATTAACATTAAGTGATGGTGTCAATAGTGTAGATCATACTTTTCAAATAACAGTATCAAATACAAATGACAAACCTAATGATATATCAATATCCACAAATATGTTTTTTAAAGATTCTAGTATTGGTAAAAAGATAGCTGATATAAATGTAAGTGATGATGATTTGAGTGATTCTCATACATTTAGTTTATCTTGTAGTACTTCAGGACAAAATGATGGTAATTTTTCAATAGATGGTAGTACACTTAAAACGGCATATGATTTTAATAATACCGAAATAGGAACTCAAAATATATGTATAAATGTTGAAGATAGTGCAGGGGCAAGTTATGAGGAGAACTTTTCTTTAATTTTATTAAATACTCTTAGTTCTAGTTCAAATATTAATGAGAATAGCAATTATATTTATGATTTAAATGTTAGTGATGATGATTCTTTAGTTTGGAGAGTAAAAGATGGTAAAGCTTTACCATCTTGGCTGAGTTTAAGAAGTTATATTCTGGAAGATACAAATATTACCCAGAATTTTTCATCTCCAAATGATATATTTATAGATAGTAGTGATAATATTTATATTGCAGATAGTGGAAATAATAAGATAAAAAAAATAGCTTCAGATACTTCAGTAAGTGAAGTAAGTTATAGTGGATCATATAGCTTAAATAATCCTTCTTCAATATTTGTAGATTCTGCAAATAATTTATTTATCACAAATAAAGGTAATGGAGAAATCTTAAATATAAATTTAAATGATAATGTTATAGATCGAAATGATTATGGTTTTACAAATCCTATAGGTATAGTAAGAAGTAGTGGTGGTTCTTTATATTTTTCAGATACGGGGGCTGATAGAATTGTAAGATTATATGAAACTGAACAATATAAACCCTTAACAAATCCTACCCAAATGGCAATAAGTAGCTCCAATACTGTGTATACAATAGATTCTGTAGAAAATAAGATATATAAGATTGTAGATGGAAATACTATTTATACAGAACTTAGTTTAGATGATACTCTTAACTCTCCAACAGATATAGCGATAGATACTAATGGAAATCTATATGTAAGTGATAATGGAAATAATAGGGTGATAAAAATTACAAATGAATCAAATGTAGAAGTGCTTATTGATAATATATTAAATATACAATCCCTAGCAATAGATTCAAATAAAAATATATATTTAATAGATAGTTCTAATAATAAGGTCTTAAAGTTTGCTAAGAATGAAAAACTAACTGGAACACCAAGTACCACAGATATAGGGGTATATGATATAGATTTAACTATAAGTGATGGAGTAAATAGTATAGATCGTAGTTTTACAATTACAATAAATGATACTCCTAAATTGATAAGTAGTGCAATTACAAAAGCAAATGAAAATGAGCTATATTCATATACAATAGATATAAATAATAGTATAGGTATTTTAGAGGTATCTAGTAAAACAGGTACAACTTTACCTTCATGGTTGAGTTTAAAAAGATCAAGTACTTATTCTTTAAAAACTACAAATATTAATCAAGAATTTTCAAAACCAAATGATATATTTATAAATAGTACAGGTCTTATTTATATAGCAGATAGTGGAAATAATAAAATAAAAAAAATAAATTTAAATGGCGTAGTAAGTGATATAAATTATACAGGAAGTTATAGTTTAAATAATCCATCTGCACTATATGTAGATTCAAATGGAAATATAAACCTTACAAATAAAGGGAGTGGAGAAGCTTTTACTATAAATAGTGCTGGAGATATATCAAGAGATGATTATGATTTAGGTTCTCCTATCGGTGTGGCAAAAGATAGTGATGGATATCTTTATTTTATAGATAATAAAAGAACTAGAATTGTAAGAAAAAAAGTAGGAACAGGAGCTGCTGTATATACTTTGAATGATCCTAGCCAAATGGTAATAGATAGCTCAAAAAATGTATATGTAATAGATCAAAATAAAATATATAAATTAGCAAATGCCACAAGTAGTTTTGTGGCTTTAAATTTAGATGATACTTTAAGTTCGCCAACAGATATAGCAGTAGATAGTAGTGGTGACTTGTATATAAGTGACAATGGAAATAACAGAATAGTAAAGGTTACAAATGATACAGCAGTAACAACACTAATAGAAAATATATCAAATATACAAAGCCTTGCAGTGGATTTAGATAAAAATATATATCTAATAGACAGTTCAAATGATAAAGTACTTAAGTATGAAAGGGATTATATTCTTTTTGGTACACCTTCAAATTCAGATATCGGGCTAAATGATGTAAATTTAAGTATTAGTGATGGATTTACTAGTGTGGATTATAATTTTTCTATTATTGTTAATGATCTTCCTAAGATAATAAGTAAACCTATTTTGAATATAGACCAATCAAGTAGTTATACGTATGAATTTGATGTAAATGATACAGTAGGTAATTTAAATTGGAGTGTAAAAGAAGGTACTACTTTGCCTTCATGGCTGCAACTTCAAAATAAAGGTTTTCTTTTACGTTCAGGCTCAAAGAATCCTTTAAGTGATTTTAATGAGAGCAATTTCCTGCCAAGTGTAAAATTTGCAGATATTGATAATGACGGGGATAATGATACTTTTATAATTAGTACAGCATTATATTCAAGATTTTTAAAAAATATTGGAAACAAAAAATCTCCAAATTTTGTAGAGCAAATAGGGGCAAATGATCCATTAGATGGTTTTAATATGGGTGTCTTGGGTTATGCATCTTTTGTTGATATAAATAATGATGGAGATATGGATGTTTTTCTTAGAGAAAAAAGAAATAGTGTACCTTCTTTAGAGAATGAGGGTAGTGGGTTTTCAGCATCTTTTAAACAACGAACAGATTATGAATTATTTAAAGGAATTAGTTCTGAATCATATGGTGTTTCTGATTTTGTTGATATAGATAATGATGGAGATATGGATGCATTTATTGGAGTTTCAAATGGTACAATAGAATATTATAAAAATACAGGAAATAAGTCATCTCCTAATTTCGAAAAACAAACAGGTATAAATAATCCATTAGGAAGTATTAATCTTGGATCTGAAGTTGCTCCTAATTTTGTAGATATAGATAATGATGGAGATATGGATGTTTTTATAGGAAGAGATAATGGTACAGTAGAATATTATAAAAATGTTGGAAGTAAGACAAATGCAACTTTTATAAAGCAAACAGATCTATCTAACCCTCTAAGTAATTTGAATCAAGGAACACACTTAAGACCAGAATTTATTGATATAGATGATGATGGAGATATGGATGTTTTTATTTCTAGTGTATATTTAAATTCACGTGTACATTTTTTTTATGAAAATATTTCTAAAACAAAGTTAATAGGAACACCTTCAAATAATGATGTTGGTGTACATGACATAAATTTAACTTTGAGTGACGGGGAAAATAATATCTCTCATGATTTTACTATTACGGTATTAAATATAAATGCTGCCCCAAGATCAAAAGATATAAATATATCTATAGATGAAGATACAAATAAACGCTTTGCTTTAAATGATTTTAACTTTAGTGATTATGATTCACTTGATCGATTAGAGGCCATTTTTATTACTTCATTACCAAATAAAGGTAATTTAGAGCTAAATGATGTAACTGTGAGTTTAAATCAAAAGATAAAATCAAGTGATATATCAAAATTGGTATATACACCAATAGCTAACGGATTTGGAACACCTTATACAAGTTTTACTTTTAAAGTAAATGATGGTGAATCAAATTCTACAAATACATACACTGCAATAGTAAATATAGATAATATAGCCGATTCACCAGTTATTTTATCAAATGCAATTACAAGTATAGATGAAGACGTAATTTATAATTATGAATTGAACGCTAGTGATGTGGATGGAGATAGTTTAATATGGAGTATAAACAATCTTCCTTCTTGGATTACTTTAAATACTAATATAAAGGTTTCAAATTTTGCTGGAAATACTTCTGGAAGAAAAGATGGGAATATTTCAACGGCAAAATTTAAAGCTCCTCATGGTATAGCTATAGATAAAAGCGGTAATATTTATGTTGCTGATACTTCAAATTATTTGATTAGAAAAATAGAGGCAAATGGTATAGTTTCTACTTTAGCTGGAAGTGGAGAATCTGCATATTTAGATGGAAATGGTACTTCTGCAAAGTTTCAGTATCCTGTAGGAATCGCTGTTGATTCTAAGGGAAATGTTTATGTTGCAGATGCTGGTTCTAGTAAAATTAGAAAAGTTACTCCTGGAGGCGTTGTTACAACAATAAATATAAATATCAGTAATGGGGCATCTGATTTAAAATATCCAAATGGTGTAGCGGTAGATGGCTTAGATAATATTTACATAGCTGATACTGGTAATCATAGGATTCTTAAAATTTTATCTGATGGGAGTGGTTCTGTATTAGCTGGTTCAGGTAATAGTGGTAAAAAGGATGGAAAAGGTACGTCAGCTCAATTTTATCATCCAAGAGGGATTACAATAGATTCTAATGGAACTATATATGTGGCTGACACAGATAATAATAGTATTAGAAAAATCACAACTACTGGAGATGTAATAACTCTAAAAGATACCTTTAATAAACCAACAGGTTTAGCTATAGATTCTAGTGGTAATATATTTGTTGCAAATACAGATAATAATATTGTTAATAAACTTATGCCAAATGGTGAAATCCTTAAATATTATGGCTTTATTAAACCAAAATCTATAGCTATAGGTACTAAAGGTAATATGTATGTAGCAGATAGTGGAAGTCACCGAATTAAAAAGATGTATATAGAAAAGTTTGTATTAAATGGAACTCCTAAAAACAGTGATGTTGGAATACATGATGTAAACCTTACACTAAGTGATGGGCAAAATACAATAAGTCATAATTTTCAAATAACAGTTAAAAACACCAATGATTCTCCAACAATTAATAATGTTTTTTCACTTAAAAAAGAGGATAATATATCAAAAAAGATAAGCTCTTCTGATAGTAAAAGTGGCGATTATTTTGGTAATTCAATATCAAGTGATGGTATTTATTCAATAGTGGCATCACCATATTCTGATTTTAATTTGGGTTCTGCTCATATATTTAAAAAATTAGATGGGAATTGGACATATTTACAAAAATTAATGGCATCAGATAAAAAGGATTTTGGAAATTTTGGAAAAGCTGTTGCCATAAGTGGTGATTTTAGTGTAGTTGGGAATAATGAACAATTAGTATATATCTTTAAAAATACAGATGGAGATTGGAATGAAACTCAAAAGATAAGTGCATCTGATAGCCGTGATAATCGTGCTTTTGGACATGCTGTAGCTATAGATGGAGATTATTTAATAGTAGGAGCATCTGCTGAAGATAGAAATGAAACTGGAGGGGATTTAAAAAATTTTGCAGGAGCAGCGTATATATTTAAAAATACAAATGGAGTTTGGAATGAAGTTCAGAAAATAGTTGCATCAGATAGAAAAGAATATGATTTTTTTGGTGAAAAAGTATCCATATTTGGAGATTACATAATTGTAGGTGCAAGATATAACTCTTATGATTCTTCAGGAATGGAGTATAAATCTGATGCAGGAGCAGTCTATATTTTTAAAAACACAAATGGAGTTTGGAGTGAAGTTCAAAAAATAACGGCAGCTGATAGAGATGAGAATGATTGGTTTGGTAATAGTGTTGATATATATGAAAATTATATAGTGGTGGGTGCAGAACAAGAAAATGAGAACTCAACTGGTTATGATAGTATGTCTAATTCAGGTTCCGTATATATATTTGAAAATACAAATGGAAAATGGAATCAAACTCAAAAAATAACAGCTTCAGATAGAGAAGGAAATCTTTTGTTTGGATCATCTGTTTCTATTGATGGAGATTTGATTTCAGTAGGTGCTAAAGGGATAGGGTCTTCTTATGGTATAGGTGGTGCGTATATTTTCAAAAAGCAAAATAATATTTGGACTGAGGTGTTTAAGCTGATTCCTGAGGATAGAGAGAGCTATCTTTATGCGGGAAAACATGATATAGAAATTAATGGAAAAAGTTTATTAATATCAAGGGTAGCCAAAAATGAAGTTTTAACATATGAAATACCAAAAGTTTCAAATTTGAGTATAAATGAAAGTGAAAGTTTTGTAGTAGATATAAATGCTAGTGATGCAGATCTTTTTGATAGTATCTCTTATTCTTTAACTGGTGTTGATAATAGTAAATTTGAGATAAATAATCTAACAGGAAGATTATCTTTCAAAACTGCTCCTGAGTATAAGAATCCAAAGGATAATAATAGTGACAATATTTATGAAGTTTTAGTTAAAGCAACTGATAAAAATGGAGCTAGTGATAGTGTAAGTTTATATATTGAAGTTGTAGATATAAATATCACAATAGATGAAGATAAAAGTTATAGCTTTAAAGTAAGTGATCTAAATGTAACAGGGGGAGAGTTAAATTCGATGTTTATTAACTCTTTACCCTCAAATGGTGTATTAAAATTGAATGATTCTAATATAGTTTTAAATCAAGAGATAAATAGTACAGAAATATCAAATTTAAAATATATACCAAGCTCTGATGGATATGGAATTCCTTATACATCATTTAAATTTAAAGTAAATGATGGGGATATAAATTCTAGTGATTATATAGCTACTATAAATGTAAATGCTAAGAATGATTTACCAACAATAACTTCAAATGCAATATTAAGTATAGAAGAGGATAGTAAATATACTTATGAATTAAATGCTAGTGACGTGGATAGAGATGCATTAACTTGGAATATAAAAGATGGTACAAATTTACCATCTTGGTTGAGTTTTAATAGGTCAGATACTAATTATCGTCTAAGAAGTACAAATATTATTCAAGATTTTTTAAATCCAAATGATATATTTATAGATGTGAATGATGGTATTTATGTAGCAGATAGTGGTAATAATAAGATAAAAAAAATAGCATCAAATGGCTTAGTCGAAGAGGTGACTTATAGTGGGAACTATACCCTTAATAATCCATCTTCATTATTTGTAGACAGTCCTTCAAAAATAATATATATCCTAAATAAGGGAAGTGGAGAAGTCCTAAATATAGATAGAAATGGTACTATTGGTAAGGTTGATTTGGATTATTTAAACTCCTTAGATACAAATAGAAGTAAAACTATTAAGAAGTATGTTGAAGTGGCATCTAGCACAACTCTTACAAGTCCAAAACAAATGGTAATAGATAATACTAATAGTGTATATATTTTAGAGCAAAATAAGATTTTAAAAATATCAGATGGCCAGAGTAGTCTTGTCCCTTTAACATTAGATAGCAATTTAAGTTCTCCAACAGATATAGCAATAGATAAAGATGGGAATCTATATGTAAGTGATAATGGAAATAATAGGATAGTAAAGATTACAAATGAACAAAATATCTCTGTGCTTATAGATAATATAATAAATATACAATCTTTAGCAGTCGATTCAAATAAAGATATATATCTAATAGATAGTTCAAAGGATAAGGTTTTAAAATATGAAAGAGCTTATATTTTATCTGGAATACCTACAAATAATGAAGTAGGTACTCATGATGTGAACTTAAGCCTTAGTGATGGAGAAAATAATATTTCTCATAGTTTTACTATTAGTGTATCTAATACAAATGATGCCCCAGTAGCTTCAAATATAACTATTGATATAAATGAAGATAATATAAAGAAATTTGTATTTAGTGATTTTAATGCAAGTGATTTGGATACGGGAGATAGTGTAGAATCTATTACTATTTCTTCTTTACCACAAAAAGGTACTTTGAGTTTAGGTGATTTAAATATAACATTAAATCAAGTGATACCTATTTCAGACATCTTAAATTTAAAATATATTCCAGAATTGAATGGACATGGTCTGGCTTATACAACATTTAAATTTAAAGTAAGTGATGGACAAAGTAATTCTTCTGAGTATATTGCAACTATAAATATATCCAGTATAAATGATAGTCCTACTATTACAACTTTATCTTCTGTAAATGTGGTTGAAAATAATATGTTTGTAATAAAAATAATCTCAAGTGACCCTGATAAAACAGATAGTGCAACGTACTCAATTAGTGGAGGGGCAGATAGTAGTTTATTTGATATTAATAGTTCTACAGGAGTGTTGACATTTAGATCTGCTCCAAATTATGAAAAACCAAGTGATACTAATATAGATAATGTATATGAAGTACAAGTACAAGTATCAGATAAAAGCAATGCAACAGATACTCAAACATTTAATATTACAGTTTTTAATGATATCAGTGAAACTCCAAAAGTAAATCTAAGTGTAGATAAAAGTAGTGTAGTAGAAGCAGGTGGCATTTCAACAATAACTGTAAGTTTAAGTGAAGCAGTAAGTGAAGATACAAATGTAACCCTGAGATTAAAATTAGGTTCAAGTGTAGCTTTGGATGATTTTAATTTAAATAGTCACACTATTACTATCGATGCTAATAAAATATCAGGCTCAACAATATTTACAGCATTAGATGATTTTATGGATGATGATAATGAAATGGTAACTATAGAGATTGATAAAGTAGTAGGTGGAGAAAATGCAAGTGAAAATGGAACACAAGAAGTAAATATCTCTATCATCGATAATGATACTGCAGGAATTGTTTTTTCAAAAACTACATCAAATGTAAGTGAAAATGGGAACAGTGATACTTTTTCAATTAAATTAAATACCCAACCTGCAACAAAGGTAGTAATAGATCTAAACAGTTCTGATATAAGTGAAGCGATACTTAATACAAGCTCATTAACATTCTCTTATAATGAATGGAATATAAGTCAAAGTGTAACTATAACAGGTGTAGATGATGATATTTTAGATGGAGATATAAACTCTTCAATAATAGCTTCAATCAATAGAGCTTTATCAGTTGATAGTGTATATGATACTATAGGAAGTAAAACATTAAAAGTGACAACAAAAGATAATGATACAGCAGGATTTTCTATTTCAAAAACAACAGCAAGTGTAAGTGAAAATAGAACAACGGATAAATTTACAGTAGTTTTAAATAAAGCACCAAAAAGTGATGTAGTATTTAATGTAAATAGTAGCGATTTAAGTGAAGCAATCGCAGAACCTTCTTCTTTGACTTTTACAAGCTCAAATTGGAATGTTCCAAGAATTGTAGTTATAGTAGGTTTAGATGATACTATTGCAGATGGAAATGTAGATTCAAATATTACAATAAGTATAGATAAATCAAATAGTGATGATAGCTTTGATTCTTTAGCTGATCAAATAGTAACGGTAACAACAAGTGACAATGATAATTCTTTACCAATAATTACACAAGGGGATAGGGTAGATGTAAATATGAGTGAAGATAGTTTCCCTATAGCTTTTACTTTAACACTAAATGCAAGTGATGTAGATGCAAATGATATATTAACATGGAGTATAGATTCAAACGCATCGAATGGTTCTGCAAGTGTAGATGGAACAGGTTCATCTAAATCAATTTCATATATTCCAAATACTAATTATAATGGAAGTGATAGTTTCATAGTAAAAGTAAGTGATTCTAAAAATGGAAGTGATTCTATTAGGGTAAATGTAAATATATCTCCAGTAAATGATTTACCTATTGTTACTTCCATACCAATTACTTCTGTTAATGAGGATAGTTTATATAAATATGTTTTATCTGGAAGTGATGTTGATAGTTATAATCTAAACTGGTCAATAAGAAACTCTAATACTTGGCTTGAATTAAAATATAATGAATCCATAGTTGAAAATAATACAAGTAAAATATTTAATATTGATTTTGCTTCAAACAATGCTGTTCCATCTTTTGTGGATATTGATGGTGATGGTGATAAGGATATGTTTGTAGGAAGAGGGGATGGAAAGGTAGATTATTATGAGAATAAAGGAACATCCAAAAAAGCAAATTTTGTAAAACAAAATGATTCCCATAATCCACTAAATCTTACAAAAGATAGAAATCCTTTTATCTCTTTTGTGGATATTGATAATGATGGAGATTGTGATGTCTTTATAGGTACTCACTACAATTTTAGTGATATTGAAAGTAAGATATATTTTTATAGAAATACTGGTACAAAAAATGTGCCTAAGTTTCAAGAAGATGAAAGTAATAACCCTTTTTCAAATCCTTTAAAAATAGCAGGTAGACTTACTCCTATATTTGCAGATATGGATGCTGATGGAGACAAAGATGTTTTAGTTGGTGGATTAGCATCTAGTCAATTTTATTTTGAAAATGAGGGTAATAGTACAAATCCTAAATTTGTATTAAAAGACGATACAAATAACATTTTTAAAAATATTAAAAAATTATATGTTTCAGACTTAAGAAATTCTGTAGGAGTATTTGACTCTGATAGAGATGGAGATTTAGATATTTATTTGGGAAATAGTATGGGAGAGATAAGATATGCTAAAAATACAGGAACTAAAAGTAAGGCTATATTTGATATGGCAAATAGTAACTCCAAATTATTAAAATTAAATGCATACGATATTGTACCTATTTTTGTAGATTTAAATGGTGATGGCTTAGAAGAACTTATCGTAAGTACTCAATCAAAAGGGATAAAATACTTTAATATTCAAAGGGAGTATTATTTATCTGGTACCCCTACAAATTCGAATGTGGGAAGTCATGATTTAAATCTTACCCTAAGTGATGGAGAATCAAATGTAAGTCATAATTTTACAATTACAGTAAAAAATGAAAATGACGCACCAATAATCACTTCAAAGTCTACATTTAATGTGGATGAAAATAGTGTCTTGATAGGTTTTGTGGAAGCAAAAGATCCTGATAGTGATACCTTGAGATATCTAATATTAGATGGTGGTGATAATAATTCTTTTGTCTTAAATGAATCAAATGGATTATTGGCTTTTGCAGCAAATACTAATCCAAATTATGAATCAGGGAAAAGATCATATAGGGTGAATGTGATAGTAAAAGATATCTTTGATCTTAATGATACTCAAACAATCACAGTAACATTAAAAGATATTTATGAAGATGATAATATATCTGATGTAGATGGAGATAGCATCCCTGATTCTTTAGAAGGGGCTGCAAATATCGATACGGATAGAGATGGAATACCAGATTTTAAAGACAGTGATTCGGATGGAGATGGAATTCCAGATATACAAGAGTCAAAAGGAGATGTGGATCGTGATGGAATACCAGACTATAAAGAAAAGGATGCAGATGGAGATGGAATCGATGATAATGTAGATTTAGATTATGATAATGATACTATTTTAGATTCTATAGAAAATAATCCAAGTGGAGTTGATACTGATTCTGATGGCATACCAAATTTCAGAGACACTGATTCTGATGGTGATGGTAAACTTGATGTTATTGAACTAAGAGGTGATATTGATGGTGATGGAATTGAAAATTATCTTGATAATGATGATCATGGAAGTGCAACACCAAAAGATAATGGTGATGGAACTCAATCATCAACCTTTAATAAAACAGGTAAATCAGGTGATATAGGAACAACTAAAATAACAACACCAAGTGGAAAAGCGACTCAAACTAAACAAGATGGAAATAATACAATAATCTCAATCACTGATAATAACCCAAATATGGATATAAATATCTCTGCAGATGGTGGATTGAAAATAGATATGAATGAGACAAATGGATCCCATAGAATCTCTGTATCAAATCCTGGTGCAGATATAAATATAAGTAGTGAAGGAAACTTTAGTATCTCAACTCCAAGTATTACAAATTCTGATGGAAAAACTTGTGAATATAATTTAGATGTAGCATATGATGGATCAAATATGATAACAAGACACTATTTAAATAAAGGATTAAGTAGTGAAGTTATAACTACAGTGATTATGAAAATACCAAATGCAAGTATAGATATTACGAGAGATAATGTCGTAAAACATTTTGGAAGTTTTACAAATATAAACTCTAAAGATGTAAATGTAACAGGTCTAGTTGAGTGTGATGGCTCAATCTCTACAATCACAAAGATTACTGATCAAAATGGAACATTTGTAGCTGTAAACAAAGCAGGATCAACAGTGATAATAGATACTAATGGTGATGTAGATACCACTACATCTTTAGAGGCAAATAGCTCAGATACTACTACTTTACAAGGGCTAAATTTTAAAATTGATTCAAATAGTGGTGATATAAATGCTTCAAAAGTATATAAAAATAGTACAACAGAGCAAATTACCTATAGTGATGCTCAAATATATTTAGCAGGAGCTAGAATAAATACAAAAGGTGGTACTCGTATTTCTGAGATTAATGTGGATTTTACAAATACAAGATTAGTAAGAGTGGATGTAAAAGATAGTGATAATAATACAATCACTTCAAAAACACAAATAGATACATCCATAGCAGATGGAAATATCACAAGAACAAGTAGTGGAAATGGAGGAACGATTACTACTAAAGTAAATGCAGGAGATTCTACTATACAGATCAATAATTATATAGATGGTAAAGCAAAGCATGAAGTTACTGTGGGTGGTAAAACAACTCAAGCCACAACAAATCTAGAGGGTGCAGATGTAAATGTAACAAGCTCAGGGGTAATAACAACATATGAAGATACAAATTCAAACCTTATGGCTAAAGTAGAAGCAGATACAAGCGGAAAAGCGATCCATCAGATGATTGTAAATGGGGTGACAACTAAAGCAATATCTCAAATTGTAGGAGCAAGCACAACTATTGATCAAGATAGTTCAGGTAATGCAAAAGTTATCACAACAGTTTCTACTACAAATGAAAATAACCAATCTTTAGCAATAGAAATAGATGCCTTATCAGATGGAAGTGCTATTCATAAAGTGGAAGTAAATGGATATACAACGCAAGCAAGTGTTGCTCTAGTAGGAGCACAAACTACAATTGATGCAAATGGTACAGTTGAAACAAATAGTTCCATAGATGCTAATACAAAAGCATTAATTATTGCAAATTCTGATGGTACAGCTAGCCATAAGATATCAGGTATTGGTTTTGAATCTATTGCTGTATCAAAAATTATTGGTGCAACTACCACTGTTAATTCCTCAGGAACCATTCAAACAGAGGTTCAAGATAAAACAACTCAATGTAGTGTGGGAAGTGAATATGTAAAAGCATATGTGATAACAAATAGTGATGGAACGGCTACAACAAAATTTATAAAATATGATTGTAGTGATAATTATATATCTGAAATACCAACAATTTCCACAAGTAATAGTTATCCAAAGGATAATAATGTGACCATAAGTCAAAACAATGGTGTAGTAATTATTGATACGAATATAAATCTAACATCAGATAATAATATCACATTCTAAAAGGAAGAAGTATGCAAACAATAAAACTAACAATAACAATTATATCTCTAATCTTCCTTCTTGGAGGATGTGGAAGTGGTGAAGATGCGGATTTTAATATGGATAATACAAATAACTCCTCTTCAAGTGGTTCAAAGACTACAATAGATATTTCAAGTTGTACTAGTGGAAATACTAGTATTAAAGATGGAGATACCTTAGTGACAGATGACTCTTCAAGTGTTAATATAAGTCACCAAAGTAATGGCACAAAACAAATATGTGTATCAACTGGTAGTGCTTATTTGGTGAGGGGCTAGGATGCTTAGGATATTTATTGGATTGATTTTTAGTTTATCTATGGCTATAAGTTCTACTTGGATCATAAAAGAAGATGCAAATTTACGGGAGAAACCATCTTTAGATGGACGTATTATAAAAGTGTATCTGAAAAATACAAAGGTAAAAGTACTTGATATAGTTCATACCCCAAAGAGTGGAAGATGGTATAAATTAGATAAGGGATATATCTCAACAGAACTAATTCGCCCTTTTAGTATAGATAAAAAAGATAGATATAGTGTAGATAAATATGAAAATGCTTATGTGGTTATAGATGATGAGGTAATCATATATAAAGAAGCAGACAAAAATTCTACTTTAGTAGATAAAGTATCTTCTGGAAAGATAAAAGTTTTATGTGAACTTGATAAAAAAGATATATATCCATGGTATAAAGTAAAAAGTGGATATGTAAACTCTTCCTACATCTTAAGTGCAAAAGATATAAAAAAGTGTAATGAAAATACAGTGGTCACTCCTATAGTCAAAGTTGTTTCTAACAAAAGATTAAAACCTATAGTAAAAGATAAAAATATCATTAAACCTAGAATATCTAAGAAAGTTAAGCTTAACGGTGCTTTGATTAAAAAAGAGAAAATTGTAAAAGATAGTAAAAAGGTTGAAGATAAAAAAGATTTCTTTTTAGGAGTTATTGTAGGAGTAAATTCACTTACTATAAATACAGAAAATAAATCTGGAACTGTTAGTTTAAATACACCTTTAGATGAATCTGGTTATTCATATAATCTACATATAGGAGCAAATTTCGATAAGAATTATAGGATAGTATTAAATTATGATTATATTCCTGTTGATGATGTGACTTTAGAAAACTATTATTTATCTTTAAATTATCAAATCAATAGATATCTAAATCCATATATAGGATTATCTACAGGGATAAGTTTACTTGAGTGGAAAATAGATCCCCTTACAAACTCCACAACAAAAAAAACAGACTCAGAAGCTTCAGGCTTTATTGGTATTCAAGCTGGTTTAGAACATAAATATAATAAAAACTACTCTGTAATCACTCAGCTATTATATCAAGAACTCTTTCATAATACTAAAGTAACAAATGGTACAAATGAAGTTCATATAAAACATGATAGATTATTTCAAATAGGTATAGGACTAAGATACTTTTTTTAGTATCTTAGTTGAGATTTTACTTTAAAGCACTTTTTTTAGCTAACATAGGAGTTTGTTTTAAAAGAGAAGATAGTTTTGTCTTTTCTTCACTTGAAATTACCTCACTTTTTACAAGCTCCCCAATAATAGAACCACTTGTCCTCTCTAGTTTAGAAGCTATCTCATCTATTGTTTTGTTTTTATTGAACATAGATTTTGCTTTTATCTTATCTTCTAGTGACCATTTAAGTCCGCTATTTTTTGCTTTTCCTGTGGCTAGGTTTTGCTCTCTTCTTATTTCTGATTTTTCTTCTGTTGTTAGTTTTGTGGTCTTTTTCTTTTTTACTCCATCTAAACTTGGGCTTTGAAGATTGTCTTGGATATCTTTGATACGTTTATTGATAAGCTTTTCCATATTTCTTGCTAGAAGGTAGTGGAAGTTTTCACTATCTTTTACAAGCTCTTTTTTTGCTCTTGTGATAGCCACATAAAAAAGATTGAATTCATCTATAAGCTCTTGATTTGGAAGGTTTGAAAGATTTTCTTTGAACTCAGCCATTGTGTTACATCCAAGATCTACAATAAGCTCTGCAAAATCTGTAAAGTCATCAGCTATGATCACCTTATCCCACTCTAGACCTTTTGCAGTGTGAGCTGTGGTGAGAAATAGTATCTCATCAAGTCTTTTCTCAAAGCCATTCATGGCTCTATTTTGCCATGCTTTATAAAACTTATCTGCTATATCTTTAAAAGAGAAGATTTTATCTTTATACTCTTTTGCTATTTTGATGGCACTACGCAATTCAAAATCTTCCACCTCTTTTGCATAATCAGCCAGTTCATCTTCATCAAAAAAATCTTTTAGAAATCTATTTTTACGGATCATATCTTTATCATCATTTAAAAAGTAGTAAACCTCTGTGGTAAGATCAAATATCTCATTTGGATCACGCACTGTTACAAATGGTCTTCTTGATTCTATCCTTGAAGCCATAATTCCTATAAGTTGGGCATTTGTTCTTGAGATATATCCATTTGTGATGATCTCATCCTCATCATTTGAGAAGCTTTCTATTTTTACCTCTTCATTTTTGAAGTTTTCAAGTAAGATATTTGCATAGGTGGCTATCTCTTCATTGAATCTAAAACTTTTTGATAGGTATAGTTTTTTATCCGTATTCATTTTATTTAGGGCATTTTTACTTCCACGAAATGAATATATTTGCTGGTGCTCATCTCCTACAAAGATTTTTGTTCTTGCTTTTAGTTGCTCATAGATACCTATGGTCACCTCATTTGTATCTTGTGCCTCATCAAGCATGATGATATCATAAGTAAATTGTGGAATCTGTTCATCAAGTAAAAGGAGATAATAGTATTTTAGGTAAAAGCCATGGGTAGGATCCATCTTCCCTAAAAGCATAAGATTGAACATCTTTATAGCAGTATCATGTTCTACATCTTTTTTTGTGATATCTCTTTTTGCATTGTTGCAATAGTTTTCAAATATCTTTAGGGTAGCTATGGCTTGATTGTAAGTGATCTCAAACTCTTTTGAGATATCTATAGCTCTATAATAACGTAGCTTATTTAGATCAATCTTTGTATGTTTTCTGATAGCTGCATAGGCTAAGCCGTGGGTTGTTTTTATATTTGTATTGTTTGGAAATATACCACTAGCTTCATTTTTTATGGCACTATTAAATGCTAGGTATAGTATTTTTTTGTCACTATATTCATTTGCTATAAGTTTTAAAGTACTAGTTTTACCCGTACCTGCAAAGGCATTTATTTTAATTGACCTATGTTTTTTTACCGATTCTAAGATCTCTTTTTGTTGTTTTGTTATGTTCATAAGCATAATTTTAGCGGGTTTTTTTTCTACGAAGTTAAAATATTGCATATTGACATATTATTTTATCAATTGAAGTTTGATATAATAAACTAATAAGAGAATTTATTATTAGAATTTACTTTTTTGAGGATTAATTTATGATTTTTGTAATTTTACCATTTATAGTTATGCTTATAGCTACCTCAGTTTTATTTATAATGGAAGAACCAACTACTATTGCTTATGGAGCTGTGTTTGCCATAGATTTTGTGATGGTGTTTTTAATGGTAAAAGCATATCTTACATATATAAAAGTATCTCACGAACAAAGGGATATTGAGTTTGCTGAAGAGATGACAGAGATGGTAAAAAGAGTTCATGATAATAGGGATAAATTCAACCGTGAAGAGCTAGTAATGCAACTTGAACACATAAATAGAATGATAAATGAATACAATTTAGTACATCAAGATATCATAGTAGAACCAGTAAATATCCAAGACTTTTTACAAAGACCAGAGGAAAAACCTCACTAAACCTAAAGCTTTTTTATTATTCAATCTTTATTTATTTTAACTAAAAATTTAAGTTAAATATAAAATACTACTTTTTTTAGATATAATCGCGAAAATATTAACAACAGAATAAATCAAAATAGGAAAATATAAACATATGTCATATGATATTATAGTTGTAGGTGGTGGTCATGCTGGTATTGAAGCAGCTCTTGCCCCTGCAAGAATGGGAAAAAAGACACTTCTTATTACAATGCTTGTGGAGCAAATAGGTGCTGCATCTTGTAACCCTGCCATAGGTGGTCTAGCAAAGGGTCACCTTGTACGTGAGCTTGATGCCATTGGTGGGCAGATGGGGCTTTGTACAGATGCTACGGGTATCCAATTTAGAGTGTTAAATGCATCAAAGGGTGCAGCGGTACAAGGAAGTAGGGCACAGATTGATATGGATGCATATCGTGAATATATGAGAGAAGTGTGTCTAAATACTGAGAATCTTGAAGTGTATCAAGATGAAGTGACTTCACTTATTGTAAAAGATGGTGAAGTAAAGGGTGTAAATACTAAACTTGGAGAAGAGTTTGAAGCAAAAAAAGTAATCCTTACTACAGGTACTTTTATGTCTGGACTTATTCATATAGGTGAAAATACATATCCAGCGGGTCGTGCTTGGGAGCTTCCAAGTTCAACTTTATCTGAGCAGTTAAAAGAGCTTGGCTTAAATGTGGGAAGACTTAAAACTGGAACACCTGCAAGAATAGATGCAAACTCAATTGATTTTTCTGTGATGGAAGCACACGGTGGAGATGAGAAGCCTTTACCTTTTTCTTTTAGAACAGATAAAAAAGAGTTTAATCCTACTCAGCTTCCTTGTTATATCACATATACAAATCTTGACACTCACGATACAATTAGAGGAAACTTCCATAGAGCGCCAATGTTTACAGGGCAGATTGAGGGAACTGGTCCAAGATATTGTCCAAGTATTGAAGATAAGATTAATAGATTTAGCGAGAGGGAAAGACATCAACTTTTCTTAGAGCCACAAACAAAAAGTGCTATGGAATATTATATAAATGGTCTTAGTACTTCACTACCAATTGATGTGCAAAAAACTATGATCAAATCAATCGCTGGACTTGAAAATGCAAGAATCGTAAGATATGGATATGCTATCGAGTATGATTATGTAGACCCAACTGAACTACACCACTCACTAGAGACTAAAAAAATACCAAATCTTTATAATGCTGGACAAATCAATGCTACAACAGGATATGAAGAAGCAGCAGCGCAAGGTCTTATGGCTGGTATAAATGCAGCTTTAGCAATTGATGGAAAAGAGCCATTTGTACTTAGACGTGATGAGGGATATATCGGTGTACTTATTGATGATTTAGTTACAAAAGGTACTACTGAGCCATATAGAATGTTTACAAGTAGAGCTGAGTATAGACTACTTCTTAGAGAAGAGAGTGCTGATATGAGACTATCAGCATATGGACATGATCTTGGACTTATAGATGATGAAACATATGAAAAAGTAAAATACAAATCTGAGACACTAAAAGAAGCAGTAGAATATATGTCTGGAATCTGGTTCACACCAAATAAAGAAAACCTTGCTTTATTAAAAGAGCTTGGTGAAGATAAGATATCAGATAAAACACTTCTAATCGATGTAGTTGGAAGAAATACTATCACTACAGAAAAATTTGATGCAATTGTACCAAAGTATGTGGAACTTGATCAGTATCTAAAAGAGCAAATCGTAATAGAAGCAAAATATTATAGATATGTAACAAAACAACAAAAACAAATAGAAAAAATGAAAAAGATGCTAAAGCTAAAAATCCCAAAAGATTTTGACTTTAGTGGAATCCCTGGATTATCAAATGAGGTGATTGAAAAACTTAAAAAGTTTAATCCCCCAACACTATTTAATGCCAGTGAAATCTCTGGTATCACACCAGCTGCTATCGATATTATTCATATGTATATTGATATGAACTCTAAAAAACAATAAATTTTACAAACATCCTTTGATTAGAATTTAGAGGGTGTTTTTGTAAAAGATTTCTTAATTTACAATATAAATATTTAAATTAAACAATTCTCTTTATCAGTAAAAATATCACAAAAGTTATTATTAATAAGAAACATATTATTTAGAAAACTTTCTTAAATAAACCTTTAGAAATTTTTTTTATAGGGACCCATTTACAACTTTTTTAACTTACAATATGTTCCATTACATGAAACCAAGTTATGCAATCGAATTCAAAACAATTAGAATAACTTAGGATAAAAAGGGATAAAAACATGAGGAAATCACAAGCAAAAAAAGAAGAAGTTGTTGATTCTGAAGAATCAAAAGTAGAAGAAACTCCAGAGGTAAAAGCTACAGAATCTACAGAAGAAAATATTGAAGAGCCTACTCAATCAGAAGCACAAGAAGAAATGGCTGAACCTACACCAAGTATTCACCTAGACAAAGCAAACCAAATAGTAAAAGAGCATACATTATATAGTATGGGATCAGGTATTTTACCAATTCCAGTAGTTGGACTTGTGGGGGTTTTAGGTATTCAAATAAAAATGATAAATGAACTATGTAAAGAGTATGAAGTAGAGTTTAAAGAATCAAGAGCAAAAAATATATTACTTTCTATTGCTGGAGCAATTGCACCTGTGGCAATAGCAATGCCTGTAGCAAGTTTAGTAAAATTTATACCAGTGATTGGACAATCAGCAGGATCCATAGCACTATCATCAATGTCATCAGCATCAACATATACAGTGGGACATTATCTAATAAATCACTTTGAAAATGATGGAACATTAGAAGATGTGGAGCCAAGTAAAACAAAAGAGCAAATCAATAAGATTTATGAGAAATCAAAAGATGCGATAAAAAATCTAAAAAAATCAGTTACAAAATCAGAAGAACCTACAGTAGCCGCTGCAGAATAATTTATAAATATAAACACTTTATTATTTCATAAAAAGTTTACCAATTTTTTATGACTTAATAGAGTACTACCTCAAAATTCATAGACTACTTTTTTAAGGGAAATTAATGCAAATATCAAAATATCAAGAGAGTTTTTTAATTGAGTGGCTTTTAGATCCAAAAAGTTCTAAATATAATGTATCTGTTTCATATAAACTAGATTTCTAAGGGAGTCTGTATTTTTACCTACTACTATGCTTCTTCCAAAAGAGAGTATGTTATATATTTAAGACGATATCAAAGGCTATCGTTAATATTGTAAAAAATTATTATTTCAAAAACTTTAATTACTTACACTAAAACTAAACAATTATATTGTAGAATCTTCTTAGAATAGAATTAAATTATTATTTCATATTTAATTTATTGATAAAATAAAAATAGGCAAGATTTTGAGTAAAAAGATACTGATAGTAGATACTTCTGAAAATTGTACAGAACTTTTAAAATTATTATTAGAAAACTTTTCTAAATATACTCCTGAGATACAAAGTGACTATAATACTATTATCTCAAAGTATAAAAATGATAAATATGAATTTATTATTTTTGATCATTCATGTAAAATCTCTAATAATTTAATAGAACATATTCTTAGTAATAATCCTACTCAAAAATGTATACTTCTTAGTGATAGTATTAATTGTCCTGTGGATTGTGATACGTGTAAGGATAGTTTTAAATTTATAAGACTTTTAAAACCAATTGATGCTAAAAGTGTTTTACAATATATAGAAGCTAAAAATCAATTTGCTTGTCCAAATACAAATGTATTTGATTCTATAGATACTTTAGAGAAACTTTTTATGTTTTTAAATGTTGAAAACAATACTTACCTTACAAAAAAAGAGTTATTAAAGGATAAGATATTGATCTCATCAAGCTTTGGAAGAAGTCTGAGAATAGATGAAATGGATAAGATAGAAGATAATATAAGTAAAAAATATTTTAAGATGAATGTCCTAGCAAATAATAATATAGAGATAAGAAAACTGTAATCACTTTGATATTTTGTGTGAAGGTTTTCTTATATCCATCCATCTGGAAATACTTTTTCCAGTGAGTTTATCACCTTCTCTTCTGTTATTGGTTTTAGGATATAACCCTTAGCTCCACTTTTTATAGCATTTAGTACAAGTTCTTCTTCCCCATGGGAAGTGATCATTATAACTGTAGCATATTTGTTTAGCTCCATAATACTTTCAAGGGCTTGTATTCCATCTTTTATTCCTCTTCTCATAGGCATGGAGATATCCATGGTAACAAGATCTGGAACAAACTCTTTATACATAGTGATAGCTTCATATCCTGTAGAGGCTTCCCCTACAATCTCATGACCCAAAAACTTAAGTATATTTGATAATCCATTTCTAATGATCCTAGAATCATCCACAACTAACACTTTCATGGCTCTCTCCTTTTAATTTTTTTATTGTATCACTTAAATATCTTCCAAATAACTTCAAAATATTTAATTGTCAACTAACATACTACATTGTATATTTCCTGCATTTGTTTGGATAATATTTGAAATACTTTTATAGTTTAGATTATAGTGTCTTTCATAGGTTTTTGATTCATCTAAGATATAAGGCACACCTAAAACTGAGCTACTATCAATTTCTGGGAAGTCTTGGCAAGATAGACCTATGATTGTATTGGTAAATTCATTTGCAATATCTTCTTTTATTTCAAAATCTAAGATATTCATATTTGCTACTTGCATAACAGGTATCTTTTCCATTATACTTTTTAAGATTGGTTCAGAATAAGAGATACAAAATAGGTATCTTTTATTATTAAAAAACTCTATAAAGGAGCAGGTTTTATTTTTAAAAGAGAGTCTATTACAATATCTAGAATCCAATATATCAAGCTTTAGTTCATTGATCAAAAAGTTTTTCATTCTTTCCACAATAATCTCTTCAATCTCTAAACATTTATCTAAAAACTCTTTGGAGTATTCTATTTTATCCACAAAATAAATAGGGATACGAAATTTAAAGCTTAGTCCTTTTTTGTAGCTATTTATAATATCAACTATCCCATTTAGATTTGTAAGTTCTGTTTTTAAGCTTGATGTACCTATTCCTCTACCTGAGATATTATCCACATTTGATTTTGTGGAAAACATCTCATAGAAGATAGTTGATAGAATTTTTTCTTCATCCAACTTTTCTAATTCATCTTTTTTTATAATATGTTTTTCTAAAAGTTTTTTTCGAAGTTCTCTTATATCTATGCCATTACCATCATCTGATATCTCTAAGGTGAAGAGACTTTTTGTTGCTGAGTATTTACATATGATTGTCCCTTTATCCTCTTTTTTTCGGAATACTCTTATATTTTCATCTTCAATCCCATGATCAATAGTATTTCTATATAGATGTATCAGGTTTCTAAAAAATTTTAAAAAGTGGGGAGGTACACTTAAATCTTTATCCCCGATGATGATTAGTTTGTTCATGGGTTTATTTAGTTTTATGGATAAATCATCAATATATGCATTGTGGCTATTTAGTATATTATAGACATTTAGATAGGTCATAGATTCTATATTTGATGCAATGGTTTGTAGGTTAAAACTCATATGTTTTGGTTGGTTTATGATTTGTGATATTTTATCTTTTATATCTATAAGTATTTTTGTATTGTAGTTTAGTTTTTCTTGTTCTGTGATATATTCATCACCAAGCATTTTTTTGATGATATCTAGGTCTTTATGGAAACTAATTAGTATATTTTCATTGCTAAAAAGTTTTATATTATCGTAATCTTTTAAATCTATCTCATTTAGTTTTGTTTCCAGTTCATGGATAGTTTTTGGAGTATAGACAAAGTTTTTTTGTGAAAAAAGCCCTTTAAAGGTATGTAGCTCTTTGATAAATTTTGCTTTTTCTATTTTAGGGATTTTTATATAGTTGGGGCTTTTAAAATATCTATTTAAAAATTCATCAAAATCCTCTTTTATACTGATAAAATCCATAGTATTGGATACTATAGATATGATCATCTTTTGATAGGTCTTTTTTACTTCTAGTTTATCCTCTAGAGCTTTAGTGATGGTGATATCTTTTAAGATAAGTAGTACAAGTTGATTTTCTAATACTTTATAACTGATACTAATATGTTTATCATTTATAAACACTTTTTTGGGTAGTAGTGATATATATAAATCTTTTTCAAGCTCTGCTTTTGCTTCAAATATATACTCTATAGTTTTTTTAAATAGATTCCTCTCTTTTAGATTTCTAAATAAAAGATTATATATCTTATAGGTTTCTATATTTTTAGCAGAAAATATATCTTCACATTTTAAGGAGTAGGATCTATTTATATTGAAGTTCTTATTAAATAGTAAAAAACCCTCATCCACATTGCTTAATATAAGATCGATTTTTTCATAAAGTTTTTCTGTGTTTACTTGGGCTGTGATCTCTTCCCTAATAGAGTTATATCCTAAGATATTTTTCTCTTCATCAAAATATGGTCCTATGGTTGTATTTGTCCAAAACTCTTTTCCATCTTTTGTGAGGTTTCTTATTTTACCTTTCCATACATGTCCTGAGGAGATGGTATCCCAAATCTCATTAAATATTTTGTTTGGGGTTTTTGGGTGTTTTAGTACACTGTGGGTTTTCCCTATTAACTCCTCCTTTGAAAAGCCAGTGATCTCTAAAAACTTATTACTCACATATGTGATGATCCCTTTTCTATCTGTACGTGAAGCGATGCTCATGGAGTTATAACCATTCATCAAAGATACTAGCTCTTTATTTAGATTTAGGGTTTCATTGATGTCATCTTTTGCTTTTCTATCTTTGTCTATTTTTTGACTTAGTCCTCCTATATATTCAGCTAGTTCGTCAAATTTTAGGGGTTTATGGATGTAGCTACTAACTCCAAGATTTAGTATGGTTTTTAAAAGTTCAAAATCATCATATGCAGACATCACAAGAATCTCTTGTGTATCATTTATCTTTTTAATCTCTTTTATTAATTCAACCCCATTCATAATAGGCATATTAATATCACTTAAAATAAAGTCATAGTTTTTCTTTGTCATCTCAAAATAATTTTTATATCTATTTAAAGCATCTTTTCCATTTGTTGCTTTATCAATTTGTTTAAAATCAAATTGTTCAAAGGTAGCACTTATATATGTTAATGTAGTTGCATCATCATCTACAATTAGTACGGTAAACTCTTTTGTTTTCTTTTTAATTTTTAATATTTCATCTTTTGTTATCATAATTTGCCCCTTTAAAAAAGCAGATAGATAATTGTAAAATAGAAAAATCTTTGAAATTACTTCAAAAAATAAATAATTTTTTTATTGTTTAAGGTAAGATTGATTTCTTTTTAATGTATAATCTATTAACGGCTTTTAAGGATAGTTACTAAATGGTAAGTGAGTAATAAATAGGGGAATATTTATGGTAAATAATCTTTTAGTATATACCAAATCTATGAGTATCTTGTATGTAGAAGATAATGAAGATACCAAAGAAAAAACCAAAGATATACTAGAACATTTTTTTAAAAATGTATATGCCTTTGATAATGCAAAAGAGGCTTATCAATTTTTTGTAAAACATAAAAATGAGATAGATATACTTTTTACTGATATTGAGATACCCTATATGAATGGCATAGAGTTTTCTAAAAAAGTTAGATCCCTAGATAAAAATATCTCTATTATTATCTTATCTGCTTATGATCACAAAAACTATCTTATGGAGTGCATTAAACTAAATGTTTTAGATTATATATTAAAGCCATATAGTTTTGATAAACTAGTAGATGTGATAAAAAAGATTGTTACAAATAAATATGACGAATTTATAAATCTAAGTAATGGTTTTTATTGGTGTAATATAAATAATACTCTTTTTAAAGAAAATAGTCGTATAACTCTCACAAAAAATGAAAGAGCTTTTTTAAAACTACTTATAGAATCAAATGGGGCAATATGTTCTTCAGATACACTTGAAGAGGAGATTTTTGAAGATTTCCAGTGCAATGCAAGAAGAGTAAGAAATCTAGTTTTTAAATTAAAAAAGAAACTTGGTGGGGAATTGGTTGAAACTATATACTCAGAGGGTTATAGAATTTTATTGGATAAATAAGCAAAAAAGAAATAGAGTTATTTTAGAATAGTATTTATATTTTATTTAAGAAGTATTAAAGTATTATTTAAGAAAATTGTTTGGATGTTTTTTAATGTGCTAATAAAGTAGCGGACAAAATTGTTTTACAAGTTAAAAACATTTTTTTGCTTTATAGTAAATCTAAGATAGGGACTGAGACAAAATTCCAAATTGTTTTTTAATATTTTTGCTCACATTCTATTTTAATCTTATAGGATGTATAAATTTTAATCTATTATAAAATTTCCTAGAACTTTTAACTACACAAAAAGTAAACATTTTTTCAATATCCTTTAAGAAACAAAAAGGAGTCTTCCATGAAAAAAGTTAATTATATACTTGGGATTATTATAGTATTTATTTTATCAGGTTGTAGTGATTCTTCTGATGTCTCAGATAACAATGCTACTTATAGAGTAACAGTTAATACAATATGGGATAATGATAGATTTCCCTTAGGTTTTCCTAGTGGGAATGATCATTTCTCTCCTTTAGTTGGAGTAACACATGATGCTAGTTATAATTTATTTATTCATGGTAATTTAGCAAGTGAGGGTGTGGTACAGGTTGCTGAAACTGGAGGAAAATCAATAATAACTAATGAAATTACAAATAAAATAAATGATGGAAGTGCAAAACTTCAAATCGATGCAGATGGACTTTCTACAGGTGTAGGAACTATAACTACTACTTTTAATGTAGACAGAAGTCACCCTTATGTTTCATTTATTAGTATGATCGCTCCTAGCCCTGATTGGTTTATTGGAATAAATAAGGAAAGTTTATTAGACGATGATTTAAATTGGAAAAACTTTATAACTAAAAATCTTAGTTTATATGATGCGGGTAGTGAAGAAGGAGGTGGTTTTTCTGTAGATAATCTAGAAACCAATCCTCAAGAAGCTATTTCTTTATTAAGTGAATCTAATACAGATTTTGAAAATGGTGTAAAAAGAGGTACATCAGAAGGTGATTCTGATAGATATGTGGGAACAATAACTATTAAAAAAATAAATTAGAAAAATTTTTAAGTTTTTTTTATATGAAAAGCCCTGTATAATCTAATGTTTATTTTTATCAAAAAACCAATAAAAAGAAAACATAAGCCCTGGGCTTTTAGCTTTTGACTCATCAAATACAAACTCCATAGACTCTTCAAGTGGTAGATACATAAGCTCTATATCTTCGCCGTGGATTCCTCCACCTTCACTTACTTTCATGCTGTCATCTATTTGGGCATAATATATGTATTGTTTTGCTCCACTTACTCCAAGGTTTGTATAAAAAGAACTGATCTTTTCTATTTTATCAAGTGGTACATCAAACCCACACTCTTCTATGATCTCCTCTTTTGCAGTTTGTTCTAGGCTTACATCTTTATCTAAGATTCCTGCACAAAGTTCAAAGGTATTTAGGTGTTTTTCATCGTGCATATAAACTGGTGGACGAAATTGTTTTACAAGTAAAAAAGAGTTTTTAGGTTTATGGTAAAGTAAGATAGCAACCGAGTCAAAACTTTTAACTGCTTCCCAATACCTTTGCTCACCATTTTGTTTATACTCTAGTCCTATAGGGTGTACAAACTTTGTCTCTTTTGCTGGTACTATTTTAAAATCTGTGATCATTTAGTTTTCACTTACAATTTTATCTACTATCATTTTTACTCCATCGAGCATAATAGTATTTACAAGCTTTTTACTTATATCATGGATATCTTCTTTTTCAAGTATCTCAAATAGATAGTCATCTTTTAGCTCTTTCTCACGTTTTACAAAAGCTACACCCTTATCTACTAAAAATTTAGCATTTGTATATTGGTGATCTTTTGCAGCAAATGGAAAAGGTATAAAAAGAGTAGGTACTGCACTTGCTGTAAGTTCCCACAAGGTACTAGCACCTGCACGGCTTATGGCAAAGTCTGAGTGTCCCATTTTATGTGGGATATCATTACTAAAGGCAAATACATCAGCTTCTATCCCTAGCTTTTTATATTCAGCTTCAACTCTTTCAAAATCATTTTTCCCAGTTTGATGAACTATGGAGATTCCCATTTCATTTAATCTTGGTGCTACTCTTAGAGCAAAGTTGTTTATAAACACTGCACCTTGGGAACCACCTAAGAAGATGATCTTTTTTACTTTTTCAGTGATTTTTGCCGCATCAAAAAACTCAGGTCTTACAGGATAAGCATCGATCTCACATTTTGGATCAAAGGAGTTAAATACATATTTTGCGAATGTGGCAGTATATTTATTTAGGCTTCCCATCACTGAGTTTTGTTCATGGATAAAAAGATCACGTCTTGAGAAGATTGCAGCAAAAGTAGCAGGTGCAGCGGAATAGCCCCCTACACTTACTATTTTTTTTACATTGTATTGATTGAAGTATTCCATAACTTCAAAAGCTTTTGAGAACATATTTGCCATGGAGCTGATTTTACCAAGGGCGCCTTTATTTACTACGCCTCTTGTATCTAAAAAGATAGCTCTATCTACTTTATAGTTGTTTTCAAACCATTGTCTATCTTGACCATTTTTTGAACCTATAAAGATTACTCCAATCTCACGGGAGTGAAGCTCATTGATAATTGCATCTGCAATTACCAAATGTCCTCCAGTTCCACCTCCTGTTATAGCTATATGTTCCCTCATACTTTTATGACCTACATATCAGTTTTTAAAACTGCTCCGCTACTTGCATTTGTTACAAGTGCTCTATATTGTCCTAGCCATCTTGAGTTTAGTGGTTTTTTAAGTGGTGTGAATTCAGCTTTTCTTTTAGCTATCTCTTCATCACTTAGGTTTACTGAAAGGATATATTGATCCACATCGATATGAATCTCATCACCATCTTTAAGTAGACCAATCATACCACCCTCAGCCGCTTCAGGAGATACGTGACCAATACTAGCCCCTCTAGTTGCACCAGAGAATCTACCATCAGTGATTAGAGCACATTTATCACCAAGACCCATACCCATGATAAGTGAAGTAGGAGCAAGCATCTCTTGCATACCTGGACCACCTTTTGGACCTTCATATCTGATAACCACAACATCACCAGCTTTTACTTTTCCACCAACGATACCTGCGATTGCTTCAGGTTGACCATCAAAACATACAGCAGTACCAGTAAATACTCTATCCCCAGTAATACCAGCAGTTTTAATAACCGCACCTTGCTCAGCTAGGTTACCATAAAGGATAGCTAAACCACCAACCTCTGAGTATGGATTGTCAATAGTGTGGATGATCTCTGTATCTTTGATCTCTGCATTTGCGATTCTTTCTTTGATAGTATCACCTGTAACAGTAAGGTTATCTATAAGGATATCTTCACCTCTTTTACTCATCTCGTGCATAACTGCACTTACACCACCAGCTTTATCAATATCTTGCATATGTACTGTTGTAAGAGATGGAGAGATTTTAGCGATATGAGATACTCTTTTTGAGATAGTATTGATATCTTTAAGTTCAAAGTCTACATCCGCTTCTTTTGCAATAGCTAACATATGAAGTACAGTATTTGAACTTCCACCCATAGCCATATCAACTGCAAATGCATTTCTTACTGCATTTTCATTTAGGATATTTTTAACATTGAATTTTTGTTTTTCTTCATAGTCTAGTTTTGCAAGTTCACAAACTCTTCTTGCAGCTTTTCTATAAAGCTCTTCTCTCTCTTTAGTTAAAGCTAGGATTGTTCCATTTCCAGGAAGTGCAATACCCATAGCTTCCATAAGAGTGTTCATTGAGTTTGCTGTAAACATACCTGAACATGATCCACCTGATGGACAGGCATTACACTCGATATCGTGTAGCTCATCTTCTGTGATCTCACCAGCTTCAAATTTACCAACTGCTTCAAATGCTGTAGCTAGATCAATAGGTGTACCATCTTGTTTATAACCCTTAGCCATAGGCCCACCAGAAACAAATACTGTAGGTACATTTACTCTAAGTGCACCCATGATCATACCTGGTACAATCTTATCACAGTTTGGAATAGCTATCATTGCATCTAATTTATGTGCATTCATAACTGTTTCAATAGAACTTGCGATAAGCTCTCTTGAAGGTAGCGAGAAAAGCATACCATCGTGACCCATTGCAATACCATCATCTACACCAATAGTATTAAACTCAAACGGTACACAACCAGTAGCTTTAATCTCTTCTTTTATAATTTCACTTACTTTATTTAAAAAGAAATGCCCTGGGATGATTTCAATATAAGAGTTTGCTACACCAATAAATGGTTTGTCAAAATCTTCATCTTGAAGACCAGTTGCTCTTAATAAACTTCTGTGAGGAGCACGTGAATGCCCTTTTTTTACTTCATCACTTCTCAATTTAAAGCCTTTTTATAA
>CAYFGQ010000002.1:0-129713 GCA_964342525.1 uncultured Arcobacteraceae bacterium
CGAGTTTGGCTCCGCAGTAAATATTTTGTGGAATCTTGGAAAAACATTTTCATCGAGTGGAGAGATTTTTGCTTCTTTTTTCGGTCAAAAAGAAGAGGAATCAAAGAGATGTAACTATACGCACTCCCAATTTATTTTGTCTTGGATAAAACTTATAAGAACAAAATGTAAATCTATCTATAACTACAATACCATCTATCCTTATCATTAATAGATTTATCCTGATCATATTTCATATATTCACATCTATCCCATTTTGAATTTTCATTCTCACCAAAGTTACAAGACCTTCTTAATTCATAAATAGTACAATCATTTAATTTTGGATAAATATCACTTGGAATTATATCAATCTTTGGATCTAACTTCTTTCTTCTATCTTTTGATATTTCATCTCTTAACATGTTTTTAGATAATTCAGATAAATTCTCAGCTTCTTCTTTTCTCTCATTTATATAATCAATATCTTTGGAAATAAATTCTTTTATATTAGATTCTAATTTATTATGTTTAAAACCTAAAACTATTCCTGAGTAGTTTTTATATTTAATTTGAGGATATTTTTCTTTACATTTATTAAATAGATTCTTCCTTAACATAGGAAGTTCTTTTAAAATTCTTTTTGATTCTTCTTTAGCTTGTATCCAAGAGCTATATTTCATATAAAATCCTTTTTATTGAAATATTAACTCATAAATAAAATAATGCAAAATGCTCATAGGGGATTAATAGTTATACAATAATTTATAGTTTTAACCTATTTAACAAATAAATATATACAAATTTTTTATACATTTAATTAGATTTTAGATTAAAAGTATAATTTAATGTATAAGAGCTGATAAAAATTGACTTTTTTAATATGTGTATCAATTTGTATCATTTATTAACTCATCAATTTTATTTTTATAACTCATCTTCATAAACCCCTCCATCTGATTATTAGAAATATACTCATACCCAAAAACATCCTTCCACAAAGAGTGATCCTCCATACAAAGATAAAAATAAACATCCCTATGCCAAACATCAAAACTATCATAAGCATGTTTAAACATCTCCCTTTTTATATCCAAAGGATAAGAAGCCTTCCCATTTGCATCTTCAAAAGGCATTTGTAGGATTTTTGATTTTAAACCACGATCACGAAGTTTTTTTATCACTGGTTTTATAAAGGTTAGAGTCCCTAAAGATACAAAAACCACCTCAGATGAATTAAAAGTATCTATTAGTTTTGTATAAACTTGCCCATACTCTTCTAAATAGTTTTCATAGTGAACAATTGGATGAAAGTGAAAACCTACTAAGATACCCTTATCAGCTAAATCCCTTGCAGCTTTTATTCTTTGATCTAAAGTAGCTGTGAGATGTTCTTCATTTTCTATAATGGTAGGAGTATTAAGTGACCATGATACTATTATATTTTTTGGTACCTCATTTTCTAAAAAGTATTTGATACTATTTGATTTGGTTTTAAATTCCAAAATCACATTTGGATTTTCTTTGGCAAACTCAAAAAGAGCATCTAAAAGCCCCTCCCTATTTCCCCACATAAGACTATCAGAGCTTTGCCCTGTTCCTATATGATATGTTTCATTTGGGTCTAGTTTTATATTTTTCAGATTCTCTATCAGGTTTGTATCAAAAGATATTTTATTTTGATTATAAAAAGATTGAATAGAACAATAAGAGCAATCAAATCCACAAGATTCAACCGCATCTAAAGTAAGAAGATTACAACATCTTGTATTTGGACTTGCCACTGGACATGAACCTAATCCCACATAATCTTTTGTTTTTACTTCAAAGGTGATTTTCTCATCTAGTTTATAATCTTTTTTTGAAAAGTTATCGTAAGTATTTGCTTTTGTTTTTAGCCCTTGCCAAATATTTCTGATAGCTTTAAACATCTCTTTTTTATGATCTTTATCTTCCCAGATCATATCTATAGAGTTTTCTTTCCACATATTAAAATCTATGGCAAAGTCTACTATTTGCCTTATCTCTTGTAGTGAGAATTTATACTCTAAATGTTTATCTTGTAAAAACTGTTGTTGATTTATTGGTAGTTTATCTATCTTTGTTTGAGCTAATTTTTCCATGGGAAATAATAGATAAAGAGCTTTTAAAATATACTTAAATTTAGAATAAGAGAAAAGTTTACAAGATTGGTTAAATAAGAGTAAAACACTCCTCTTTACTTAATCTTTGTTTATTTTAATATATTATATAAAGAAATTTATAGCC
This sequence comes from uncultured Arcobacteraceae bacterium, assembly GCA_964342525.1. Classification (GTDB taxonomy): domain Bacteria; phylum Campylobacterota; class Campylobacteria; order Campylobacterales; family Arcobacteraceae. Next base: position 2,248 of record CAYFGQ010000002.1, read on the forward strand.
AAATACAAGTTGACTTGTTACTATTTCATCAGTTGTCATTTTTTCAAAAGTGAAAATTTAAAACCAAAAGTAAAAAAGAGTGTATGCGATTATTCTCTCCTTCAAAGCATACACTCTTTTTTTATTCCCAATAAACCCAAATTCTGCAATATGATTTATGCTAATTTTATAAAGGCTATTTCATAATTTGGGTCATATCCAGCAGATACTTTCCAGATCAAAATTTACATTTATCTCATCCCCAGGGAAAAGTCTTTGTCTTTTCATCTCCTCTTTTGAGATTTTACAATTAAAACTAATTCCAGCTATAGAAAATCCAAGAAGTAAAGACTCACCACCTTGATGTTGACTCATGGAGTTGATTACACCTTTTAAAGTATTTCCATTTATCATATATTCACAATCATCTCTACAGATTTCTATATGGGCAGAATCTACCATCATCACAGAGTCTCTTTTTTTATCTTTTGTATTTGGGATAGTTAATTTTTGTCCATCCATAAAAACCTTTACAAGGTTTTCATTTTCATCCTTTTCCCATGGGGCAAAAAGAAGATTTACACTACCACTTTCTATAAGTTCACCACCAAATAAAGCCACCCTCTTATCACAAATATGATTTAGCCAGTTATGATCATGACTAGAGATAAAGATAGTTGTATTGTATTTTTGTTTTGCACTTAAGATCGCTTCTTTTATAAGTTGTGCTGAGTTTGTATCTACACCTGTTGTAGGCTCATCTAGAATTAGAACCTTTGGTTTTAGTATAAGTCTTGCAGCAAGAGCTACCCTTTGCCCCTCTCCACCTGATAGCTGTGACCATTTCCTATCCATGAATGAACTATCAAGTCCCACTAAAGCCAAAGCTTCCAACACTTTATCTTTTAAATTATCTTTTTCACCTCTAAGTTTTAGACCATAAGATACATTTTCAAAAACTGTTCTTTTTAAAAGGTATGGATTTTGTGGTACCATCACAACACTTTGTTTAGTATTATTATCTAAACTTTTATTGCAAGTACCATTAAATGAGATATCCCCATATGTTTGTTTATCCACAAAAGAAAGAAGTGAAAATAGTGTGGATTTACCACTACCGTTTGGTCCAAAAAAACCAACTATTTGATTCTCTTCTAAAGTAAGTCTATTTATACTTAATACTTTTCTTCCATCATAATGTTTCTCTATATTGTTTAATTCATATAAGCTACTCATTATTGTGTCCATTTCCTTTTTAAAATAGATAGTGAGATATTTACCATCAATGCCACAGCAAACAAAACAAGCCCTAAAGCGATACCAGTTACAAACTCACCCTTACCTGTTTCAAGGGCGATTGCAGTGGTTACTGTTCTTGTGTGGTATTTGATATTTCCACCCACCATCATAGAGATACCAATCTCAGTGATAATTCTTCCATATGCAGTCACTGCTGCAGTCATAATCCCAAACCTAGCCTCAATCAGTGTGGCGTTTAATATCTGTAAAGGTTTGGCTCCTAAACCTTTTAAAGATATATATAGCCTCTTATCCACTGACTCCACTTGTGTAGCAGTTAAGGCTATAATAATTGGTAGACCTAATACAATCTGTCCAATTATTATGGCTTGGGGTGTAAAGAGTAGATCATACTCACCAAATGGTCCAGCACGAGAAAGCATAGTATATGCTATCAATCCAATCACAACAGTAGGTAGTGCTAAAAAGGTATCTACTATAGTTCTTATCACTGGTTTTCCTGGGAAATTATAATAACCCAGTAAAAAACCAAGAGGTAGACCTATAAGTAAAGCAATCAATAAAGACCAAGAAGAAACCGTAATCGTAGTATAAATAGCAGAATAAACACTATCATTACCCGATACAAGTAACTCTATCGCCTCATTAAAACCATCAGTAAATAAATTCATAAACTCTTATCTCTTCCCTCTTAAAGTTTAATCTATTTAGCGTTAGGAATAAATAGTGCTTTTCCTAATAACCTAAAATCTGCAATTGTTTTTTGAGTCTCAGCACTTACAACCCACTCAGTAAATTGTTTAGCTAATTTTGGTTTTACGTTTGAACATTTCTCTTTATTGATAGATACTACAGAGTATTGGTTAAATAGTGTTTTATCACCTTCAACTACGATCTTCATAGTATTATCCATACCTTTTTGAGATTGATATTTAATCCAAGTACCTCTATCAGTCATTGTATAACCACCCTTCTCAGCAGCCATATTGATTGTTCTTAACATCCCTTGACCAGTTTGAACATACCATGATGCTTTCTCAGGTGCAGCACTCATAGCTTCTTTCCATAATTTGATCTCTTTTTTATTTGTCCCTGAGTTATCACCTCTAGAGAAAAATTTTGCTCCTCTATCATTGATCTTTTTAAGTGCCATTGTAGTACTCATACCACCTACACTTGCAGGATCTTTTTTTGGTCCAATGATTACAAAGTCGTTATACATAACTTGTGTTCTATTCTCACCATATCCAGTTCCTACGAACTTCTTTTCTGCACCTGGTGCATGTACAAATAAAATATCAACATCACAATTTCCACCCATCTTAAGTGCTTTTCCTGTTCCTGTTGCTACCCATTTAAGTGTAGTACCTGTATCTTTTTCAAACTTTGGTGCTAAATAGTCTAAAAGACCTGTATTATCTGTACTTGTAGTTGTAGCCATCATTAAATCTTTTGCCATTACTGATGTTGCCATTACTGATGCTACTAATCCTGTTAATAAAATTTTTTTCATATTCTTCCCCTATTATTTTTAATGAATTTTTTAATCGTTATATATATCTGATTTATAATTTTTTAAATTTAATCCAAAAGGGATCACCTTAATAAACTCACCCTCTTCAACAAAGCCTTTACTATCAAGAGTAATCATCGCAGCATTACTCTCAATGATAGGCATTAACATACCTGAACCATATTTATTATTTCTAGTTACATTGAACTCTCCGTTTTTAAGATCACCTAAAACCACATTAGCTCGACCTGCTCTTACCTTATAAGCTTTTACATTTTTTGCATATACAAAATCATGATAAAACTCAGAGCTACCACTTTTTTTATAAATAAGTGGTAGTCCTAAAAGATAAGTGTTTACAAGTGCAGTTAGTGGATTTCCAGGCATAGCCATAACTAAAGTATCATCCATACTTCCCATCATAGTTGGTCTCCCTGGCTTAACCTTTACTCCGTGAAACTTAACCTCAAGTCCATTGTCAATAAATGCTTGTGCTACAAAATCTGCGTCTCCTAGTGATATACCCCCTGTTGTTATGATTACATCATATGATTTTAAATTTTTTATAAATTCTATAGACTCTTCCAAACTATCTGGAACCACACCCACATATTGTGAATCAAATCCATGCTCTTTAAGCATTGCTATGATTGCATATGAGTTTGAGTTATAGATCTGATCTTCACTTGCAACTTCCCATGGCTCTTTTAGCTCATTTCCAGTTGAAAGTACAGCGATATTAAGTTTTGCAAAAACCTCTATCATAGTGATACCTTGCGCTGCTAAGATAGCCACCATAGCTGAGTCTATCCTATCACCTCTAGAGAAGATTACAGTTCCCTCTTTTTGCTCTTCACCTTTAGATCTAAAGTGGTTTCCAGCTTTTATTTCCTCCGGCAAAGTTACATGTTTTTCATCAAAACCTAAAGTATCCTCAACTGGTACAATAGTATCTGCACCCTGTGGTACTTTAGCACCGGTCATGATCTTTACACATTCACCATCAGCTATAGTTCCCACATCAGCATCACCAGCAAAAATCACTCTTTTTACTTCAAGTTTTTTTCCAGCATCACTTGCTTTGATAGCAAAACCATCCATAGCTGAATTATCAAATGATGGAAGATTTTTGATACATTTCACATCAGATGAAAATACTCTTCCTATAGCATTTTCTATAGAAATAAACTCAGTCTTCTGTGTCACTTCACTAATTGTTAAACTTTTTTCTACCGCTTCTTTATAATCTAAATATGTAAGTTGTTTCATCCTAAAACCTTTATTTGTGTATATTTTCTAAATATCATATTTACTATTTTTCCAATAGTTTTTTCTTCTAATTTCTCACTAAAATCAAGGCTAAGCCCCCATCTTGATTCATCTTCACTATAACCCATCTCTTGGATGATACGTGAAGGTTTTGATAAACCAAGGGAACATCCCTCTCCATTAGTGATATATATATCTTCAAAAGCCATAGTTCTTATAAGCTCTCTCATTTTTATACCTTTTAAACCAAGGTATAGTGTATACTCTAGAGTATCTTTTGGATCAACAAAGAAATAAAGATCATCCCCAAATTGTTTTGTAAATAGATCTAAAAACTTATCTTTTAAATCAAGCTCTTTATTCTTATTTTCAATCGCTTTAATTGTTAAATCTAAACACAATAAATTCAACTGAGATATCGCACTCTCTTCAAACTCATCTTCATACACTAATACACCCATTGCTCCCATTGAGCAAAGTTTGTAACTATCAAAAACATATATATCACTAATTGTGCTAAACTCCACCGTTCCATTTGAAATCAATTTAGCAGCTGTTTTTTCTTTTACTTCTTCCAAGTCCACTTTCACATAAGTATCAACAATATATGAAGATACAAACACATAATCAAAACTATCATCTAAAGATTTAGTATCTAAAGTGCCATCTTTATTTAAAGCTATAAAAGTGATATCTGCACCATACTCTTTAGCCTTTTTTGCACCCTCTACAATAGCTTCACTCTCACCAACACTTACTGCAATCTTTCCCTCTAGAGATAAGATTAATGTGAAAAAACCATCACGAGAAAATGAAATATTTTTTACAAACTCTTTTCCAAACATTTCTAAATATTTATCTTGAATTAAATCCAGTTTAATATTTGGTTTTAATACATTTAGATCATATTGAGAAAGTTCAATCGTCTCAGTATTTTGTGCAACTTGTAAAGTATTAAATCTCATCTTTTTTTGTCTCTTTTAATATCTCTTTACCATCATTTACAAATAACTCTTCAAATCGCCTCTGTGCAAAAGCATCCACTTCATCTCTTAATTGTTTATATGTTTCAATAAGCTCTTTTGCTTTTGGTGTTAGTTTTGTTCCACCACCACTTCCTTTATTTGCGATCACTAGTTCATCTGCCACATTTTCTTGTAAGATTTTTACATGGTTCCAAGCTTTTTTGTAGTTCATACCTACACGCTCAGCCGCTTCTTTTATAGAACCTGTTTCATCTATAAGTTCAAGCACTTGAGTTTTTCCATCACCAAATATCAGATTTCTAAAATCATCTTCGATCCAAACTTTAACCTTTGCGTCCACTACTTTTCCTTTCTTCAAAACAACCAAGTTTGCAATAAATCACAGAGACATCACTCCCTTTTACAGTTGATCTTACGTTTTTCATACCACTTTGTTTTGCTTCATCCCAAAGCCTTGTACAAGTAGCCCTTTTGTCCTTATCACTATAAGTGAGTATTTTTTTATACAGCTCATTATCAACTTCATCAGTATCTCTATTTCCAAATACTCCCAATTCACATTGAGAGATTTTTATACCTAGATCATTTGTAAGATACATCATATTTGTGGAATCAATATCTAATTTTTTAGCAAGAGCTAGGGCTTTTACACAAGTTAATTTTCCCTTCTCATCTAAACTTTTAAAAATCAGATTTTTCTGATTCTCATCTATATTAAGCTTCATTTATCCTACCTCTATGGGTATAGATATTCATCTTTTTACCCCTAGCAAATCCAATTAAAGTGATCCCATGTTTGTGAGCTGTTTGTACACCTAAAAATGTTGGTGCAGTTCTTGAAACTACTACAGGGATTTTATGCATCACTGCTTTTGTAACCATCTCTGAGCTAAGTCTTCCACTTACAAAAAGAACTGATTCAGATGTATCATATTTGTTTAATCTACACTTACCCATCACCTTATCGATGGCATTGTGTCTTCCTATATCTTCAGCTGTTACTGTTGTACCACACTCTGTTAGATATATCATCGCTTTATGAACACATCCTGTTAATTTATAAAGTTCACTCTCTTTATAAAAGATTGATATTTCACTTAATATTTTAGTTCCATCAATTTTAAATGATGTTTGGTTAAATGGGATCTCTACGCTACCAGCTACATTTCCAGTAACTCCCCCACCACATCCACTTACTAGTGTTTTTTCTTTATATAAGTTATCTAGTGAGTTTTCGTTGATTGTTGCAGTTATATCAACTCTAAGTCCATCTTCACTTATTTTTAATTCATCTATGTCATCCACTGAGTTTATTACATTTTCACTCATTAAAAAACCAATTGCGTGGGCATCTTGATCTTTTGGGATACACATCATTGAGATAGTTTTTTCTCCATTTAGATAAAGGTTTAACCTTGATTCATCAATAGTTACATCCTCTTCATAAAATAGCTCATTTCCTACAAGTTTATCTATATATACTTTTTTTAAATATTTTTCGTTTTCCATTTAAAACCTTTTATGCTAATTTTGCATATTTACTTTTATCAAAAAATCAAAGCCTAAAACTTTGATAATCTTTTTTAAATATGCAAATCTTGCACATTTGAAATCCTAAAGAAAAGCAACTGAGGGTTAAACCCTTAGTTACTTAACTTTAGTTTCTTAAATCTCTATCTTCTTCTAGAACATCTGGTCTTAATTGTTCTAGATATTCAACAGGAAGTTTTCCTGTAATTACTCCTGGTATATAACCTTTTACCGACACAAAATATGAATATACAGTCTCAAATGTAAAGAACGAAATTATCGCGCTTCCCATAAAGTGTATAAATAAGATGAATCTTTTAAACTGAATAGTCTCAGCGTGAGTTTGATAATCTGGGAACATCCACCAGATAATAAATCCACTTAATACTAATAATGCACCAAAAGCTACATACATGTAGTAATTGATTCTATCCATATGTTTATACATTCCTCTTAGGAATATTTTATTCCATACTTTTGAACTTTTTCTTACAAAAAACTTATGATCTTTAAAAGCAATAATAGTCATGATTGCCCATACAGGAATCCATCCTACACCCACAATTTCGTGAGTTGCTCTCATAAGTCTAGCTACTTCTCCACCACCAGTTAAGTTTCCAAATGTAATTGAAAACCCTGTGATAAATAAGTAAATCATAATCAAGATATTTAGTAAAAGTACTACTCTTTGAAATAAAGAATAAACTTGTACCTTATCTTGGTGTCTTGTTATTTGTGCTTGTTTTCTACCCTTAGCCATAATAAACATAGTAGTAAATAAAACAAACTCAACAGCAAATACTATAGGTAGTAAATGTTGTCTTTCTTCAAATGCTCTTACAACCTCAGGTGCAATAGCATCATAATTTTGACCAAAAAGTTGTTGCTCCATTTGCTCATAATGTGTTAATTGTTCATAAGGAACCACATTACCAGATATATTTCCTTGTGCAATTTGTAATAAAAATTGATACACATAGTTTATATCAGCAATTGTTGCTAACCAAAAGTACCAGTACGTTAAGAGACAGAATAAAAAGCCTATTATAAAATAGGCTTTATACTCACTTAAAAAACTTTTATTTTCCATACGCTTTATCCCAACCATATGGTGCAGATTGAACTCCATGACCATATGATAGGACTCTTTCTCTGTAGATATCAGAGATTGACCCAGCATCACCAACTAGTAGAGCTTTTGTAGAACACATAGCAGCACAAACAGGAACTTTACCTTCGGCAATTCTGTTTTGACCATATAATTCTCGCTCACGCTCAGAGTTAGTTTCTTCAGGACCACCCGCACACATAGTACATTTATCCATTACACCTTTTGTACCAAATGCACCATCTTTAGGGAACTGAGGAGCTCCAAATGGACAAGCGTATAAACAGTATGAACAACCGATACACTTCTCTTTATCATGTAGAACAATTCCGTCTTCTCTGATATAGAAACAATCAACAGGACAAACTTGTTCACATGGAGCATCTGTACAATGCATACAAGCAACAGACATAGAAAACTCTTGTCCTTGCTTACCTTCATTTATAGTGATAACTTTTCTTCTAGATATCTCTACCGGTAGTTCATGAGCTTCGTCACAAGCAACTGAACAACCATCACAGTGAATACATCTTTTTTCATCACAATAAAATTTCATTCTTGAAAAATCTGGTTTACTCATTACTTACTCCTACACTCTTTCAATTCTACAAAGTCCACCTTTTGTCTCAGGGATCTGTGTAACAATGTCATAACCGTAGTTAGTAACTGTATTTGCAGACTCACCTATTGCATAAGGTTTTGTTCCTTCAGGATATTTGTGAGATAGATCTACACCCTCTAACACACCAGCGAAGTGGAATGGTAAGAATACTCTATCATCAGCAACACTGTAAGAATACTTTGCTTTTACTTTAATTTTTGTACCTTGAGGTGAATGGATCCACATCATAGCACCGTCTCTAATTCCATGTCTTCCAGCAAGTTCAGGGTTGATATCACAGAACATTTCAGGAGTTAGTTTCGCAAGGTATTTAGATGCTCTATTTTCAATACCAGCACCGTTCATATTTACTAATCTTCCTGTTACAAGGTTAACTGGGAAATCTTTTGCCCAATCTTGTTCAGTTTGCTCTGATACATATTTAGTATCAACTCTATAGTGATTCTTCTTGTCTGCAAAACTTGGATACTTTTTAACTAGATCAGTTCTAGGAGAGTGTAACGGCTCTCTGTGTAATGGAATTTGATCAGCAAATGTCCATACTTTTGCTCTAGCTTTTGCATTTCCATAAGGAGCGATTCCTCTCTCCATACATTTTTCAGCAATAATATTTGATGTATCAACTTTCCAGTTTTTACCAATTCTTTTCTTCTCATCAGCAGTTAATGTGATTCCAAGAACTTCCTCAATATTATCTCTTGTAATTTCAGGATATCCATCTTTATTTGCTGAGTTCTTAGGAGCAGAACCTTTTCCAGCTAATAAATCATGCCCATCATGTTCTAAACCAAATCTATTTCTGAATCCCATACCACCATCTTTAACAGATCTATTGATGTTATAAAGAATTGGTGATCCTGCGTGACTTTCAGTCCAACAAGGCCAAGGTAATCCATAATATTCACCAGTCATTTCTCCGTATCCTCTTAAAGATACTTGATCGAACATATGCCAGTTCTTTTGGTGTTTTTTAAGTCTTTCAGCAGTCCATCCAGTAAGACCAATAGTCTTAATGATTCTAGCAATCTCATCAGTTGCATCTTCAGGCCATTTGAAATCTTTTTTGTTTTCTTTTACTTTCATACCAGCTGTATATTGCTCATAGAAACCTAGTCTCTTAGCAAGTTCAAACATGATCTCATGGTCAGGTTTAGACTCATACATTGGCTCGATAATTTTATCTCTCCATTGTGCTGATCTGTTTGTAGCTGTAACTGAACCACTAGTTTCAAACTGAGTAGCTGCAGGTAAAATATAAACATCATCTTGTTTATCAGTAATAATTGCACCTTCATTTACGAATGGGTCAACAAATACTGCAAGCTCTAACTTATCTAGTGCTTCTTTTACTTTCTTTTGTTGTGCAATTGATGTGATACCATTTGCCATAACAAATAAAGCTTTTAGGTTTGTACCAGCATTGTGGATTTTATCTTCACCTGGTTGTCCACCAAGTACTCCAGCCCACCATCTAGCAAGTGTGAAACCTTTTTTGTTCATCCACTCAGGAGCTTTAAATCTACCTTTTAACCATTCATAATCAACTCCCCAAGACTTAGCGAAGTATTTCCATGAACCGTTACTTAGACCATAGTATCCTGGTAATGTGTGTGAAAGACAACACATATCTGTAGCACCTTGAACATTATCGTGTCCTCTTAAGATGTTACATCCTCCACCTTCTCTACCCATGTTTCCAAGAGATAGTTGAACGATTGGAGCCATTCTTGTATTAGATGATCCATTTGTATGTTGAGTTAGTCCCATTGCCCATACTAGTGTTCCTGGAGTATTTTGAGCATACACTTTAGTGATTTGCTCTAATAGTTCAGGTTTAATACCACAAACATCAGCAACTCTTTCAACAGGCCATTTTTTAGCCTCTTTTTTAATATCTTCGATACCATAAACTCTATCTTTGATGAAACCTTTATCTTCCCATCCATTTTTATAGATTATGTTTAACATTCCATACATAAATGGAATATCTGTACCTGGTCTAATACCTGCATAATAATCAGCTTTAGCAGCAGTTTTTGTAAATCTAGGATCTACAACGATTATTTGTGCATTGTTTCTTTCTTTTGCTTTTAAGAAATGTTGGAATCCAACTGGATGGTTAACCGCAGGATTTGATCCAAAAATTATGATTGCTTTAGAATTCTGGATATCACCCAGAGAATTTGTCATAGCACCATAACCCCATGTATTTGCCACACCGGCAACTGTTGAGCTATGTCAAATTCTAGCTTGGTGATCTATATTATTAGTTCCAAACATTGCAGCGAATTTTCTAAAATAATATGATTGCTCAGTATTAAATTTCGCTGATCCTAAAAACATTGTTGAATCTGGTCCATCAGTTTTTCTTAGAGACTCTAATTTGTTTGCGATATTATTTAACGCATCGTCCCAAGAAATTCTTTGCCATTTTCCACCTTTTTTAACCATTGGGTGTTTAAGTCTAACTTCTGATCTAACCATATCGATCATATCAGAACCTTTACAACAGTGTCCACCAAGACTCACTGGGTGATCTTGTGCTACCTCTTGTCTTACCCATACACCATTTTGTACTTCTGCAATTACACCACATCCAACTGAACAGGCTGTACAGATAGATCTAACCATTTTAGATCCTGGGAAAGGATTCTTGATCTCTTCCTCTGTCGCTTGTCTAGTTGCATCAGTGCTAGCAAAAGATGATGTTACTCCAAATGCTGTTGCGATAGCTGACATTTTTAAAAATGATCTTCTACCTACTTTTGCATTTAGAGTTTCATATGTATTTGCTGACATATGCCTCTCCTAGTATTTTTTATTATTTAGCTGTCTTGTAAAACTCTTCCCAAGCCGCTGTTTTCTTGTAAAGGATTTCTCTTTTTTTAGAGTTACCAATTACAACACCATTGTTACTTGTACTTTGACCAGATGAAGTACTACTTGCAGTCAGAGCAGTGGCACCTGCAACAGTACCAGCAGTTACGATTGCCGCTTTTTTTACGAATTCTCTTCTGCCATTTTGCATGACTGACCTCCTTATAGAAAAATAAGCCCCTATCTCAAGAGACTTTATAAAAAAGACAAAATCTTCTTTATAAAGCCTCTAAAGAAAGAGATTTTATTTAGATATCTGTCTCCACATCATAAGCCATATCTTTTGGCTCAACATCATCTTGTTTTGGTCCAAGTTTTTTAAGCTCTTTGTTTCTAGCACGTCTAGCTTTTTCTTCTTCAGATATCTCTTCCACATCACAAGATTCTGCTTTTTCTACCACATCTCTTGGAACTGGTTTTCCAACATCTAAGAATAATCTCTCAAATGCTACAAATGAATGAAGAACTACCATAAGCTCTTTATAAATAACTGCACTTGGGTGCTCGTACACTTGTGCTGCAAACTCTTCAACAAAATCATTTAAGATTTGATCAAAGATACAGTGAACAGTATTTTCATAGTTTGTCTCACCATTTGCAATTAGATCTGAAAGCTCAGCCATAAGTGAGAAGATAAATGCGATTGAATCTTCATACTCATAAAACTCTTTTTCATTTCTTCTGATTTTTGTCTTTGCAACAAAGTTGATCATCTCAGATCTTTTTTTACCAGATTCAATACCCTCATCATAAAATGAAGCTGTTTGTCTTACTTTTGGAGTTGTAGGATTATGAAACATATCATCAAACTCTTGGCTCATAGCTGCATTTGATGTAGGATCAAGAAGTTCATACATTTTTTTAAGTGCTTCCCCAGATTCTGGATCTAGTGGATTTTGTTTTAATAAATCTACTAAACTTCTAAGTTCTAAATAATTTTTGATATCTGAAGATAGTACGAAAAAGTTTGCAAAAAGATTGTAGTATAACGCTCTTGCTTTATTGATTGCTTGTTTATCTTGCATATTGTGCTCCCTTTTGGCTTTGGTCATAGTAGTTCTGCATCATGATTTTTGGTTTACAATCTGCACAACAATATAGGCTTCTCTCTTTTACTGGATCAGCAGCAAACATAGGTGCCATCATAGCTGCGATCTTCTCAACTGCTTTTGTTGTAGCAAACTCTTTACCACACTCAACACAAGCAAATAGTGAATCTTGAGCTAAAACATTTTCATTAAACCAAGTTGGTTTAAGCTCGATGATATCCCTTTCAATTGTGATACAATCAGCCTCAGGACATGAAGCTTCACAATATCCACATGAAGTACAAATACTTGGATTAAGTCTTAGGGTATGATCACTCTCTTCAGCTTGAAGAGCACCCACGTTACAGGCTCCCACACATGAAAGACATAAAGTACACTTATCTTCATTTACCATAACTTTTCCATAGTGGATATGTTCACCAGTTTGAACAACTCCAAGATCATCTTCACCTACTAGGTGTTCAAGTCTTACTGAGAAAATCTCTCTTTTATTGAAATCTGCTTGTCCAAAGTTATAGTATGAATTTTCTACAAATGAAACCTCTTCAAGAGCAGCTTTTAACTCCTCTTCATTCATAGCGATGATCACACAATCTTTTCCATATTTCTTTTGGTAGATATCATTTAAGATTCTTACAGCATCACCAGTACCTTTTGAGATAAAGTCGCTATAAAAAATGATTTGTGATCCTGAGATTTGAGCTAAAGTAAGAAGAGTAGCTTCATGTAAGAATTTTTCACCCTCTATAGTAAATGGTAAAACATCCTCTTTAAGATCAATATTTAAATCTTTCATATCCATTTTTGCAGGGATAATTAATGGATGAGTATTTTTATACTGAGTACTTACTTCATAAAGTGAGTCTCTATCTGTTGGTGCATAATCAACCGCACCACTTGGACATACGGAGATACATCCACCACAACCATGACAATCAACTTGTGAGAAAGTAAGGTGTTTAGTAGCATCATCTTTTACAATTGCTTGAGATGGACAAACCTCTTCACACTTAGCACAGATTTCTTCTCTTCTTTCATGATATTGACAAATGTTACTATCATATGAAACAAATTTTCTGTAGTTATATGAAGTGATATTTGCTCTTAGTTGTTCAACAACCTCTTCGATTGAAGTCTCACATGGATCATAGATACCAGCTCTTGCGTAAGTTTTATCTTTACTAGCATGGCACCAAACGATTTGGTTTACTTGCACACACATCTCATTTTGATCTGGTTTTAAAGTGATCTTAAAATCACCAATAGTTCCATCTATATTAAGTAGACCCTCTTCATTTATAAAAAATAGATCAAACTCTTTTTTCTTGATATGTTGAGCAAACTCTCTTGTTTTTTCCATATCTGCAATCACGAGAACTCTATTTTCTATATTTACAGAATTATCTATATCTTTTGCATTGTCAAATTTTAGTGCAGAGATCTCATATAGTTTTTTTACATTTGTGATCATTTTAAACATAGGATCTTTTGAATTTTTAATGTAAAAGTCAATTTCATCTGCTACAACTTCACTATCAGCCTCATTTGTATTGGAGATTAAGAAGTTAGCATTTGCTAAATCTTCCTTATTTGATGTAACTAGAATAGACTCATCAATAGGGAATTCCAAAGCCTTTGGACTATAGTATATAAATTCTTGCATCTATATTTTCCTTATGGTAAAAAATATTTTACCTAATTCTATTCTTATAATTCTTTCTTATAACTTAAATGGTAAGAAAAATGTAACCTAATTTGTTTATTTGTCCCAATTTGATATAATTTTTTATGATAAAAGCAAGTATAATATTTATTCTCAGTTTCATTCTTTCTTTTTATGTAATGTATCAAGAAAAATCATTTAATGATGACACCATATATATTGGTACATCGATTCCCAAGACAAATATCATGGCTAGAGTTGGTAACTCAGTTGAGACAGGTGCGCTGGCATATTTTAAACATGCAAATGAAAACAATTTACTTAATGGAAAAAAAATTGAACTCATATCTTATGATGATAAATATGAGCCAGAATTAACTCTACAAAATGTATCAAAATTAATCCATGAAGACAATATTTTTACCCTTTTTGGCATAGTTGGAACCCCAACAGTTAAAAATATTTTACCAATACTGAATGAGGATTCAGTTCCACTTTTTGCCACATTTTCAGGGGCTGCATTCTTAAGAGATCCAAATCAAAACTATATAAACTTTAGAAGTTCCTACCAAGAAGAGATAGAACAAACAGTAAAATATCTATATGAGAAAAAAGGTATCACAAGATTTGCGGTATTTTATCAAAATGATGACTATGGGGAAGAGGGATATATCTCTATTATCAATTCTTTAGAGAAAAGAGGATTAAAACTTCAAGCTGAAGGAAATTATAAAAGAAACACCCTATCAATCAAACATGCCTTTCATGAGATTAAAGATAAAGATCCTGAAGCTATCATAATGGTGGGTGCATATAGAGCAAACAGTCTATTTATCCAAAAAGCAAAAATGGATAAAAACCTAAAAGATACAATCTTTTGTAATATCTCCTTTGGGGATGCAAACTCTATGGTAAAAGAGCTTATTGATCAAGATGTATCTTTAGATAATCTACTATTTTCAGTTGTTGTGCCAAACTATCTTGATGACTCTATAGCAATTACTAGAGAGTATAAAAATATGATGAATAAATACTTTCCATATGAAGAGCTTAGTTTTATCTCCTTTGAGGCTTACCTATCTGCAAAGGTTTTAGTAGATGCTATAAATAGAATTGAAGGTAGTATTACAAGAAGTAAATTTAGAGATGCATTAGAGTTTACCCCAAGAAAAACCTTAGATGGTATAGATTTAAAGTATAGAAACTCTCAGCTTCTAAACAAAATATATCTTTTTGAATATAAAGATTCTGGATTTAAGGAGATAGATTTTGAAAAATAGCACCCTCTCCAAACTTCTATTTTTTTATGAAAAGCTAGACTTTAAATATAAAACTAGTTTCTTAGTTTTTATTATCGCTGGTGGTATGCTTTGGATCATCATCTTTTCTCAGCTTTCTGTATTTATTATCAAACATGACTTTGATATTTTATTTGAGACTAGAACACAAAATCTAATCAAACTAGAAAAGATAAAAGATACCTATAATGTAAATATCCAAGATACCCTTTTAGACTTAGCAGCAAAAGAGATAAGTTATAAACAAGCAAAAGATGTACTTGAACTAGGACTTGGTATTATCGATAAAAACTGGGATGAATATAAAAAGTCCACAAGTTTAGATGAAAGTGAGTCTTTTATAAAAGATTTACTAAGTGATGATCAAGGCTTTTATGAAAATAAAATCCTAAAACAAAACATCATGAAAAATATCAATGAAAAACTAAATAAAATAAAAACCCAACTACAATATGGCTTACAATCTGAGCCAAGAACAAAAAAGCTAAGTGATATATATCTACAAATAGACTCCATCTCAGTTTATATCACCAGTCTTATTAACTATGATCTATCCATAACAGTAAATGAAAAAAGAAATACCCAAAAGAATTTTAATACAATCTTGATCCTATCAATCATCGCTATCTTTTTAGTATTTTTACTCTCAATTATACTATCAATCTTTATTATCAATAACTTTATGATCCTACACAACTCCCTAGAGCAAAAAGTAACAGATAAAACAAAAGAGCTAACAGAGCTAAATAATTACCTAGAGATAAAAGTATCAAAAGAGGTAGCACAAAATAGGAAAAAAGATATCATCATGTTCCAACAAGCTAGATTTGCCAGCCTTGGAGAGATGCTAAACAATATCGCCCACCAATGGAGACAACCACTTGGATCTTTAACTATGATAGTTCAAGGTTTTCAAACAAAAAGTGACTTAGGGAAACTTACCCCTGAGTATATTGATGATAAAGTAAAAGATGCTTTGATGTTAGCAAATAATATGTCAAATACCCTAGAGGATTTTAAAAACTTTTTTAGACCAGATAAAACAAGAAAAGAGTTCTTTATCAAAGAGTGTTTAGAGCACTCCTTTGAGCTTTCAAAATATATTCTTGATGAAAATGGTATCAAATCTATTTTAGAGATAAGAAAAGATATAAAAATAAATACTTTTTACAATGAACTATCCCATGTATTTTTAAATCTTATCAACAACTCAAAAGATGCTTTTTTAAGTACAGATGTAGATAAAAATGATAGAATTATAAAAGTTATAACAAAACTACACAAAGGCACACTTCATATCAGTTTTATTGATAATGGTGGGGGAATACCAGATGAAGTTGCACCAAAAATATTTGAACCATACTATACAACAAAATATAAAAGTGCTGGAACAGGAATCGGTCTATATATGTCTAAACAGATCATAGAAAAACATATGGATGGAATCATCAGCCAAAAAAATATTATGCACAAAATAGATGGAAAAATAAATTATAAATGTAGTTTATTTACTATAAAAATACCAACTAAAACAGATAAAGGGGAAATGGATGCAAAGCAATAATGATCTAAATATACTAAGTAGGTTTAATATTTTATACCTAGAAGATGATGAACAACTATTAAAACAAACTACAGATATATTAGAAGACTTTGTAAATAAAATCTACCCAGTAAGCACATCAAAAGAAGCAATGGAAGTTTTACTAAACAATAAAGTAGATGTGATCATCTCAGATATTTTACTTGAAGATGAAAATGGTATTGAGTTTTTACAATATCTAAAAAATGAGAAAAATATCAATATCCCTACAATTTTAACAACAGCTCACACAGATACAAAATACTTATTGGATGCTATCAAATTAAAAGTTGAAAACTATATTGTAAAACCTATCAATATAAAAGAGCTTCTAAACACTTTATATGTAGTACTTCTACCAATAGCACAAAAAGAAGAACTATCAAAACAAAACAACCTGATCAAAGTGATCTCTTTAGTAACAGACTCAAAACAAGTAGATGTGATCAAGTTTATCTTAGATAATCTAGATAGTGAAAACCTATTTGTAGCATCATATACTGATATCATGGAAAAGATCAGTATCTCAAAACCAACCCTGATCAAACTATTTAAAACCCTAGCAGAATATAATGTGCTAGTAAAAACACAACATAAAACTTATAGGTTTAATGAGAAAGCTTTGGAGGATATCTCTAGTCTTCTTTAAACCCTTTTAAATTTGTGGTCAAATTATTTGACCGCAAAACTTCAAACTTTTTAACATAAATCAAGTTCTCTCAAAAATGGACAACCATTTAAACAATCACTCTGTTGTTCACAACTATTACATCTATTACTATTAAAATGATTTTTAAATTGAGTAAATATTTTACTATTATTCCAAATATCAATTAACGAATTTGAGATTAAGTCTTCTCCTTGAAAACTTTCTACCATAAAAGAACAAGGATACATTTTCAAATCCTCTGATATATATGCTGAAAACCTTCCTGCATCACATGCTTCAAGTGAGACAATATTATAGTTTTTCATATATTTCACAATTCCTGAAACCATACAACTATCAAAACCAATTTTTATAGGCTGTTTATGATTATCTACCAACATAAAAAATTTTTGTATGTAAGAACTATTTTTTAGAAGAAGATTGTTATCTTTATTATTTCCTATTGGTTTATAATTTAAAAAAATTATTGCATTAGATTTTTCTAATAGTTTATGTCCATTTTCTAGTAATTTTATTGCACTTATAATTGATTTACTATTTAATACATAATGTAAATTTACTCTAACCCCATATTCTTTAAATAAATCAACAGCTTTTTCAGTTACTTCATAAGGCTCATACATACTTACGGCAACAGCACCACAATACTTTCTAGTTGCTTTCAATATCTCTTTTGTTAAACCTTTTCCATTCGTTGTATAAGAAGGAACAATATTATATTTTTCTCTTGTAATTTTTAATATTTCAACAAAATCAGGATGTTGATTTGGATTTCCACCACCAAGCGCAACTTGAAATACATTAGTTTCTGATGCCTGTTTAATTATTATTTCATAGTCTTCTAAAGACATATGATTACCCATTAAGTTTGAATTTTTATAACAAAAAGAACAACCTTGATCACACCAATTAGTAATAGATATATCTAAAAGTTCAGGTCCTTGTTTTGACCAAAATATTTCATCAACACCTTTTTCTTCTACTCTTGCAAAAAGACCTGTCTTTTGATTAAACATTACCTTATATTTTTGTTCAGGGTAATTTTTTAAAATTATTGAACTCATTTATTACCAATAACAATTAGTATAATTAAAAAATATTTTTTCATTTTCTTCTTCAAAATGATCACAACATATAAAACTTGTTAATTGACCTTCTCCATCACTACTTAAAGTTCCTATGTAAGTCTTTTTACCATTTTCTACAGCCTCTAAATATTTATTGTAAATATTTTCTGAAAATTCTCTCTTTAAAAAATCTTCTGCCGTAGAATAGCTTTCTCTCCAATATTTACTGCTAAGAGAGTCTTCTATTGTTGCCATATTTCTTTTAATATTATCATAAAGTTCACTCATCATTTCATAAAAATCTGATTCTTTTTTTACACCCATTAACTCTATAAAATCATCTTTTATTAATTCATTTTCTGTAATTATAATAAAAGAAGTAGAAGAACTATTAGTTACAAAATCTGTTCTAATTTTCATATAACTCTGCCTTTAATAATTTATTTATCATTTCTTCAAATTCTTCAGGATACTCCATAAGCTGCATTAATCTATAATTTATAAGCCTATGCATATGTCCTCTAAAAATTTTGTATTTACCACTTTCTAAATTATTAACTATAATTTTTATTAACTTTTCTTCTAAGTGTGGATATTTATGATACAAAAATTCATAAAAATTCTCATATTCACTATAATATTTTTTATACTCATCTTCTAAATCGACAGTCGATTTAGTTAAAACATTATAAATACTCTTTAATTGTCTATAAAAATAACTATTTTTTATAACTTCTGCTTTCTCTAAAAATTTATCCTCGGTGATATTACAAGGAAGTAAAACAATATGCTCTTCCCTATCATTCATAATAATCATATTTCTATATCCTCATACAAACTTTCAATATCTTTATACGTTCCATCTATATACTTAAAAATACTAACTCTATGCTCTTCATCTTTTTTTATTAAAAGTTCAAAATGATCAATTTGTTCTTTATTAAAAAAATCACTCTTATTAGAATATATTGTTCGTAAAAAGTATTCTTGCTGATTTTTTAAAAGCCCCTCATCTAACTCAATATATTCATTAAATATTTTTTGACAAAACTCTTTATCAAAATCAATTTCATTTTCTATATGAAAATTAAACAATTTCCATATCTCTATTCTCACTTTCTCAATTTTTATATCATGGTACTTTAACAATATTTTTTTTGAATATTCTTTATATTTATCTATATACTTTTCTAATAGCTCTACTAGTTCATATGGAACACTACCATATTCTTCTTCATCTTCAATACCTAAAAGTAAAAACATAAATTCAAATATATTATGTAATTGGTATTCTTGGTTACAATCTCTTTTTTCTAAAATATCTTCTAATTGTTTCATCATAGATAGTATTTTCCCTTTTCTACTCTCAAAAGGATGATAGCCATAAGGATCATGTTTTATTTTAAAATTTTTATTTATAATTTTGTCATATTCTTCATCAGTAAGTGAAATAATAATCTCAAATAAAGTAAAAATATTTAAATTTTTATATTCTTTAGTATGATGTCTATACATTAAAATTTCAATTATATATTTAGCATAATCAAAATCTAAATGAAATAATTCTTTAATTTTTTCAATATCAGAAATATCAATGTCATTATCATCTACAGAAAAGATATTTTGTATAAATAGACTGTTAAAATTCACATATCCTTCTAAAAATGACAATTTATCACGATATAAATTTTGTCTAGATTTAAAAAACAAATATTTTTCAATACCTTCTATAACTGTATTATTTGAAGTTTGTGCTTCTAAAAAATTTTTTATATCAATTTTATTTGAAACTAAATAGTTTGCAACTAAAAAATCTCTAAATTCATCAAATGTAAAATTTAGGACCTCCTTATTAGCAAAAACATTTAATTCATCATAAATCAAATCTTTTCTAAAAAAGATATCTGCATCTACTATATGATTTAATAGATCTTTATTTATACTTTCTAGTTCTTCAAATGGAATATTAATATATTGATTTTTTTCTACCATAAATTTTAAGATTTCATTAAACAATTTTTTAAAATCTGAAACTGAATAAGGACTTATATTATTAATCTGTTCTTGTTTAAAATCAAAGTAATATTTAAATAATTTATCTTTATATATATCATAAATCTGTACTGTTGGAGCATTGGGGTTTGTTTTTTGACCATAAACTTCACAAAAAATTCTTAATAATAAAAAGTCATTAACTAATACCTTTTGTACATTATAAAAAACACTATTTTTTACTTGAAAATATTTAAAATAAGAATCTATAAGTCTCTTTTCTAGATACTCAGGTAATTCTTTTTTATTATATCTATGATACATATCCATATAGTTATCTAAAGTTAACATCTTTTTGTCAAAAGTTGGATTATTGAATATTTTAAACCTTTGATTAAAGTATTCCGAACGACATGTATAAATTAGTCTAATAAAAGGTTTATTTAAAATCTTTTCTGTAAAAGAGTATAACTTTTTTGAAAAATTTTCAATATCTGAGTTTTCATTTAAACCATCAATAATTATGGTGAAAGTGGTATTTTTTTTAGAACAAAGTGTTTCCATATCAATTAAAAACTCTTCAAAAGTTATATCTTGATTATCAAAGTTATATATATTCCTTAAGATCATCTCTTCAATTTGTTCTTGATTTAAATTGTTAAACTCATTTCCTGTAAACATTACACATGGTAAATCTTTTTTTAAAATCACATTGTCAACAAAATCACATATCAAGTTAGTTTTCCCCTGACCTGCTTTTTCTGTTAATAGAATTAAACTCTTATTCAATAATTCAAAATCTTTTTGAAAATCATCTAAAAACCATTTATATCTATCATAAATTGTTTCATTAACTACAAATAATTTATATTGTTCTTCTGATAAACTTTTTTCTATTTCTTCTCTTTTACCTCTTACTATTGGCAAATCTTTTTTAAACTTACTAAAATAGTTTAATATTAAATTTGTATTTAAAGATACATCTTGTAATGTTTTTGCATTTAATAAATTTTTATCTATTTTTAGTTCATAAGTCTCTAAACCTAATGTATCTAAAGTTTCATTGAGAGATTCAAATGTAACTTTATCTATTTCATTTATATTTTTATTATAAAACAACACTGGTTGAACTAAATATCTAAGATTTTCTTTCACATCATTTAATTCTAAAAATACTTCAGGTATATATTTATGATTACTTTTAAACTGTTCTAGCTTAGTTACTAATTGTCTATTTAATAAGTTTTCTAAGTTTACATAATACTTTTTGGATTGAACCTTTTTATATATAAAGCGTTTTACTCCACCAATTGATATTCTAAATTTATTTATATTTATATTTATATTTTGCTGAATAACACCATTTCTATTATCAGTATTTTTAACTTCATTTTTATATTTACTAGACATTATTCTTGAATTATCTCTCCATTATCATTTGTAACATTTTTTATAATGTTAGTACTTTCACCACCTTGTTTTATTCTTCCTTTTCTATTTGATGTATTTTTAATAGTATTCTTTTTTGAAAAAAGCTTTTTACCTATTAAAAATAAAACAATTGTAATTATGGTAGAAATGATAATCCAAATAGTATTTATATTTAATGCTAAAGTATTTGCTTCTGTCGTATCCATTTTTTACCTTTTAGTATATTTTAAAATTATAGCAATTAAATACCATAATTCTGTCATAATTTATAAAAATTCTATCATCTTTTTCTATGCTAACTAAAATATATGTCAATTTGCAATGCTTTATATAAAACCACCATTATATAATGTCTCCAAACTATTATAAACATTTAGATATAATCTCCAATAAAATAAGATGTAAGGCAATACATTTATGAGTGAAAAAGAAAACATAGTAAAAAAAGTTTGTAGTGAGTTTAATATCACACAAGCAGAGTTAGGAAGACAGTTAGATGTTCCTAGTTCTACCATTAGTACTTGGTCAAGTGGTAAAATTCCTAAAATGGCTCAAGTAGCATTGGAATTGATGCTTGAAAATAAAAGAAAAGATGAAATACTCGAAAGTATAAAAAAAGCACAAAGTGCGATAAATACAATATAAGCATAAATATTTATCGAATTTTCGATCAATATTTAAAATTTATTCGAAAAATAGAATAAAATACTTGATTTATTACGATTAATATTATATAATCTAAAAAAACATATACCGATACTGCCTTACATCAGGTATATGTTTTTTGAAAAGGATTATATACGATGATAAAAGAAAACTTTTTAACTATATTTAGTCAATACTCCTACCTAAACGATGAAACCATCACTTCAAACCTACTTGAAAAAATAGACAAAAAAGAATTGAAAAATATAAAATCCATAAATGACCTAGAAAAGTTTCTTTTCTATCTAAATAAAAAGATATCCATAAAAGACCTACTAAATAGACTCTTTGTACTTGAAGCAAATATAAATATCATAGATGGTTTTTTATTAGATAAAGATGGCAAAAGCCAAGAACTAAGAGTATTAAACACTCAAAATATTCAAATATTAAAAGAGATATTTTTGATGTTGGAATCTAAGGAGCTTATTTTAAAAGAATAGAAAAGGATTTTGCAAATAAAAATAAAAGCTTTATAGATGAAATTGCATTAAAAAATGCCATAAAACTTTAGTAATCTATTGATATATAAAAGTATAAATATGCTTTAGCTTTGCTTCTCAGGATGGACGGAGTATGATCTAGTATAGCAAGATCAGAACGTATAGTTTATATTTTTAAATACATCCATTCTTTAGTTAGCTCTTTGAACGAAAGGCTTTTATATTTATGGATTAATTCTTCTGTATCAGGAGATAAAACTATATATCTTAGTCCTACAGTTTCCTTTATCTCTTTTGCTATACTAATAGCAATTTCAATAAGATATTTAAAAGGTTTTAGATTATCTAGTTCTTTTAAAGGCTTACTTCTATATTTTTCACTTACAAATATATAGTCAACTTGCATAGATGGTTGATCTTGAATGGAAGTTACAGATAAAGATATTAAACCAATAATTTCAGTATCTAATTCTAATACATATAAAACAGTTTTTGATTTTTCAATACGATTACAAATATCTTTTATAAATAAGCTTTCTCTTTGAGCATCATTTATATCTTTTGATAATTGTATTTTTGAAAGTAGCTTTTTATATAGTCCATAGGTAGATGAAGAACTATTATAATTTGAAATTTCTAGCAAATTATCTAAACACTATATTATATTTTCTAGAAGTAGCTTCTTTTATAAGCTTTTCATTTACTGGAGTTTCTTCCATTTTTTTTAATTGTTCTTTTGTTAATGTCTTTGGTGGTGTTATACTTATTACTTTTCCATCTTTAATTCTTAATGCCATTTGAGAAAACTCCTTTCTTATATTTTTGTGATTATAGCATAATTTTAGTTAGTTCAGAACTTTTTACGTTTATTACAATCTAAAAGATTATAATAAACACTCTTTTTCTAAAAAATCAAACCTATAATAATAGGCAAAAACACAGCAGTAAATATCCCAGCAAGTCCCATAGCCAATGCAGAAAAAGCAGCTGCTTTTTCACTTATCTCTATGGCTCTTGCTGTTCCTATACCATGAGATATTAAACCAAGAGCAAACCCTTTTGAAGTATCGTTTTTAATTCCTATAGCCTTGAATATAGCAGTACCAAGCAATGCCCCTATGATTCCTGTAATGATTACAAAACCAACTGCAAGAGATGGTATAGCTCCTATCTGTTCAGATGTGATAATTGCTATAGGTGCAGTTATAGACTTTGTGGTCATTGATAAAATTGTTGCAAGCTGTGCATCTAAAGCCCAAAGTAATACTACTGCAATAACTATAGAAAATACCCCAGCTACAACAAGTGTGATCAAAATAGGAATAAATAGTGACTTTATATATTTTAAATTTTTATATAGAGGTAAAGCCAAAGCAACAGTTGCAGGTCCTAAAAAGAAGTGGATAATCTCCACACCTTTAAAATACTCCTCATAACTTACACCCGTGATAAAAAGTGCAGACATTATGATCACATAAGCTATAATAATAGGCTGTAATAAAGTGTGTTTATTAAATTTTTCATAAATAATTATCCCCAATTTAAATGAGCCAAGAGTTAATAGTAGCCATACAAGAGGAGTAGAAGAGATATATTCTATAAGTGCATCTATATTCATTTTTCCCCTCCTTGTCTATTTGTAAGAACATCCATAAGCTTTGCACTAAAAGCTAAAGCTATGATAGTCCCTATAACTAAAGAGATAAGTATCGCCAAAAACTCTTTTGAGATAATATCTATTTGAGTAATAATACCCATAGCTGCAGGTATAAATAAAAGTGGTAAATATCGCAAATGAATAAACACTGCATTATCAAGACTCTCAAAACTGCTTTTTCTGATCATTAAAAATATAAGTAATAAAACCATCCCAATCACAGGTCCGGGTACAAGCAACTCAAAAAGTTTGGCTATACATTCACCTAAAAACTGGAAAAATAAAAGTGTAATAATCCCCTTTAACATATAAATACTCCTATTGATATAAAATGATTATATTTTTTTAAAGTGTTCAATTAGTGTTATATATAATTAAATATTACACTATAGATTTGCTTTGTTTTAAAATATCAATTATATATTTATATGGATAAAATGTCAATATTATATACATTGTAGACTTTTTGTATATTTATTTCACTTCTTTTAACCATTTATAAATTGCTGCTCTTGAAACATCTAGAGCTTTACAAAGATAAGGGATAACATTTCGTATAGAAAAAATACCTTCATTGTTAAGATAAAGGATTAAAGACTTTTTTTCTTTTGTTTTTAAATTTTCTAAAATAAGATTATTTTCATTTAGATATTTATTGATTAAATCGTGAGTATGAACTTTCCAATCCTGTGAAAAAAGAGTTTGAGGTTGATTCTTCTCTTCTATATTTAGTAAAACTTTTAAAGAATCATACATTTTTTCAAAAACTTCAACCTTAAAATTTATGCACATTATTCCTATAGGATTTTGTTTTGTATCTCTTAAAATTGTAGATACTGTTTTTAACTTCGTACCATCAATATTTACTTTACTATATGGTCCAATTATATCATTTTCTATGGAGCTTAGATCTTTTGGATCACTTATCATATTATCACCCGCTACTCTTTTTGAAAATGAGTTTACAATATGAGCTACTTTTCTTGAATCAAGATCATGTAAAACTACTTCAACATTTGGATAAAAAAGTTTTCCTATAGAATCACATAATGGAATAAAGGTTTTAAGTTGTTCGTTCATAGAAAGAATAATACTATAAAAGAAATTAAAGATAAAATATAGATATTTAGTCTATATATTTAGCATTATTGACAATTAGTCTATATTATGACATAATTCTACAATTATATTTAAAATAAAAAGGACAAACATGTTAAAAAGAGTACTTATTACTGGTGGAAATAAAGGTATAGGTCTTAAAATAGTAGAAAGATTTTTACAATTAGATTATGATGTGGTTGTAGTAGCTAGAGATTTTTCAAACTTTACTTTTAATAATCATAAAAAAGTAACTACTATAGAGTATGATTTATCTGATGTTGAGGGATTAAAAGATTTAGCAAAAGAAATTGGAGAGATTGACACTTTGATCAACAATGCAGGATTTATGCAACCAAAATATTCTTATGATAACTATCCTAAAGAAGCAAAAGAAAGAATTATGAATGTAGATCTTCATACTCCTGTTGAATTAATGACAATTTTTTCAGAGAATATGAAAAAAAGAGGATATGGAAGAATAGTAAATACAGCTTCAATCGCAGGTCAAATTGGACATCCAGATATTTGGTATGGAATTGCTAAAGCAGGTTTAATAAACGCAACTAAAATATTTGCTAAATTGTTAGGTGATAGTGGTATTATTGTAAATTGTATAGCACCAAGTCCTGTAGAAACAGATATGCAAAAAGACAATTCCGAAGAGAGAAAAAAAGAGTTTAAAAAACTTGTTCCATCTGGAAGATTTGCAGAGCCTGAAGAAGCAGCAGAAGTTATATTTTGGCTAGCAACATCTTGTCCTGAATATGTAAATGGGACAACCATTGATTTTAATAATGGATCATATGTAAGATAGTCTTTAACTATCTTACATGATCAATTATAATGATTTTCCCTATTTACTCAAAAAACTGTGTAAACTCTTCAAGTTCTATTCTATCTGTTTTATAGCTATTGATAGAAGCATCTGTATCTTCATATCCCAAAGCTATACCACAAAGTAATACCTTCTCATCATCTACACCAAGGTGCTCTTTTACAATAGAAGGAAACTCAGCTAAAGCAACCATAGGACAAGTAGCTATTTCCAATTCTGTAGCAGCTAACATTACCGATTGTAAAAACATACCGTAATCCATATATGATCCAGTATCTAAACTAGAATCTATAAAAAAATAAAGCACAGTAGGAGCACCAAAAGCTTTAAAGTTTTCCCTCCATTGGGCTAACCTTTTCTCTTTCTCACCCCTTTTGATCCCTATGGTTTTATAAAGTTCTTGCCCAGTTTTTATTCGTCTAGATTTATATGGATCTTTCCAAACTTTAGGGTAATATTGATAATCCATCTTCTCTACAATATCAGAATCAAAAGCTTCAAGCATCCTATTTTCAATCTCTATTTTTTTATCGCCACTTACTACACATACATCAAAAGCTTGCATATTTGCACCTGATGGAGCATGTTTAGCAGCTTCTAAAATAAACTTTATTTTTTCACTATCTACCTCTTTTGGCAAAAATGATCTTACAGATTTTCTTTGTTTTAATGCATCTATTACATTCATTATTTAATTATCCTTATGATTAAGTTCATATAAAAAACTATTTATGAGTTCTACTATTTCATCATTCTCAATAAAATCAAAAGATTCTTCTTTTTGATCTATAGTAAAAAACTTTATAAAATCAAATTCTCGATCTTTAAAAGAATCTTTGGTAACCTGTATAGCCTTACTATCAGTAGGATAAACATATGCCCATTTTTTAAAATCATATTCTTGTGAAAATGCTAAGAAACTAGTAGTTATTTGCTGTATTTGAATATCTGAAAAATTAAGTAAAGCTCTTGAAAAATCAGAATATACATATTGAACTTTATTCATATCAACACTATGTTCAAGTTCTAGAAAATACGCAGCAAGAGTATCTAAGGTGATATCACCTTCTCCTACTTCAATATATAAATTTTTGTCTTCAAAGTATTTATAACAAATACCCATCTATTAAAACCTTTATTAACTATTTAAGATATTTTAACAAAAAAATCTAAATTATTAAATCTTTTTTTCAAATCTTTATATTTAACCCCAATTGCTCTTTTAAAACATCTATATATGCCTCAGGTGCGTATGCTCCATTCATAGCAATAGAATTTTGAAATACCATTGTTGGCACTGCACTTACACCTTTTTTTTGCCACTCTATTTCCCTTAGGGCTATTTTATTGGCTCTATCTTCATTTAGTACAGCTCTAGCCTCATCACCATCTAAACCAACAGCTTCAAACTCTTTAATCAATACCTCTTTATCTGAGATATCTTTTCTCTTGGTAAAATGAGCAGCAAATAAACGAAGTTGCAGTTCAGTTTGTTTCCCATAATTTTTCGCATGATCTATAAGAATATGAGCATCTCTTGTATCCCAAGTATCCATGTCTTCATCAAAATTAAACTCAAAACCTAAAGCCATACCATCCTGAGTCACCTTTTTATGATATTTTTTTATCTCTTCATACCCCATATCATATCTATCACTTAAATGTTTATATAGTTTTTTTCCTTCACTTCCAAGATTTGGATTAAGCTCAAAAGGATGCCACTCAATCTCTACTTTATCCTCTACTCCAAGCTCTTTTATAGCTTTTTCTAGTCTTTTATAACCTACCACACACCATGGACAAACCACATCAGATACTATGTCTATTTTTATCTTATCAGTCATCATATTTCCTTAAAAAATGTCCCATTTTTTGAGGGACCTTATATCTATGTCTTCTTTTTAACACTGGAAATAAATTCCAGTTAAAAGAAGTAAAATCCTAAAGTGGACAACGAGTTGTCCTTTGCTTTATATTCTTTCACTTAATTCTAGCAATGAACTAACTTTGATTGTAGGCTCTATCTCCCAAAGATCAAAGATAGCTTCACTTGATCTTTGAATCCAAGCTGATTTTAGTCCTGCAGAGATTGCCCCAGTCACATCAAATGGATTTGATGAGATCAACCAAGACTCTTCACCTTTTACCTCTGCAGCTCTTAAAAAGTGAGCATACACTGCGGGACTTGGTTTAAATGTCCTTAGATCATCTACACTTACTATGCCTAAAAATAAATCTTTTATACCAGCATTATCAAGTAATCTCTCTACAGCTTCTGCTTTACCATTTGAAAAAGCAAATAGTCTAAAACCTTTTTCTTTAAACTTATTAAGAGCCTCTTTCACCTCATCAAAGGCGGGTAACACTGCATATATAGCCATAAGCTCAAATTTTTGTTCACTACTCAAATCCACTTTATAAAACTTACAAGTATAATCTAATGCATGTTTAGTACACTCAGCAAAGCTCACATAGTTTTGCATGGCAGCTCTTCTAAAAGAGTATTCAAGCTGTTTATCTCTCCAAGTGGTAGAGAAAGACTTAGCTTTGTCTCCTATCATAGTTTGAAGTAGTTTAACTACGCCATTTGTATCTATCAATGTTCCATAAACATCAAAGGCTAAAGTGATATCTTTTGACATATCTTCTCCTAATATAGATTGTTATTATTAAATATATTTTATATAATACTATAACAATCTATATTAGGGATAAAAATAATAAAACAACAAAAAAATCTAATCATCACCTTTGGTATAACTATCTTAAAAGAAAGGTTATAAAACCATAAAAACTAAACAATAACTACACAGAAAACAAATACAATACAAATGGTCGAAGTTTTATTCCCCTAAATCCTAAACTTCGACCTCTCATAAAAACTTATATTTAGCTTAATCCATACTTAATTAATCCATCTACAAAATAAAACTATTGATATTTTATACCACAAGGTATAAACTTTTAAAAAGATAAGAAATATAGTTATAAAACTGACCTTAAATCCATTATAAAGGAGAAGTTATGAGAAATGGTATATATTTATTTTTAATACTCTTCTTAGGGAGTGTTGCTTTTCACGTTACTGAAAAAGTAATGACGACAAGCGAGTTTTTAACAGGTGGGCTATTTTTCTTAGGAGCTAGTATTGTGATTGCGTATCTCACTACTCACTTCAAAAAAAGAGTGGCTCTAATACCTGCACAAAAATATATCAATATGTTAGCTATTGCTATATTTGCAGGATACGGAATACTAACAGGTATTACAGTTGTACAACTTACTACAACTTCCATGACTGTTGGTGCTGAAGGTTTCTTGTTTATAGGAGCTAGTTTACTACTCCTTTATGCTCTTTATCAATTTTATAAAAGAGATCAAAGAACCCATGATTATGTGGATCACCATATGAATCATGACAATCTCTCAGCACACTACTAGAGTAAATTCTAAAGGGTTAATATCCCTTTAGAATTTTTTATCTAAATATCTTATATCTATTAAAAGTTTTCCCATTCATCATCTGATAAATCTGAAGAGATAGTACTCTTTGGTGAAACTTTCTTCACTTCTTTTTTAATTTCAATTGCTTCAGTATTTATACCATTTTGAGCAAATTCTTTAGCTTTTACACTATCTTTACCCTCAAACTCTTTTGCATCTGCATTTGATACAACTAATTTTGCAATCTCATCAGTTTGTACAGCCACATCATGGGTTTGTGTAGCTACATTTGCATTTTCTTGAGTTTGTTGATCTAGTTGAGCTACTGCATTATTTATCTGCTCTATTCCAGCAAGTTGCTCTTTAGATGCATTTTCCACATCAGATATCAACTCAATAGTTTTTGTGATATTGCTATTTAATCCAGAGTATCCCTCTATCATCTTATCAGCAATAGACTTACCATTATTTGCTTTTGTTGTAGCATTTTCTACTAAATCTTTGATCTCTTTTGCTGCCTCAGCTGATCTTGCCGCTAGGTTTCTTACCTCTTGAGCAACTACTGCAAAACCTTTTCCTGCTTCACCTGCTGTTGCTGCTTCCACAGCTGCATTTAGAGAAAGGATATTTGTTTGGAATGCAATTTGATCAATCACAGTGATTGCATCATTTATGGCATTTACCTGCTCATTTATTTGATCCATTGATACACTAGTCTCATTTGCAAGTTTTTGCCCTTCTGTTGAAGATGCTGTTAGTTCATTTGCATAATTAGACATCCTTACTACATTATCTGTATTACTTGAGATATTTGAAGTTATCTCTTCTAGAGCTGCTGCTGTTTCTTCTAGGGATGCTGCTGCTTCATTTGAGTTTTTATTTAATAGATCAACATTATTAAGTAAGATGTTTGAGCTCTTATCAAGAGTTAAACCATTTGATTTATTTTCCACTAACATTGATGTAATTGAATCTCCTAGGGAGTTTACACCATTTGCCAATTGTAATAATTGCTCTTTTACACCTAAGGTATTTACTTTGTGTGTATATTTATAATTTGTATAAAGGTTTAATACATCAAGTACATTTTCAATATTTTTTTCTACATTTTCACCCATTTGATTTAAAAGCTTAACTAGTTCTTTTAATGCTGGGTTATTACTATTTGTATTTACCCTTTGGCATAGATCACCTTGTTCAAACTCTGATAATACAGAGATAGTATCATCTATCACTTTTCTATCTTCATCAATACCTTTTTTTGTGTTCTCGATATTTTTATTTACAACCTTTGACATTACACCAAACTCATCTGATGTACTATCATCTAAAAGTACTACGTCTGTACTTTCCCTATTTAAATATTTGAAAAATCCTAAAAGCCCATTTTGAAATGTATTAAGTTTTGATCTTAATAAAGTAGATAATTTTACAGAAACTACAATAGCTAAGATTAGTACTACTAAAGCGATCACTTCAATAAGAGTGATAATACTACTCTCATCCTCTTTTGATTGTTCAAAAATTATCTCAGATAACTCTTCCATATTATGTATAATCTCTACTGCTTGGTGATCCATATGTTCAAGTTCTTTAAAGATCGCTTTTCTTTCATAATCTATATTTGATATATGCCCTGTTTCTAGATTATGTTCAAACTCTTTTAGATGTATTTTAAACTCTTTGTGTTCATCCTTAAATAATTTACAGGCCTTTTCAACCTCTTTATATTTAGTTTGGAACTCTGCTTTACTCATATGAGCTATCGCTTTTTTAGCTAAAGTGATACAATCTTCAATATTTTTTAGAGTCTCCATCTCTAATTTATGAAGTTTGTCTTCTATCTTTTTAAACTCACTAGAACTTACATCTTTACTCTGGATGACCAGTTCATTTATCAATATCTCTTCTTTTAAGATATCCCTTTCAATCTTTATTATTGTATCAGTAAGAGGCATCTCATATTTTACGATCTCCTCTGTGTTATTAACAATCTTATGTATCCCCATATAAGCTGTTAATGTGATCACAATAATTCCTATAACTATAACTCCCATTGATATGGATAGTTTTCTAGTTATATTCATATTTTTCAACGTCATTCTTAACCTTTTATTAAATTTTTCGAATAATACTACAATTTTATTTATAATTTCTTTTAGTAATGAGCTTTCATTCATTACTAAAAAAGCTAATTAATTAAGAAATACTTGATAGATTCCCTAAAGTTGGTAGCTTCAGAGTTTTTCCTAAATTTTAAAATTATTATATTTTTTTAAAGAATAAGAAATAATTATATGTGGGAGATAAAAAAAAGCTATAAATAACTTTTTTCTTTAAATAATGGAATAGAGATTTTTGTGTTGGATTTTAAGTCTTTTAGATGCTATTTTTATAATTATTAATAAACCTCATCATGTGTACCTATATCAATAGGTATAATTTGCCCATTTTGTATAATAAAATCAATCACTACTCGATACTGCATATTAATTGATACACTATGATACTCTTTTAGTTTTCCTTGTAGCTTATGTAATCTCAAAGAGGGATGAAAAGGATCAATCTCTAAAAGCTCAATTGTCTTTCCATACCTATCTAATATATCTGGATGTTTTTTTATAAACTTCTTTAGCTTTTTAAAATAACTATCAGTTATTACTATCTTATAGTTCATCTTTTAAATCTTTTAGATGATCTTTTGCACTTTGTACTTTATAATCTCCATTTTCAATATCTTGCATAGTTTTCATATAAGCAAGGTCTAGCTCATTTTTTCTAAACTCTTTATACCTTTCAATGTCAAGTACCACATACTTTTCTTTACCACGTACATTTATGATAAGTTCATCAAACTTTTCTAAAAGATTTCCAAAAAGTGATACACCTTTTGTTTTTACTTCATTTGCATTTATTGTCATAATAGTATCCTTAATAGTACTTTTAAGAGTATTATATAAAGTATTTTATTGATTGTCAAATATCATATATCTCATAAATTTTTGGATATTTGATACCTATTTCATCTAATCTATTTTTCATATCCTTAAAATAACTCTTATTCATTTCTTCTTTTAAATCTTTATCTTGATCTAACATTAATGAAATTGAACCTGCAAATCGAAACATTTCAAAAGATTCTCTAGTTGATTTAAGAGGAAGTATTAAATTTTGCATTGTTCCATATAAAGCTTCTAAATATGGAACTTCTTTCATATCTTCTAAATGTTTTTCAATAAAATCAATATCCATTTTATCTACTATTTGTTTATTAGTTTTGTATTCTAGATATAACTTTAAAGAAAAAGAAACTTTGGATATAAATATATTTAAAGATTGTTCAAATTTCCACCATTGAATCCAAGATTCAGATATTTCAGTTTTATCTATAGATTTAGAAAATATTTTAGAATATTTAGAATACCTTTTTAAATATTCTTGAAATAAATAAGTATGATCATTAATATTAACATCAGAGTCATAAAGTTCCGTAATTGATTCCGTCATTAATTGTTGAATATGATTATAAGTAGAAATCTTATTACTATTATTTAACTCCAATGCTTGTAATTCTAAAGCTTGGCTTTGCATCTTAATTTCTTGCTGTTGTTGCTTATTACTTACTATTAACCATAGTAGTGCCAAAGTACCTACAAAACCTGCTAAAAAATCACCTACTTGTGCTGCTTTTTCTATATCATTAAAAAGAAAAGTTATCAGTCCAAAAACTACAATTATTGTAGTAACTTTTTGTATCCAATTAAAATCTAAAAACTTATTAATTAACTTTTTTATCAATACTGTATCCTTATTTGATTTTAAACATTACATTATAACCAATTAATGTCACAAGTATATCACATACTAAAGATTTTTAGAATGTTTCTATAAATCTATTTAAGAGAACACCCACAAGAACTAGTAGGTTTATCAACTTTAAGATAATCCCTACTCTTCTTAGATATAAGATCGATAGCTATATTTAAAAGTGCTGTCACTATTAAAAGTAAAAACATCTTATCAAGTCTAAAGTCAGCTATGGCAGAGTCTATAAAAAACCCTAGGGTTGCCACACCAAGGATTCCAAGTATAGCACTCTCACGCATGATGATCTCCCAGCGGTAGAATAAGAAGGCTAAGAATTGTGAATAGATACGAGGTAATACTTCATAGAAATATAGCTCTATTTTTCTTTTTGTACTATCTTGTCGTAAGATCATCTTATTTGATTGATTACCTATAAGAAAAGAGATAATCGCACCATTGTGAAGCATAAGAGCTAAAGCTGCTGGTAACATTGATGGTCCAAATAGTTGTAGGAAGATATAGGCTAAGATATACTCTGGGGTTGATCTAAGTACTACTAAAAAGATATGTCCTATAAATGGTATCTTTGCAAATTTTTTTGATACTATTGGGAAAAAAACTAGGGCAAATATTGCTGTAAGGACTAAGGCTAATTGGGTTAGCACTATGGTATTAAATACCCCTACCATTATCTCATCAAAAAATAGATTTGAGAACCACTGTGTTGTACGCTCAATTGTGTAGTCGTGTTTAAATGGTGCTGGTACTATATCTGAGGTGAAGAATCTTATCAGATTATCCATATTTAATTCACCCCACTCTTTTACATATACAAAAGAAGCAATGATAGCTGGGATAAAAGTGTATTTATTAAACCAATACTTTATAGTAGCAATCACTATATAAAATAGAATCAGTATCAACCATACATCTTCATAATAGCCTTGCATAAAAAATGATGAAAGGTGATACCCTAAAGTTGTGATACCTACAAAACCAAGGATAGCAGTAGAACGTAAAGCACACTCAAATCTATATAAAGTATAAGCCACTATATGGGGAAAAGCATCAGGTAATAAGGTATATAAAAAGTATGAAACCCTATCACGTCCTCTAAGCTCTTCTGGGAAGTGGTCATTCTCTTCTAGTATTTCAGCATATACTTTTCCTAGTATGGCTGAGTATGGGATGATGATAGCTAATACAGCACTTAGAGTATTAAGCCCAAAAATTTGCAAAAATATCAAAGCCCAAAAAAGCTCATGGATAGCTCTAGTAAAGGCTAGTCCTATTCTTATCACTAGGTTTTTAAAAACTATTGCAAAGAAAAAGCCCAATACTGCCGATATGGCTATGGAGATGATAGCTATAGTTATAGTATTTAAAAGTGCTTCTATTACATAATCTGCATTGTTAAAATTGATATTTACAATTGATCCAAAAAACTTTCCAGTCTCTAAAAAAGGATGAAGTGTTGAGATAGATAGATCAGCAAATATAAAACTGATCACCCCTACTAATAAAAAGGCTAAGGATAAGTTTGTGGTCTTATTTGCAAACATCGTATAGGGTGCTAGTATCCTCTTGCGTGATCTCAGAGCTTTTTTTATCTATGATCACAGTTCCACCACTTAGTCCTATCACCCTATCAAAATTTTTAAGTGCTACTTCCACATTATGCAAAGCACATACTACTGTTTCAAACTTTTGGTTTACTGTATCCATCACCACTTGTGATAGGTTTTGATCTAGGGCTGAGATTGGTTCATCTGCTAGTAAGATAGCTTTATCACTATTTAGGCTTCTTGCTATGGCAGTGCGCTGTTTTTGTCCACCTGATAGATTTGATACCTTAGAGAAAATCTTATCTTTTAAAAAGAGTCCATCTAAAATATCTTCTGTATTTAGCACTTCAGATTTTACTGGTTTTATGAGGTTTCTTATATTGTAAAAGGTTGAGTTTTTATCTAAAAGGGCTATATAAACATTGTGAAAAACAGATAAATTGTTTACAAGTCCAAGCTCTTGTGGAATATATGAGGTGTTTTCTTTTTGCATCTCAAAAAGATTTTTAAGCAGAGTTGATTTTCCACTACCACTTCTACCCAAAAGAGCGATCTTTTCGCCCTTTTGTATGGATAGATTTATATTTTGTAAGACATTTATATCACCATAGGAGATATTGTGATTTTGCAGGTTAAATGCCATACTCAATTCTTTAGTCTACTAGTCCAACTTTTCTAGCTGTGTCTAGGATTGGTTGAAAGTCGCTATTTTGTGCTGAGATAAATCCTTTTCTTGGGAAAGCATTTAAGATATCTTTATCTTCGATATTTAAAATAGCTTTTTGAAGTTTTTTTGTAAAACCTTTTCCAAATTGTTTATCTAAATCACCTCTTGCAGTAAAGTTATAATCTGGATATCCCGGAGTTTGATATACGATTTTAACTTTTGAAGGGTCAATTTTTCCAGCTTTAAGTTCTCTTTTCCAAACCTTATAGTTTGTAGCACCTACTTCATAAGCACCACTTTGAACTAGAGCGATTGTTTTAGAGTGGTTTCCAGAATACCCAACTTTATCAAAAACTTTATTTGGAGCTTTTCCAAATCTTTCTGTGATAAAGAACTCAGGCATTAATCTACCACTTGTACTACCTTTAGATCCAAAAGTAAAAGTTCTTCCAGCGATATCTTCTGGAATATTTTTTGATCTTTCGATACCTGTGTTAGTATTTGCAATTATAAAAGAGTGAAAATTCGGATCTTCCACACCTTGTGCGATAGCCACCGAACCTGGAACAGCTAATCTAGCTTTTACACCAGATAATCCACCAAACCAAGCTAGTTGTACTTGATTGTTTCTAAATGCAGCGATTGAAGCTGAGTAAGATTTTACAGGGATAAATTTTACATCCATATCTAACTCTTTGCTTAAATAGTTAGCAAGTAGTGAAAATCTTTTCTTTAACTGTGTCTCGTCCTGATCTGGAATAGCCGTAAATGTAAATGTTTTTGCAAACATTAGTGATGTTAATGCAAGTAGCATTAAAAGTGTTTTTCTCATGATATACCTCAAAAATTTTTTGAAGGGTGTAGTCATAGTAGTATAAATCTATATGTCCAACCTAAACCTTAGGTTACTTCTTTATATGATGAAACTTTATAGTAATATAATTTAAAAGTTTCTTAAAATGGTAAAAAAATATTTACTATTATATTTTACTTTAAATATGCAATATTTGCACATTTAGACATAGAGTCAATATTTTTTTACTTTTAAATGATAATTATTAAGTAAAATTGTTGTAGGATTTTATATAAAAAATCTTTAGGAGAAAATATGTTTGTAAAACTAAATGAAAGAGTTTATTTAAACATGGCAAAGATCACAAGAATGAAGATCGATCACGTAGAGGATGGAATCAGAGTAAGATTCTATGAAAAGCAAGAGCAAGTAGCTAAATCAAAGAGATTTGAAAACGTTGAAAAAGCTGAAGCTTGGTTACAAGAACTTTTAGCTCAATTAGCATAGGCTCAAATTGATCATAAAAAAAAGGTCAGAGTGTTTTCACTCTGGCCTTTTTTTATTTCGCTAAATGTTTTGGAAAGTCTAGTGGTGTTTCACAACAACACTGATCCATCACTTGCTGTAATTGTCTTTTTAAGATACTAATAGTGTGATTTCCACCTTCACTTCCTAATGCACCCACACCATACATAAAAGATCTTCCAAGGAAAGCGAACTCTGCACCTGCAGCCATAGCCCTAGCGATATCTGGACCTGTTCTTATTCCACTATCCATCATCACTTTGATTTGATCTTTATATTGTTTAGCTATCTCAATAGTTGGTTTGATAGATGACTCACCTGCATCAAGCTGTCTTCCACCATGATTTGACACGATAACACCTTCTAGACCAAGGTCAACTGCTTTTTGTGTATCTTCAAGATTTGCCACACCTTTAAGGATAAGATTACCTTTCCATTTGTCTCTTATGGCTTTGATCTTATCTTCATTTAATCTTCCATTAAATGTTTTATCCATAAATAACCCAAGATGTTTAAGGTTCATACCATTTGGCATATATTTTTTTAGGGTTTGGAAATCTGGCTGACCTTTTAAAAGTGTCTGAATTGCCCAGTGAGGACATCCCATGATTTGAAGAATATTTTTTATTGTGATTCTAGGAGGAATCGCTAGACCATTTTTAATCTCTTTATTTCTATATCCAAATGTAGGTACATCAGCTAAGATCACAAAGTTTTTGATCCCAGCAGCTTGACATCTTTCAATAATATCATCCCTAATAGCATCATCAGCTGGATGGTATAATTGAAACCATGCTTTACCCTCAGTAATCTCAGCAATCTTTTCAATAGAAGCAGTAGAAACTGTACTTAGAGTATATGGAATATTATGCTCAAAAGCAGCCTTTGCTAAAATCTCAGCAGCACCCGGCCAAGTAAGCCCTTGAAGACCAACAGGAGAGATACCAAATGGAGCATCGTAAGTCTCACCAAAAAGCTCAGTCTTCATAGAAGTACCATTATAATCCCTTAGATAATAAGGAATCAATTCAATATCTCTAATCTCTTTTGTATTTTTATGTAGATTAACCTCTTCGTTACATCCCCCATCCACATAATCAAATGCAAATCCAGGGATTTTACTTTTTGCCTTTTGTCTTAATGACTCAATTGATGGGTAGTTAGGATTAAAATCTTGTGTCATAACGTTTCCTTTTATATAGATATATTTGTTTATGTGAAAAGTTTATCAATTTATATTTTTGATTTCTTCACTTATTTTATTTATTTTATTATCAATTTTTAATATTTTTACTATTCATTTATATCTAGTAGGCTATTTATTTTTATTATAAAAGACCACTAAAGCCCTATATTTCTATTAAAACAATAAACTCTACACCTTTTTCTTTACTATTGCATTTTATCCTTCCATTTAGTTTTGTATTTACAATATTGTATATAATATTTAGCCCCAGTCCACTTCCACCATTTTCTCTGTTTGTAGTAAAGAATGGGTCAAATACTTTATTTATGTTCTCTTTTGGAATACCCTTTCCATCATCTTTATATATTATATTTATTTCCTTATCTTTTTTTATAATCTCTATGATCAATTCACCCTTTTCATCTTTTTCATATCCATGAATAATAGAGTTCATAATAAGATTTGTAAATATTTGTGAAAATGCCCCCGGATAGGAATTAACTTTTAGATTATCATCACATAATACTTTTATGTCTAACTTTGTTTTTTTAGTGATACTATGAAGACTAGAGAGTATTTCATTGATATACTCTTTAAAGATAAACTCCCTTTTCTCTTCGCTTGTCTGATCCACAGCTACTTGTTTAAAACTTTTTACAAGACTTGCAGCTCTTTTTAGATTTGTATTTATAAGATTTGCCAATTCAGTGGAAGTTTTTAAATACTCTTCAAACTCCTCTTGACTCATCTTATCGTTTTTATAAGACCGCTCAAGCTCATTTGAAATCTCTAAGAGATGACTTGAGCCTGTTAATCCTATGCCTACAGGATTATTTATCTCATGTGCCACCCCAGCCACAAGAGCACCAAGACTTGCCATCTTTTCTGATTCGATCAATTGATCTTGAGTTTGTTTTAGATTTTTTATAGAATCTTCTAATTCCTTTTTTGTAAACTCTAAAGTATCAACTGTATCTTGTAGTTTTTTATTCGTCTTTTCAATCTGATTTTTTGCATTTGATAGTTTGTTTATAAAAAATGAAATAATCAACAATATCACAATAAATCCAGCAATAATTTTATACAGTAAAGAATAATCAACAGCAGTTGAAACTTCTGTCTGAACCCATTTGTACTTTATATCTTGTTTCTCTTTTTCAGAGATATTTGAAATCACCTTATTAAAAATAGATAATAAAACAGGATAATCATCTTGTATCAAAAAATGGTGTTTTATCTTTTCATCAGTAAGCCCTACTATTTTTAGCTCAGGAAAATCATTTTTAATATTGTGTATCACAATTACACTATGTCCTACAAATACATCTGCTTTTTTATTTAAGACAAATGTTAAAGCTTCTAGTTCATCTTTTGTTTCAATTATATTTAAATCATAAGAGCTATTTTTTACTAGTTTATGGGAGCTATACCCTTTTGGTGAAGCTATTTTAAGACCTTTTAGATCAGCCAAACCATCTAAAAAACCTTGATTTTTTCTCCCTACTATTGCATATTTAAATTCTGTAAATTTATTTGTCATATATCCATTTTTTATACTATGCCCTACATCTCCGATTCCGGGGATCATATCTATTTGTTTATTTTTAAATTTATCCAAAACATCAAACCAAGAATCACTATGAACATACTCAAATTTTAGTCCCGTTTGTTTTTGTATGATCTTTGAATAATCTGCAAATAAACCATCTTGTTGTGTATTTTCTTTTGAGATTATAGATAGGGGCTGCCATGGGGTTGAAGTGAATCTTATCACTTTTTTCTTTTCTATAAAGTCTAATTCTTTTTTAGAAAAAACTATTTCATTTTTCATATATCCAAATTTTTGATATATTTCTTTTATACTATCAAAACTATTTAACTCCATAAATAGATTTATATCTGGAATATATTCTAAATCCTTTTTATACTCTTTTAATATCTTATTATCATAATATACTCTAATATATCCAGTTCTTCTTGGAATAGTATCTTTTGTATAATAACTATCTTGAAGCAAAAAGTTTTTGTAAAAAGCTCCTGTGTTTGAATATAAAAGTTTATCTTTATTATCAAAGACTTCTATCTTATTTATATATTTAAAAGAAGAAAATATATCTGCGATCTTTTTTAACTCTTCTATCTCTTTTTTTTGAATAAGATCACTCAATATTGTAGATATTAAAAAATTTATTTTGATTTTGGATTCCATCAAACCTTCAATATAATTATCAAATACCTCTTGATAGATTCCATTTTCTCTGATTTTATTTAGGTTTTTATTAAAGATATCTCTTAGATTTTTATCCCTAAATGCCACTTTATATTTATTGGCTTTATCAAATAGATAATCTATTTTAAATTTATCTATTTCAAATTCTTCAAACTCATTTAAATACCATTTAAAGATATGCTCATCTAAAATTATCACATCTATTTTTTTATCTAAAAAATCCCTTACTTGTTTTTGCTGATAACTATACTCCGTATAATTTTTTGTTTTTGTATTAAATATTTTATTGTATTCTTTTCCTAGGCTTTTATAAGCATTTTTAAAAGCCCCTACTTTTTTACCCTTTATATCTTCCAAAGAGTTTAATTGAAGATTATCCTCATTCCTACTTACTACTATATTATTAAAACTGATAAAAGTATCTGAGTAAAAAAGATCTAAGTTTTTATTTTCTTTTACATTTACTGCAATATGTATATCTTCATCTTGTATCAATACTTTATTTAACTCATCCCTAGGGATATTTCTACTTTCTTTGAACTCTAAAGAACTTGATTTAAATATCTCTTTTATTAAATCATATTCTATCCCTTTCATATATTCATTATCCAAAATATATGGGGCACGACCTATTGCAAAAACTACATTTATATTCTTTTGCATACTTAGGGCATTGTACCACTTGGAGATAATTTGGGTTCTTACAATTCCGGGAATTGATTCTAGGGATTTATTTAAAATAGATTTTAATAGCTCATTATCATTTTGTATAAAAATATGTAGAGCTTGGGATTTTATACTATTTTGAGAAACTGCTTTTAGATTTGTGATTAAAGACTCTCTCATCTTATTTTCTACAGATATTTGAAGTTCAAATAAAGCATCTACTTCCCCATTTAAAACTTTTAAAATAGACTCTTCAAGATTTTGGGTTTGGATTATCTCTATTTTGGGAAATTTCTCTTTTAGTAAGGTTGCTGTTGCAAAATCTTTTTGTATAGCCACTTTTTTATACATTAGATCTTTTAAAGACCTAATTGTATTATCATCTGATTTTACATATATAAAATTTTTTAAAGCTAGATAAGGATTTGTGAAATCCCCATATTGATCTCTTTGTTTAGTATATAAAGTTGTAGGTAAAAGATCTATTTTTCCTTTTTTAAAATCATCTAAAAGCACATCCCAATTATCTTGTATCAGCTCATATTTTATCCCCGCCATCTCAATAGCTTTTATAGCTATCTCACCACCTATACCAGAAACTTTGCCATCTTTATCCATACCCATGATTGCAGTCCAATCTTCAGCTCCAATCCTTAAAGGTTTCATATTTTTTATAAAAGACAGCTCCTCTTTGGTAAAAATACTATTTTTATTTAACCACTTATCCTTTAGAGTTTCCATCTGCTCTTGGGATATAGAATTGATCCCTTTTTTTATGATTTGGGCAAATACCTTTTTATCTTTAGGTACACCTATTGAGAGTTCACTATATTTACTAAAAAAAGATTTCACTATTTTGATATTGTATTTTTTTAGATCAAGCACTTTTGCATTTTCAAGTAATGCCACATCTGCTTTTTTATCCCTTATAAACTCAAGTATTTTCTTCACACTATTTGCATGGATTATTTTTGTATCTGGAGCATTTTTTTCTATGATCTTATTTGTAATAGAGTTTTCATAAGTAACAGCAATCTTATTTGAAAAATCCATAATCTCTTTTACATCATCTATACTATCCCTTGTAACAATATAATAAGGACTATAATGATAAGAAGGTGAGTAGATAAAACTCTCTTCCCTTTGTTTTGACCAAGAAAGCCCTGGTATTGCAAAAGATTTTCCCTCTTTTGTAGCACTAAATGCATCTTTCCACGTATCATATATTTTAAGTTTTAAATTGATATTTAGATTTTGATTTATTTGTTTGATCAGATCTATATGAAAACCTTCAATCTCTCCATCTTCATTATAGATACTATATTTTTTCCAATCTTTTACAACAGCCACATCTATGTGCTGATTTTCTAAAAGCCAAGCTTTTTCTTCATCACTTAAGATATCATTTGTATTTGATATAGTTTTTGTAGAAGCATTTAATAAAATGCAAAAAAAGAGTATAAAAACTAAATATTTTTTCATTTTGGCGCCTTTATATAAATAGGCCTCAAATCATTTTAAAGTAAATATTTTTTTACCTTTTAATAAAAAGTTAAAAGATTTACTAGTAAAATCAAACAAACATTTGCATAAAAACTCTAGGTAGAGTTGTACATAAAGTGTAACATTTTCTAACTTTATACTCAAGTATTATATTATAATATTACTCTAAAACCAATAATTGATGCAAATACATAAGGAACTAAATGAATAATGAATACAAACTGACCAAGTTTGTCAACGCTGCTGGTTGAGCTGCAAAGATGGGTCCGGGTGACCTGAAACAAACTCTTTGTAATCTACAAGCAAAAGATGACAATATTTTAGTAGGATTTGATACAGCTGAAGATGCTAGTGTGTACAAGATCAATGAAGATCAAGCTATGGTACAAACACTAGACTTTATCACACCTGTAGTGGATGACCCATATTTTTATGGGCAAATAGCTGCTGCAAATTCACTAAGTGATGTATTTGCCATGGGTGCAGATGTAACTACAGCACTAAATATCGTAGGATTTGATAAAGCAAATCTAGACCCATCAGCCTTAGGTGAAATCCTAAGAGGTGGAAACGATAAAATAAAAGAGTGTGGTGGTGTACTTCTTGGTGGTCATACTATAGAAAGCCCTGAGA
Source organism: uncultured Arcobacteraceae bacterium (assembly GCA_964342525.1). Lineage (GTDB taxonomy): Bacteria > Campylobacterota > Campylobacteria > Campylobacterales > Arcobacteraceae. Next base: position 45,904 of record CAYFGQ010000002.1, read on the forward strand.
TGTATTATGGACTAAGTGTTACTGGTATGATTCATCCAGATAAGATACTTAGAAATAATACTGCAAAAGCTGGAAATGTACTAGTTCTAACTAAACCAATAGGTATGGGTATCCTTACTACAGCTATCAAAAGAGATTTATTAGAGCTTGAAGATATCAAATATTGTGTAGATATTATGGCGGCATTAAATTATATGCCATCTAAATTACTTCGTGAATTTGATGTAAGCTCAGCTACAGATATCACAGGATTTGGTCTACTTGGCCATGCCCTAGAATCTATAAATGAAAATATCTCCTTTGAGCTAGATTTTAACTCTATCCCTATAGTAGATAAAACATATCAGTTTGTAAAAGAAAAAGTATGCCCAGGTGGTACGGTGAGAAACCTAAAATATATAGAAGAGAAAGTATATTTTAAAGAAGAGCTAACAAAACAAGATAAACTAATCCTATCAGATGCACAAACATCTGGAGGTCTTTTAGTATCTATGCCAGAAGATCAGGCAAAAGAGTATATTAAAAGAGTTGAGAATTATACTTTTGGATTAGCTAAGATTATTGGAGAAGTAGTACCTAAAAAAGAGAAAGATATTTATATCAATTAAAATAGAGAAACTATTTAGTTTCTCTGCTCTGTAGCAAGTTTTACCCCTAAGCCTATCAAAATAAAACCACTAGCTTTATTTATATACTTTAAAACAATTGGTCTAGCCTTTAACCAAAAAGATAAAAGACCCGATACAAATCCAATAGGCGCTTTTATAAAAAATGTAAGCACTGCAAAAGTAAACCCAAGTATAAACAACTGCCAAGCTTCACTTCCACCATTTAGAGTAACAAACTGTGGTAAATATGAAAAATAAAAGATAGTGATTTTAGGATTCATAATATTTGAGATAGCACCTTGAGCAAACATCTTTTTATATGATGTTTGTGGTAAATCTTTTGTAGCTAATCCATCACTTTTTGATGTAAGTAATTGATACCCTATATAGATAAGATACGCAGCACCAATAAATTTGATAAAATTAAATAACCACTCTGAAGCCATAAGTAAAGCCCCAAGACCTAAAGTAGCTAATAAAGTATGACCAAGTAAACCTACACTTACACCAAGAGCGGTAACTACTCCAGCCTTTTGTCCCTGAGATATTGATCTAGACATCACCAAAATCATATCTTGACCCGGTGTGATAATTATAACAATAGATGTGATAATAAATATTAGTGTAATAGCTTCCATATATTAATTCCTTTAAAATGAAATTTTAGCAAAAACAAAATCTAAAGTAAACGATATAAATAATTTCTAAAAGTATATTTGTCTACTTATGTCAATTTTAAGTAAAAATTTAATTTTCTTATGTAAAATATCCTATATACATAAAAGCATATAATAGAGTAAATCTAAATTATGTAATAAGGCAACAATATGGATTGTTCAAAACTTCAAGAACTCTTTTTAGAGAAATCATTTCAATGTTTTAACTTAGATATTGAGAATAAAACCATAAATCTTTTCAATAGAGAAGATGAAAAAATGGATACATTTATTTTTGAAGAGTTGCAACTTATCACAAGTACACTTATGAGAAGTGACTGTGATTTTTATGTATGTGATAATGGAAATATAGTTTTAAAAAACTCTAATTCTTAAAAGATATTCCTTATCTAAAATAGATTATCTAATAACTTCCCTACACCTTGTTTAATAAGTTCATTTTGAACTTTTTGTCCAACACTATTTGAATCCCCACTTGAAGAACTATTTTGATATATCACTTTAGTGTTTGTTTTTGATTTGGCTATCTTTCTTTGCTCAGCTAATAATAGCTCTTGCACTTTTCTTCTTTCTTCATTTTCTAGAATTTTTGTAGTTACATCTATCATTGCAGATACTACCCTATCAGTTAATCCCATATTTAGTAAAATATCTATCTCTTCAATTGTATACTCTTTATAGGGCTCTTTTACCCTTTTTATTAAAGATATCACAATCAATTCACTTTTTCCATCATTTAGAAGTTTTCTTATATCACCAACCTTCATCCCTTTAGGTCCAGTAAGAGCTAAACGATAAGTGGGATTTGAGATGAAGTATACACTTCTTGGATATTGATCAGTATAGTTTTTTAAACCTTTTAGATCATTATTTGATTCAAACTCTACTACTTTTGCCTTCTGATCTTTTTCTTGTTTTTTTAAAACTACTAATCTTTCTTTTTCTACTTGTTTATCTATATAATGTTTTCTATCTTTTGGAGCTTCATTCTTTAGATAATTTACAACTTGTATATAATTTGGTTGATATTTATCGTTTGAGTGGGGTAAGATTTTTAATGCTAAATCTAATGGAGTATTGTTATTATAGTAGTCTCCATTTATACCTGTCATTTCATTTCCAGTTCTAATATCAAGCCTTGCACCATTACGAACCATATATTTTATCAGATCTAAACTACTATAGTGAACTGCTGTATGTAAAGGACTAGTATTATTAAAACCAATATAGTTAATATCTACACCATTTTTTAGAAAATATTTTACGAAGTTTGCATTACTATGAAAAAGAGCTGTATATAAACCACCTTTTACAATTCTAGATTCAAAGTTTAGATTTTGTTCTTTCATGATTTTTTCATACATTTCTAATCTATCATACCGGATAGAAGCACTCAAAGCTTTAGCAATATTTTCTTTAGAATTATCTTTTTTTAATTCCATATTTAAAGTATGAAAATCATTATTTGATACGGCATCTTTAATTTTAGATGCACCACCACAACCGTTAAACCCTATAGCCATAATAACTACGAGAAAACTATAAAGAAGCACCTTTTTCATAAAAACTCCTAAGAATAGATAATTTTAATAATTATACATTGTTTTTTATGAAAAGATACAATGATTACTCAGCAGTTACAAAATACCTTTTATCCTCTTTTTTCTCTATCTGAGAAAACTTATCTAAATAATCTAAATACGCAATCAAATACTTTCTACTTAAATTTAAATGCTCTTTAAAGTTTTTGATATTTATATAACCTTGAGTTTTGATTATATCTTTCATCTGATTTACCACTTTACTTAGACTTTCACCATTTATAAATAGATTGTGTTGAAGTCTTACCACTTTTTTCTTTGCACAAAGAGCTTTTAGAATATCATCTCCAAGTTTTCTATCTATATCTAGATCATCATAGATATTATATGGTGCTGTTGGGGCTAAATCTTCCTCTTCTAGTCTTTTAAGTATCACCTCTTCAAGGGTTTGTTTGATATCTTTTGTAAACTCTTTTGATCTATAGATACCATTTTCAAGTATTATCATACCTTCATCTACTATCTCATCAAGAGCTTTTTGGATAAAAGCGATACTTGCCCATTTAAGTCTTAGATTTATAGACTTAGTAGAAAGGAAGGCAAACTGATTTTTCTTATAAATATCTCTAATCGTTTGTTTGATAAGTTCATTAGTCTCACTAGGATAAACCACAAGCTCTTTTTCATCACAAAATACCCCATCCATATCTTTTGCAAAAGATATAGCTTCTTCTTGGGATAAAGCAAATCTTTGTGATGCAGAGATAAGACCTAGACCTTTTTTGTGAGCATTTAGAAGTATTTTATATGATTCTTTAAAATCTTTTTGATCTAGTTTTTCTAAAAGCATCTTCTTTTGGGATTTTTTCATAGGATCATTTACAGAGTTTAAAACTATACCACCAGCGATAGTAAAATTACCCTCACGTAAGATTATCTTTTCTCCATAGATACTAAAGATAGGCTCATCAGCTTTTATTGTAGCAAAGCCAGTTGATAAAGATGTCTCACTATCAAAAAGTAAAACTTTTACATCTATCTTTCTAGCTCCTATAAATAAACTATACATACGATTATGGTGAAGCTCTTTTCCTTTTAAAGATTTAAAAGAGATATCTATACTATTAAATCCTCTGATAAAACCTTTTTTACTAATCAGATCACCCTTTTTGATAAGCTTTTTATCTATCCCTTGAAGATTTAAAGCTGCCCTATTTGAGATAGTTGCCTGCTCCACATCTTCCCCATGCACTTGGATATTTTTGATCTTTCCTTGTTTATTATTACCGCAAAGGATTATCTTCTCATCCAGTTCAATCTTTTGCCCTAGAACTGTACCAGTTACAACTGTACCAATCCCTTTAGGTGAAAATACCCTATCCACATAATATCTAAAGAAGTTTTCTGTCTCTTTTTTTGAAGTTTCTAGTTTAAATAAACTATCTTTTAAACCTTCAATAGAATCTTCATCAAAAATAGAAACAGCCTCTATAAATTTGATATCAAAAGCATACTCTTTTAAAAACTCTTCTACTTTTATTTTCTGTGAAGATAAAACCTCATCATCCACAAGATCTTTTTTTGTAAGTACTACAACTATATCTTTGATACCCAAAAGATTTACAATCTCTATATGCTCAACAGTCTGAGGCATAATTCCCTCTGAAGCTGAAATCACAAGCATCACATAATCAAATCCAAAAGCACCAGCGATCATATTTTTTACAAGCTTCTCATGCCCTGGTACATCAATAAAAGCGATATTTTGTTCATCCCTTTTTAGATTTGAGAAAGATAGATCGATAGTGATCCCCCTTTGTTTTTCCTCTTTTGTTTCATCACCCTCATATCCATTTAATGCTTTGATAAGTGCTGTTTTTCCATGATCAATATGCCCAGCTGTTCCTATTATAAGATTACCCATTGAACACCTTTATGATGATATTTTTTATCTCTTCTAGCTCAGATTCCCTTACACTTCGTAAGTCAACTAGAACTTTTTCATTTTCTATTCTTGTGATAAGATTCTCAGCTCGCAGTATCTTTTCTATCTTATTTGGTTTATAGTTTTCATACTCAACACTTAAAGCAACTGTTGGTATTTTTCTATTTGGTGTGGTTCCTCCACCTATCATAGAGTCTGATTCTATCACTTCACATTTACAGATATCTTTTAGCTCAGATTGAAGTTTATTTGCTCTCTCTTTTAATTCTTCCGTAGTAGTTAAAAGCATAGCAATTGTTGGTATCTTTTTATGTTCATCTTTTAAATATAGATTTAGACTCTCTTGTAAAAGAGCTAGGGTAAGTTTATCTACCCTAAGCATTCTAAGTAGATGATTCTTTTTTATCTTAGCTATCAGCTCTTTTTTACCCACTATCACACCAGCTTGAACAGATCCAAGAAGTTTGTCCCCTGAAAAACTCACAAGGCTAGGTTTATGCTCCATAATTTTTATAGTAGATGGCTCAACCCTATCAAGACCATAAGGAAGATCGATCATATGACCACTTCCCATATCATAATAATCTATCAAATCATTAGCTTGTGAAACTTTTACTATCTCTTCAAAATCTACCTCTGAACTAAATCCTTCTATAGAATAATTTGATTTATGTACTTTCATAAGCATAGAAGTATTTTCATTGATATTATTTTCATAGTCTCTTAAATGAGTTTTATTTGTAGCACCCACTTCCCTAAGCACTGCTCCACTTTGAGCCATCACTTCTGGTACTCTAAAACTTCCACCAATTTCTACAAGCTCACCACGACTTACGATCACCTCTTTATCTTTTGCAAAGGTATTTAGTACAAGAAATACAGCACTTGCATTATTATTTACAACTATGGCATCTTCACATCCAGTTAAAGCTTGTAGGGATTTAACTATATGGGAATATCTCTCACCCCTTTTACCCTCTTTTAGATCATATTCAAGATTGTTGTATGAAGTGGCTATCTTTTTTACTTTCTCAAAAGACTCATCATCTATAAGACTACGTCCTAGATTTGTATGTACAATCACACCTGTAGCATTTATCACATTTTGTAGTGATGGATTTAAGATATCATCATATCTTTTTAATACTTTTTGCACTAAGGCATCTTCATCGATAGTATCTATCTTTTTTTCAAGAATATCTTCCCTAAGCTGTGTTATAATCTCTTTTACAATTTGAGATATAAGCTTAGTTGAACAATTCTCAAAAGATTTGTGTTTGATAAACTTATCAACCTTTGGAATTGATTTAAGTAAAATCATTTTTACCCTTTTTATATTAGTTTAATCTTTATATTGTAAAATGTCGCCAATGGAAGGTATGTGTATCTGGTGAGCACCACGGGCTTCAACCCCGCTTGGAGGTTTTTGTGTAAACGCCTCGAGAGGTTCGATTCCTCTACCTTCTCGCCAATTGACAATATATTTATTAGTAAAAATTATATCTTAATAACTTTAGCAAACCCTTAACAAAATGGTAAAACTTTTTTTACTCTTGATCATTTAACTCATATTTTTATTAAATTTTAACATAAGCTACATTTATATATAATCCCCTTATGAACGAACTATTTAGACCATTTTTAGATAAAAATACAGACAAATTAGAATATATCAAAGATAATGTTATAGGTAAACATAAATCTGTTTATTTTGACTATACTGCATCTGGCTTAGGATTTAAACCTATTGAAGATAGGATCCAAGATGTACTTGAGACATATTCAAATACTCACTCAGAAAATACAATGGCTGGAGATATCACTAGTCAAAATTATGCAGATGCAATAGCATCCCTTAAAAAATCTTTTGAGCTTACAGATGAGTTTGAGATACTTCCGGGTGGTTGTGGCTCAACAGCATCTATCAAAAAACTTCAAGAGCTTTTAGGACTATATATTCCACCTGCAACTAGAAAAAGATATTCTATAAACGTAGATAAAAGTAATATGCCTTTAGTGATCGTTGGACCATATGAACATCACTCAAATGAAGTAAGTTATAGAGAAGCTTTATGTGAGATAAAAAGAATCGACCTTGCAAAAGATGGGCTTATCGATCTAAAACAATTAGCTAAAGTATTAGAAGAGAATAAAGATAGAGAAATCATAGGAGCATTTTGTATCGCTTCAAATGTAACAGGTATCATCACTTGTTATAAAAAAGTTTCAAACCTACTTAGAAAATACAATGCAGTAGTATGTTTTGATGCGGCTGCTTCATCACCATATATGAATGTAGACTGTAATTATTATGATGCACTATTTGTTTCACCCCATAAACTTATCGGGGGTCCAGGATCTTGTGGGCTATTAATACTTAGAAAAGATCTTATTGACACTACCCTACCACCTACTTTTGCAGGTGGAGGAACTGTAACATATGTAAGTAAAGATGAGCAAAACTACTCACCAAATGTACTAGAGAGAGAATCAGCAGGTACACCGGGAATACTTCAACTTATCCGTGCATCTTTAGCATATCAACTTAGAAATGAAATAGGCTTTGATTTTATAGCAAAAAGAAAATCTATCCTTTTAAAATATTTCCTAGAAAAACTACAAGAAGTAAAAGGTATCATCATCTATGGAAACCTATCATCTACAAATATAGGTATCGTATCTTTTAATATCTTACATAAAGATGCTTATGATATTTGTGGAGAACTTTCAGACAATGAAGGGATACAAACAAGAGCAGGATGTTCATGTGCTGGACCATATGGACACGATCTACTTGGTATCAAATCAAAATCAAGTGTAGAAAATAAAAAGCCTGGATGGGTAAGGGTATCTATCCATTTTTCAAATACAAAAAAAGAGCTTGATAATCTTATAGAAGCTATTTCAGATATAGCTCAAAATATATAACTAAGCTACGGCTAGTTATATATCATTTATTTCTCCTCAAACTATTTTCAATAAGAATAAAACCAAAAGGACTAAGGGAATAGATAAAATAATCTAAGAGTATTTCCCTATCATCTTGCTCTTTTTTATATCTTATCAATGCCCAGATAAATAAAACAAATAAAACCCCATGAGCCATTCCAAGTATTTTCACAAATATTGCATATCCAAGTAAATACTTTAAAGGCATTGCAATAAAAACAAGTACTAAATAAGATAATCCCTCTATATAAGAGATGAGTCTAAAACTTTTCATATTTTTCCTTTAAAACGATTTTGTTAAAGTCAGAACTACCACAAAAGCCACTAAAACTAAAGGTGCAAAACTATGTATAGAATCACTCTTTTTGTCAATATTTTTTAAATCCCTTAATTCTTTTAATCTAATTTTTGATAAATGGTGGATAATGATGATCATAGAGATAAAGAAAAACTTCATATATATCCAAAATCCTGAACTTAGCAGTGATTTGTTTAAAGATATTAATATCACACCAAAAAAAATAGTAGAAAGAAATGCAGGATTTGCCACTTTTTTATAAATAAAAAATCCATCATCAATTATTTTTATATCGCTTTTATTTGATTGAGACATAATAATTCTTTGTAGATAAAACAAAGAACTTATCCATACCATTACACTGATAAGATGAAAGCCCACAAGATAATAATAAAGCATAATTTATCCTATATATTTATTTCCCATATGATACAATTATTTAAAATTTTTCTTATGGTATTTTACGAATAAGGCTTTTACAATTGACGAACAATATTAAACAAATCCCTGCACCATTTTTTTTAATACTGCTAACATTTCTACAAAAGAAGTATTCCTTTGACACTAATAGCTTTTTAAATAAACACCATATAAAACAAACAGATCTATTTCAAAATGATTTTACAATTGATATCAATATCATAAAAGATCTACTTAGGCAAATACTAGATGAAAAACAAGACTATACACTTTTATACGATTTAGCAAAATTATCCACTCCAAGTAGACTTGGAATACTTGGCTATATTATGATCCACTCAAAAAATATACAAGAGGCACTAGAAAAGCTTTGTAAATACTATATCTTGATAGGGAAAAGGATGAAACCTATCTTTGATGAAAGTGAAGAGGAGATTAAAATAGTGATCATTTTTAATGATACTAATGACTCCATTATAGATTTTGAAGATTATAATGCACTTATTCATCTATTTTCCATATTACATCTTATAAATCAAATCATCCCTTTTGAAATAAAGCCTAAAAAAATACACCTCATACAAAAAAAACCAATATTTCATATAAAAGATTCAAAAATAGCAAATATCAAAACCTTTTTTGAAGAAGATGAAAATGCCATCTATTTTGATAAATCTATTAAAAAGATAAAAACAATATGTGCAGATGAGAAGCTTTTAAAAATATTTGAAAAAGAAGCTGAAGAGACTCTAGATATAAAAGTTTCTGGCAGTGAATTAAAAGATAAAGTTTCTAGTCTTATTTTGATCTCATCCACACAACTAGATATATCACAAACAAGTATTGCAAAAAAATTAAACCTAAGCCCAAGAGTTTTACAAAAAAGACTAAAAGAAGAAAACACCTCCTTTTCTCAAATACTACAAGAAGTAAGAAAAAAACTAAGTATCTATTACCTATCAAAAGATATGGATTTACATACCATCTCTTTAAATCTTGGATATATTGATCTTAGCTCATTTTTTAGAGCTTTTAAAAAGTGGTATGGTATCACTCCAAGTGAATATAAAAACAAAAACTTGACTTAGTAATCTTTATACGATACCATCTTTCATGCAATCAAAACTTATATTTTTCACAACTATTGTACTTTTATTTTTTGCATCCAATTCACTTTTAGTAAAATATGCACTTTTATATAATTACGCAGATGCTTATAGTCTTACTTTTTTAAGATTATTATCTGGTGCATTGGTACTTGTGGCTTTAGTATATATAAAAGAGAAAAAAATAGGCATATCATTTAAACAAAATCGCTTAAGCTCACTTATGCTTTTTGCATACGCGATATTTTTATCATACTCATATTTAAACTTAGATGCGGGACTTGGAGCACTCATACTATTTGCAGCTGTACAACTTACAATACTTTTATATTCACTTATAAAAAAAGAAGATGTAAATCTACAAAAGATTTTAGGAATCATCATATCTTTTTTAGGACTAGTATATCTTTTATACCCAAGTGAAAGTTTCACCCTATCTTTGTATCATGTGGTATTGATGATCATATCAGGAATCGCATGGGGAGCATATACACTACTGGGTAAAAATACTTCAAATGCTACAAGGCATACCATGGATAACTTCGTAAAAGCTACCCTACTTTGTCTAATCTCTTTTATAGTTTTAATGCCTGAGATAAATATCACATCAAATGGTATTTTACTTGCCTTTATATCAGGAGGAATCACCTCTGCCTTAGGATACGCCCTTTGGTATTATATACTTCCTCAAATGCAAAGTATAACATCAGGAGTAGTACAACTACTTGCACCTCCTATTACTATATTTATTAGTGTATTATTGCTGGGAGAGCTTCTTACTTTTAAACTGATCATTTCCACTTGTATCATTTTAATTGGTATATTTCTAGCTATCTATACAAAGAAAAAATAAATTTCTTTATAAAACAATATATTTGAAATAATTTACATTTCCAATTTTATTCATAATAAATTCATATAATAACTCTAGATTCATATATAAATAAGCCATAATTATAATTTCATCTTATATTGATAAGAAATAAATATATTTTTCATAATTTTTAATTATTTATATTTAAGATAAGATTTATTACAATTTGCTTTCAAAAAAATTGCAATAAGAATTTATTTATATAAAATTAGTTAAATAAGAGGAGCTATAATGGCAAGATTAGTGATACTAGGTGGAGGTGTTGCAGGTCATACGGCAGCATCGTTTGCTGCTAAATGGCTTGGTAAAAAGCATGAAGTTGTAGTAGTAACCCCAAATAGTAAATGGAACTGGATCCCTTCAAATATTTGGGTAGGGGTAGGAGAGATGAGTAAGGAAGATGTGACTTTTGATCTTTCAAATGTATATAACAAAGCAGGTATAACATACAAACAAGCCAAAGCTATATCTATCAATCCTGAAGGAGATAATTCAAATAGTGAGTTTGTTACTATTGAATATACTGGAAAAGAAAATAAAGGTGAAATAGAAAAGCTTAGCTATGACTATTTGATCAATGCAACAGGACCAAAACTAAACTTTGGAGCAACTCCAGGATTAGGAATTGGAAGTGAGATGGGAGAGCATACTGTATCAGTTTGTACAGCAGAACACGCAATCCATGCAAATGACGAACTAAGAAAATCAATTGAAAAAATGAGAAATGGAGAAACTCAAACCTTTTTAATTGGTACAGGTCATGGACTATGTACTTGCCAAGGTGCAGCATTTGAATATATCTTTAATGTAGAGCAGATCTTAAGAAAAGAGGGTGTTAGGGATAAGGCAAAACTTATTTGGCTATCAAATGAACAATTCTTAGGTGACTTTGGAATGGGTGCTATGCATATAGATAGGGGTGGATATAGAACCCACTCAAAAGTATTTACAGAATCAATCTTTGCAGAAAGAGGTGTTCACTGGATAGTTGGTGCTCACGTAAATAAGATAGAAGAAGGTATTGCCCATTATGAAACACTAGATGGAACTTTCTCAAGTCAAGAGTTTGATTTTGCTATGTTGATTCCACCTTTTGCAGGTGTTGATTTAAAAGCATACGATAAAAATGGTGAAGATATTACAGAAAAACTTTTCGCTCCAAATGGATTTATGAAAGTTGATGCTGATTATACACAAAAACCATATGAAGAATGGTCTGCTAGTGATTGGCCATCAACCTTACAAACTCCATCATATAAAAATATATTTGCCGCTGGAATTGCTTTTGCACCACCACACCTAATCTCCCAACCAAAAGTATCAGCAAACGGTACACCAATCAACCCTACCCCACCAAGAACAGGAATGCCAAGCGCAATGATGGGTAAAGCAGTAGCAGCTAGTATTTGCGATATGATCAAAGGTAAATCAGATATACCAACTCACACTTCAAATATGGCAGAGATGGGAGCAGCTTGTGTAGCAAGTACAGGAAAAGGATTATTTAAAGGTACTGCAGCTTCAATGACTGTTTACCCAGTTGTACCTGATTATGAAAAATACCCTGAAACAGGAAGAGATCAAAACCTAACATTTGGTGAAGTTGGTCTTGCTGGACATTGGATAAAGTCTATTTTGCATTATCTATTTTTATATAAAGCAAAACTAAAATTTGGATGGACACTTATACCAGAATAAAAGGAGATAAAATGATAGAAAACGATAAAGCATATGAACAAGCATACTTCCCACCAAAACCAAATAAATTTACAAAATTTATGAGAACTTGTGTACTTTGGCAAATAGTAAGATTTATAGTATTAAATCTAAAAATGCTAAAGGTGATCTCTAAATCACACTAATAAAAAGGGGTTTCTCCCTTTTTATTTAAATAACCTTTACCTTACCATCCACAATAGATATCTTCCCAAGAAGTTCATACTCAAAAACCTTATCCTCAAATTTATATAAAGCCTCATCATAAGTGATATCACCATTTTTACAAAACTCTAACAATTCATCATCAACTTTTTCTTCAACAACTCCAAATTGAGATACAAAACCATCCATATCATAAATAGGTTTTGCTAAGCCATCAGATATAAGTTTATTTGTACCATCACTTTCACCTAATCTATGAGGAAGTACATATATCTCTTTTTGCATATTCAAAGCAAACTCTACACTTCTCATACTTCCACTATTTAGATCAGCCTCTCCTACTATTAAAACATCCCCTAGAGCCACTACAAGCTCATTTCTAACCACAAAAGACCAAGGTCTTGCATCAAAATTGTTTTCAAATTGAGAAAGGCATAAACCTTTATCTTGTATATTTGTAATAAGTTTTTTATTTACTGAGGGATATTTAAAATCAAGACCATTAGGTAAAATAGCTATAGTATTTTCTTCTCCAGCAGCCTTGTGACTTAGGGCATCTACTCCCATCGCAGCACCACTTACTATACAAACTCCAGCACTAGATAATTTGGAAACTAAATTAGTTATAAAAGTTTTTGTATATGAGTTGGGGCGACGTGTTCCCACCACTGAGATTAGTGGTTTATTTAAAAGTTCTGTGTTTCCTATAAAAGATAAATCACTAGGGTATTCTTTCATAGCTTGAAGTTTTGGTATATGAAAATCTATCTTTTTTATCTGTTTCATAATAATTTATTCTATCCTATAGACAATTAAATCTAAGATTAATATAAATTATTTGTATGTATTATCCAAAAAAATTAAGGAGATAAATGAAGAACTATAAATTAAAGTTTGAAGACTACTCAAAATCATTATTAAAGTCACTAAAAGAAGACCCATTTTATATAGCATGATAAATAGTGCAAATATAGAAAACAAAAAAATATTCTATTAAAATACTTAGATTATTTAATATATTAATAAAATGTTAAATATAATTTCCATACCAATTATTATTTTGGTAAAATAATTATATTAAAGGTACCATAATGTCTAAAGATAAAATATTAACTACTGAATTTGGAACTATATATCCTCTTTATATCCAAAAAGCAGAACGTAAAGGTCGTACAAAAGAAGAAGTTGATCAAATCATCTACTGGCTAACGGGATATAATGATGAGGAATTGAACAAACAAATTGAACAAAAAAATGATTTTGAAACTTTTTTTACACAAGCTCCTATTTTACATGAAAATCGTTCATTAATTAAGGGTTCAATATGTGGGTACAAAGTAGAAAACATTGAAGATCCTCTATTACAAAACATAAGATACTTAGACAAACTAATTGATGAATTAGCTAAAGGAAAAACAATGGAGAAAATTTTACGACAATAATTTATTTTTATTAATTTAAATAGTTTCTAAGGATGATAGAACTTTTTACTATCATCCTTAAAAGCATTATTTTAAATTTAATTGCCAAGAAACACCAAACTGGTCATCAACCCATGCAAATTTCTCACTAAAACCATAATTTTCTAAAGACATTTTAATATCACCATTTTTTGATAATTTTGAAAATAGCCTTTGAATCTCATTCTCACTTTCACATTCTATAAAGTTAGATACAGCAGGACTAAAATTCCAATCATGTATTGCAGGGCTATCACTACACATAAAAAGGTTTCCATCAATTTCAAATGTAGCTTTCATGATCTTACCTGCTTCAACAGGTGCATTTTCTCCCCAATGTTGTACATCTATAACTTGTGAGTTATCAAATAATTCCACATAGAAATTCATTGCTTTCTCTGCATTTCCATCTTGAAAAGTTAAAGAAGTAATTATTTGTTTTTTCATTTTTGTTATCCTAATAATAAAATTTATTTTTACTTAAAAAAGTGATGGATATTATACATTATACATAATTTTTGTAACATTAGGTTTCAGTCATATTGATTAAATATGCTTAGAGAAATTTCTTCTCTACTAAATATCCTTTGATCAAAATTTAAAAGATTAATATTTAATTTACTGTTTAATGAAAAGGTATCTTATCTATATATACAAGTTCAAAATCTTCTAAAAGATGTTTAGACTCTCTAAGCACTTTTGTAGTGATTTTATATGGATGTCCTATGGCTATAGCATATCCTCTTTTTTTAGCTATTTTAAGTGCTTTTTTTAATTGCCCTTGAATATAGTCGAAATCTTTTTCATTATCTAAGAAGATGTTTCTTGTGATAAATTTAACCCCATGTTTTTTTGCTGTTTCTCTTGCTTTTGATTTAGGGGTAGTTCTACTATCTAAGAAATAAAAGTCATATTTTTTAAGAGCACGCATTAGCTTATCCATAGAGTTGAAATCTGCAGTAAATTTACTTCCTGTATGGTTATTTACATATTTTGCTTCAGGATATAGTTTTCTTATAAGAGATACTCTTTTTTCTATTTTCTCATAACTATCACCAATATGAAGTGTATCTTCCTCTTCAAACTTAAAACTTGTAGCTTGCATAGGAAGATGAACCATATAATGTTCTAGTTCCACAGCAATATTTGCTGAATTTTTATGTCTTGGAGTAGGTGGTAAAAAAGACATATTTACAATATATCCTACACTTTGTATTTGTCTTACTTGTGCTTTCCAACTTACATCATCTAAGACTATTGCTAGCATTGGTTTTTGTGGTTTTATAGCCTCTTGTTTTGGCTTTTTTTCTTCTTCTAAAGATAAAGGATCTTTTTTACTCTCTTCTATCTTTTCATCTTTTTTCTCTTCAGTTGGTTTACTTATATCTTCTGGTTTTTCAGTTAGATATATCTTGTCAAACTCTTCTGTTTTCTCTTCAAAGTATTTATCTGCATCTTCAGGAAGATCTTCAAGATCATGATCATGATCGTCTTCACTCAGCTGTTCTATTAGTTTCTCTTCTGCTGTTTTTACTAGCTTTTCAGTTTTATCCCAGTTATCAAAAAATACAAAATAACTCACCATAGATACAGTTGTAGTAATAAGTAAAATTGTTAAAATAAGATTTATAGTATGTATGGATTGTTTTTTAGCTTTTTTTCTTTTTGTGTGTTGTTTTTTATTGTGGTGATGTTTTCTTGGGTTTTTTCTTTTATTTGATGGTGACATATATACTTTAACTTTTAAACATTTAAATCAATTCAAAAACTACCATAATAGTTTTTGAATTAATCTAAAGAGATTTTATCTAGCTAAGCTAGATAAAATACCCTTTAAAAATTAGTTTTTATCTTGATCTACGATTTTGTTAGATGCAATCCATGGCATCATTGATCTTAGGTTAGCACCTGTTTGCTCAATTAATGAAGCTCTAGAGTTCTTTCTCTCAGCGTTCATTCTTGGGTAACCAGCTTGACCTTCAAGGATAAAATCTTTTGCAAATCTACCATCTTGAATCTCTTTTAATAATTCTCTCATAGCTTGCTTAGACTCATCATTGATAACTCTTTTTCCAGCGATATAATCACCATATTCAGCAGTGTTAGAGATAGAGTATCTCATATCAGCGATTCCACCTTCATACATTAAGTCAACGATTAATTTTAACTCATGTAGACACTCGAAGTAAGCCATCATTGGATCATAACCAGCTTCTGTTAATGTTTCAAAACCAGCTTGAACTAGTGCAGTAGCTCCACCACATAATACAGCTTGCTCTCCAAATAGGTCAGTTTCTGTTTCATCTTTGAATGTAGTTTCGATGATACCTGTTCTACCACCACCTACAGCAGAAGCATAAGCTTTAGCTAATTCTAAAGCGTTTCCTGAAGCATCTTGGTGAATAGCGATAAGGTCAGGAATTCCTCCACCTTTAACAAACTCTGATCTTACTGTGTGACCTGGAGCTTTTGGAGCAACCATGATTACATCGTTACCAGCTTCTGGTGCGATTCTTCCGTAGTGGATGTTGAACCCATGTCCAAATGCTAATGTAGCATCAGCTTTTAAGTTAGGCTTGATTTCGTTAGTATAGATTTCAGCTTGGTTTTCATCTGGTAAAAGAATCATAACAACGTCAGCTTTAGCAGTAGCTTCTGCAACTGTTAATGTTTCAAAACCTTTAGCTTCAGCTTTTGCCCATGAAGATCCACCTTTTCTTAGACCAACAACAACTTCAACACCTGAATCTCTTAAGTTCTCAGCGTGAGCGTGACCTTGTGATCCAAAACCGATCATTGCAACTTTTTTTGATTTGATTAAGTCGATATTACAATCTGCGTCATAATAAACATTTAATGCCATTATATTTCCTCTTTATTAAATTTTTTGATTTATCTCGGGATTATATCGAAAAAAAGATAAAAGAAATTGAAATACTCTCTTAAGTCTCTTATAGATTGTTTTTTTCAATTACCTCTTGGAGTTCTTTATCTGTGATATTATCTTTTTGAGTTTTTGAATAAATGGATAATAATCTTATCACATCATTTTTATCAATATAGTAAGTAATCACTCTAAAACCTCCACTTTTACCTGTAGGTATAGATGAATTTGCTAATCTAATTTTATAACAATTATTCCCTAATTCTGTACCAGTTTTGGGATTTTTTAATAATTCTTCTTTTAATTCTTTTAGATCATTAGTGATTAATTTATAGTTTTTAGAAAGTTTTTTAGCTTGTTTTGAAAACTCAGGAGTTGGAACTATTTTCAAGATCATTTATCAACTCATCTAAAGTAGTTTCTTCCAATTCACCATTTTCTTGAAGTTTAGCTTGTTTTATAGATTTATCAAAACTATTTAGAGTAGTCATTTTGTTATAGCTATCTTTTATAAAATTGAAAAACTCCTCTTTATTACTACTAAAGCCATCTATAAAGATATTTTCAATTTCAGGGTTTTCTATTTTTAGAGTTACCATTACTACTATCCTTATCTATTTTATTGGAATATTATATCATAAAATAAAAAAGATTAGAACAGCATCTATATAGTGGGTATTATTTCTAATACCCACTAATTTGAACATAGTATGAAACTATATCTAGGATTGGTTGAATAAATAAAATTGAAGCTATTGTGATGATTGCACATAGTCCTACAATTGTTCTAAGTGTATTATTTGAGTTTCCTAAATACTCCACATCTGCATCAATTGGATCTTTTAAGAACATATATACAATAAGCTTTAAATAATAATATACCGCAATAGCAGAGTTTAGTGCCATCACAAGTGCTAGAGCTATATAGTCAGCATTTACCGCTGCTCCAATGATATACATTTTACCCCAAAATAGTGCAAATGGTGGGATACCTGCATTTGCTAACATAAATAGACCCATCATAGATGCCACTAGTGGTGATCTTTTTACAAGTCCTGAGAATTTCTCAAAACTATGATCACTTTCAAATCCTGTATTATCTTTTGTTCTATTCATCCAAAGCATTGCAAATGCTCCAAGGTTTGTAAAGGTAAATAAGATCCAATATAAAAATAAACCTTGTGTAGCTTGGGTAGTTCCTATTAAGATAGTTGCCATTACAAAACCAGCGTGTGAAATTGATGAATATGCAAGCATTCTTTTCACATCTTTTTGAACCAGTGCCATGATATTTGCTAAAGTCATTGTTACAATCACTACTGCATAAAGTACAGCATCTACCCAGATATCATTTACACTTACAAAGATTTCAAAAAATCTTAAAGCTACAACAAATACTGCGATTTTGGGGATGATAGAGATATATCCAGCCATAGCTGCATTTGATCCCTCATATACATCTGGTGCCCATGTTTGAAATGGTACAAGGGTAAGTTTAAATCCAAGAGCTGCAAGCATAAATACTACACCAACTAAGATCATTGGATAGTTATCAAAATTATTAGCAGATATCACTTCTGAGATTTGACCAAGCTCTACACTTGCTGTTAGAGCGTAAAAGATCATCGATCCAAAGGCAAAAAAGGCAGCTGCTAAAGCACCCATTGTAAAATATTTGATAGCTGCTTCTATTGATTTATCACGATTATGCATAGCAATCATTGTATATAGGGCTAAAGATGCAGTCTCTAAACCTACAAAGATCAAGATAAGATTATCTGAAGCTACCATAAACTGGAATCCAGCAGTCATAAATAAAAATAGTGCAAAATACTCAGGGTATTTATACTCATGGAATGTTTTTCTTGAAAGTGTAAGAAGTATAAATAAAGCTGAACCTACTATGATAATGATTTGAGCAAGGATAGAGATACCATCCATCAACATCACATCAAAGAAACCTCTTGTAGCTCCTGTATATCCAATTACACTTCCTAAATCAATTAGTAAGAATAAGATTGTAAGGATTATATACATAGACCTATCAAGGTTTTTATTCATAAGATCAATACAAATGATTACTAAAGCTCCACCAACAGCTATAAGCATTGGTACTAAAGATGCAAGATTTAAACTTGCTATATCGATTGAGATTGGCTGTATCATTATTTAACCTCCCCAATAGTATTTACTTCACGAAGTTTATTTAAAGTATAAGGATAATTCCCTTCTTCATTTTTTTCTGCTTTTATTGCCATAATTTGAAGTAATTGCTTTACAGATGTATTTATTGGATCAAGTACTGGTTTAGGATAAACACCTAAATAAATCACAAGCATTACAAGTGGGATAAGACCAGCAAGTTCTTTTCCATTTAGATCTTTTAATTTTTTATTTTTCTCATGGGTAACTGGTCCAAAGAATGTCTTTTTATAAAGTACAAGCATATAAACAGCCCCAAGGATAATAGTAAGTCCCGCTAAAATTGTTAAAAATGGTGATACTTTAAAATATCCAAGCAGAGACAAGAACTCACCAACAAAACCAATAGTTAAAGGTAATCCAACTGAAGCCATAAGCATAATACCAAAGATAGTTGCATAGTTTGGCATCACAGAAGCTAAACCACCAAACTGATCTATCATCTTAGTATGTCTTCTATCATAAATTACACCCACAAGCATAAACAGTGCACCTGAAACGATACCATGTGAGATCATTAAGAAAATCGATCCACCAATACCCTCAACATTTAGTGCAAAAGTACCAAGGATGATCACACCCATATGTGATACAGATGAATAAGCAACCACCTGCTTCATATCCTCTTGGGCATAAGCTACCATAGCTGTATAGATAATAGCTATAACTCCAAGTATACCCATAGGGATCATCATAGCTACACTAGCATCTGGAAATAGTGGAAGTGAAAATCTGATAAACCCATAAGTACCCATTTTAAGAAGTACTGCGGCTAATATCACAGAACCAATTGTTGGTGCTTGACCATGGGCATATGGAAGCCATGTATGAAATGGTACCATTGGCACTTTGATAGCAAATCCAAGGAAAAATGCCAAAAATAGCCATAGTTGCATATCATAAGGCATAAGAAGCATATTCCAATCTTGTAGAGCGAAACTCCAAGTTCCTTCTGTTGTTTCGTAATATACATATCCTAGATATAACATACCCACAAGCATCACTAATGATCCTGTAAAGGTATATAAGAAAAACTTGATCGAAGCATAGATTCTAAGGTTTCCACCCCATGCACCCACAATATAAAGCATAGGTACAAGTGAAAGCTCCCAAAATACATAAAACACTATAGCATCTAAAGCAACAAATACACCCACCATAGTCATCTCTAAGAATAATACAGTGATGATAAGATTTTTTAGATGTCTTGTTTCAGTTAATCCTATAATAGAGATCATCGTCATAAAAGTTGTCAGGATAATTAGGAATAATGAGATTCCATCAACACCAAGATTATAACTTATACCATAAGATGGGATGATAGGGATAAACTCAGTAAACTGATAATCTCCATTTGTACCATCAAATAAAACCCATAAATATAATGAAAGTATAAATTCTATTAAAGTTACTACAATGGCATAGGTTCTAATACTATCTCTGTCTACAACAAATGCTATTGCCGCTGCAAATGCTGGAAAAAATACTAATATAGATAAAATATGATCCATTCATTCACTCCTTATTTAATTCCAGCTAGCGCTACAGCTAAAACTATTAATATTGTTAAACCAAAGGCCATCCATTTTAATGCCCCTGATAGATTCCCTGAGTGCATAGCTCTTACTTCGCCACCCGTTTTATAAAATGTATTACCAATAAAATCTACAAGTGAATCTATGATCTTAAGATCGATAAACTTCCATGAGAATTTTGACATTGCAAGATATGGTTTATTGATAACATTTTCTAGCATATGCGGTATATAGTATTGGTTTGCCAATAATCTATAGATAAATTTATCTTTCATACCCTCAGAGAAATATGTACCATGTTTTAGATATCTTTTAGCTGCAAAAGCTATACCACCAAGTGCTATTGCACTTGTAAGGATAATAAGAATCCATAAAGTTAAAGAGCTTACATGGATTTCAAGTTTTGGTAAAGTTGTTGTGATCATCTCTACAAACGATCCTTTAAACCATCCAGCTATCACCGCTAAAACTGCAAGTGGTGTCATAGCTGCGATCACAAATTTATAAGTTTCATGTGGATGGTAACCAAATTCTTTAAATCTCTCTTCACCAAAAAATACATACATAATAAGTCTAAATGAATAAAATGCAGTAAGACCCGCTGTTATATAAAGGATAGCCCATAAGATATAAGCATGAGCTCCAAAGGCTACTTCAAGAATTAAATCTTTTGAGAAGAAACCTGCCAATGGCCAAATACCAGCAAGAGCAGTTGAAGCAACTATCATAATAATAGCTGTTGCTTTCATATGTTTATACAATCCACCCATATTTTTAATATTTATCTCATCATTTGTAGCATGCATAACATTACCAGCACCTAAGAAAAGTACCGATTTAAAGAAGGCGTGGGTTGCAAGGTGAAATAGTGCCACCCAATATGCCCCAAGACCAGCAGCAACAAACATATATCCAAGTTGTGATAATGTTGAAAAGGCAATAATCTTTTTAATATTTGTAGCCACAAGTGCTTGGGATGCTGCAAAGATAGCAACAAATGCACCAAGACAAGCGATAAAGTATCCAACTTCTGGAACTATTACAAATATCTCATTTGCCCTAACTACTAAATAAACCCCCGCTGTTACCATAGTCGCTGCGTGAATAAGTGCAGATACAGGAGTAGGACCCTCCATCGCATTTGCAAGCCATTGGTTAAATGGGAATTGAGCTGATTTACCCATAGCACCGATAAATAAGAAAATAGCTATAGCTACTACTAAACCATGTGATAATAAATCAATCTTAGCAAATACCTCGTCATATTGTAAGCTTCCAATATTCCAAAAAATTAAGAAGATACCAATAAGCATAGCAAGGTCAGCAACCCTATTCATAATAAACGCTTCATTTGCCGCGTAACCTGGGCTGATTGAAGAATGTGGAGATAGGGTTGAAAATGGTGAGTTGTAGATATCTTTAGTAAGAGCTTTGTCCTCTTTATGATACCAAAAACCAATTAGACCCCAGGAACAAAGACCAACACCTTCCCAACCTATAAATAGACCAGCAAAGTTATCACTCATCACAAGAATCATCATAGAAAACACGAAAGCTGATAACCATGCAAAGAATCTATTGAAACTCTTATCATGATCCATATATCCAATTGAGTGAATATGAACCATAGTTGATACAACTGTAACCACACACATCATAGTAACACTTACAGGATCAACAATAAATCCAAATGGAATATCTAAGTTTCCAATCACAATCCAATCAAGAAGTTTTACATGTACAATCTCTCCAGCCATCACATACTTTAAAAGTACAAGTGATGCTATCATAGATACACCAAGAAGCGCTGATGTAACAATTCCTATTAAAAGTTTTCTTTTTGTTTGAGAAAAAAGTGCTGCAAACAGTGAACCAACTAGAGGAGCAAATAGTGCAATATATAAATATTTTTCCAACATCCCTACCCCTTCATACTTGATATTTTATCTAGGTCAATAGTACCTTTTCTTTTATATAAAAGAATAAGTAGTCCAAGACCTATAGCAACTTCACTTGCTGCAATAGCTACGATGAAAAATGCGAACATTTGACCTGTTAGGTCTTGATGATAATGTGATACGGCAGCCATACCAATATTTACAGCATTTAACATAATCTCTGTGGAGAAAAAAAGCATAAGAAGATTTTTTCTTCTAATAACACCTAGTAGTCCAATAAAAAATATAATCGTACTAAGGATTAAATAATCATTTAATTCTAATGTCATTTTATCCCCTTTTCATCATTTAATTTATCTTGTTCTTTTACATCTTCCTCTGCTAAATCAGTATAAGATACATCCATCTTTTTACCAGCTAAGATAATTCCACCAATCATTGCAACTAAAAGCATAACCGCAGCAACCTCAAAAGGTACAAGATATTTTGTAAATAGTACAAGACCTACATCTTGAGCATTTCCATACTCAGGGTGTACTGGATAGTTTGCTTCCACATTTGCCCCAATTAATGGTGCTACAAAAATAAGAACTACTAAAAGTGCAGATAAACCACTTAATAAAAATGTCAATCTTGGATTTGCAAACTTCTCTTTTACCTCAGAGATAGTATCAAAGAACATCATACCAAAGGCATATAGAGCCATCACTGCACCTGTATAAACTATAATCTGTACAACCCCTAAAAAGTCTGCATTTAATAAAAAGAAAAATGCAGATATAAAGATCATACCAGCTGCTAGTGAACTTAAAGCATACAGTGCATTGTTTGTAAACACTGTAATACTAAACATCGCGATTACTAAAAAAGCGAATAGATAAAAAGCTATAACTTCAAACATATAAACCCCTAATACGCTAACGGTGTTTTTTTGATTTTTTCATCAGCATCAGGTGAAGGTGCACCAAAACCTGGATACTCTTTTTGATTTTTGATAAAATCGATTGGTGTAAGAAGATCATCTTTAAGTACAAAGTGTGCTCTTTGCTCACTTGCATTTTCATATCTTCCACCATGTACAATTGCAAGCTCTGGACAAACTTCAGCACAATATCCACAAAAAATACAACGTCCTAGATTAATAGAATATTCTGTAACCTCTTTTCTAGAGTTTTCATCTATTTTTGTATCCATTTTAATACAATTTGATATACAGATTTTTTCACATAAACCACAACCAATACATCTATTATAACCACTTTCAAGTAATCCTAGTAGTTTATGTACAGCTCTATATCTTGGTCCAATTGGAAGTTTTTCCATTGGGTATTTTACTGTGTGCATTTTGTCTTTAAATAGAGCTTCTCTCATAATATTAAAAGTGATTTTTAGACCACCAAATAATTCACCTTTGATAGATCTTTTAAATCCTCTTTTAAAAGCCTGCCATCCTGTCTCAGGATAAGGCTCTATCTCCATAAGCTTATATTCACCCTGTCCGATGTTTCTATCTTTAAATTGTTCTAAACTCATCATTATTCCTTAAAACATCATCACTACACCAGTAACGATCACATTTAAGATCGCTAAAGGCATTAGGATTTTCCAACATAACCACATCAATTGATCTGGTCTAACATGAGGCCAAGAAGCTCTAGTCCATAAGAATAAGAAGATTAAGAACATCACTTTTAAGATGATTGCAATAGCTCCAGGGATAAACCATAAATCATTAAATCCACCTAAGAAAATAAGTGCTGTTAAAAATGAGATAGTAAATAGGTTTGCATATTCACCTATAAAAAACATACCCCATCTCATACCAGAGTATTCTGTAGCATATCCAGCTACAATCTCTGCTTCATGTTCTAGTAAATCAAATGGTGTTCTATTTGTCTCAGCATATCCAGCAATTAAAAATAAAACAAATGCTAAAGGTTGAGACCAAATAAGCCAACTTGCAACTGGACCAGCTTGGTAATTATTTATATCAATTAGTGATAAAGAACCAACTATCATAAGTGGAGTAAGAAGAGAAAGACCAGTTACAACTTCATATGAAAGAAGTTGGATAGCTGTTCTTGCACCTCCAAGAAGTGCCCATTTATTTGCACTTGCCATACCACCAAGAAGTGGTCCATAAAGCCCTGAAGCCATAACACCAAGTACAAAAAGTACACCTACATTGATATCAGCGATTATCGGTCTTACTGTATGTCCAAAGATTGTAAACTCTGGGAAAAATGGAACCGCACTCATAGCAATAAACGCAGTTGCCACTGTAATTACAGGTGCGATCATAAATATTGGTTTGATAGCGTGTTGTGGTACAAAATCCTCTTTTGTGAAAAGTTTAACCCCATCAGCTAATATTTGTAAAATACCAAATGGTCCCACATGCATTGGTCCTAGTCTTCTTTGCATAAAAGCTAATATTTTTCTCTCAATATATGTGGTAAAACCTGCAAGAGCTGAAAATACTAATACTACAATTAGTACTTTTACTATTGTTTCAATTATAATACTACTCTCCATATTAACCTCACACTTTACTTATGGTAGCTTGATTAAATCTATAACTACCAAATAGTTTTTTAGTCTCTATCTTTTTATCAAAAGTTGGGATATATCCGATATTTCCTGTTATTTGATTATCAACTATAACTTTTAGTTTGATATTGCAATTATTTGCACTTACACTTACAATATCACCCTCTTGCACCTCATAAGATTCAGCACCATCAATTGACAAATATAAAGCTGTCTCTTCATTTAATAGTCTTGCTTTTTGCGTGAACTCATTTACTTGATTGATAGGATTTGCTCTATAGATAATCGTAGATGCAACCTCTTGATTTAAGATTTGCACAACCTTATCTTCACCAAGAGCAACTGGGGTATCATCTAAAAGATATCCTCTATTTTCACTTCTATCATTTTTAAACTCATTTGGTAATGAGTCAAAATCTACTGATTTATAACCTTTAGCAGTAGGTAAATCAAGTGTATGATCTATTGTCTCTTCAGATTCTATTCCAAGAGCCATAGCTAAGTGGTTTAACTCATATCCATTATAAGATAGAGCTGCATTTGTAGGTACTACCCTTTTATCGATATTTGTAAAAGTTCCCTCTTGTTGATTTAGTGCTGGCATATCAAGATCACCATCACCTAAAGCGCTTAGTACAAAATCTGCATCCATGTTATATCCAACAGTTTTACCACTCTCAATAGGATCAAGATCACAAATCAGACTTACGCCTAAAGTGTTTGTTTGTGTAGGAATAATCACCACATCAAATTTTGTGTATTTGTCAATGATACCACATAAATAAGCTAAGTTTTTAGCATTTGGATGGGAGATGATATCCTCACCAATAATTAAAGAATATGTATCTTTTTTAGCAAGCATAGCTTCTATGGTATCAAGAAGTTTTTCATCTTGCTTAAGATTATCTAAAAGCCTAGTGTATTCAAACTCTACCTCTTTTTTAACCTTTTTAGGAACCATCTTTTTCACTTCTTTCTCTTCACCAGTCTCTTTATCCACAACTTTAGATATCACTTGATCTTTTATAGTCTCAACAATAGTTTTAGTTCTTGTTTCTCTAAATGATGCAATATACTCAGAAATCTCTGCTGGTAAATCCTCAGCAAACTGATCCAAAATAAAATATAATACAGATTCTTCAGCTAAAGTATTGTGAGCAATAGTCTCAATTGTTTTACCTTTTTTACCAAAACCTTCTACAATTGGATCACCAATCGGGTGGAAATATAATCCTGCACCCTTATTTAAAGTGATAGCATTATTAAAGGCATTTTTAGATGCTGGAGAATCAGACTTTAGGAAACTTCCCACAGAGATAATAAAGTTACTATCATGGATCTTTTTAAGATCACCAGAATATAAAGCTTTACCAGTTACAGCTGAGTAGTTATCCATAAATGATTTAAACATATATGCATCATCATTTACTAGTTTAATTCCTAGCTTATCTTTTATCTTTTGTAAAATGAGTGCTTCTTCATTTGTGATAAATGAGTTAAATTTAATAGTCTCAGAACTTTTTAAAGCTTCAAGTGCTTTATTAAAAGCTTCCTCATCTTTACCCTCAACTCTATTTTCAAAATCAAATCCAAATCTTGTACTTCCACTTAAACTTGCATAGTGGGAATCATTTGTCACCCTATAGATGATTTGATTATCATGGTTTTCAATTGATTCATGTTTTACTTCGTAATACATTAAAGAACAATCTGAAGCAAATGGGTTTGATGCTGGAATTCTTGTAAGCTCCCATGCATTTGATTTATATTGAAAATCACTACTTACCATTGCACCAGTAGGACAAACAGCAATACACTCACCACAATCAACACATTTATCTTCATCAAATCCGATCAATGATTTATTTAGTTTATTCCACATAGAATAAGCATCTTTTGGCATAGTTGATTTTAGCTCTTTGGCTAGTGGTTCGCTTCCTCTTTTTACAGTTGAAAGTGCTGTTGATCCGATCATATCCTTACAAACAGTTACACACTTCTCACATACGATACAAAGACCTGGATCGTATTTCATAACTCCCCATGTGGCTGCTGGTCTATTTACATCTTTTATTGAGTAAGATTGTGAGTCTACTTTCATATATAAAGAGTAGTTTTGTAGTTCACATTCACCACTTTGATCACAAACACCACATTGTAATGGGTGGTTTACATCATAAACCTCCATAATAGCTCTACGCTCTTTTGCGATATTTTCAGTGGTAACATTTACACTCATTCCCTCTTTTGCTTTAGCATTACAAGCATATACTTGTTTACCATCAGCTTCCACAAGACATACTCTACATGCTAGAGTTGGGGTACATCTTGTTACATAACAAAGTGCAGGGATAAAGATATCATTTGCCCTTGCAATATTTAGTAGGGTTTCACCCTCTTTTGCTTGAATCTCTTTTCCATCAATAGTAAGATTTAATAAATCACTCATCCCTCTACCTTAGATATCTTAACTTGCTTAAAACGATAACCATCAGATAATAGGTCTGAATCATTTACTATAGGATAAAGGGCAACAGTACCTTTTATATCTTGATCAAGTTCAAACTTTTTAACAATACTTTGATCTGCATATGAGATATTTATAGTATCACCAGGCTGGATTCTTGCAGCCATAGCAAAGGCTTTACTACCTTTTATAGATTCAGTTGATGAGTCTTTTACATTATAAATAACTGTACCATTGTAAGTATCAATATCTTCAACTTCATCCATATCATCCACCTCTAGGGCTATATCATCTCCAGATAATAAGATCACTTCAAAATCTGTGTATTTTTTTATAATTGAAACTAGTTTAAATATATTTTCACTTCTTGAGTGTTTGATAATATCATCACCGATAATTAGTGTTTTTTTAGTTTTAGAGCTAAAGTTTTCTACTAACTCTTCAAGCTCCTCTTCACCTACACTTGATTCACCACTGATATAACCGATATCTAGATCTTCTAAATACTCCATAGTTTTTTCATCAGCAGCACTTATTAAAAATGAAGCAAGTAAGGCAACCACACCCTCTTCACTTCCCACTTCATATTTTATAAATTGTGTGTAAAGATTTTCTAATTCTTTATCATCAATTGGGTGCATATATACAAACTGTGAAAGGCTAGAGTCTTTTATACTATTTAATAATTCTGGTTTATCCAAAGATATACGTGAGCCTAAAACTATAATCGCTTCACTATTTTTTATAATATCATTCATCATTAAATCCTACCTTTAATCTTCATCATCTTCATCATTATTTTCTTTTGCTAAAGCTGCTTTTTTAGCTTCTTCTGCGGCCTTCTCTTCTGCTTCTTTTTTTAGTCTTTCAATTTTCTCTGCATCTGGTTCTTTTTTTATAACTACTGTCCAATCAACCTCATTAAATTTTAATGAATTCATAACGGTATAGTTATTCTCAAAAGCTAAATCAGATACCTTTTGAATAGGAGTAAAATCTCCAATCTCAAAAAGGAAAATTGCATTTTCATTATCTTTTATGTCAGTATCCATAAGTTCTAACATACGGTCATAAAAGTTATCTTTTAAGGGTCTTAAGTCATAACGTTTCATCTCTGTGCCTCCATGGCTTCACTTCGTTCCGACCATTCCGGTTCCGAAACTAAAAAATTAAAATTGTTTACTTTTTTCACGTTTCTCACCATTATCTATCAACTTCACCAAATACGATGTTTAAGTTACCAATAATAGTAACAACATCTGCCAATTGGCATCCTGGTAAAATATCTTGTAATAATCCAGTATGCCAAAAGCTTGGTGCTCTTAGTTTTAATTTATATGGGTATGGGCTTCCATCAGATTTGATAAAGAATCCTAACTCACCCTTTGGTGACTCTGTAGCCACATATATCTCACCCTTTGGTGGTCTCATCCCTTGTGTAACTAATACAAAGTGTTGCATTAAAGAGTAGTTTTGAGTCATCATCTCCTCTTTTGAAGATGAGATATACTCTGGTGCATGAGCCATAAGCTCTGGATCACTTAACTCGTACATTGGAATAAGTTGCTCTAAGATTTTTGTAGATTCTCTCATCTCAGCCATATAACACTTATATCTTCCATAACTATCACAAGTATCTGCAACTGGCACATCAAAATTAAGCTCAGGATAAAGACCATAAGGCATCTCACGTCTAAGATCCCATTTCACTCCACTACCTCTAAGGGTAACACCTGTACATCCCCATGACTTTGCCATCTCTGGTGATAATACACCCACATTTTCAAGTCTCATTTTCCAAATTCTATTTTCTGTAAGAAGCCCTTCATATACTTCAATTTGTTCCCTAAGTGTCAGAATAAACTTTCTTAAATCAGGGATAAAATTATCAGGCAGATCAAGAGGAACTCCACCAATTCTAACTGCAGAATGAGTAAGCCTAGCGCCACAATAATCTTCCATAAGATCCATTGCATATTCCCTCTCACGGAATGTATATAAAAATACACTCATAGCACCAACATCCAGTGCATGGGTAGCAAGCCAGAAAAGGTGAGAGATGATTCTATTTAATTCAAGCAACATAGTTCTTATCACTTCAGCACGTCTTGGAGCTTCAACTCCAATTAGTTTCTCAACAGCTAAAGCAAATCCATAGTTATTTGAAGTGGCAGCAATATAGTCCATTCTATCTGTTGTAGGTAAGAATTCATTATAGATCATATTCTCACCCATCTTTTCCATACCTCTGTGAAGGTATCCAATATCGGGATAAGCTTTTACTACCTCTTCCCCTTGAAGTTCAAGTACAAGTCTAAGTTGCCCATGAGCTGAAGGGTGTTGAGGACCAAAGTTAACAACCATCGTGTTATCTTCCCTCTCAAAAGAAAGATTTTCAAAAAAAGGTTTTAATTTATTTTTTACTTGCATCGCTCTTCCCTACACTCTTTTATCAAGAGTTTTACTCTCATCTTCATCAAACTTAGTAACAAGTCTCTTACCAAAAAGTTTAACTCCACCCTCTTCTTGATAAGCAAGTGGAGTATTCTCAGGCTCTTTTCCATCAGTGATATCAACACCTTTTGGAACCTCATGACCAAGACGAGCAAAACGCTCAGTATCATATCTATCTACAGCTGCTGCATCTCTAATCTCTGGACCAATAACATCCCTAGCTTCTTTTCCAAAAATCTTATCAACCTCATACCAACTTGCAGCCTCATCACCTTGTAGGGGGTAAGTTTTTCTAAGTGGATAATCATACCAATCATCTGGCATAAGGATTCTTTTTGGATATGGATGGTTTTGAAGTTTTACTCCATACATATCATACATCTCACGCTCAGAAAAATCAGCTGATCTAAATAAAGCATTAACAGACTCTATAGGCTCATCCTCTTTTATAAAAGTTTTAATTCTGATTCTTTTATGTTTAGACGTGGAAAGCATCTCGTAAAACACTTCAAATCCACCACGCTCAGCTAAAAAGTCTATGGCACTAAGCTCAATCATAAAGTCATATTCTAAAACCTCTTTAGCGTGTTTTACTGCTTCAAAATTGTTTTTTGAATCCACATACATCACTAAATGGTCATATTCGATATATGCTTCACTTACTGCTACTTTTTCGCTCAAGCTTTTATAGTCTTCATTGAAAACTTCATCAGTATCTACAGCTTCTTTTGGGATTTCTGGTTTTACAAAAAATCTATCATTAAAATAAGATTTTTGTTGTACATCATTTTTAGGTGTATATTTTCTCATTACACTAACCTCTTTGGTTTTACTTTTCTAAAAATAGACTCTCTTCTTATCTTTTTTTGTAACATCATAAGTGCATATTGTAAAGTCTCTGGTCTTGGGGCACATCCTGGAAGATAAATATCTACAGGTACAACCCTATCTGCACCTTGAACTGTTGCATAGGTATTAAACATACCTCCAGTATTTGCACATGATCCCATTGATATTACCCATTTTGGATCTGGCATTTGATCATAAAGTCTTCTCATAAATTCAGCGTGTTTTTTTGTCAACGTTCCAGCAATCACTAAAACATCTGCTTGTCTTGGAGATGCTCTAAAGATAGTACCAAATCTATCAAAGTCATATCTTGCAGCACCTGTTGCCATCATCTCAATAGCACAACAGGCAAGTCCATAAGTAAGTGGCCATAAAGAGTTAGATCTACCAAAGTTTACAATCTTATCAACCGTAGTAAGGGCAATTGGTGCTCCCCCATCTGCTAAATAGTTTACTTTATGCTGTGCCATTCAAGCGCTCCTTTTTTCCATGCGTATATGAAACCAATTGTTAAAAGTAAAATAAATAGGATCATCTCAATAAATCCAAACCATCCTAATACTTTAAAATCAACTGCCCATGGAAACATAAATACAATCTCCACATCAAATAAGATAAATAAAAGTGCCATTAGATAAAACTGAGCCGAAACAGTATTTGGCTGTTTTGTTACCTCTGGTCCACATTCATAGATTGTACTTTTAAGTTTTTCTGTATCTAGTCTTGCGATTTTTCTACTTACATATCTTGCTAAGGCTGTTGTGCCTAAAAATGCAGCAAATGTAAATACGAACATCACAAAAACACCAAAGTACGGGTGTGAAAAGTCCATATGGGTCATAACTTCTCCTTAAATTTTTTCAATATTCATTCTAGTAAATAGTTAAAATATAAAATCTGTATATAAACAATTTTGCATAAATAATTTGTATAAACTATCTTATTAGCATAATTTGTACCATTAAGCTTAAACCTTAGCTATATAGCTTTAAAAATGGGAATTTTACTCCAAAAATATAAGGCATAACTTATACGGTTGAGATATTATTTATATTTTATATTAGTATTACACTGTGTCAAATCGATACTATGCGCGTAATTATAGTAGATATAATATCTAAGTGTTAGTAAATGGTAACTTAGAAGTAAATTAATTGTTTAAATCATTCCTTAAGTACGGAGCAAAAGAAACAAAAAATACTTGATGTGTGTAGTAAAGTTACAATAATGTAATGGTTCTACATTATTGTAGCTTAATTATAAAGACAGAGCCCTCATTCTCGGTACTTTGGATCTCTAATTTAAAGTCATGGATATTTAAAATATTGCTTACTATAGATAACCCAAGCCCTAAAGAGTTATCCCAACCATTTGAAGAAACCCTATAAAATTTAGAGGTTATTTTAGAGATATTTTTTTCATCAATCCCTATACCTTTATCATGAACTTCTATAGAGTCATTTGTAATTTTTACTTCAACTTTATCTTCAGAATATTTTAGGGCATTTTCTATTAGATTTAAAATAGCAATAGAAAGAAGAGTATCATCAGCTTTTATACTAAGATTTTCACCCTCTACTTCCACTTCCCTATTGGTATATTTATCTTGTAAATCACTTGCACACTGTAACGCAATCTTTTTCACATCACAATCTACAAGGTTTTTATTTTGTTTACCCTCATCTAGCTTCATAGATAATCTAAGTCTATCTATCATATTAGTAAGCCTCTGAGAGTTTGAAGAAATTTTTTGTAAAAACTTATCCCTAATTTTTTCATTGATATCTTTATCTTCTAAAATTGTTTGAGAATAGCCTGTGATCACTGAGATAGGATTTTTAAACTCATGGGAGATAGCTGAGATAATATTATCTTTTTGTTGGTTTGAGGCTTTTAGTTTTGCTGTATATTTTGCTTTTTGTTTATCTTTTTTTGCTAAGGCTTTTGATACTTTTGATAAAAGTTTTGTGATCTCATAAAACTCAATTGAATAGGTTGAAGAGATTGTATAATCTTTTCTTTGTTTTGATAGTTTTGTTAAAAACTCTAAAATTAGATCTGTTTGATTGGATACATTTTTAGATATTCTAAAACTGATATAAAATAATATACCTAAAAATATTGCAAAAATAAAAGACATCTGAATCACAAGATAGATAAACTCTTGTTTTAATTTATCCATATCCTTTGCAACTCTAATATAATACTCTTTTCCAGATATTTGAAACTTTTTAGCCACATATAAAAGATCTTTTTCTACTGTATTTGAGTATCTTATTATAGAGCCATATTCTTGGTATTTTGCTTGGATAACCTCTGCACGATTTGCATGGTTATCCATAGTAGTTATATCTTCATCACTCTCCCCTAAAACTAAACCATTGGCATCTATAATAGTAACACGGGAATTGATCATGGATTTGATTTTTTGGGATAGGAAGTTTAAATTTTCGGAAGCTTCTATACTTAAAGAGATGATTTGTGTTTGGTGTATAAGTTCACCCCTCATCTCATCAGTAAATACATTTTTCATCCAAAAATATATAAAGATAACAGATATTAAGAATATAGATAAAAATACCCAGATAAATTTACGTAAAAATATTTGATGAAGTTTTAACAAAAGATATAACCCTCACCACGTACAGATTTGATATACTCTTTTTTAGCATCTGGATCGATTTTTTCTTTTAATCTTTTTATGGCAACATTAACTGTTTTTGATTTTTTCTCAATAGAATCTTCCCAAACATTTTCAAGTAAATGCTCACGAGAAAGTAAAATATCTCTATTTTTTAAAAACTCTAATAATAGATCATGTTCAAGGTGAGTAAGGTGTACATCTTGCCCTTCTATCTTAAACTTTTTATTTTTTCTATTATATTCAATATCTTTATATCTTAAAAGATCAACCTTAGCAGATGTTCTTTTTATCACTGCATTTACCCTAGCTTTTAACTCTTCTAGATTGAAAGGTTTAGTGATATAATCATCACCACCCCTTTTAAATCCTTCAATAATATCATCATTGCTATCTTTTGCTGTAATATAGATCACTGGTTGATCATACCCCATTTGTCTAAGACCATTTATATAAACACTCCCTTCTGTTCCTGGAAGGTTTCTATCCATTAAAATAAGATCAATATCCTCTTCATCAAGGATCTGTCTTACATTTGATGTATTTACACAACCAATAACTTCAAAGTCATCTTTTGTAAGGGTATATTCTAAAAGTTCTAAAATATCAACTTCATCTTCTACTATTAATATTGTTTTTTCCATAAATTATTTTATCCTATAGCAAATTAAATTAGGACTAGTTATTTAGATTACTAGTTTTTATTACAGCTGATGTAATTCCCCACCAACTTTTGAATATAAAAGTAATGATGCAATTCCAAGTGCTCTATCAGCTATTTTTTCACTTTTTCTAAGAGCACCAAGCATCTCATGAATCTTTTTAAACTCTGTACCACTTTTATCTTTTAATAAATCTTTTTCAATTAAATCATACATATCATCTGTTTTGTTTTCATTGATAAGTACTTTATTATAGATATCCCTTGATTCATCAATACAATCTGTACAGATCATATCATATGCACCTGTTAAAGCTTTTAGGGTAGCTTTTTGCATAGGGATAGCATACTCTTTTACAACCTTAAGATCAATATCTTCACATACCTCTTTAAAACCATTGATAAAGTTTCTTGTATTATATGAAGCTCTTAATATCTCATTTGTGATCTTTAAAAATGATACAAGCTCTCTTAAATCTTTTGCTTCTGGTTGGTGCAGTGCTAAAGTTGCTATTGTTTCATTATCAACATTTGAAGTTTTTTTACTCATATTTGTAACAAACTTCTTAGCATCTTCAATCTTTTTCTTATCACAATCATCAAGTGATTTTAATACAACCTTATTTGCATCAATAAGACCTTGAAGAAGCTTCTTAATCTTTTCTCTTATCTCTACTTGCTTCTCTTCATAATTTTTTAACATTATCCAAACCTTCCTGTAATATAATCTTCTGTTTTTTTCTCTTTTGGATTGATGAAAATAGTCTCAGTTTCATCATATTCTATTAGATCACCTAAGTGGAAAAATGCTGTATAATCAGCAATTCTTGCAGCTTGTTGCATATTGTGTGTAACTGTTACGATTGTATATTTCTTTTTAAGCTCTAGCATAAGTGCTTCAATCTTTTCTGTAGAGATTGGATCAAGTGCTGATGTTGGTTCATCCATTAAAATCACATCTGGTTTAACCGCAACTGTTCTAGCAATACAAAGTCTTTGTTGTTGACCACCGGAAAGACCTGTTCCGGGTTGTTGTAAGATATCTTTTACCTCATCCCAAATACCAGCTGAAATTAATGACTTTTCAACAAGCTCATCACACTCACTTCCTTTTTTTACAATCCCATGCTTAAGTGGTGCATATGCTACATTTTCATAAATAGATTTTGGAAATGGATTTGGTTGTTGAAATACCATACCAATTCTTTTTCTTACACTTACCTCATCAACATCTTTATCATAAATATTTTTACCATCGATAATAACATCACCTTCAATTCTTGCACTACTTACAAGGTCATTCATTCTATTTAAACATCTAAGATAAGTTGATTTACCACATCCTGATGGTCCAATAAGTGCTGTAACTTTATTTTCATAAATCTCTAAGTTTAAATCATGAAGTGCATGTTTTTGCCCATACCAAAGATTTAAATTTTTTGTATTAATTTTTACTTTATTTTTGCTCATTATATTATATTCCTCTTTCTCTTTTTACCATTTTGTTTCAAATTTATGTCTAAGATATACAGCTAACGCATTTAATGAAATAAGTACAGATAATAGTACTAAAATCGCGGCTGCTGTTCTTTCTATATATGCAATCTCTGGACGACCTGCAAATGTAAAGATTTGCGCTGGCATTACAGTTGCTGCGTCTAAAATAGATCCTGGTGCATCTGGGATAAATGCAATCATACCTACAATGATAAGTGGTGCAGTTTCACCCATCGCTTGTGCCATACCAATAATAGATCCTGTCATAATTCCTGGGAAAGCTAAAGGTAAAACGTGATCCCTTACAACTTGAATCTTTGTAAGACCAAGTCCATATGCAGCTTGTCTAATACTTGCAGGAACTGATCTAAGTGCCGCCCTTGAACTTACCACGATAATTGGTAGTGTCATAAGTGCTAAAGTAAGTCCCCCTACTACAGCTGATGATCTAGGTAATCCAAATAAATTAATAAATATGGCAAGACCAAGTAAACCAAATACGATAGATGGGATTGCTGCTAGGTTATTAATATTTACCTCAATTAATTGGGTAAATTTGTTATCAGGTGCAAACTCTTCAAGATAAACTGCCGTTGCAACACCAATAGGAAAAGCAACTGATAAAGTTACAATTAGTGTAAAAATCGTACCAATTGCAGCAGAATAGATACCTGAATTCTCTGGAATTAATGAATCCCCTGTTGTAAAGAAGATAGTATTAAATCTTGTTTCAACTCTATCTTGCTCAATTAACTCTTTTAAAAGTGCTAAATCTTTAGATTTTAATTTATACTTATGCTCTTTTACATACATATCTGCTTGATCATCCGCTAAAGCCCATACAAGTTGAGTAGTTCCCATAATCTCTGGATTTGCTTCAACATGTTTTGGAATCTCTCTAAACCAAGCCCTACTCAGTAGTCTTCTATATTTTCTATCTACAGCTGCTCTTGTAGATTTTACAGTTTTCTCATTGTACGTTACTTCAACTTGAATATACGTTTGTTTAAATGCTGGTGTACCTTTAGAGATCATATCTGTTAAGAAGATCACTAAAAAGAATAAAGATACAACAAGTGAAGCTAAAGCAAAACCTTTAAATATCTTTGCTTTTGTATGTCTACTTTTTAAAGTAGGATCATAAAATATATTTTGTTCTTTGTTTTTTTCCATTATAAATTACTCATCTTATATTTTTCTTTGAATTTTCTAATCATCGTAACTGAAACGATATTTAGAATTAGTGTTACTACAAATAGTACTAAACCTAAAGCAAAGGCACTTAATGTATCTGGAGAGTTAAACTCAAAGTCTCCTGTCAGTGCTGTTACGATTTGTACTGTAACCGTTGTCATATCTTCAAGTGGATTTAAAGATAATTTATTTGCATTCATACCAGCTGCCATAACAACAATCATAGTCTCACCAAGAGCCTTAGATACAGCTAGAAGTGAAGCTGAAATAATTCCCGGCATAGCTGATGGAAGTACGATGTTTTTAATTGTCTCAGCCTTAGTCATACCAAGTGCTAAAGATCCTTTTCTCATACTATCAGGAACAGCAGAGATAACATCATCACTAAGTGAAGAGATAACAGGGATGATCATAATACCCATAACCACACCTGAAGCAAGTGCAGAGTTAAAGGATGCATCTAAACCTATTGCTTCACAAGCATGTACAATAAATGGTGCCACAGTAATAGCAGCAAAGAAACCATATACAACTGTAGGGATACCTGCTAAGATTTCAAGTATAGGTTTAATAATAGCTCTTCCCCTATCACTTGCATATTCACTCATATAAATAGCAGAAAACAATCCTACAGGAATAGCAACAGCCATAGCAATAAAAGTAATTACAAATGTACCAACAAAGATTGGCATTGCACCAAACTTACTATCAGGAGTTCCTGGACTCCATTCTGTTCCCGTTAAGAAATAGAAAAAACTTCTTAACTTAAAAAATTCAATTGCTTCAAATAGAATTGAAAAAAGGATACCAAAAGTTGTAAGGATTGAGATAGCAGCAGCACTTATCAATAATCCTTTGATGATATTCTCTTTCATCTGCATCGCTTTGTTTTTTGAAGCAAACACTTGATTTTGTGTGTTCTTAGCCAAAGATTGTTCCTTTGTGTTCTTAAAATAAGTCAAGATTTTACAGTTATCTAATTACAACTTGGTTACAAAGAATAACATGTATATTTTTTATGCAGTAAAACACTCAACAAGTCCCATAAAATGGCTATAATTCGAGCAAAAAAAAGGATATATATGAAAGAAATATTAGATATTTATTACCAAAATAAAGATTATATTGAAAACTTTTTACAAGAAACACTAGATACAAATTTTGAAACTTTAGAAAATGTAAAAAAAGATAACTATAAAAAACTATACAATATCTTTGTCTCCCTAGAGCTTGTTTATATTGTGGATAAAGATTCTAAAAAACAGATATCAGAAAATATATTTAGAGGAAAATCTGATAAATCAAGAAAAGGGGAATCAAGAGATTACCTTATAAAAAAACTTCAAATAGATGAAAATATAGATACTGGATTTACAAAACCATATAAAAGTGGTGCTACAAAAAATATGTGTATAACCATGTCTAAAAAAGAAGGAAATAAAATATACTTTTTTGATTTTAATCTTATAACCTTACTTCAAAGACTGGAGTTGATTGATGCAAATAGTTCCTTTAGAAAAATGACTAAGACCTTTTATGCTATCACTGGTTTTTCAATGGTATTTTTATCCCTATTTATTGTGATTTATGCCATGTATAGTTTTGGGAGTAGTTTCTTAAGTGAAGAGGGAGTAAGTATAGAATCTATATTTAAACCAATCATTGCCCTCACCTTAGGTTTAGCCATATTTGATCTAGCAAAAACAGTTCTAGAACAAGAGGTGTTTTTTAAAAGCTATAGCCAAAATTCTAAACTTGAAGTTAAGACCCTTACAAAGTTTTTGATCAGTATCATTATCGCTTTATCCATTGAAGCGCTTATGGTTGTATTTAAGATTGCCATTGAGAACTATGATAAGATGATAAATGCCTTTTATCTTATATCTGGTGTATCTATATTTATCATCTCACTATCAATTTTTG
The DNA here is from genome assembly GCA_964342525.1 of uncultured Arcobacteraceae bacterium. Taxonomy (GTDB): domain Bacteria; phylum Campylobacterota; class Campylobacteria; order Campylobacterales; family Arcobacteraceae. Next base: position 84,418 of record CAYFGQ010000002.1, read on the forward strand.
TTTATCTTACAAAAAAGAAAAAAGCATAATGATACCTTTCATTTACCACAAAATGTTATAATTTCTAAAATTATCCAAATTGTGCAATAGAGTTTGCATAATTTGGAATTAATAAAGGAGAATTTATGAAATTATTAACAACATTTATTATTTTAATATCAAGCCTAAATCTCTTTGCTTTAGAGATTAAAGATGCCCCAAACAACTTAGAGAGACAAGTACCAGAAAAAGGAATATTACTCTCTTACAATGAATCCATTAAAGATGCAAGAAAAACAGTTGTAAATATCTCAACAACGAAAACAGTTGAGACCAGTTACCAAAATAATCCATTTTTCAATGACCCATTTTTTGAACAATTCTTTGGGAAACAATTTAGAGAACAAGCCCCACAAAAAAGACAACAAGGCTCATTGGGATCAGGTGTAATTATCTCTGCTGATGGATATATCATCACAAACAATCACGTAATATCTGGTGCAGATAAGATAAAAGTAACAATCCCTAGCGATGATAACACTGAATATGAAGCAAAGATCATAGGAACAGATGAAAAAAGTGATTTAGCTGTAATCAAAATAGAAGCTAAAAATCTAAACTTTGTAAAATTTGCTGATTCAAGTGAAGCAAAAGTTGGTGATGTGGTGTTTGCTATAGGTAACCCTTTTGGTGTGGGTGAGAGTGTGACAAGTGGTATAATCTCAGCCCTAAATAAAACAGGTGTAGGAATAGCAGCCTATGAAAACTTTATCCAAACAGATGCCTCAATCAATCCAGGAAATAGTGGTGGTGCTTTAGTGGATAGTAGAGGAGCACTTATAGGTATCAATACAGCTATCATCTCAAGAAGCGGTGGAAATGTAGGTATAGGATTTGCTATCCCTTCAAATATGGCAAAAGCCATTATAAAAAGCCTAGTAGAAACTGGTAAGGTAAGCCGTGGATATCTTGGCGTATCTATCTCTGATGTGACAGGTGATCTTAAGAACTTCTATGGAAATCAAAAGGGTGCTCTAGTAATGAACGTAGAAGATGACACCCCTGCAAAAAAAGCTGGAATCCAAAGGGGTGACCTTATCATCAAGGTAGCAAATAAAGAGATAAAAAACTCTAATGATCTTAGAAATAGTGTAGGCTTTATGGCACCAGGATCAAAGGTAAAAGTGGTAGTGATAAGAGATAAAAAGAAAATCACTTTAGATGTAACTCTAGCCTCTTTAAAAGGAGAAGTACAAAATACAAGTGATGGATATAAAGCCCTAGATGGTTTAACTCTATTAGAAGAACAAAATCTTGTAATTATCAAAAAAGTTGAGCCAAATTCAAAAGCCCAAGAGAAAGGACTAAAAGCTGGAGATTATATTATCCAAATTGAAGGTATTCCTGTAACATCTATCAAAACCTTAAAACAAGCCCTTAAAAAATATAATGGAGACAAAAGAGTTTATATTCAAAGGGAAGGAAGAATTTATATTGTAGTTATGTAGGCAGCTTTGGCTGTTTGCATAAGATTTTAAAAGTTAAACTTATATTAGATATACTTCTATAAATCTATAAAGGTTCTTTTTGGATACTCCTATAGTATTAGTCTTATTTTTATACTTTATAATGAAAACATCCGATCCTTCGCTATCTCCTAAAACTCACTATATCTACGAAAATGGTGACTTAGAAATATCTATGGGATTAAGCTCTAAACATATAGAAACAAAGTACCTACAAAATAAAGAAATAGAAACAAATCTTTATGGAATTGATACAAATCTAAAATTTTTTCCTTTTGATAATAAGTACCTTTTTTTTGGGATAGGTTATCAATATTTAACAAACAATGATGAAGAGAGAATCACATACAATTCAGTATATCTTCCTATTGGTATCGATGTTGAATATTTTGGTCTATATTATGTATTGGGAGCTAATAAGATTAAAAACTTATATGAAAATAAAATTACTGGTTCAGAAGAAGGGGCACATATATACTTTAGACTACATGAAAATATGTCTTTACATTTAGGAATCACAAATTTAGAAATGCAAGAAGAAAACGATTCTGAAGATTATAACTATTCAGGAAAATCATATAATGTATCGCTTCAATATATTTTCTAATTTGATAATTTCTTCAACTTCACAATATAATTATGCCCCAATAGATCACAAAAAATACACTAGAAAATAAAGCCATAAAAGATATCATAGATATAAGATATAGCCCTATAGATTTTATATCCAAAGGAAAGGAAGAATCTATATTGTAGTGTAGACAAATAGCTTTAGCTGTTTGCCTACACTCTTAAAAGTTACACGAAATATATAGCTTTTTAGATAATATCTTTTCACTAAAATTTATAAGGTATTATTTCTGTGTCTTTTCTTTTAAATTTACTCAGTTCTGGATTAATAGCTAGTAGTTCAGGAACTCCTTCCTCTTCAGAAGTTTCACCATCAGATGTTGATTTTTCTGTTGGACTAGCTTCAAGATATATGGAAATTCAAAAACAAGATGAAGATATAAGAACTAAAACCTTATATGGAGCAGAATTAGTATTAAGAGTATTCCCTCATTCAAATATTAATAAGTATTTTTTCTTAGGATTTGGAGCACAATTTTTAACAAATCATTATAAACAAAAAGTTGACTATGATTATTACTATTTTCCATTTGGTTTAGATTTTGATAAATTTGGTGTATATTATTCATTTGGTTCAGGAACACTAAAAGGCTATCATGAGAAGGAACTCTACATATCGGATGATGATGGAATATATATTTATTTCAAAACCAATAATCTATATCTTCATATAGGAAAAACTAATTTAAGAATACATGAAAAAGACGATACTATTTTTAGTTATCACAATAAAACCCCTAGTTATGTAGGAGAATCCTTTAACGTATCCCTACAATATACCTTTTAATTAGGATTTATTTATGGCAGTTGGTTTTCTTTTAGATGTACTTGTAACTGGTGGTCTCTCGGGAATCGTTCCATCTACACCTAAATCTGAATCAAACTATTGGGCAGATGATGATAAAATAAGAGTAGATTTTAATATGGGACTTACATCAAGATATCTAGAAGTTCAATATTTAAATAACGAACATAAAGAAGTCAACCTTCATGGTATAGATTTATCTCTAAAAATATTTCCCTTTAAAAGCCAATATTTTTTTGCAAGTATAGGTGGGCAATATCTTATAAATAGCATTAATAATACGGATGTAAAACTTACTAACTTTTCAACTTCTCTAGGTTTAGAATTTAATTACTTTGGAATCTATACTACTATGGGTACTAATGATGTAGAAAACCTTTATTCATCAACTTTAGAATCTAATGAACTAGGGATCAACACATATCTTAAACTTTTTGATGACCTATCTTTACATTTTGGTATAACGGACCTTAAAATGTGGGAAAAAGGATCTCCATCAGGTAGTAAAATTGAATATACTGGAACAAGTTATAACACATCCTTAATATTTAATTTTTAATTACTCTCTTTTTCCAACTTCACAATATAATTATGCCCCAAATAAATCACAAAAAACACTGTAGAAAATAAAGCCATAAAAGGTATCATAGATATAAGATAAAGCCCAAAAGATTTTATCCTCATCTCATTTTTATACTTATGTTTTAAAAGTACAAAATCCTCTTCTCTCATCAAAGTTGATCCAACATCAAAGTGTAGCATCTTATGGAAAAAATAGAAAAATGGAAGATTAAAAGCTACTATATTTACTATAGGTATAAAATATAAAGGGATCAAAAGAAAAAATAAAACTATCATAAAAAAGATATGTTTTATAGTAAAAGTTATAGTAGAAAAAATAGTTCCATAGCCTTTAAATTCTAAATCTTCATAGTGTCTATCACGTATTTTTGATAATATTTGTGGAGTTAAAAATCCTATTATTATAAGAGCAATAAAAAGTGAAAAAATCATTACAAATAAAGTACCTACAGTATAAAGTAAAAATCCTACAATTCCAGATGTAATAGAAAATTTCAATAGATAATCAATGATACCTATTCCTGTGTAAGATTCATTTATAGTAGTAACATTCTCTTGTCCATTGATAGTCTCAACATGGGTTTGTTCCATCTGGATAGTAGAGTTTTCTAAAGAGTCCACAAAATCCCCTGCAACAACAAAGAAAAATATATACATCACAGCTAAAGTGATAATAAGTGGATATAAAGCTACTTTTAACATTGACTTAGTAAAAAAATCTTTTACACTTCTTGATAATATTTCAAATTCATTCATAAACAAATTATACATAAGTTTATATAAAATTGAATTACATCACCAACTTACAGTTTACTTAAACAAACTTTTATAATCTTTTCGATATTATTGCGCACTTCAGTGAAAACTGGACATTAAAACCTGCTGGTACAATGATATCGGCTACAAAACCAAAGGAGAAATTTAATGGCTAGAATTAGACATTATGAGACGATGTTCATCGTTAAGCCTACTCTTACAGAAGAAGAGACTAAGGCACAAATCGAGCAAGTAATTGCTAACATAGAAAAAAATGGTGGAGAGATCGTAGCTACTGATGATATGGGAACTAGACCTTTAGCTTATGAAATTAAGAAGAACAAAAGAGGTTACTACTTCGTAATCTACTTTAAAGCACCTTCTGAGTCAATCTTAGAACTTGAAAGAACATATAGAATCAATGAAGAAATCTTAAGATTCATCTTTATTAAATATGAGAACAAAAAAGAGATCGCTGCATGGACTGCACTAAGCGATGAGGCTGCTAAAAAAGCAAGCTAAGAAGGATTATTAATGTATAACAAAGTTGTAATGGCCGGACATGTAACTAGAGATATTGAATTAAGATATCTTCCTAGTGGGGCAGCAGTTGCGAGATCAGCTATTGCTACAAATTTCAGATATAAATCTGGAACAGGTGAACAAAAAGATGAAACTTGTTTTTTAGATTTTAATGTATTTGGAAAACAGGCTGAAGTTTTAAATCAATATGTAAGAAAAGGCTCAAAAGTTCTACTTGAGGGTAGACTTGTATTTGAGCAGTGGACTGCACAAGATGGATCAAACAGAAGCAGACACTCTTTAAGAGTAGATAACTTTACGTTCCTTGATAATAAAGGTGACAACCAAGGCCAAGGTGGTGGATATAATGCTAACTCTGGTTATGATAATGCACCACAACAACAGCAACATCAAGGTGGTTATAACCAACAACAAAATAGTTATCAACAGCCACAGCAACAACAATCATACAATAATCAACAAGCTCAAAATATGGGACAGCAAGGTGGTATGGGTGCACAGCAACAGCAACAAGCTCACCAAATACCTGAATATGATATAGACGAAGACGAAATACCGTTTTAGTAGAAGGAAATAAAAATGGCTGAAAAAAGAAAATATTCAAAAAAATTCTGTAAATATACAGAGATGAAAGTAGATTACATTGATTATAAAAGAACTGATCTTTTAAAAATTTCAATGAGTGAAAGAGGTAAGATCATGCCTAGAAGATTAACTGGAAATGCAAAAAATATGCAAGAAATGGTTGAGACGGCAATCAAAAGAGCAAGACACATGGCACTTGTTCCTTACATCGTAGATACAAAAGCTGTAACAGATGCAGCTTACGCTAAACACAACTAGTATATAATTTCTACAAGAAAAAAGGGGGAGACAATATTTTGTCTCCCCTTTTTTTTAGCTAAAAAGTAAAAACTAAAAATGGATGACAAACAAATACTTACGTAATCTGAAATCACTAATTTATATTCTCACTTCAAAGTAGCTCAAAAACTTTTACCTTTTAGATTTTAGTTTTTAGCTCTCTTAGCTTTCTGTAAGTATCTTCATTCTATCATCTTCAAGCTCAATATAAAGCTCTTTAATATCATTTGATTTATAGTTTTTAGTTTGATAGTTTTGTTTCATCATAACTTTAAAGATTTTCTTTTGATCTGAGTTTGGATAAGGCATCACATTTATATCTTCAAAATCTATGCTTTTAGCTTCATTTCTTGAAAACAACCTTCTTTTATAGCTTTTAAACTGCTCATATCTCATACCACCATATTTTCTAAATCTATCTGAATAAAAAGAAAGATATGTATCTATATCACTATTTTTCCAAGAATCTCTCCATTGGTATACTTGAGCTAAAACTGAGCTAATATCTTCAACAGATACTTTTATCTTACCTTTTTCTTCTATCATCAAAATAGAGTTTTTAAAATCAAACTTTTTATTTAGTTTTTTGATACTTTTATTTTCAAGTGCAATACATCCTTGAGTGAACTCTTCCCTATCTCCATTTTTAGGTAAACCATGTATCCAGATTCCATGTCCATTTTTCTTTTGAAGTTTATCATATGCGTTTGGATAAGATGTTACAAATGCAAGTGGACCATAAAAAGGATCAAGGTTTTTTGATAACCTATTTGTAAGCTCATAAGTTCCTACAGGTGTTTTTAGATCACCTTCAACCTGCTTATCTCCCTTACCTTTACCTATAAATACACTTTGTGAAAATTCTTCTTTGAAGCCTTTACCATTTCTAGAATAAAGTTTTAAATTTTTCATATCTTTTTGACATACTAAAATATGATCTATAGATTCATAATAACCTTTAGATATATCTTTATCTTTTAAATAATTTGCCCAATACTCTTTTTTCTGTAAGTTTCTATCAAGTTCTTTTTGAACTTTTTCAATTCCATGTAATCTATATAACTCAACTAAGTCTTTACTATTTGCAAAAATATTTGTACAAATTAGTACACTCAAAATAACTAATAATTTCAAAAAATAATCCCTATATACCTAAATTTTAGAAGATTTATTATATAATATAAGCGATAAATTTTAACATAAAGAGTTTAATTGAGACTACTAATAGTTTTTTTTATAGCACTGACACATTTATTTGGGTCACATGCAGAGGAACTTAACTGGGAAAAGGGAACTACCCTACTCACTTTTTTAAATAAACATAAGATTCCACAAGATATATATTTTAATCAATCTAAAACCGACCAAGAGTTATGCTCTGAGATAGTAGCTGGTGTAAAATACCATATACTTTTTGATGATGAAAAGAAACTAAGACAAGCACTAATTCCAATCAGTGAAGAGATGCAATTACATATCACTAGAGATGAGGGAAAATTTGCCTTAGATATCATCCCAATTGAGTTTGAAGAGACAACTCAAACCATCACGATACCTACAAATGTATCACCATATATTGATATTTTGGAACATACAGCAAATAAACCTTTAGCAAATGAACTTTTAAGAACATTCAAAAAGAGTGTAAACTTTAAAAGGATGAGAAAAGGTGATCTAGTATCTATCAAATATACTCAAAGAATCCGTATGGGACAATATTTTGGTATGCCAAAAGTTCATGGTGCAATGGTAGAAGTAAGAAAGAAAAAACACTTTATCTTTGAAAATATCAATGATGGTCAATACTATGATGATAAGGGTAGAAGCCTTACAAACTATTTCTTTAAAATTCCAGTTAGAAATGCTAGGGTTTCTAGTGGGTTTACTTACAAAAGATTCCACCCTATTTTAAAAAGATATAGAGCTCACCTTGGGGTTGATTATGCTGCTCCTGTTGGAAGACCTATTTATGCCACAAGTGATGGTAAAATCATCCATAGAGGAAGAAAAGGTGGTTATGGTAAAACTATCATCATAAGACACTCTGGTGGTTATAAATCTTTATATGCCCATATGCATAAATATAAAGGTGGACTTAGAGTTGGATCAAGGGTAAAACAAGGTCAGCTCATAGGTTATGTGGGAAGTACAGGAAGAAGTACTGGACCACACTTACACTTTGGTATCTACAAAAATGGAAGAGCAGTAAACCCAGCTAAATTAGTAAAACTTAGAAAAGAGAAACTATTTGGGAAATCTAAAAAAACATATTTAGCAAATATCAAACCTCTTAAAGAGGAACTTAAAAATTCAAAAGTTAGTGAAAAACACTTAAAACTTAATCATATTGCAAAAAAGACTACTTTTAATAATACAGAGAGTTAATAGATGCAAAAGATAGATGAAGAGTTTGAATTTCTTGAAGAGGATAGGGATTGTTCTTATTATGATGATAGACTCTCTGATATTAGATATAAGTATCTAAAATACAGCTCTCCAAAAGAACAGCTCTCCTTATTGGAGCGTGGTTGGAGACGTTTTGGTCATATGCATTTTGTACCAGAATGTAGATCATGCAATGAATGTGTAAGTATGAGAATCCTTGTGAATGAGTTTAAATTCTCAAAATCTCAAAAAAGAGTATTTTCAAAAAACATAGATACAAAAGTATATATCCAATCCCCTACTGTATCTATAGAACACCTAAATCTATATGATAAATACCATAAAAAAATGAATGAAAAAAAAGATTGGGCATATACTCCAATCTCACCTGAAGAGTATAGCAGGTCATTTGTAGAAGCAAAAAATGTATATGGCAAAGAGATACTTTTTATGAAAGAGGAACAACTTATTGGAGTAGCTTTAATAGATGTACTTCCTGATGGTATCTCTTCTATCTATTGTTATTATGATCATGATTATGAAGATCTATCAATTGGAAAGTTTTCTATTCTTGCTCAAATAAAAATAGCAAAAGAGCTAAATATCCCCCATATCTACTTAGGATATTGGATAAAAGATCATTTTAGTATGGGATATAAAGAGTATTATAAACCTTTTGAAATACTGACAAATAGACCAAATGCACAAGAAGAAGCAATTTGGACTAAATATCAATAAAACTATTTTTTAAACTTGACAATTTTATTCTAATTTTACACATCTCTTAAAAGACCATTATTAGGTACTTCTCTAGATATTTAAAAAACTGGAGAAATTTACTTGTACTGTTCAATATATTTGAAAGTAAAAAGATTGTAGAATTCATTTTATATGTCGGTAAGTAAATTTTTACTATAAAGTTAAAATAGTAAGATATTTTTTGCTATATTGATGTTATATAGTTTAGCTATACTAGAAAAATTTTAAGGATTTATAATGAAAAAGTATTTTTTAATTTTATCAATTTTATCTACACTACTATTTGCTTACGATGATGCTAAAGAAGCTGATTGTATTATCCTAAAAGAAGAAAATTCGATAATTTGTAAATACACTCATGTAAGAATTAGCGATGAAAAAAAAGTTACTTTTAACTGGATTGAACCAGATGGTGTTGTAACAAGAACAAGAGTTATGACAATTCCAGCGGGTCATGGTTCTGTTTATGACTATAGATATCTTGAACACCGTACAAAGGGTACATGGACTTTTGAAGTAGTTGATGGTGAGAGTAAAATCACTACTGAGTTTACTATAGAGTAGTAAACAATTTCAAATCATAAAATATAAAAAAGAGCGATTTGCCCTTTTTTAGTATTGATTATTTCTTCTCATTTGTGCAAGTTCTTTTTGCACAGAGATATTAATCTTATCATTTGGATTAAATGAAAGATTTAGATTCCTTCCATCATAATCCACACTATTTAGTATAATTTTTATAGCTTCCATACGAGCTAAGTGTTTATCATCACTTCTTACGATATGCCACGGTGCAGATCTTGAATTTGTACGTTTTAGCATCTCATATTTTTTCTCTGAGAACTCATCCCATAGATCTTGTGCTTGAAGGTCTACTTCACTTAGTTTCCACTGTCTAAGAGGATCAGTTGCTCTACGCTCAAATCTTCTTTTTTGCTCCTCTTTAGATACGGAGAAATATAGTTTTACTAGAATCACATTTTGTCTTACTAGATCATGCTCAAAATTTGAAACATCTTCCATAAAGATCTCATACTCTTCTTGTTTACAAAAACCAAAGATAGGCTCTACCATAGCACGGTTATACCATGATCTATCAAAAAGTACTACCTCTCCACCTGTTGGGAAGTGTTCAATATATCTTTGAAAATACCACTGAGATCTTTGTGTTTCAGTTGGTTTACCTAAAGCTACAACTCTATAGTGTTTATTATTCATATATCTTGTGATACGTCTAATAGCACCACCCTTACCTGAAGCATCTCTACCTTCAAATAAGATGATCATCTTTTGATTTGTTCGCTCTAAATGATCTTGAAGTTTAATAAGTTCAAGCTGATATTGTTTCATATATTCTAGATCATATATCTTTTGAATACCTTCTGTTAAAGCTATCTCATCTATAGCTTTATAATCCCCAAGAATAGATTTCATATATTTATATTCATCGATCATCTTTTCAGTTTTTTTATCTGTAACCACTTTTGATACTTCAGTTTTAGGTACAGCTTTATGAACTTTAGGTTCAGCGATCTTCAAAGTCTGATTTTTTGTAATGGTTTGTTTGATACCTCTAGTTTTTTGAGATATCTCATTTTTGTATTTATCCATCATTTTACAAGCTTTAGTTTCACTAAGTCCATCTTTTTTTGAAAAACCTAAAACCTTTACATATCTTTTTTTATTTATTTGAAATCGTGTAATATATTTATATCCATGATCCTTATGGGCGATCTTAGATACAAATAATCCACTATAATTTGTTTTATTAAAATCGTTTAAATTCATCCTTACAATACCTTTGCAAAAGAGTGTTCAGCTTCCATATTTATAATCTCATCAGATCCACTTATCACAACCTTTGAATCTTCAACAGTTTTTTTACGAGAGATTTGATTTGGATAATCTACCCTATTTAAGATATGTCTTATACAGTTTAATCTTGCTTTTTTCTTATTATCACTTCTAATAATTGTCCAAGGACAAGTATCAGTATTTGATGCCATAAGCATTGAGAATTTAGCGATTGTATATTTATCCCATAATTTTTGAGATTCTTTATCTACTGGACTTAATTTATATTGTTTAAGTGGATCAGTTTCCCTTTTCTCAAATCTTCTACTTTGCTCAGCTTTTGATACTGAAAAATAAAATTTAAAAAGTATAATCCCAGATTTTGCAAGCATATCTTCAAATAAAGGAACCTCCCTTAAAAACTCATGATGTTCATCTGGAGTACAAAATCCCATAACAGGCTCAACACCTGCACGGTTATACCATGATCTATCAAAAAGTACTATCTCACCAGCACTTGGAAGGTGTTTTGAGTATCTTTGAAAATACCATTGGGTTTTTTCTGTATCACTTGGTTTTTCAAGAGCCACAACTCTAGCTCCCCTTGGATTTAGGTGCTCAGTGATTCTTTTAATAGTACCACCTTTACCAGCTGCATCTCTACCTTCAAAGATAAGTAATACTTTAAGCCCTTTTTCTTTTACATAATTTTGAAATTTAAGTAGCTCAATTTGAAGTCTAGTAAGCTCTTTTTCATACTCTAGAGTCTCTTTTTTAACCCAGATTTGAACCTTACCATTTTTTTCTTCCATCTTATTTCTTTTACGTTCAAAATTATCTGGTTTATGTTTTTGTTTTTCGTGAGTATCTAATTCCTCATTATCCTTAAACTCTTCATTGATTATTTGTCTGTCTCTGCCCATCATAAATACTCCTAAGATATAGTGGAAATTTCCCCGTGAATTGTCACTATTATATCTAATAATTCCTAAGCTAAGATTAGATATAATGGTAACCATATTGAAATTTTTAAAAATGGTAAAAAAATGATAGAGAAAAATAATTATATCCCAAAACCTTCAAAACATGATCCAGATGACAATGGACATTTTGGTATCTTTGGTGGAAGGTATGTACCTGAAACACTTATGCCAATTCTACTTGAGTTAGATAATGAATATAAAAAATATAGATTTGATAAAGAGTATTGGGGAGAAGTTAATGAACTTCTAAAAGAGTATGTAGGAAGAGAAAATCCTCTATACTTTGCAAAAAATATAAGTGCAGAACTTGGTGCAAAAATCTACCTAAAAAGGGAAGATCTAAACCATACAGGTGCACACAAAGTAAACAATACTATAGCCCAAGCAATCCTTGCTAAAAAAATGGGAAAAACAAAAGTTATCGCTGAGACTGGTGCTGGTCAACATGGGGTGGCTACTGCTACAGTTGCAGCACTTCTTGGACTTGATTGTACTATCTTTATGGGTGCGAAAGATGTAAAAAGACAAGAGTTAAATGTATTTAGAATGAAACTTCTTGGTGCAAAAGTTATCGCAGTTGAAAGTGGTAGCCAAACTCTAAAAGATGCGATGAATGATGCTATTAGATATTGGGTAACAAATGCTAGGGATACTTTTTATATCATAGGTACTGTAGCTGGTCCTCATCCTTACCCTATGATGGTAAGAGATTTCCAAGCGATTATCGGATATGAAGCTAGAGCACAGTTTTTAGAAAAAGAGAATAAACTACCTGATTATGTAGTAGCTTGTATAGGTGGAGGTTCAAACGCTATTGGTATGTTCTCTCACTTCTTAGAAGATGAGGAGGTTACTTGTATCGGTATTGAAGCAGGTGGTCTTGGAATTGATACTGATAAACATGGATGTAGCCTTAAAAAAGGAGCACCAGGAGTATTACATGGTCAAATGAGTTATTTACTTCAAGATGAAGATGGACAAATCATTGAAGCTCACTCTATAAGTGCAGGACTTGATTATCCGGGTATTGGGCCAGAACACTCATACCACAATGATATGGAAACAGTAGAATATGATAATGTAACAGATGAAGAAGCCCTAGAAGCTTTTGTATGGCTAAGCCAAAAAGAGGGAATTATTCCAGCATTTGAAAGTTCACATGCTATTGCTTATCTTAAAAAAATGGGTGATAGACTAAAAGGTAAATCTGTAGCTGTATGTTTATCTGGACGTGGTGATAAAGATATGGTTCAAGCCCAATCACTACTGAGTTTTGAATAAATACTAATAAGTTAGGGGATTTTATGCTAGAAAATATTGAAATCATTGATTATAAATGTTTTAAAAATTTGGAACTTGAAAGCTTGGGGCAAATTAATATTATAAGTGGTGATAACAATGTTGGAAAGACTGCTTTACTTGAGGCTTTATTTATTGAAAGAGATTTAAATCATGTAAAATATGGGATTGCTGAAGCAGCTGTAGATTATATATCTCTTTTAGGGAAAAACAGAAATATAAATTCTGCAAATTTTGATAGATACTTAAAAGAATTTAAATATAAAATTCATTCACAGGATGCTACCATAAATTTTTCAATAAAATATGGTCTTTATCTTTCAGACAAAGAAAAAGCTCTAGTTAAAAAGTTGAATGAAAAAACTAGAGGCTATTTTTTAATTTGTGAAATAAATGACGAACTGGATATTATATCCTTAAAAAATGCAGAATTTTACGACAATGAAGATTTTGAAAATAATTATATAAATTCTTCAAAACCTACAAACGAAATGCTTGTAAATCTCTACTCTGAAATACAAACACAAGGGATTCAACATAATTTTTTAGAATACTTACAAATACTAGATAAAAATATAGTTTGGATAGAACCTCAACTTCTAAAAGAAGAAGCCGTGCTGAGAGTTAATTTAAAAGATCCAAATATCTCACTAATTACATCAGAACTAGGTGAAGGGATAAATAGATATATTGAAATTCTTTGTACCCTATTATCAAACTCAGAATTTAGTGTATTTATTGATGAAATAGAAAATGGAATACATTATTCTAGACTCAAAGATATATGGAAAGCAATTATCCAAATTGTTCAAGCAGAAGATATACAACTTTTTGTAACTACACATGATAAAGAGACTATTGAAGCTCTTAAAGAAGCAAGTGATGAAACTAACTACAAAGATATTACTTCTATAAAACTCTCTAGAGACAAAGAAAATAAAATAGTTCCAACAATTCATAAATATGATAACTTCGTATATGGTATTGAACGTGGAGCTGATTTAAGATGAAAAAATATTTATTAGTTGAAGGAATTACAGATGTAGCTTTTGTAAAATATATTTGTTTAAAAAATGGTATTACAAATAACTTTAACGACTTTAAACAAAATAAAAATCAGTATACATTTGGCAATAAAATTATAATCAATATTGATGGGCAAGGAAATTTAGAAAAAGAATTAAACTTTTTAAAAAATGAAGAACATATGATATCTAATATATTTATAATCCAAGATGCTGATAATGATATTAAAAAATCTAAAGAACAAATTGAAGAAACTATAAATAATTCATTAATAGAAAAAAATAAAATAAAATATTTTCTAACTCCAAATGATAAAGATACAGGAAATCTAGAAACTTTACTTTTATCATCAATAGAAAATAACCCTGTATTAGAATGTTTTGATGAATATGCAAAATGTCTAAAAGAAAATGAAGAGGTTTACCCTAAAGCTTTAGATAAAGGAAAACTTCATGCATATACAATGTATTCACAAAAAGGTGAAAACCTATATAAACCCGTAGATTCTTTTATAAAAAAAGATATAGATACTAAACTATGGGATATAACAAATGATAAATTCAAACCTATTATGTCATTTGTACTAGAAATATTCAAGGATTAATAATAAATGCAATTTTTTGGAAAATATGAAACAAAATTTGATAGTGAATTTTTAACTGAAAGCTATTTATATTTTAATGAAGATGAAGAAGAGTTAAGTAGCGATCAGTTTGAAGAGCTTATAAAAAATAGAAAATTAAAAAAGAAAAATATAGCTGGTACTATATTTTTATACAATCCTTTTTATTACCCAAAGGGATATGATGAAAAGAAGATGTTGAGTGAACAAGATTTTGATCTTTATGGTGAATTTGTTGAACTAAAAGTTGAAAAAGAGTTAACTTTATTTAAACAAAAAATAAAAAACTATCCAGGTAAAATTGTAGAGATAAAATATCTATTTAATCTAAATATTGAAAATATTGATACGGATGGAAGACTTACAAATCTAAATCTTGATACAGAAAAAATAAATACAAATCAACTTACCATCTTTGATAAAGAATCAAACTACCATGATATTAATAGTCTTGTTATCAATGGTAAATTTGTATTTTTTGCATGGGGGAATAAAATAAACTCAAAGGAGTTTATAAATATACATCTTTATGCAAAAGGTATTTTTGAAAAAGTTATACAGATGCAAAAAAAGGTATCTTATATCTTTAGAAAATCTGTACAAGAAGAGTTTTCAATAACATACTTACACTTTTTACATCCTACAGAGGTGGGTAAATTAAAAAATAAAATGCCTTCTTATCTTGAAGAGGTATTTTCTACTAATCCACCACAAAAAGTAGAACTAAACGATATGTAATTAAAAAGCATCACAAATTATTTGTGATGCTTAATATTTTATAGACACATAAAAACTTATATCAAACTCCCCATCTTCACTTAAAAAGTGATTTTTCCTATGTACTGCGTATGATGGTTTTGTAGTAGTCTCAAACTCACTCATTGGTAACCATTCATGATAAACCCAACGAATCAATTTAAGTACATCTCCATATACTCCTTTTAAATCAAACTTAGCATATGTCCCCTCAGCAATATTAAATGATGGTAATCTATCATCAGCTATTTTATCCTCATCTTCTGTGGCGATACATGCAATATATTGGCAAGAATCATGGGGTGTAATACTTGGATTGTCATGATATAATCCAATTTGTTGATAGTTTTCAAGATTATTATTTAAAACCCAAGTTTGGATCTTTTGCCAAGTTTTCTTCATACTTCTATTGTAACCTTGATGCCTAATATAATAAGCCTTTATAGCTGGTCTTGAGACAATCTCTGGCTCTAATGTAGAAAAATCTAAATCTGAAAGCTCTGATATGTCTGCAGAAGATAAGATATTATTGGAGTACTCCTTATATCCTCCATTTTTCCAATCCTTTGGAATAAGCCCAAATCTATCTTTAAAAGCACGTATAAAAGATGAATGTGAACTATAACCACAAAGATTTCCTATCTCAGATATAGTTGCATATTTATTTGTAAGTAAAAGATTTGATGCTTTTTGTAAACGTATGGATTTTATACTTTCGTAAATATTCTTCCCAAATGCATCTTTAAAAATACGATGCATATAAAATTTACTAATATCCAAATCATAACAAATCTCATCAATATTGATATCTGTATCAATATGGGTATAGATATAAAACATAATATTGTTTGCTAGCTGTACCCGTTTATTCAATGTTTCCCGTTTCATTTTGGAAGTATAGCATCAAAAGACTAAATTTTGAGCAAAAATAGACAACTTTTATAGAAATAATAGTAAAGACAAAAATTCTATTTTTTCCTAAAATACACTTGCAATTTTATATAGAGATATTTAAGAGAAGGTAAAAGAGTACCTTTTCTTAAGTTTTAGATATAGAATGTCCTAAAAACAAAACCCCCTAAACCCAAACCTAAGAAAGGTTTTTTTACATATTTGTAAAATACAAATCCGTAAAAGTTATTTTCTTAAAAACTTGAAGCATCAAAGTAGATGCAAAAGCTTGGGATCTAAAGTTAAAAGTAGATCAAAAAAATCGAAGGTGAAGTTACACCCACCCCTAACCCCTTAAACTTCACCTTTCCCCTAATTCAAGTATTTACCTATTATTTAAAGAGATTTTTCTCTTTATAATTTACTAGCCCAATAAGAACATATAATATATACGCATCATATTTTTTATATTAAAACACTATTTTAGCGTATATCTAAACTAGGACTAGGTTTTAAGCAAAAATAGACAATTTTTATAGAAATTTATGTAAAGACAAAATTCTCATTTTTTCATAAAATACACTTGCAATTTTATATAGAGATATTTAAGAGAAAGTATCCCCATACTTTCTTTTGAGTTTAGATATAAAATGTTTAAGATCAAAACCTCAAACTAAGAGTTTATCTCCTTAAAACTCTGGGTACAAAAATAGACACAAAAATCCAAAAACAATATAAAAACCTAAAGGTGAAGTAAAAACACCCCACCCCTAACACTTAACCTTTTTGTAAAAACTTCAAAACTTATATAAATCCTAGATACAAAACAATTAATTTACTTTGAATTCAAATAGTTATCTTATAGTCATTTAAAAGTAGGACTAGATTTTGAGCAAAAATAGACAATTTTTATAGAAACTTATGTAAAGACAAAAATCTCTTTTTTTCATAAAATACACTTGCAATTTTATATAGAGATATTTAAAAGAAAGTATCCTCATGCTTTCTTTTGAGTTTAGATATAAAATGTTTAAGATCAAAACCCCAACTTAACCTAAGAATTTATCTCCTTTAAAACTTAGGGTATCCAAGAGATACAAAAATATAAATATAATATAAAAAATCAAAGGTGAAGTAAATACCCACCCCACCCCTTAACACTTCACCTTTATCCTAAAACCCTCAAATAAATATTAGTATTAGTAAGTTAGAACCACTTTATTCACGTTTTCTTAGTCCAAGTTACTTATTCAGCAAAATTTTACCAATTAGAAGAGATAATATCCCTTTTAAATTTAAGAGGATCATATGATAGATTTTATAAGAAATCATTCTGGCAAAATACTAACCGTTATAGTTGTTTCATTCTTTTCATATTTAGGATACAACCTTTATATGGCACCAGTGAGTGGGTTTGAGAATAAATTCGTCTACCTAATGAAAGAGTATGGATACATCATCCTTTTTGCTTGGTCTATTTTAGAAGGTGAGATGGGTCTTATCATGGGTGGACTTTTATGTCATACTGGTGATATGTGGCTTCCACTTGCTATTTTTGTAGCTGGACTTGGTGGATTTGTTGGAGATCAAATCTATTTTTATATAGGAAGATACAACAAAGGATATGTACACAGAAAGTTCAAAGGGCAAAGAAGAAAGTTTGCTTTGGCACACTTATTGCTTAAGAAACATGGATGGCCTATCATCTTTGTACAAAGATATATGTATGGTATGAGAACTATCATCCCTATCTCCATCGGACTTACAAGATATAGTGCAAAAATGTTTGCATTTATTAATCTTATAAGTGCATGGTGTTGGGCAGCTATTACGATAGTACCAGTATGGTATTTTGGTGAAGAGATATTAAAACTATTAGATTGGGCAAAACAACATTGGTATTTTGCACTACCAATCGCAGCAATATTTGGTGGTAGTATTTTATACTATTTCCATAAAGCATCACAAAAACAAGAAAGAAGACCTATAAGGGATATTGAAAGGGAAATTCATGCAATTAGAACTGACGACTGAAAAAGTAAAAGCAGATATTGAAGTAATATTAGTAAATAAAAAAATCAAAGAGAATAAAACAATCCTAGAAAACCTAGGGTTTAAAGGGGAAGATGAACAAACTGCCCTATTAGCAGAATCAAAAAAGCTATATATTGGATGTAGTGAATTAGATAGTGAAAGTATCAAAATAGCGTATTCAAATGCTATCAAAACACTAAGACCAACAAAATTTAAAAAGATCGCTATCAATGCAAAAGAAAATCTAAAAGAGATCGTTGAGGGTCTTATCTTAGGTGATTATTCTTTTGATGTATATAAATCAGAAAAACCAAAAGAAGTAGAAAAAGAAGTATTCCTAGTAACAGATAAGATCAAACAAGAAGATATGTTAGATTTTGAAGAGGTAAATGCTGTATGTAATGCTGTAAATATGGCAAGAGATATTGTAAATACTCCACCTGAAGACTTTTACCCTGAAACTATGGCTAAAAAAGCTAAAGAGATAGCAAAAGAGAATAATCTTGGATGTAAAATCTATGATGAAAGATACCTTCAAAAGAACAATATGGGTGCTATGCTAGCAGTTGCAAGAGCAAGTAGACATAAACCAAGACTTATCCACCTTTCACATAAACCAAAAAGTGCAAAGAAAAAGATCGTACTAGTAGGAAAAGGTCTTACATATGATTCAGGTGGACTAAGCTTAAAACCATCAGATTTTATGGTAGGAATGAAGATGGATAAAGCTGGTGGTGTTGCAGTACTTGCTATCATGGACGCTGTAGCTAAACTAAATCTTCCTATTGAAGTACATGGTATTGTAGGTGCCGTTGAAAATATGATAGGCGGAGATGCATATAAACCTGATGATGTACTATATGCAAGAAATGGTAAAACTATCGAAGTGAAAAACACTGATGCGGAGGGAAGACTTGTACTTGCTGATTGTTTATGTTATGTGCAAGAGGAGATCAAAGATATTGATTGTATCATGGACTTTGCAACCCTTACAGGTGCTTGTGTAGTTGGTGTAGGAGAATACACAAATGGTATCATGGGTAATAACACAACACTAAACAACAAAATCGTAAAATCAGCTTTAAAATCAGGTGAAGAAGCAGCAGTATTACCATTTAATAGATATCTTAAAAAACTTATTAAAAGTGATGTGGCAGATATCTGCAATATCGCTTCAAGTAGATATGGTGGAGCTATCACAGCTGGACTTTTCTTAGAAGCATTTATTGAGAAAAAATATAAACAAAAATGGTCACATATCGATATAGCTGGACCAGCATTTGCAAATGCTCCATGGGCATATAATGCAAAAGGTGGAACAGGTGCAGGTGTAAGAATGACAGTTGAGTTTATTAAAAGCCAAATCTAAAAATAGACAGTAACTAGTGTATAAAAAAGAATTCGATAATATCGTTTTAAATCAAGGTAAAAGGTTTGATGCCTATATGTTTTATGGGCAATCAAGCTACCTTATAGAAAGCTATGCAAAGAAGATAGCAGAACTACATTCAGACTCACCAGATGAAATAGCAAAAGTTTATTTTGATGAGTTTGATCTAAATTCTGTAAGAGACACCTTACTACAATCATCCCTATTTAGCTCAAACAATATAGTTCTAGTAAAAATAGATAAAAAGCTAAATAAAAAAGACACCACTGCCCTAATAGAAGCGTGTAATACAAATCCTGATTCTGTAATCATCTTTGCATGTATGGGTGATGGGGATTTTAAAACTATGGGTGGATATTTTACAAATAAAAACAATAGTGTAAGTATCAGATTCTTTGCCCCATATGAAAATGAAGCTATCTTTATGCTAAAAGAAAAAGCACAAGAATTAAACCTAAATATAGATCACTCAGCTCTTAGCCACTTATATTTTATGCATAATAATGATCTTTCATTTTGTATGAGTGATATGGAAAAGCTAGCTATATTAAATGAACAAATTACATCAAAAACTGTAGATTATCACTGTTTTGGTATGGGTGCTGTATCCATTGAAGAGTTTTTAAATAAACTACTACAAGGTCAAAGTATAAAAAAAGAGCTTCATCTACTTCTAGATGAGGGGATAAATGAGATACAACTTATCAACCGTATCACAGACTTTGTATATCAGCTTATGATGATAAGATCATATATGCAAATAAATGGAAGATTTAATTCCCGTGATGTATTGGGATACTCCCTACCAAAAAATATAGAGATGCAAAGGGTACAGTTAGCCCAAAGATACAATATACAAAAATACCTTTTAATGCTTGAGTTTTTACAAGACCTAGAGCTTGATCTAAAAAGTGGAAAACTAAATGATATCAATAGCTTTACACAAGCAGTTATTAGGAAATTTAGTTTTATTAACTCATTTATCTATTAAAATAAAGTAATCTTTTTGTCGCTTTTTAATATAATTTTGTAATTTATATAAGGAATAACCAGTGAAGCTTAACCTAAACAAATTTTTATTTTCTATCTCATATGCTCTAGATATGGCAGAGAAACAAATAACAAATGTATCAAAGCTTCATAGTAAAAGGGTAGCCTTTATCTCAATACAACTAGCAAATATCCTAGAGCTAAGTAATGAAGAGAAATTTGATCTATACGCATATTCACTTCTTCATGATAATGGTCTTATAGAAGCACATACAAATAAACTTAGAACAGATAAAACCAAAATAGATGAAACTTACGCAGATCACTGTACAATTGGCGAAGAGAATATAAAACCTTTCCCTTTTTTAACTGAGCATAAAAATATCATACTATACCACCATGAAAGATATGATGGTTCTGGTTTTTTTGCTAAAAAAGGTGATGAGATACCATTAATGTCTCAAATCATCTATTTAGCAAATGATATAGATGAAAAGTTTAATCTATCCGCTATCACTCTAAAAACAAAAAATGAAATTTTAAAATTTGTAGAAGAAGGTAAAGGTAATACCTTTTCCCCTAAAGTAGCAAATGCTTTTTTTGAACTATCTAGCAATTTTACATTTTGGGGATCATTAGACTTTTTCTATATGGTAAATAATCCAAGTAAATTATTACAAGATTTTGAAGTGGATATAAGCCTAGATCAATTTTATGATATGATCCAAATATATGCAAATATCATCGACTCAAAATCTAAATTTACAGCAAAACACTCAAAAGAACTGGTAGAAAAGACAGAAAAACTAGTGGATCAATTAGGCTTTGATAAAGACCATAAAAAGAAAATCCTAATAGCAGCAAATCTACACGATATAGGTAAGCTAGCCACACCAATAGAGATACTAGAAAAAGAGGGTTCACTAAATGATGATGAGCTTTTTGAGATACAAAAACACGCCTACTTTACATTCACCCTTTTAGATGGTATAGAATTCTGCGATGACATCCTACACTGGGCATCCCACCACCACGAAAAACCAAATGGAAAAGGATATCCTTTTGGTATAGCAAAAGATGATTTATCACTAGAAGCAAGGTTTGTAGCTTGTTTAGACTTTTATCAAGCATTAATAGAAGATAGACCTTATAGAAAAGCTATGCCACACGAAAAAGCCATAGAAATCATGAAAGAGCATCTTACAGACTATTATGTGGATTTTTATATCACTGATCTTATAGATAATACTTTTAAAGAGGATATAGACTAATCAAACTTTTTAAATAGATGGTCTTCACTTCCATCTTTTTTACGGTGTTTATATTCCCACATATCCATAAAATATCTTATATTTATATACGCAAAGAAAAGCAATCCTATTATAAGCATGACATATGCAATTATTGTAATTATGCCCATGATTTATCCTTTAACTATATAAATTATCAGATATATTTACTTATAGGAATAGTTTGTTATGGATTTAGTTTTATATTATAAGTAACACTAAGAACATATACTTATCCTTGACATATGACATGGTTTTATATATAATTACTATAATTTACTAAGAGAGGTGGAAATAAGGGAGTCCACATACCTTGTGTCCTTTGGCTTTATGCAGGGTGGTACTGACACAGGAAAGATACGGGTAGTTTCTCTCCCGTCTCTTAGTTTTTATTTTAGATATTCTTCAAAATCCATTTTATCTTTATCACTAAAAAACACCATAGTATCTTTACAATTTTTAAGTTGCTTATTACTTGGATAAAAAATTGTACTTAAGTAAGTATAAAAGCTGTTATTTGAAATACCAAATAAAATGTATTTATTATCAATATAAGCAATAAAATTGATAACACTTTTATCTTTAGAATATTCACATTTTGCAACTGTATTATCTAAAATACTTTGAAACCTATTCTCTTTAATATATAAAAATTCACTTGGGTGTTTAATCTGAATTAAATTGTATTTTCTTTTTGTGATATATAATTCTTTGGAATCAAATATATTTCTTATTTTATGTAGGATTATACTAGTAATCAATCCTAAAAGAATTTTATTTTTTGAACCCATACTAAACCCTTCGATTCCTCAAAAACACAAACCCAATCAAAGACATAATCGCCACGAATAAAGGATAAAAGAAATAATACTCCTTTTGCACTATCTTATTTTGATCTATTTTAGTTTTTTCAAGTTCATCAATGGTTTTATAAATCTCTTCTAGGTCATCTTTAGAATTTGCGCTAAAACTCTTACCACCAGAACTATCAGCTAATGAATCTAAAAGAAATCTATTAAATCTTCCTATTCCAATAGTATATATCTTCACTTCATATTTTTTTGCCATATCTTGGACTATCTTTAGGGGTATTTGACTAGCTGTGTCTTCTCCATCTGTTAGCAAGATAAGTACTTTTGATTTTGCTTTTGATTCTTTTAACATATCTACACCTGAAGCTACAGAATCTATTAAAGCTGTTTTATCTCCTGCCACTCCTATATCTAAATGGGATAGGATTTGGGATAAAGCCCTTTTATCAAAACTTAGGGGTGAAGCGGTCATTACAGAAGTTCCAAATACTATTAGGGAGATGTTATCATTTGTTCTTTGTTTGATAAAATCATCTACTATATCTGATACTACATGCCATCTGTTTTTTTCTACATTATCCCTATCAAATCCTATTTGACGCATGGAGCCACTTGTATCTAGGCTCATCACTATATCTATACCATCACTTTTAGAGTGGATGGTTTGTAGTTCTTTTATTGGTGAAGCTAGAGCTATTAGGGCGAAGCTTATGGCTGACCATTTTAGAAGTTCTTGAAAGATGTTTGAACCTAGTTTTACTTTTTCATAAATATGTAGATGTGGGATATAAAAGGATGCTTTTCTTGCTTTACAAAAGATGGAGCAAAGAATAAAAAGAATTATGATCCCTAAT
The DNA here is from genome assembly GCA_964342525.1 of uncultured Arcobacteraceae bacterium. GTDB lineage: Bacteria > Campylobacterota > Campylobacteria > Campylobacterales > Arcobacteraceae. The sequence goes on from CAYFGQ010000002.1 coordinate 107,987, forward strand.
ACATAAGGATATTCAAACTCTATGCCACTAAACATGTAAAGTCTCCAAGAATATTTCTAGTTTTGCTTTTATTTCATTACTTATTGGTTTTATATCTTTTTTATATTTATATTCATCTAGTAAGTATATTAATTCACTGGATAGTTTTTTTTCATTTTCATTTTTTGCTAGAAACCTTACATATTTTGTAATAAGGTATGCACTTTGTTTAGCATCTTCATAATTTATATTTTTTAGTTCATTGTAGTATTGTTTCTCTAAGGTATTGTTCTTTTTGAAAAATTTATATATACCGTAAATAGCAGCTAGTATAAAAACTATTGCAAATATAATAAGTACTATAAAAATATATAAGGAATAATCTGGAACTTCCACTAAAGGTTTTATATCGTGTATTTCAATCATGGGTGGAATTATAACAAATACCAAATAAAAGAGAAACTAGTCAAGTAAATAGCATAAGTAGTATTCAGTTAGTTCTTTTTTTGGATGAAGGACTAGCAGAGCTAATTCGAATCCAAAAAAAGAACTAAATGGGTGCTAATTATGTTACCCGAAGGGAAAACAAATAAACAGCAATCTAGCAAAAAACTCTATTTCGAATTAGCTATGGCTAGTCCTACAATAGAGTTTTTTACTATCTCACTATTTTTTTGTTTTTTTACATGATTAGTTTATATTTAATTTGGTATCAATTTTTTAAATAGATATAGCCAGTGTTTGGTTCAATAGCTATTGTTTTACTATTACTATCTTCATCATATAAAGTGATAGTACAAGTCTCTTTTATCTCATACTCTGTTGAATCATCACTATCAAATTTTGAGTATATTTTCCCATCTGCACCAAATACAATCATTCCTAAAGAACTGGTTTCATTACAACTTATATCTACGTTTTGTATACCAAAGTTTTTTGTTAAAAGTACATATTTACTATTTGAGCTATTCTCGCTACATGTATTACTTGAATAGATATTTTTACCACTTAGAGGATCATCTAAGGTTTCAGATGCTTTTATATATCCATTTTTATCACTATCACTATGGATTGTATAATATATGCCAGAGCCTGAGCAACGTCTAAGTCTGAAAGAGTACCTTTTTCGGAACCACTCAGAGTCATCTTTATCAAACTTATCATCTATAAGAGCTTGATGTCTAGTATATTTTAGATAAAGAAGGAGTCTTTTTGTAGCCACATCTAGGGAGTTGTCTATATTTTTAAAAATAAAAAAAGAAGAGATTATTCCAATAAGTAGTATTGCAAATATAAGTTCAAGTAAGGAGAAGCTTTTTAAAGCTCTCCTATAGGTTATCACACATTTGTTTGTAGAGGTTTCCATCTACATCTTTCATATCTTTACACTGAGTTAGGGTTCTCATATAGTTTCCTCTTTGTCCTAACTTTTCATAAAGTTTCATCATCTCATAATAAATTCTTACCCTATCTTTTGGCTCAATTCTAGCCCTTGGATATGTAAGCACTTGCTCTAGATACTCTAAACTTTTCTGATCTTCACCCATATTTTTAGCATCTTTTGCTAACTCCATCTCTACAAATGGTGAATAGATTCTGATATTGTATTCATTTTGTTTATCATATAGTTTTGTAAGTATCTCTTTTGCTTCTTTTATATTATTTTTCTTTAGAAGATATAGATAATAGGTATAATAAAAATCTACTATCATAGGTTTATCTTCATTTGCTTTTATGTAATCTTTGTGTGCTAAGGTATAGTTGAAAAATTTATTCATACTTTTAGAATCATTGATTCTTGTATAAAGTTCAAACCTTGTTAAGAATTCATCCCTTAATACCTTTTCATCTCCTATCATATCTACTTTTTGAGAATGTTTTATGGCATCTTCTATATTATCAAGACTTAATGCCATCTTTTCTAGATAATGATAAATATCCGCATCACGACTAGATCTAAAAGCTTTTCTTACAAGCTGATAAGCTCTCTCATATGGAACCTCCACAAGACAATCAAAGAATTTAAACTTATATCTATCATTTCCAATCATGAAATATAAGGTATCTTGTTTAGCTTTTAGTAATGATTCTTTTACCTCAGCACATTTATTTTCATCTATGAAGTTTTTGATCATCTCTTCAGTTACTTTATCTAAGATAAGATCCATATTTGGATAGCCAAAACGTCTAGCTGTTTTATCTGCTATCTTTTCATATATCCTTTTTGCTTTTAAGATTTGTTCATACTCTTTATCATCAAGCTGATTAAATAGCTCTTGTAGTAATATCTTTTGTTTCATTGATTCCACAAGTTGATATTTTTGTTCTATATCGATTGGTTTGATCTTACCAAGTCTCATAAGAACCTCATCTCTATACATCTTTACTTTTTCTATATAAAGACCCCTTGGATATACATTCATCAGTTCATTATAAAGATCAAGGGCTTTTAATAGATATTTATCTGTTAGATCATACATATCCATATAAATATTTGCTAGCATATATTTAAAATCTTCTATACTATCAGGATTATCTGTCCTATCTATAAGTTCGATCAAAATCTTTTCAGCAAATTCTGGCATACCTGCACGAAGAAGTTTTTTTACTTTCTCCATAGCTCTAAAACTATTATCAGCATAATAGTCCATATTTTTTTCCAAAACTTTTGCTATAAGCTCATAGGCTTTTTCTTTTTTTCTATCAAAAATATATACATCATATAGATAATCAGCAACAATAGTAGCGATATTTAAATCAGTAGTTTTTGTCAAAACCTCATAAAGTAAAACTTCAGCACCTCTATAATCTTTTATATGAGTAAGAACCTTTGCTTTATATATTTTTCCATATGCCCTTGTAGTTGGGTCATCAAAAGCTGTAAGTAATACATCGGCATAATACTGAGCATCTTTTGTTCTATTGATAGCTAGTTTTAGATCTATTAATTGCATATAAGCACGTGCAAGATTTTTTTCATGTACTACTGAAGAGTTTACAGCTTTTTCTACAATATCTGCTGCTTCTTTAGCATACCTTTTTCTATTCATAGCAAGAGATGCTTCACCAAAAGCTAGGATGATATCTGATTGTAAAATATCAACTTTATTTGATACTAACATCTCATTTGCAAGATCAAATGCCTCTTCAACCCTACCTTGAGAGATGAAAACTTTTACTTGCCAAATATTATCTCTAGTATCAGAAATGGTTTGTTTTAATTCCTCTGGGATTTGTACACCAGATGAATCTATATAGCTATAATAGAAATCTTTTTTTGCATATAAAAATGATAAAATTAAAAATAAAGATAGTATAAATTTCATGGCAATAATACTACTATATGTAAAGTATAATTTGGATAAAATTGCATAATTACAGATTAAATGAACCTTAATAGTATATTTCGAAACACCATAGAATAGTATTCTTATTTAATTATGTTAAATAATAACAGCTAAGGAAAAACTCAATTGCAAGACATAGACAACTTTTTATCCGGCCTTAACAATGATAATCTAGTGATACCTTTTGGTAGGATCACCCATATAAGCTCCACTACTATTTCTGCTACTGGTCTTGAAGTGGCTGTTGGAGATATTGTAAAGATTGAGTCGGTTCAACACTTATATACAGTTCTTGGAATGGTTGCTGCAATTGATGGGGATGACTTTAAAATTGTTCCTTTTTCTTTTATCGATGGATTTAGGATACACGATAAAGTGTACCTTCAAAAAAATGGACTAAGTGTAAAAACTGGATATAGTATGCTTGGGCGTATCGTAAATGCTCTAGGTGAGCCTATAGATGGCAAAGGCCCTATTGAAAATATTGAAGAAAACTCAAGTATAAATAAACAATCCATCTCGCCACTTGAACGTGGAGTAATTAACCAAAGGTTTGCCACAGGTATTAAACCCATAGATTCTATGCTTACAGCTGGTAAAGGTCAAAAAGTAGGTGTATTTGCTGGGTCTGGTGTTGGTAAATCAACTTTAATGGGTATGATTGTAAAGGGTTGTCAAGCTCAGGTAAAAGTTGTAGCACTTATTGGGGAGAGGGGTCGTGAGATTCCTGAGTTTATCCACTATAATCTTGGTGGAAATCTAGAAAATACTATTATCGTAGCTGCAACTTCAGATGAATCATCACTTATGAGAAAATATGGAGCCTTTACAGCTATGGCTATTGCCGAATTTTTTAGAGATAGAGGTCATGATGTACTTCTTATGATGGATTCAGTTACTAGATTTGCAATGGCTCAACGTGAGATTGGGCTTAGTACTGGGGAGCCTCCAGTAAGTAGAGGATATCCACCTTCAGTATTTGCCCTACTTCCTCAGCTTATGGAGCGTGCGGGTAATAATGCAAAGGGTTCTATCACAGCTTTTTTTACAGTTCTTGTGGATGGGGATGATATGAATGATCCTATTGCCGATCAAAGTAGATCGATCCTAGATGGACATATAGTACTTACGAGAGAACTTACAGAACAAGGTTTTTATCCACCTATTGATCTTTTACAATCAGCTTCAAGGGTTATGGATAAGGTTGTAGATCCTGATCATTATCAAACCTTTTTAAAACTAAAAAGAATACTTTCCCTTATAAAAGAGAATGAAGTACTTTTAAGGGTTGGTGCATATAAAGCTGGTATGGATGTGGAGCTTGATCAGGCTTTAAATAAAAAAGAAGCCATTAGAGAGTTTTTAACCCAAGGGCAAAATGAGCTTTTTGAGTTTAATGATATTGTTTATAGATTAAAAACTTTACTTCAATAGTTTATGGGACTAACTACTGAATAAAACTCACTATCTTAGTTATCTCCCTTTTTAATTTAAAGGTGTCTATTGGTTTTACTAAAAAACCTTTTGCACCAGAACTAAGTGCTTCAAAAATCAAACCTTGATCTTCAAGGGATGTTACCATTATAATATTTGTATGGGCATATTTTTCATTTAATTTTTTCATCGCTTCTATACCATTTAGTTTTGGCATAGTTATATCCATAAAAACCAAATCAGGTTTATACTCATCATAAAGACTTAAAGCCTCTTCTCCATTTCCCGCTTCATTTACCCTATTTATATTTAATCTATTTAGTATCTTTTTTATAAATTCTCTAGTGATTGGACAATCATCTACAATCAATACTTTTATCATTAATAGCCTCTTTCAAATTATTATCAAATTATACCATTAAAAAGTCTAGAAAAGGTCTCTTTTTGCCACTATTTTGTCAAAAAAATAAGATGTAAAGTTATTGTAACTATTTTTATTTATACTACAAATCAAATATTCTATACCAAATAAAATAGAAACTAGATATGGAAATAACATAAATAGTATTCAGTTAGCTCTTTTTTTGAATGAAGGACTAGCAGCACTAATTCGAATTCAAAAAAAGAGCTAAATGGGTGCTATTTATGTTACCCTTTGGGAAAACAAATAAACAGCAATCTAATGAAAAACTCTATTTTGAATTAGCTACGGCTAGTCCTTCAATAGAGTTTTTCACTATCTTACTACTTATTTGTTTTTTTACATGGCTAGTTTATATTTGATTTGGTATTATTTAGATAAAATATCAGCTTATTATTAAACAACACATATTTAGGTACTAAAACAAAATCCATGCAATTAAAAAAAATATTATCAAAAGAACTTGCTACTGTCGCACTATTTGTAGCTATTCTTTCTATTATCGTAATTCCATTACCTAAGTTTGCACTGGATTCATTTCTGATCATATCCTTGTCTTTGTCCCTTTTAATTTTACTTATTTCACTATATATTCAAAGACCATCAGACCTTACTACCTTCCCTACCTTACTGGTGATACTGGTGCTTTTTAGGCTTGCCCTAAATATCGCCACCACAAGATCAATCCTAAGTGAAGGACACAACGGCCCCGATCAGGTGAGTTCCATCATTACGGCCTTTGGGGATTTCGTAGTTGGTGGGAATATGACCATTGGTATTATTGTATTTATTATCCTAGTTCTTATTAACTTTATGGTTGTAACAAAAGGTGCTACAAGGGTTGCGGAAGTTAAAGCAAGATTCTCCCTTGATTCTATGCCTGGTAAACAGATGGCTATTGATGCGGATTTAAATGCAGGATTTATTGATGATGAAGAGGCTAAAAATAGAAGGGAAGAGTTAGCAAGTGAAGTAAACTTCTATGGTGCTATGGACGGTTCGTCTAAGTTCGTAAAAGGGGATGCCGTTGCTGGTATTATTATCACTCTTGTAAACCTTGTTGGTGGACTTATGATTGGTATTTTCCAACACGATTTAGGTGCAGCCGAGAGTGCACAAATCTATACTATCTTAACTATTGGTGATGGTTTAGTATCTCAAATCCCTGCACTTGTACTTTCAACTGCTACAGCTATTATCATCACAAGATCAAATAAAGATGATGATAACTTCGCTGCACAATCTATCACTCAACTAGTAGATGAGAGTAAATCACTTATGATTGTGGGTGTGATTTTATTCTTCTTTAGTTTTATCCCAGGATTCCCTGCTGGTATTTTAGTAGTTATGGGTGTATTATTTATGTTTGCTGGATATGTGGTATCTCAAACTGATGATTTTGCACCGGGATCTATTATGGATAGATTATTTGGTAAGAAGGTTAATGAAGGCAAAAAGAAAATCCCTGAAGACCTTGATGAGCTTAAAAAAGAGAAGATCAAAGCAAATATTCCAGATGAAAAAACAACCCTTGATAATGTTATGAAAATGGAAGTGCTTGAGCTTAAACTAGGTCTTCGTTTACTTACTCTTATCTCTGAAAATAATGAACTAGTAGATAAGATAAAAGGGATCAGAAAAACCATAGCAGCTGATCTTGGATTTGTAATCCCACAGATCAAAATCTCTGATGATTCTAGCTTAGGACAAAATGAATATGCCCTACACCTAAAACGTATCCCTATCGTAAAAGGTACAGTTCATCCAAATAAACTTCTAGCTATGGGTGGGATTTCAAGTGCTAAACTACCAGGTCTAAAAGTAAAAGAGCCAGTATTTGGATTAGATGCAGTTTGGATCACAACAGATAATAAAGATGAAGCCTTACGAAAAGGTTTTACAGTTGTTGATGTACCTACAATTATCTCAACACATATTAGTGAAACTATTCAAAAACATGCAGAGGATATCTTAACTAGACAGGACATCGTAAATATCATTGATAAACTAAAAGAGGATTTCCCTGTGGTTATTGATGAAGCTATGAAAGTTACAAACTATGGATCACTTCTAAAAGTTTGTAAAGATCTACTTCATGAGAAGATACCTATTGTAGATATGCTTACTATTATTGAAGCTATAGCTGATATCGCTGAGTTTACAAAAGCACCTGATGTTTTACTTGAACATGTAAGATCTAAACTATTTAGATTGATTACTGAGAGGTTTAAAGCACCAGAAGATGGATCACTACACCTTATCACTATAAAGTCTGAGTTAGAGCAAGACTTTATAAGTAAACTACAAGAGATGCATGGGGTAACACAACTTATGCTAAGTATTGCAGAGATAAATAATCTTGTAACAAAAACAAAAGAGCTTATGGATCACCTTGAGATGAAAGGTGTAAGTAAACCAGTCCTTGTAGTAGATCCTCAACTTAGACGTAGAATCGCTGAAATCTATGAGAAATTTGGTCTTACTCTACCAGTTCTAAGTCACGCTGAACTTGATGCAAAAGCAAACTTTGTAATTGAAGGAAGTTTAGAATTTTAATAGATTCTAAACTTTCAAACTCTTAGATATCCTTTTATCTTCCTATCTTCTAAAACTAGATATTTACTTTAAAGTTTTACTTATTAAGTTTTATTTATAATCTTGACCATTAAAGTAATATACAGCAGTGTTCCCTTAAGAAGTGGAACACTTTTTAAGGGGAAGAAATGAATGTAGCTCAAAATATTGGTGATTTAGTGGGAAAAACTCCAATTGTGAAGTTAAACAATATTGATGTAAAGTTAAGTGGAAATATTTATGGTAAATGTGAATTTATGAATCCAACAAGTTCTGTAAAAGATAGAATCGGATTTAATATGATCCACCAAGCACTAAAAGATGGAAAAATAGATAAAAATACACATATCATCGAACCGACAAGTGGAAATACAGGAATTGGTCTAGCAGCACAATGTGCATCTTTAGGAATGAAACTAACTCTAACTATGCCAGAATCTATGACAATTGAAAGACGCAAACTTCTAAAAGCTTTTGGGGCAAATTTAGTTCTAACAGAAGCAACAAAAGGGATGAGAGGTGCTATTGAAGAGGCTGAGAGATTAAATAAAACTATTAAAAATTCAATCATTCTACAACAATTTGCAAATCCACACAATCCAGAAATTCATGAAAAAACAACAGCAGTTGAGATTTTAAAAGATATGGATAAAAAGATAGATATACTTGTAGCAGGTGTTGGTACAGGTGGAACTATCACAGGTACAGCAAAAGTTTTAAAAGAACAATTACCAAATATAGAAGTTATAGCAGTTGAGCCTACAAACTCACCATTTTTATCTGAGGGTAAAGCAGGGCCACATAAGATCCAAGGTATTGGTGCAGGATTTGCTCCAGATATTTTAGATCAAAAATGTTATGACCAAATTATCACAGTATCAAATGAAAAAGCAATAGAAACAGCTAAAGAATTAGCTCTAAAAGAGGGATTATTAGTAGGTATCTCAGCTGGTGCAAATGTATATGCATCTATGCAATTAGCTAGTAAAGAAGAATATAAAGATAAAAATATCGTAACTATCCTTTGTGATACAGGAGAAAGATATCTTTCAACTGAACTATTCTTTGAAGATGAATAGATAAAATAAACTAAAATAAAAGCCTCTTCTTTTTGAAGGGGCTTTTTTAATATCTATCAATTTTTCTCTTTATACTTTTTATTTTCTCTTTTTATTTGAACTAGTCTTAAATAATAAACTATACGATCATTATTTTTAGCTTTTGCAACTTTTATAGCAGAATATCCCCTGCTTGAAATAAACTCTATATTCGCACCAGCCTCAACTAAAGCTTTTATTATATTTAGTCTATCAAATCCTGCTGAAGTGATTAAAGGGGTGATTCCTAGCTTACTTTGTGCATCCAAATCTGCACCCTTAGATATCAAATAGTTTACAATTTGTAAATCTCCCCTATATGCTGCACGAATCAATGGAGTATCACCATCTTTACTCCTAGCTTCAATATTTGCACCCTTATCTATCAAATGCTCAAGCATTTTTAAATTCCCATTTTCAACTGCATAATGTACTGATGTAAACTTATTAAAAGGTGATGGAGTATCAATAGCCTGATTTTTACTAGCAAAAATCACACCATCTAAATTATTAAATTTTGCATATTGATAAAGTGGGATTTCTGCATGTTTTTTTGAACTACAAGCTGTAAATATAACTAAAATAAAAGTGATTATAAAATATCTAATAAATCTTTTCATAAGAGATTTTACCATAAGAGTTATTTAGATAAAATCCACACAAAATAAAAAGGAAAATCATGGTTGTAAGAAAACAAGTAAATGAAAGAATGAGCAGAATAGTTGAACACAATGGAACTGTATATTTTGCAGGTATCGTTTCAGATGATAAAACACTAGATATCAAAGGACAAGCAGCTAGAGCTTTAGAAATAGCAGAGGCTAGATTTGAAGAAGCTGGTATCACTAAAAATGATCTTTTAAGAGCTGAGATTTTTGTAAAAGATATCTATAGGGATTTTGTAGATTTTAATTCTATTTGGGATGCATGGGTATCAAAAGAAAATCCTCCAGCGCGTGCTTGTGTTGAAGCAAATATGGCTAGTGAGGGAACTCTTGTTGAGATTATTTTTACTGGTGCAAAAAATTAATCTACTAGAGATAAGGACTTAAATATTAATATTTAAGCTTCCTTCTCTTTTAGATAAGTATACTCTTCATCAGTAAATATTCTTGATTTTGTAAGAAACTGATATCCTTCATCTATTTCTAAAGAAAAAGAGTTTCCAAAAGCTCCTTTTTCCTCTTTTACATCCACTATAATTTGAGAGTGTCTAAAGTACTCAAACTGCTCATGGTCTATAAAAAATTCACAACCTACTAATTCACCTAATTTAACATTTCTACTTGGCACATAAAAATCATCCTTTTCATAACACATAGGTGCAGTACCATCACAACATCCACCACTTTGATTAAAAACTAACTCGCCATTTTTTTCTTTTAAAAGCTCTATCACTTTAGTAGCTTCTTGTGTAGCAATTACTCTTCTAGTATCCATAACAATATCCTTAGTATATTTTTAATAGAAATTATACATAGGAGAGAAAGCATAAAACTCCTATGTATATAAGTTTGTATCTTAAGCCAAAAAAATCACCATATATAAGATGACTCTTGTCTACCTTATAAAGTAGTACATAACTCAAAGGTAGAAAGAGCTATGTACGAAAGATTTAATAACTACTAACTATTAAAAGAATCCTAATGCATTTTTACTATAAGAAGTAAGAATATTTTTAGTGTGTCTATAAGAGTTTAACATCATCATATGAGTCTCTCTACCGATACCTGATTTTTTATATCCACCAAATGATGCGTGAGATGGATACATATGATAACAGTTAACCCATACTCTACCAGCTTCGATAGCTCTTGACATTGTGTGTAATTGGTGTGCATCCCTTGACCATACACCTGAACCTAGACCATAAATAGTATCATTTGCAATCTCAATTGCTTCCTCTTCATCTTTAAATGTAGTTACAGCAAGTACTGGTCCAAAGATCTCTTCTTGGAAGATTCTCATTTTATTGTGACCTTTAAATACTGTTGGTTTGATATAGAATCCACCTGGATGTTTTTCAGAATCTAATGCTTCACCACCAATTAAACACTCTGCACCCTCTTCTTTACCAATTTTAATATACTCTAAGATTTTCTCTTTTTGGCTGATTGAACACTGAGCACCCATCATATTATCTGTATCTAAAGGATCACCAAGTGTAATAGCTTCAATTCTCTCTAACACTCTTTTCATAAATGGCTCATAGATTGATTCTTGGATAAGTGCACGTGATGGGCAAGTACAAACCTCACCAGAGTTAAATGCAAATAGTACAAGCCCCTCAATTGCTTTATCAAAGAACTCATCATCAGCATCCATGATAGACTCAAAGAAAATATTTGGAGATTTACCACCTAATTCTAGTGTTGATGGAATAATATTTTCAGTTGCATATTGCATGATAAGTTGACCAGTTGTAGTCTCACCTGTAAATCCAACTTTTTTGATATCAGGATGAGTTGAAAGGTATTTACCAATTTTTCCACCTGAACCATTGATGATATTTACTGTACCAGCTGGTAATACATCTCCAATCACTTCCATAAGTAAAAGAATTGATTTTGGAGTAGCTGAAGCAGGCTTCATAACGATACAGTTACCAGCAGCAAGTGCAGGAGCTAATTTCCAAGCAGCCATTAGAAGTGGGAAATTCCAGGGGATGATTTGTGCTACAACACCATATGGCTCATAAACCTCTTGAGAGATTGTAAACTCATCTAGATCAGATACAGTTCCAGATTCAGCTCTAATTACAGATGCAAAATATCTAAAATGATCAACTACTAAAGGAACATCTGCATTTAATGTCTCTCTAATTGTTTTACCATTATCCAATGTTTCAGCTAATGCAAGTTTTTCTAAATTTGCTTCAATTGCATCTGCAACTTTATTTAACATTGTACTTCGCTCAATCACAGAAGTTTTCTTAAAAGATTCAAATGCCTTTTGTGCAGCTTGAATAGCTAACTCTACATCCTCTTCATTTGATCTAGGTATCTTTGTAAGAACATCACCATCTACTGGAGAGATATTTTCAAAATACTCACCACTTTTTGGAGCTATCCACTCTCCACCAATGAAGTTTTCATACTGAGGTTTGAATTCTGGTTTATTATATACCATTTTTTTTCCTTTTATATTTATATGTTTTAAGAAAAATTTTGTTAGCCAAACTTTTTCGATACCGAAAGCTTACATAAATATTATAGCCTCAAAATAGCCCAAATATAGCATGAATATAGCGAAGTAGTTTTTCTCTATAAAAGCCCAAAGTTTAGGCTTTAAGTAAGGTTTTTAAATATTAAAAATTTATTTTATTTAGGTAAATTTCGCTTTACTTTTATGGTAGAATCTACATATGAAAACATATAACTATATATATCAAAACAATAGCTTTACAAAAAATATAGATTATTCATTATTTGAAAATGAAAAAAATATACTTATCCAAATATTTTGTGGTCAAAATGGAGAAACTTTAGAGCATATTATAAATGTTTTACTAAATCATATCCCCCATGCAGTATGTATGGGAACCACAACTGATGGGGAGATAAAAGATGATAAAGTATCCACTTTAAAAACTGTAATCTCCATCTCCATATTTGATAATACTACTATAAAATATTCATATAAAAATAGCGAAGACTCCTTTGATAATGGCTACAATATAGCAAAAGATATAGTTACACCAAATACAAAACTAATCATCTCTTTTACCGATGGAACATCCACAAATGGAGAAGAGTTTTTAAATGGTATCTCCAAATTTAGTAGCAATACTATGGTTTGTGAGGTATGGCTGGGGATAATGCCCGCTTTAAAAAGACCTTTATCTCTGTAGGAAAAACTATACTCTCATATGGAGCTGTAGCCGTTTCTTTAAACTCTGATATTTTACAAGTATCAAATGATAGAAAATATGACTGGTCACCAATAGGTATCGAACATACAATAGATAAAATAGAAGGAAATAGAATCTATGAAATCTCAGGTATGAAAGCCATAGAGTTTTATGAAAAATACCTAGGAGATAGTGACTCACACACAGAGTTTCCCCTGATAGTACAAAGAAATGGTATATCTGTAGCAAGGGCAGTACTTACAAGATATCCCGATGGAAGTTTAGGCTGTGCTGGAAATTTATACAAAGGAGATAAGGTAAGACTTGGTTTTGCAAATGCTGAGCTTATTATAAAAAACCCTGTTGAGTATTTAAAAAATATCCACAACTACCAAGCTGAAACCTTTTTTATCTACTCATGTATGGCTAGACGTAGATATATGCAAAGCTTGATAAAAGTAGAGATTGAGCCTTTTGCTTCCATAGCACCAACCTCTGGTTTTTTCACCTATGCAGAGTTTTTCCATACAGGAAAAACAAATGAGCTTATGAATCAAACCATCACCCTAGTAGGACTTACAGAAAACCCAAATGTAAAACATAATAATATGGCTACAAATACCATAGTTCACCCAGAAGAAAGCTCCTATGCTAAAACTATTCAAGCACTTACATCCCTTATACAACAAAGTGCAAAAGATCAAAATGAACAAGCAAAAAAACTTGAAGAACAGATGCAATACTCAAATAATCTTTTACAAAATCAAAAGCTATTTTTACGCCATGCAGTTCATGAGACCTTTACTCCCCTATCAGTGATCATGAGTAATATTGATCTATATGAGATGAATTATGGCAAAAATCAATATTTAGAAAATATAGATGTGGCGGTTAAAAATATCTTCTCAATCTACGATGATCTAAGCTATTTAGTAAAAAAAGATCAAGTTAAAGATACAGTATATTCCATAGATTTAGTAGCCATTGTAAAAAATAGAATAGAGTTTTTTAAAAATGTAGCACAACAAATGAACTCAGAATTTATATTTTATAAAAACTGTGATAGCCATATTATAAAAATGAATGAAACAAAACTATTAAGAATAGTAGATAATAGCATCACAAATGCTATAAAATACACTTTTATAGGTAAACCAATAAGAATCGATCTTATAAAAAAAGAAAACTGTGTAAAATTTTCAGTCTCAAGTAATTCAAAAGAGATACAACAGCCAAAAAAAGTATTTGATGAATACTACAGAGAAGAGAAATCAAAAGCAGGTTTTGGTCTAGGATTAAATCTAGTAAAAAGAATATGTGATGAAGAAGATATAAAAATAGAAGTAAGCTCAAACGAAAAAATCACTTGCTTCACCTATATATTTAAGGATAAAAATGAAAATACTACTACTTGAAGATGATATTATGCTAAATAAAGCGATCACCCAGTACCTTGAATCAACAGGTCATAAGGTGATATCAGTAACAGATGGAAACTCTTGTGAAGATACCCTACAAGATGAAAAATTTGATCTTTTAGTATTTGATATAAATGTACCTGATAAAGATGGCCTTACAATATTAGAAGATCTTCATAAACAAAAAAGAATGGTTCCAACTATCTTTATCTCTGCACTGATAGATATAGAAGATATTACAAGAGCTTTTGACATAGGTTGCCATGATTATCTAAAAAAACCATTTCATCTAAAAGAGCTAACGCTTAGGATAAATAAAATCCTAAAAACCATGCAAGTACCCCAAGAGCATAAAAGACTATCAAAATCTTATAGTTATGATTCAAAAAATATGGTTTTATATTTTGAAAATGAACCCCATATTTTACCCAAAAGACAAATCCAAATCATCGACCTACTCTCCTCAAATAGAAGCTTAGTATGCAACTACGATATGTTTAGAGACTATGTTTGGAATGATGACTATATAGACAATGCCACCATAAGAGCAGAAGTAAATAGAATAAAAAAAGTTTTAAAAGAGGATTTTATAATAAATATCAGAGGTATGGGATATATGATAGAAAGGCCCAAATAAACTCATATAATAATAAAACTCTAATAAGAAATCTACCATAATACATATATGAAACATATATTTTTAGTGATACTTTTTACTACTATCTCTTTAAATGCCATAGAGTACTATAAAGACTCAAAAGATAGACATAAACTTGCCTTTATGGATAAAGCCAAAAATCAAGTAAAATTTGAGTTTGAACAAGATGTGAGATTTAAAGATATCTATTACAATAGAGGTCTTACAGGTGTAGAGCTTGTATGTGGTAAACACACAAAAACTAAAAATAGTATGCTTTTTTACGACTTCATATATGTAAGCCCAAATTTTATATTTTTTCAAAATAAAACTAGAAACTTTGATAAAATCTGGGATCAACTTTGTAAATACGACAATAGAAAAACAAGTGTATTTGCTAAATAAAGGGATACTTTGAATACAAAAATAAGAATAATACTATCTTTAATATTTGCGATTATAGTTTTATATCAAATAAAAGATATGCCCTCTTTTCAAAACTATACAAATCTTATACTACTATTTGTAGTAGCCCCACTTATCATATATCTATTTGTAAAAAAGATCTTTAAAAAGGATAATTTTGAGTAAAACTAAGGTACTAATAGCAGGATCAAATAGCCCAATCTTAGCTATGGATCTTCAAAATCAGCTAGAAATGTTTGATTGTAAAGTAAATGTGATAGGTGAACTAAATAACCTAATGGTAAGTGTATCTTTAGATAAACCAGATGTTGTATTTATCCACTTCCATGAATTTACCCACAATGCTATAGATTTATCTAGACAAATAAATGAAAGATTTTCAATACCTACTATCTTTATGGTAAATTTGGATTCTTTTAAAGATGTTGTTGAATCCATAGAGGATCAAAATATACTTGGATGTTTAGATATACCAATTAACTCAAAACAATTAACATATTTATTACAACAAGTGTAATCCTTAATTGTTATAATATTTTAAACTTATAGGATTAATTATGAAAAAATGGATTAAATATCTTTTACTTTTTGTGGTGAGTTATTCGGTTATAAATATTGGTATAAATCTATACACCCACCAAAGCTGGAAAGATAATAAACAAGCCATATCTAAACTTATCCAAAATTGTGAAGAAGAGACCAAACTAAGTTTTGATGAATACAATAAAGACCTAGAAAAACAAAGTTTAGATTTTATCCAAAGTGGTAAAAACTTTAGTGATGATACTATACCTTATAGGGAGTTTTACAAAAGATGTATCTCAAATGCTATTTATAATTACACCCCTGAAGAGTATTTTAAATAGCCCTTTTCTTTGAAATATACTTTAAAAGAGTAAAATACAATTTTTCCACATCTATAGGTTTATTTAGATGATCACACATCATAGCTTCTTTAGTTTTTTCAATATCACTCTTCAGAGCATTTGCAGTAAGTGCCACTATTGGTATTTTTCTATTAAATTTTCTGATTATACTTGTAGCTTCAAAACCATCCATAACTGGCATTTGAAGATCCATAAAAATCAACTCATATTTTATAGGATTGATTTTAAACATCTCTATCGCCTCTTGTCCATTATTGGCTATATCTATATTTATACCACTTCCCTCAAGTAAACCTATTATGATATCTTGGTTTATATTATTATCCTCAACTAAAAGAATATTTGATCCTCCAAGTACTTTAATATCCTCTTTTGTATTTAATTTGTTTGAGTTATTATTACGAGATTTACTAAAAGCTACTTCTAAAAGGGTGATCTCAAAGATAAAACTACTTCCCTTATCTTTTTGAGATTCTACCCATATTTTACCACCCATAAGTTCTACTAGTTTTTTTGAGATGGATAAACCAAGCCCTGAACCACCAAAATCCCTTGTGATAGTTCCATCTGCTTGAATAAAAGAATCAAAGATATTTTCTATCTTACTTTTATCTAAACCTATACCAGTATCTTTTACTTCAAATCTAAGTTTTGTATCGGAGATTTTATTTATGATAAGGGTTATTTTACCTCTTTTTGTAAACTTTACAGCATTACTTATAAGATTTGAGAGTATTTGGGAGATTCTTACAGGATCACCTAAATAAGTAGGTTTGATCCCCTTATCATATATCAATTCAAAATCTAAATTTTTCTCTTCCATTTTATATTCAAAAATACTTATAACAGAATCAACAATATCGTATATATTAAAATTTACTTTTTCAATATTCAATTTTCCAGCTTCAATTTTGGAAAAATCTAAAATATCATTTAAAATACCCAAAAGATTTTTAGCACTTAGATCTATAGTTTCAATATATTTTCTTGTTTTAGGATCAAGATCCCCTTCTAAGGCAAGGTGAGCCATTCCAATTATACCATTCATTGGAGTTCTTATCTCATGGGACATATTTGCTAAAAATTCTGATTTTGCTATAGTTGCTTGCTGAGCTTCTTTTTTTGCTTGTGCTATTTTTCTAAAATAATAACTCCCTACTATAAGTATAATCGCAAATACACCTATTATCTTAATTATCAGATCATAATCTATCTCTTTATCATATTTTATAGAGATCCAATTATTTAATATTTTTTGTTTTTGGTGTTGTTCTAGGTTATTTATACTTTTTTGTACAATACTTAATAAAAGAGGATCATCTTTTTGTACCGCCATAGAAAGTTCTAAATATTCATCAAATCTTCCTGATATTTTTAACTCTCCTTCAAATATAGTTTGAAACTTATATCCAATACTTGCCAAAGTTCCCACATATCCAAAAACATCACCTTTTTTTACCTTATATAAGCCCTCTTCTATATCTTCGACCTCCACAATCTTGATACTTGGATATTGTTTTCTAAATATCTCTATCAAAGCATAATCTCTAGGAATAGCTATTTTTTTACCATTTAAAACTTGAAGATTATCCATAAATTGTACATCTGGTTTTGTAGCAATCACTAGAGGAATTTTTAAATAAGAGCTAGTAAAATTCATATAATTTTCCCTAGAAGGGGTTTTCATAGCTAAAGATAAAATATCACACTTTTTATTTTTCATAAATCTTATTGACTCACTCCATGAAGTGGTTTTCACAAGCTTATATTCACTAGGTATCATCTTATCAAATAGTTTAAAATAATCTGCACTTATTCCTATATGATTTCCCTTTTTATCAAGTGCTTCAAAGGGCATCCAATTTGGATCGATACACATACTTATATATTTTTTCCCCTCTAGATATCTTTTCTCCATTTTTGTTAGGGCTATCTCATCTAGATTTTCAGGATGATTTCTCCCTGCAAACCATTTATATTTTAAGTGATTCAACTCTGCATCACTAACTTGATCCATAGCTTTTTGTAAAATATCTCTTAAAATACTATCCTCTTTTGATACCCCTATTCTTATAAAACTTATGGCTCTTTTATCATTTATATACTCTGTAGCTTTTAATCCAGATATATTATGATTTGCGATTATATAATCCATCACAACTTTTTTACCAATAGTGGCATCAACCTTACCCAAGGCTAAAAGTTTTAAAGCATCCACTTGATCAGTTACTAATACTTGTTTGATATTTGGATAGTGTTTTTCCACAAACTTTTGAGCAAAAAAACCTTTTGGCATAGCTATTGAATGACCTTCTAGATCTTCTATTTTATTAAAATTTGCATTATTTTTATTTACAAAAATTGCGTTTTGGGAGGTATAAAATACATCTGTGAAATTTATAGTCTTTGCCCTCTCAGCATTTTTTGAGATATTTACGATCACATCAAGTTTAGGTGTTTGAAGCATCTCCATAAACTCTGACCATGTATGATTTTGTATATATTCAACCTTAACCCCAAGCTTTAATGCTAAAAGATTCATATAATCTATTGAAAAACCCTTAGCCATACCATTTTCATTGAAGTTAAAAGGAGCCCAATTATTTTCATTGTGAGCTTTTATAATAGGATGATTTTGTAAGTAGTTTTTTTCTTGTGTAGTTAATTCAATTTTAGAAGAGTTTGCAAATAAAAAGCTTATAAAAAAAACTATAAATATAATTACTCTCATATTCTCATCCCTAAATATTTTATATAAAATACCAATAATAATGATTTTATCAGTTGTTTTCTTTAATTTTTATTTACAGGTAACTTTTTTGTAACAAATATAATACATATAATTAGATAAGTGGTTTATTAAACTTTTTGATTTGTGTTTTTATTAAGTTTGAATTGATTTATTTTTGAAGGATAATGGCAGAGAGCGGGGGATTCGAACCCCCGGAGGTGTGACCCTCGCCGGTTTTCAAGACCGGTACTTTCGACCACTCAGACAGCTCTCTAAACATTAGTGGTGCGAATGGTCGGAATCGAACCGACACTCCGTTGCCAGAACGGGATTTTAAATCCCGCGCGTCTACCAGTTCCGCCACACTCGCACTAAAGTTTCATTATTTAACAGTAAGTTTTCCATTTTTGATCTGTTTCATCAAATTTGGAGTGGGATTATAGCAATTTAAAATTAAAAGAAACCTAAAATTTGAAAAATTTTTAGGTTTCTTTATTATTTAAATATAAAGATTTATACAGTAATAATTTTGAAAATAAAAATTTTAGAATTTTTTGTTTTGAAGGATAATGGCAGAAAGAGGGAGAGGGGTTATCTCCCGAAATACTCCTAAATAGCAGAAAAAGCCCATATATTAAGGGGCAAAAAATTCTTATGAACACAAAGGATTAATTCTAAACTACTTTATCAACATTTATTTACTTTTACTGTACAAAATATATTTAAAATCTTAAAAAAAGAGTTTTGCAAAATACCCTGTAAAAAACCATATTGGTATAGTTAAAAAAGCCCTTTCTAAAAACTTCATTCTATGGTATTTGTTTTTATGTCTACCTACTCCAAAAGTTGTTTTAGGTCTTAAAAGTAATAATATCATAGCTAATACCCATACGCTCCCTATTCTTACTTTTGTACTCTCAAAAAAATCTTTCTTCTCTATTTTTTCTTTTTTCTCTACTTTTTCTTTTTTCAATTCATAATTTTTAGGAACATAATCTGATTCAAGCTTTAGTAAAATCTCTATTGCTTTTAATTTTTCAGTTTTTTCTAAATTATTCGCTAATAATTTATATGCATCACTTTTCAATTCAGATTTATATTGCTTTAATTTTTTTAATTCTATATCTTTCTTACTATCTGTACTTGGAAAAAACGTTAACAGTAAAAAAAGAGCCAAAACTATAAATGTTATGTATGGTAAAATTTGTAAAGTATCATAATTCTTAACCCATTTTCTAACAAATATAGATGATCTATATTTATCAATCCAAGGATCCATTGTTGAGTGAATATTATTTAAAATATCCGAATTCTTCTCCAAACTATCTACAACGTCTAAAGTTAAACCTTTTTCATAATTTCTTCCAATTTTCATTATAAATTTAAAAGAATAAATTTCAATTCTAATATCAATATATTCTATACTAACTTCATCTAAAGCTGTATCACTCAATGTACTTTCTAAAGATTTAGATTTAAATATTTTTCCTTCATAAGTGTTAATTTCTACTTCATATTTAAATTTATTTGCGTACATATCATATTTAATATAATCCTGTTTTATAGCTTTTTTATCAATATCATCATATGTTGTATTTTTATCTTTTAATACTTCAATTATTTTCTCTTCAACTTTGCTATCAATTATACGTTCTTTTTCAGCTTTAAAACTATTAATAATTGTATTTAAACGATTAGATAAATCAATTAAGCTGTTTGTATTTAGAAGCCATGGCCCCTCAATTTCTTTCGAACCTCTATAAACATAACTACTCATATTTTTCCTTATTTCAAATAATAATAATTCTACAATAATAATTATTATAATTTTTATAAAAAATTATATTTAAAAAGATTTTTCTTTATCTCGTTCTTATAACAATTTATATAACCCATCAAAGATTTATATGAATCACTCAAAAGGATTAAAAATGAGAATTCCAACAATCATTGAGATAATTGTAATCATAGATTCAGTTACTAATTCAATAGTCAATTACAATGCTTTGGTGTAACTGCGTAGGTCTTAGCCCAAATCATGAAATCATTTGGCAATGATATTAACTTTGCGATTTTTAGATAGAAGAAGATTATATCTACTCAAAAAAAAGATTTATTATTCAATACTTCTAAGATTCAAAGATATAAAAGCTACTTAGAAAAAAAGTTTAGGTTATCAAGCTATTGCTAAATATTTATATGAAAACCATAGAGTAAAAGTACCAAGGGGGGGAACAATTGAGAAATTTTATAAACTAAATGAGGTATAATATTGCTATTTTACGTGGTTCTAGTTTTTCTTGAATGTCTAAAGATTTATTCCATAGATTATAAAGCTTTAAAGTTTCAAGACATGGGGAAGAAGACCATTTAACACATTCAAATAAAGTTGCACAGAAAAGAGAAATGTATGTAAGAGATATAGTCTCATATTTTCAAGAGAATCAATTATTCACTCAAAATAAAATTCACAATATATAGATCTAAAAATATTTTAATAAGTAAAAAGTTTTTGGATTATTTTGTTTTTGAAGGATAATGGCAGAGAGCGGGGGATTCGAACCCCCGGAGGTGTGACCCTCGCCGGTTTTCAAGACCGGTACTTTCGACCACTCAGACAGCTCTCTAAACATTAGTGGTGCGAATGGTCGGAATCGAACCGACACTCCGTTGCCAGAACGGGATTTTAAATCCCGCGCGTCTACCAGTTCCGCCACACTCGCACTAAAGTTTCATTATTTAACAGTTTGTTTTATTTTCCATTTTTGATGTGGTATTCATCAAATTTGGAGTGGAAGTATAGCAATTTATGTAAAGCTTGTCAAGGTTTTTTGAAAAGAATTTTAAAATTTCTTTCTAAACGCCTATATTAAGGGATAAAAAGATATAATATTTTTTAACTAAATTTATAAAAAGGCTTTAAATT
>CAYFGQ010000003.1:0-116451 GCA_964342525.1 uncultured Arcobacteraceae bacterium
ATGGATTTGTTTGTAATTGTTGCCACTCACCCTTCATTGTAAGAAGCATGTTGATCGCTGATCCCCATGATGGTAAGATTAGTACTACTGACATGGTTGAGCCCATAGTCTGCATCCAATCAGGAACTGTAGCGTAGATCAGGTGATGACCACCAGCCCATAAATAAACAAATAATAATCCCCAAAAGGCTAATAATGAAAGCTTATAAGAAAATATATTTTGCCCTGATTCCTTTGGTAAAAAATAATAACTCATAGCAATAATAGGTACAGTAAATACAAATGCAACCGCATTATGCCCATACCACCATTGTACTAGAGCATCATTAGTACCAGCATACATAGATACAGAGTGGAACCAATCACCATAACCAGAAACTAAACCAGTTGGGATTGCCATAGAATTAAATAAGTGTAACATTGCAATAGCTAAAAATGTCGCAATAAAATACCAAATAGAGATATATAAAGTTCTCTCTCTTCTAATTCCAATAAGTCCAAAAAGACCAATCCCCCATAAAAGCCACCAGATTGTAATTAAAACATCTAAAGGCCACTCTAACTCTGCATACTCCTTAGAAGTAGTAACACCCATAAATAAAGTAACGACAGCCAAAAGAATTGTAATAAAATACAATCCAAAATGTAACTTAGCAACCACCATCAATAATGGAGATTCTTTTAACGAAACCTTTAAAACCCTTTGCCCGATATAATACCACGAAGCAAAGATACCACTTAAGGTAAAACCAAACGCAACACCATTTGTGTGCAGAGGCCTTAACCTACTAAAAGTACCATATTCCCCAGCTAAATAATTTAGCTCAGGATACGCCAATTGAAACGCAAGTACAACACCAATCGTCATACCTATGATACCAAATAAAATTGCTGTAAATGTAAACGCTTTTGCAACCGAGTAGTCATACTCTATTCGTTCAACATTATGCATCAATCCCTCCTAAAACATTTTATAATTTATGCCATTAATATGGCAACCATTAACTTTGGTATATAAAAATACACCATCAACTCTCTCCTTTAAAAAAAAGAGGCTTATATTATTTATAAAAAGTGTTCTTTTGGTGGTATCTATTTTAAGGTGATTTAAGAAGATATTTTAGAAGAGCCAACTTCTCAATAATTCTATATTTAGATTTTATATAAAAGCAGTTTATTTTATACTACTAAACAATATAAAAAATGATAACAAATTTTTTGCCTCATATAAATTGATCTAAAGGGTTTATCACCCCTTTTAAATATAGAATTATTCAAAAGTCAAACTATACAAATACTAATACATAAACTATTCCATAAAATATCAAAGAGTAAAAATATCATCAAATTAACTTTTATTTGGCTAAAATACCCTTTTTAAAAAAGGAATAGCTTTGATAGACCCAACATTACTTTATCTTTTTATAGTTACAAATATTTTATTGGCATTAGCACCAGGACCAGACAACATTTTTGTCTTAACACAAGGAATCACAAAAGGTAAAAAAGCAGCCTTTATCACAACACTAGGTTTTGCAAGTGGAGTAACAGTTCATACCTGTGCAGCAGCTTTTGGTATAACAGTGATATTTCAAACCTCAGAGGTAGCTTTTGATATAGTAAAATATATAGGTGCTTTATATCTTATCTATCTAGCTTACCAAGCATATAAACATAGAAATGAACCACTAGATCTATCAGGAACAAATGGAAATAAAGAGCTAAAAAAACTATATATAAAAGCCTTCTTTATGAATGTACTAAACCCTAAAGTATCCATATTTTTCCTAGCCTTTTTACCACAATTTGTAAATCCAGAACTAGGGAGTGTACCGTTGCAGATGATAATCCTTGGAATAATCTTTATGATAGTTACGATTATAGTATTTGGATCGATTGGTTATATGGGAAATATCCTAAGTGTAAAACTTAGACAAAATGAAAAGATCGTAACATATATGAATATGTTAACCTCTTTTGTTCTATTAGGCTTGGGATTAAAACTAGCATTTTCTCAGAAGTAACCTAATTTTATTTACTATTTGCATTTTTTCATTTTTTTTGTATAATACGCTCATCTTAATACAAAAAGGAATAATTATGAACATTGTAATCGCAAAAAATTCTAACCTGACCATTATTCCTACGACCACCATCACACTTTAATAATTAAATAAAATTTTAATTATTCTGTTAAAAAATCAAACTGTTTAAAATATTTATCACTGTTTTTATTAAATAAAGCACATCTAGAAAATGCCAGTACTCTATAGGAGTATACATCCTTATGTCCTTTAATTATTTGAGCAAATAATCAGCCATTAAAACTACATATAAATATTTAAAATCACACAATTAAATTGCAAATTTTAAAGGAAATAATTATGCAAAAAATGAATGATATGGATCATAGGATATTAGGAAAAAAGTTAGAGTTGTTTATGTTTAGTGAACTAAGCCCGGGCATGGCTTTTTGGTTGCCACAAGGCTCGAAGCTAAAGAATAATCTAAAAAAAATCATTTATAAATCCCATATATTAAGGGAATATGAGTATGTAGAATCCCCAGCGATGATGGAAGATAAGATGTGGAAGATATCAGGACATTATGAAAACTATAAAGAAAATATGTTCCCCTCAGTTGTAGAAAAAAAAGACTACCTACTAAAACCCATGAACTGCCCAATGCACATCTTGATGTATCAAAATAGCAAAAGATCATATAGAGAACTACCCATAAGATACTTCGAATTTGGGCAAGTACATAGAAATGAGCTAAGGGGTGTTTTACATGGTTTATTTAGGGTGAGAGAGTTTGTACAAGATGACTCCCATATCTTTTGTATGCCGGAGCAAATAGAAGGTGAGATTTTATCTATACTTGATTTTATAAAATCATTACTTAGCTTTTTTGATTTTGAATATAGGATAGACTTCTCTTCAAGACCCCAAAAATCAATAGGAAGTGATGAGAACTGGGAAAAAGCAGAAAACTCAATCAAAAATGCCCTAGAAAAATCAGGACAAAACTATCAGCTAAATGAAGGTGATGGAGCTTTTTATGGACCAAAAATCGATATCAAAATAAAAGATATCCATAAAAGAGAATGGCAACTAGGAAGTATCCAAATAGATTTCAACCTACCCCAAAGATTTGATATGAAATATATAGATAAAGAAGGTAAAGAAAAACCACCAGTGATAATCCATAGGGCTATCATGGGTAGTATAGAGCGATTTATAGGTATTTTACTAGAGCATTATAAAGGTATCTTACCTATTTGTATCTCACCAAATCAGCTAGCCATAGTACCAGTATCTTCAAAAAGTAAACCTCAGATGCAGTACATACAAAAGATACAAAAAGAGCTATTATTAGATGAGATAAATGTGAAAATCTATAACTCAGATGATACTCTAAATAAAAGGATCAAAAACGCAGAAAGCGACAAAAACCCTCTAGTATGTATCATAGGAGATAAAGAGGTAGAAGAAAATAGTCTAAATATCAGAGATAAAATAAAAAAAGAAAACTATCAATCATCTTTAGATAGTTTTATCAAATATCTAAAAGATGAAATGGATGTAGTAGTATAAATAATAAAGAAAAGAATATCATTTATTCTTTTCTTTATTCTAACTCCAAACTCATCAAAAACATCTCTTCACCGTCAATTACAGTGATGTTTGCACTTTCACATTTAGGGCAAAGAAATTCATTTTTTTCTAGTTCTGTTTCATGGTCACAATCATTACACTTAATCTTCACCTTTTGAATATTCATAATAAATTCACAACCATCACATACAGTTTTTTCTTTAAAAGTATTAAAAGCTGTCTCTAAAAGATCAGGTTCAACCCCACTCATTACACCTATTTTTACTATTAGTTTTGTTACTTTGGTAGCATCATTTGCTTCTACGTGTTGTTCACAAGAATCTAAAAGTGATTGAACTATACTATACTCATGCATTTTATTTCCCTTTATATTTTAATCTATTTGGTGTCTCTTTTAGATTCACCTTTTTTACAAAATCTGATCTAAGATTATGAAATTCACTATTCTCATCCCAAAATTCTGGATACATAGTTTTAAGCTCCTTATCTTTGCAAGACTCTATATATGATTTATTCTCTTCAAGATAATCTTCCTTATCCCAAATAAAATCTTCATATTTATCCTCATTTTCAAGTAAAGAAGAAGCAAACTCTCTTAATTTTTCAAAATAGTCCTTATCTTCGAACACCTCATCCACAAGACCTATCTTTTTAGAATACTCTATACTTATTGGTAAACACTCGCTAAAAAGCTCTTTTGCTTTTTCTTCCCCTACTCTGTTAGGTACAGAGTAAGTATGGTATTCACTACCACTTAGTCCCATGGTTTTATAATGTGGATTTAGTACAACACCCTCACGACCCACAACATAATCACAAGCAGTAGCAAGACCAACACCACCAGCTCCAGCATTTCTATGTAAAGATGCTACGGTGATCACTTTTGAATAAAGGATTGACTTTATCACATCATTCATAGCATTGATATTACTCCATCCATCTTCACCTTGTTTTTTACTATCTTCTAAAATATTTAGATGGATACCATTTGAGAAAAAATCCCTTGAGCCAATTAATACTATTACCTTAGCTGACTCTGCTAAATATTCAAAAGCATATTTTAATTTGATAGCCTGATCACTTGACATGGCACCATTATGAAAATTAAAACATAAATAAGCCACATCACCATCCCTATGAGAGCCTATTTCATAGAAAGTTTTATAAGACATATCAAAAATAAGCGGAAGCCTATCCTCTTTTACACCTTTTATTTTATCTTTTAGTACATAGGTAGCTGGAAGTTTGAATCCTCCCTCTTCTTTTATATGAGATATCCACACTGCACCATCAATAGTACCAAGACAAATAGCCCCATCTCTTTTGGCTAATATCTCTTTTGGCTCACCCTTTATTTTTTCCTCTTCCCATGCTCCAAATAAATAGCAATCTATTCCAAGGATATTATCTTTTACTCCAGGGTAGCTATCACTTTGATATATTTTGTTTACAATCTGTTGTGTAGTATCATTTTGCCAATCTATAGCTCTATCTTCATTAGATAAATAATGGTGCATTGGAGATTGCTTTTGTGGATTAGGAATAAAATTTTCATCTTCTAGGTTTATAAGTAATTGATCTAAAGCTTTTAGCGAAGCTGTAACAACTTCCGTGCGATATAAAGATGCTTTATAAGTATCTCTCATCTCAAAATTAGCTTCAGCGTAGATATTACCACCATCAAATTTTTCATTGGCTTTTAGTATTACTATTCCCCACTCTTTTTTCTTTTCTCGCACTGCATGATCTAAAGAGTGATGTCCCCTATCTCCACGAATTCCCGGATGAAGGATAAAAGTAAGATAGGTATTAAATATCTCTTTAGGGATAAACTTTTTAAGATAAGGACAAAGTATGATATCTGGATCAAAAGCTTTTGCTTCATTTATCATATCTTCATCACTAGTAGCATATTGAACAGATACACTATGCCCTAAATCTTTTAGTTTTACATATACACTTTGAGTGAGTGAATTAAAGGAGGAAACTATTAAAAGTATTTTCATCTAGCAGATTCTTGGAAGAAGTTCCCCACTTGGTATCTCAAGGAATCTTTGTGTTCCCCATGCACTATTTAGTACAACTCTTCCCACATGAGTATCAGTAACTTTACCTATAATAGTAGCCATAGAATTTGTATCAAAAGTTTTTAAAATCTCTATTGCTTTATCGGCATCTTCTTTATCTATAGCAAGTACAAAAGTACCCTCATTTGCTAAAGCAGCTGGCTCAAATCCAAGCATCTCACAGATACCATTTACCTCTTCACTTACTGGGATTTTATCCTCTTCTACTTCTATACAGATATTTGATTGTTTAGCCCACTCATTTAGTACAGCACTTACTCCACCTCTTGTGGCATCTCTAAGTGCTGTGATCTTAATATCTGCATCGATCAAAGCTTTTACCTGAGGAAATAAAGAAGCACAATCACTTTTAAGATCACTACTCATCTCTATACCCTCACGAGCAGCAAAGATCGTAGCACCATGAGCTCCAATATCACGATTTACAAGGATCAAATCTTCGGAACTAATAGAGTTTGAGCTAATACCTTTTTTAAGTATCTCACCAACCCCAGTAGTATTTATAAATATCTTATCAACGCTACCTTTTGGCACGACCTTAGTATCACCACTTACTACTATTGCTCCATTTACTTCAAGCTCAGTTTTCATACTTCTTACAATCTTTTGAAGTTCTCTTGCATCAAATCCCTCTTCAATAATCACAGAACAAGTAAGATATTTAGGTTTAGCACCCATCATAGCAAGGTCATTACAAGTACCACAAACGGCTAACTTACCTATATCAGCCCCAGCAAAAAAAAGTGGACTTACAGTAAAACTATCAGTTGAAAAAGCTAATTCACCATTATGAATTATCGCAGCGTCTTCACTTTTTTCAAGTATCTCATTTTTAAAAGCTTTATAAAATACCTTTGTGATTAATTCATTGTTTTCTTCTCCACCATTTCCGTGGGCTAATTTTATCTTATCCATTTATTCTCCTCTATCTATTTACTTTACTTCTTTAATAGCTCTAAAAGCTCACTACCTTTAAATATATCTTCATCATCTTTTTTATCATCATATATATTCTCTTGTAAGATTTGTTTTTTCTTTTGTAGCTCTATTATCTTTTCTTCTATTGTATTTTCTACTATCAATTTATATACAAATACTGCTTTTGTCTGTCCTATCCTATAGGCTCTATCTGTGGCTTGGTTTTCAACTGCTGGATTCCACCAAGGATCAAAATGTATAACGGTATCTGCTTCTACTAGATTTAGTCCCACTCCCCCTGCTTTTAAACTGATAAGAAAAATATCTGCATCACCACTTTTAAACTTATCTATCACCTTTTCCCTATCTATTGTACTTCCTGTAAGTTTTGTATAAGAGATATCTTTTTTTTCTATAGCTTCTTGAATGATAGATAACATTGATGTAAACTGAGAAAAGACCAATATCTTTTTACCCTCACTTAAAAGCTCTTCCACAAGATCTAAAAATAGCTCCAACTTTGCAGAGTCATTTACATTTAATGCTTCTTGCATTTTTAAAAGGGATGGATCACAACACACCTGTCTTAGTTTAAGTAAGGCATCTAAGATAGTAATATGTGAATTTCCTAATCCTTTTTTCTCTATGGCATCTTTTACTTTTTTCTCCATAGTTACTCTTATGGTCTCATAAAGCTTTGCTTGTTTTGTATCAAACTGGGTATATTTTATGATCTCTGATTTTTCAGGTAGTTCATCTACTACTTCATCTTTTGTACGTCTTATCATAAAAGGTTTTATTCTTTTGTTTAATTGCTCTTGTTTTTCTTTATCATTCTCTTTTTCTATAGGAGTTTGGAACTGCTTTTTAAAAGAGTTTAAAGAGCCTAAGAATCCTGGTATCAAAAAGTCAAATATAGACCAAAGCTCACCCAAATGATTTTCTATAGGTGTACCACTAAGAGCAAGTCTATGATCACTTTTTAGTGATTTTATAGCCATTGACATTTTTGTTTTAGGATTTTTTATCTTTTGTGCTTCATCAAGTATGATATATGAAAACTGCTCTTTTTCTAAAATATTAAAATCCCTTACCACTAAAGCATAAGTACTAAGAACTATATCATGTTCTTTTATCTGATCCATTCTTTTAGATCTATCTGCTCCATGAAGGGATAATACACTTAAATTTGTAGCAAATCTTTTGATCTCATTTTTCCAATTTGCAATCAAAGAAGTGGGCATAATGATCAAAACTGGTTTATCTAATTTCTTATCTTCTTTTAATTTAGATAAATGACTTATAGTTTGTATAGTTTTACCAAGCCCCATATCATCTGCTAATATTCCACAAAATTTAAACTCATGTAAAAAACCAAGCCAATTTAAACCATCTTGTTGATATCCCCTCAAAGTGGCATTTAAAGATTGAGGAGGATTTATAAACTCTAGACCTTTAAAGTTTTTAAGTTTATTTGATAGTTCAAGTAACTCATCAGAATCTTTAAATACCATCTCTTCTAATAAATGTGCTTCATAAAAAGCTACATTTAAATTGCCATCTTTATCTTTTTTATCAAATAGTGCAAATATAGTTTTTAAAATAGGTTCTATCTCATTTTTTTCAATTTTTAAAAAGTGATTATCTTCCACTTCGATATCTAAAACATCTGGCAAAGATTCAAATGATTGAAACTGCTCAATCAAAGGAGAGATAAGCTTCACTAAAGACCTATCCTTTCCATCAAATTTCACATCAAAGGATAAAGCAAACCAATCAGAACCTTCATCATATCTACTTTGAATAATAATGTCTGAGCTTTTATAAAATTTCATAACCCCATTATAATTCTTAGGTAAAGGTAGTCTAAAGTCCTTTATATTTTTTGATAAAAGATCATAAACTTCATTTATCTCATCATTTTTTATTTGAGGAGATTGATTTAAAAGCCCTAATAAATCACCTGATATATTTTCTTTAAATTCATATACAAGATTAAAATCTTCATCTATAGCCATAAGAGGTTTAGTATTTAAAAATCTCAAATTCTTATCTATATTTGATACTAATTTTACAGATTCATCATCCATATCTTTCCAAAAAAACTCTATATCTCTTAGCTCATTACTAAACCGTAAAGGAACTGGACTATCTTGATAAAAACATCTATTTGTTTTTACCATCTTTTTAAGTAAGATACTCCCCAACTCCCCTTTTAATTCTTCAGGCTCACGAGTAAAATGTTTATGAATAATCCCTTTTGCTAAGTTTAAAATCTCTTTATCTTCACTACTTTTAATATCTTCATGGGCATATGTATATAAAAGATTATCACTTTTTATACTCGTACCCTTACTTAGCGTACCTTTTTTCAAAAGCTTTGATCTATAAAACTTTATATCCTCTTTATAGTGTGAATTTTTATCATTAAAAATTCTATAAGTAAGAAAATCATCATTTTCTTTGAAATCAGATATATTTTTTTCTTGGCTACTAAATTTTGTAATCTTATCAATCCAGTTTTTCACTTCATTATCAGGATTAGCAATAGTATCTTTTTCTTGGCTCTCATTTATATACTCTAAACATACTGCAAATATATGTTTACAGTTATATCCTACAGAACAATTACAACCTCCAGATAGACGTATATCTGCATTTCTTAAAAGTTTTATATGTTGTTTGTAAGATTTTCCTGAGTTATCAAGTACTTCACTTCTTAAAAGGACAAGCTGTGGAGTTTCTTCTAGAACCTTACACTCTAAGATCATCTTTTTATTAAAATACTCATAACCACTAGATATACTAGATTTATCTAATATATCTAATAGTTCTTGTTCATTTATCTTCATATCGTATTCTTAAAAAGCTAGCAAATTTTGGCTTTTTATTTTTTGTAAATCCATAATATTTAAAAGTAACCATATCTCCAATCTTTGGAGGATTTAGTTTTTCTTCTTTAGAAAAACCACCACCAAGATTAAAAACTACTCCATTTTTTAGTTTTACTCTTAGGCTTTTAAATTTTCCATCTTTTTTATTGTTATAACCAATAACTATCCCTTCCATATCCAAAAACTTTTTTACCTTTAGTATATGAGGACTTCTTCCAGTATGATAATCATATGAACCATCTTTTACTATAACACCCTCACCTTTTAAAGCTATAATCTCATCTAAAAATTGATTTAAATGCTCTTCATCTTTACATTTTATTTGCTTAATAATATTTACATTTTCATTTGCATGATTTTCAAACCAGATTTTTGCTTTATCTAATCTACTTAAAAAATCACCCTTAACATTCGGTACTTCAAAGATATTATAAGTGATCTCACTCCATTTAGATGAAGGAACTTTATCCAATACTATTGATTGAATATTTTCAAAATCATCCCTTTTAGACCATAATTCCCCATCAAGCTCAAAGGTTGGAAAGTTTTTAGTAAAGCCTTTAGGGGTATTTATAATATTTCCATTTTTGGTATATAGATTTTTCCCATCCCAATATCCTCTAATACCATCATACTTTTCACTCATATACCAACCAGATATATTTTGTTCATCATATACCTTTGGCTTTTGAACTTCAAAAGATAGAAGGGAGTAGGTAAAAAGTAAAAGGAAAAGAAATATTTTCATAATCGACCTATATCTAATTTTTCTATAAATTCTTTAGTAGTTAAAAGCTCAATATCATCACTTACAAAGTTTTTATCATTTGAAATAATTAAATCGCAACCCTCTTTTTTAGCAAGGATATATTGAATCGTATCTTCTAAATCTCTATATTTAGAGTTTGACTTCATCAATTCACAAGTTTGTTTTACTTCTTGATTAGAAAACTCTATTATTTTACAAAAATCGCTTATCTCATCTATTCTACTCAAAGCATTTTCTTTATCTTCTTTTGAAAGAATATAATATATTGTAGTAATAAGATCACAACTTGTACAAATCTCAATTTCATTTTCTATGAAATATATTAAACTCTTTAATGAGTTTCTTTCTATATCTCTAGTTTCAATCTCTTTATCAATAAAAATATTTGCATCTAAAAATACTTTTTTATACATTCCTATTTGCCTTAATAGATTGCATTGTAGTGCCTTTAGGAATATTTATATCTTTCATCCCATCAAAAAATGAGTGAAGAGCTTTAAGCTTATCCTCTTTACTAACTTCCGAGTATTTTTTCTCCACAAGCTCTTCTACAACTTTTGTCATAGATTTACCCTCACGTTTTGCTATCTCTTCAAGATGATCAGCAACCTCTTTTTTAAATACAAAGTTTTTTCTTACATCATTTGCACTCATTACATATATCCTTTATGTAAGTTTTTATACATAATTATACTACATAATCTTTTTTATGTCTAGATTACTTTAATTTATAAGAATTAGTTTTTCTATTTTAGAAGATTCCCATACTTATAATAAGCTGCACAAGCACCCTCAGAACTCACCATACAAGACCCAACAGGTTTACTTGGCTTACAAGCAGTTCCAAAGATTGTACACTCGGGTGGGCTTGCCATACCTCTTAGGATATCTCCACAGATACATAGTTTGTGATCTTCTATTTCATCTATTGGAAGGATGTCTTTATAGATCACTTCTGCATCATATTTAGCGAATTCACCCCTTAGTTTTAGTCCACTATCTTTGATATTTCCAAGACCTCTCCATTTAAAAAGGCTTATCTTTTCAAAATATTTATTTATAAGATCTTGTGCTTTTTTATTTCCATCGTATGATACAAGCCTTTTGTATTCCACTTCTAGCTCACATCTTCCTTCAATAAATTGTTTGATGATCATTGAGATAGCTTCCATCACATCTACAGGCTCAAATCCTGCTACTACTACTGGTCTTTTATAATCCCTTGGAAACTCTTCATATATCTTACTTCCACTTATCACACTTACGTGAGATGGTCCTAAGAAGGCATCGATTTTATTATTGTAGCTATCTACGTGTTCATCTCTACTATCAATAAGCTCTTTCATCACCTCTGGTACTGTTACATGGTTGATATGTAAAAATATATTTTTGATATCTTTTTTTATCACCATATCTATAAGAGCGGCTGTCATTGGAGTAGTAGTCTCAAATCCTATGGCAAAAAAGATGATCTTTTTATCAGGGTTTTCAGATGCTATTTTTATACAATCTAGTGGTGAGTATACAAACCTTACATCTGCACCTTTACTTCTTGCATCTTGTAAGCTTCCGTTGCTCCCCGGTACTTTTATCATATCACCTAAAGTTACCAAGATCACATCTGGTTGAAGACTTAAGATATATGCATGATCAATACGCTCTTTTGGCATGATACATACAGGACAACCCGGTCCATGTACAAATTTTATATTTTCAGGCATAAGCTGAGGAAGTCCATATTTCATGATAGTGTGAGTATGACCACCACACACTTCCATGATATTGATAGGTTTATCTAGTTTTTTTGCATCTTCTTCTATGATCTTTGCAAACGCTTTTATGGTATCTGCATCTCTAAAGTCATCATAAAGATTTTTAAGTTCTAAACTCAAATCAAAACCCTATGATGATTTGCTACAGGCTTCATCGCCAGATATAGCTTCTTGTCGTTCGACTTCATCCATCTTTTCAAGTATCTCTCGATATGTTTCTAAAGATAAAAGAGCATCCTCTTCATCGATCTTATTCATAATAAAACCAATGTGTAATAGTACATAATCACCTATCTTCACATCACCCTCTTCCATAAGATCAAGGGAAGCTTGACGACTTACACCCATAGTATCTACTGTAGCCATATTCATCTCAGTATCGATTTTTGTCACTTTACTTGGTATTGATAAACACATTTCGTTATTCCTTAAAAAATGTCCAATTTAAGGGACATTTATCATTTGTCTTTTTTTAAAGATTTTCTAATCCCTAAAAGAAAACAAATCAAAAGAAAGCCAGAAGTTATTAAACTCCCGGTGCTTTCCACATAGAGGTAGTAAGATTCTGATCTACTAAATCTAATTGTTTTTTATAAATCTCTTCCCAGTTTTTCTGGATTTCTTCATATTTTTTTGTATTTTCTTCATTTGGTAAATACTCTTTATCCCAAACTACAAGTTGCTTAGCTGCATGATATAAACTCTCATATACACCAGCTCCCACGCCTGCACTCATGGCTGCACCTAGTGCTGTAGCTTCTGTTACTTTTGGTATTTTGATCTTACATCCAGTTACATCTGCTAAAGTTTGTGACCATAAGGCACCTTTACTAGCACCTCCAGCAAATACGATTTCATCTATCTCTATTCCTGAAAAAGCTTTTATCTTTTCAAGATTTATCTTTGATACGATACAAGCGTTTTCTTGTAGAGCTTTAAACATACTTGCTTTATTACAAACCTCAGGATCTATTGAAAGATTTAAAAAGCTTGGGCTAGCATGGTACCATTTACCATAGTTCATACTATCACTAAATACTGGCACAATACCATTTGATCCTACAGGTACATCTTTTGCTTTTTCTTCAAGAATAGCATATGTATCTATACCTTTTTGTTCAGCCTCTAGTTTCTCAAGATCACAAAAAGCATCCCTAAACCATCTCATAATAAGTCCAGAGAAAAATGTGATCCCTTCTGCTTGAGATTGAGTTGGGATTACGTGAGGATTTACTCTAATTCCCATATCTTTTGGAGGATTTGTTTCACTTTTAATATTTACAACTTGTTGCCAAAAGCTTCCACCAAGAACTGCCACATCTCCAAGCTCTACAACTCCAAGACCAGCACTTCCAAGCTGAACATCCCCACCACCAGTTACAACTTTTGTATTTGGGCTAAGACCTGTTTCTTCTGAAGCTTTTATAGTAACCTCACAAATAGGTGTACCCACTTCATAACAAGGACAAAAAATATCATCTTTAAGTCCTACTTTAGTGGCCATTGAACTATCCCAAGTACGCTCTTTTAGTGAAAATACTCCAGTAGTACCACCATTACTAGGGTCAGTTGCTATCACTCCACTTAAACGTGCTAAAATCCAATCACCTATCATAGAAATATTGGCTACTTTTTCATAAATCTCAGGGCGGTTATTTTTAAGCCACATGATTCTTGGAATCGCTCCAAGAGCAAATGTTTGACCAGATGTTTGATAAAACTGCTCTTCTATATCAGGGAAACTCTCTTTTAAGTATTTCACTTCTTTTGCAGCTCTAGCATCTACATTTGCTACACCCCAAAGCTCTTTGCCATCCTTATCATAAAGTACAATTCCCTCTCTCATACTTGTAGCACTTAGTGCTAAAATATCATCAGGGTGAACTTTAGAGCTTTCAATAACCTCTTTTATACAAGACTTTGTAAGTTCCCAGTTTGTTTCAAAATCGAAACTCATAGAGTTTTCTACACCCTCTTCACTTAGGTGTGTCCACTCTTTCTGAGAAGCTACTATTTGATTCCCCTGAATATCAAATAATACTGCCCTTACACTTCCTGTCCCCGCATCAATAGCCAATAAGTACTTCATATTTTAAATCCTATTTCTTTAGCTTAGCTTGTTCAAGTTCCCAGTATTCCATCTCAAAACTATCTTGTAAAGATATACTTTTATATCCACCTAGTTTATCCGCTCTTAAAACTGCTTTCATAGTATGACTTGTAACATCATCTAAAATATTTGCCTCTTTTTCATTTTTACCAATTGTGATAGTTCCAAAATTTTTAACCACTATCCAATTTGGTGATGGGTTTAACATCACTTCATCTTTTGCAAACTGTTTAAAATACTCCACATAGTTTTCTTTATATTTATCTACAGCTCTTTGGATATTCCCATCTTCTAAGATAAGTGGCTCTCTTTTTGTTCTTATGATGTGCTCTGGTGTAAGTACACCTCTAGTAGCAAATGTATTAAGAGGTCTTTGAGATGCATAGTGTAGAGATAATGGTGATTGGTTTACTTTTAGTGTTACTTCATAACCTTTTTCTTCACTTATGATCTTTTGTAACTCATCAAAATCTACTTCAGCCCTTGGCATAAATTTTTCAACCTCTACACAGGCTTCACTCTCTAAAAACTCTTCAGCTAAAGTAACAGCATCTATCATTTTTGTATAAGCTACCTTTGCATCATCATCAAATGTAAAGATTCCATGATTATGTAAGATAATCCCATCGATACTATTATAATCAATATCCTTAGCCATCTCATAAATAGTTTTTGCCAAAATAAATCCTGGCATAACATATGGGATGATTAGATAGTTTGGATATACTTTTTTAATATTTTCTATTCCATTTTCAGAGTTTGAAATAGTCACCACTGCATCAGAGTGAGTATGATCCACATATTTAAATGGGATGATAGCATGAAGTATAGCTTCAACAGATGGATTTGGTGCAGATTTATCAATCATAGCAGCTTTTTGCTGAGATACCATATCTGAATCACTTAAAGACTCTAGTGTAGCCATCTCTTTAAGTACATCAAGTTTTACAGGGGCAAATCCCTCTTCTTTGATACTTACAAGATCCCAACCACTACCCTTTACATAAAGGATATCTTCACCATCAACAACACTTTTTACAGATGTGTTTCCACCACCATGTAATACAAGCTCATCACTTTGCCCTAAAAGATTTGAAGTATATACTCTATACTCCAAATCTGTTTTAAGAGATGAGGCAAACTCATCATTATAAAGATTTTGCATAAATTAACCTAAAATCTCTAAATGCTCAGTATATTTATCATCACAATATTGCTCATAGCTTGATTTATACACTTTATAGTGTTCTGTTTTTGCATGCCCTGCTAATGCTTCTTCACTCTCCCAAGACTCTACTGCATAAAATTTTCTTCTATTTTCAGTACATTGAAAAATATCATAAAATACAACACCTGGCTCTGCTTTACTTGGCTCAACCATAGCTGTTAATAAATCTTTCATGATATCCTCACAACCTTCTTTTGCAATAAATGTAACTCTTTTTGTAACTGCTGACATATTTAACCTTTTTGTTTTAAATTTAAAAGAGATATTTTATCTCATTTGTCTTTTAAATTCAATCCAATTGGCTACTTTTTTCAATGACTCTTCATCTTTAATATTTACTTCTAAAATATCTACGTTTGGTTTTAGTTTTCTTGCCACTTGTTTTTCATGCTCAATATCATAATCAAAGTGAGGAAGAAGATCAGTTTTTGTGATCAAAATAAGATCAGCTGCCCTAAACATTACAGGATATTTTTCAATCTTATCATTTCCTTCAGGAACTGATACAAGTACAATATTTAGGTGAGTACCCACATCATAAGATGCTGGACATACAAGGTTTCCTACATTTTCTACAAAACATACATCAATATCAGATAAAGGCATATCATGAAGACCTTTATGAACCATAAAAGCATCTAAGTGACAAGCTGAACCAGTTTGGATCTGATATGCAGGAATACCTTTTGCTTTTAGTCTATCAGCATCTCTTGATGTTTCAAGATCACCCTCAATTACACCATATTTATAATCAACTATATCAGTTAATTTTTCAAGAAGCGTAGTTTTACCACTTCCAGGACTACTCATAAGATTTATAGCTAAAACACCATTTTTATCAAAATGGGCTCTATTGTGAGCTGCCTCATGATCATTTTTATCTAAAATCTTTTTGATCACATTTAATGTTTTTTTATCATTTAACTGAGGGTTTGAATGAACATTACTCATTTTATCATCACCATGATGGTGGTGTCCATGGTCATGAGAATGATCATGTTCGTGATCTGTTATACTACATCCGCAATCTACGCACATAAGAAATTTCCTTAATTTTATTATTTTGAATTAATATTCAGATATTTTATAGTTTTATCTTAAAAGAAAAGTTAAATTTCTACTTTCTTATATATTTTTGGGACTAAGTGTAATTGATTTGTTATATTAGTTACACTTATTTAAAGAGCTGTTTTCAAGCTTGTAAATTGTAGGAGTAAGATTATCTATAAAACTCTTATGGTGAGATACTATTATCATAGATTTTTTTATGGAGTTTAATATATCAACTATCTTTTTTTCAGAGTCCTCATCCAAAGCATTTGTAGGCTCATCAAGAAGTAATATCTTAGGCTCTAAAATAAGAAGACCAGCCAAGGCTACTATCTTTTGCTCGCCACCACTTAGATCAAAAATTACCCTATCTTTTAGGTGAGAGATATGAAGTTTTTCAAGTATATTTTCACCTTTTTTTAAAGCTTCATTTTTATCCTCACCCCTAGCGCGTAAGGAGAATATCACATCTTCTATAACTGTTGGGCATAAAAAATGGTTTGAAACATCTTGAGGAAGATATGCTAGATCATTTCTGTAATTTTTAAACTCTTTAAGATCATTTATCTTATTGTGAAATATCTCTATATAACCATCACTTGGAGATATAAGTCCTGCGATAATCTTTAATAGTGTAGATTTACCACTTCCATTTGAACCGATAATTGCTATTTTTTCTTCATGTCCAAGATTTAGATCAATATCTTTAAAAAGCTCTTTTTTATCATTTGAATATGATATTTTTCTTAGGTTAACTGAACAGCTCACAGGATACCTCCTAGTACCTTTATAAAGATTATTATGATTGAAATTGAAATTAGTTTTTGTGCCAATTCAATAGTGCTAGAATTTAAAAAATATATCCTATTTTCAAATCCACGAGATTCCATACTATATTTCATATCTTCAGATTTTTTCAATGCTTTTATAAATATCATTCCAAAAATATTTCCATAGGTTTGATATGTAAACATGGAAGTATCCCTTTTAAATCCACGAGATCGAAGGGTGTTTTTTGTCTCTTTAAAATCACTAAGGAGATAGTTTATTAGGGTTATAGAAAAATATAATACACTTACAATCTTTGAAGGAAAATTTAAAGCATCAAGACCCCTTACTATATCATAGCCCTTTGATTTATGAAATAAAGCTATATTAAAAAGTAGAATAAGATTTGTCCTTATAAAAAGCTCTAAAGCTTCTTTTTGATCTTGAAAAAACACAAACACAACTAAAACCACTATAAAAAAGTTTACTAAAATAAGCTTTTTTAAAATGGTAAATAAATACTCTTTTTCAAAAAATAGCACTAATATTATTGGTAAAACAAATATATACTCTAGACTAGAAAATGCCACAATAAAAGAAAATACAAATGAATTGATAAGGTTTAATGATTCTTTCATTTAAGTAGCTCCAATAAATTAAACACTATTTTAGACAATACAAGAAGCCTTAGATAAGTGCAAAAAAAAATTTTAGAACTAGCCATAGCTAATTCTAAAATTTTTTTTGTGCTTAGATGATGCTTATTGTATTGCCTTCGGTGCTTTTTAAAATCATCATCTTCCGCTTTTTTATATCTTGAATTAGCTACTGCTAGTCCTACGATATAAAAAAGCAAAATCTAATAATTTTAAAAAACATCTAAAACGGTGTTTTATTTTTTGGAGATACTAACCTCCTAAGTAAATAAAAAAACATCCCTAATATAAACACTCCAAGTAATATTTTTAGATATTTTTGTTCCTCTTCTTCCTCTTTATGCTCTTCTATATTTTTTGTTTTTACATTTTCTGATACTACAGTCTCTTTAGCAATATGTCCAGCACTTGCATCTATAACCACTTCTATATTTTTATACTCTAATTCATAAACATAAAGACCTGCCTCATTTAGTTTATCTTCTAGTATTATATTGTTTTCATTTTTTATAAGCATCCTACAGTTTTTACAAGGAGCTCCATTTGCAAAATATGAATATACTTCTATTGTATCACCCTCATTTGTGATAAATAGATTTATTTTATGGGCAAATAAAAAGGAGCTAAGTAAAAATATAAATGTAAGATATCTCAAACTAATTTTTTAAAACCTTCGGGTAAACTTTTTTGATAAATAATAGTAAAAACATACTTACAATTCCTTCAATTATCATAGTGACAATATTTACTGAAAAAATAGAATAAGCCACATAATTATACTCCTCTTTTGAGAAATAAAGTATAAGTGTCAGAAAAAGAGTAGCAAAAAATGTACCTAAAAATCCCACTATAAAAAATTTGATTTTATCATTTAACTTTTGGATAAATGAAGTATTATAGATATAGTGAACTATCACTGCAGGCATAGCCATGATAAAAAGATTTACCCCTATACTCACAATGCCACCATACCCAAGCAATAAAGCTTGAAGTAAAAGAGCTGCAAAGATAGCAACAAAAGCATTCCAAGATATTAAGATACCTATCACACCTAAAAGTATAAGATGTATCTGAGTCACTCCAAATGGGATATGAATAAATGAAGCTATAAAAAACATAGCACTAGCAACGCCAGTCATTGAAATATCTTCATTTTTTAAATCTTTCACTGCTTTTATCATAGCAATCAAAGAAATAGCAGAAACTACTACAGTAGCCTCTAGTCCTAATACCCCATCAGA
Source organism: uncultured Arcobacteraceae bacterium (assembly GCA_964342525.1). Classification (GTDB taxonomy): domain Bacteria; phylum Campylobacterota; class Campylobacteria; order Campylobacterales; family Arcobacteraceae. The sequence continues at coordinate 19,111 of CAYFGQ010000003.1, forward strand.
AATATGCATCTTCTTAATTCCTTTTCACTATATTAATAAGCCTTTATCCACATTAAAGCACCATTTTCGATTGGATAGTTTTTACCATTATATTTTAACTCTCCCTCTTCAATAAGTGCTGCAAATCCCCACCATCCTTTGTGATTCATTGTAAAAGAAAATACACCATTATCATCTGTTTTTACAACTTGTGTGATATGTGCATCACTTGGTGCTTTTAATCCAAATTCATTATAAAGCTCCACTTCCACCTCTACATTTGAAGCAGCTTTTCCATTATGTAAAACTTTTCCTTGAAAAAGATTCCCAGCATATAAAGCAAATGGTTTTACCATAGGGATAATCTCATATTTTAATCCCACAGGCTCATCCCAACCATCCTCAAGACCATAAGCACTTATGATCACTTTGGGAACATGAGAGATAAATTTCCCCTCAGCTGGCTCAAAATATGGCACAGGTTCTACAAAAAATTTGTAAACACCTGGTCTTTTAATCTTATAGTCACTCTTCCAAGCTTTATGATCAAATTTTTTAGTCTCTCTTAAAGATAATTTTTTATCTTTACCATTTACATATACTACTGGTTTTTCCATAGTCATACCAGTTTGCTCAAAAGGATGTATAAAAGATATATCAAACTCTACAGATGATTGTTTTTTATTTGTAATATTATCATTACTTGGTAGAAATGTTAAAAAATGTGCATTTGCAAATAGTGCAAAACCTAAAGTAAGCATTACGATTTTTTTCATTTTGTTTCCTAGTTTTTTATTTTATATAATTAAAAAGCCAAAGGAGAAGTATGGCTTTTTTGAATGAACATGAGAAATTATATAAATAATCTTTTAAATGGAAATAAAAAGTTTTATTTCTTATATATTTTTGGGACTAATTTATTCTTATATTCATATCAAAATATAATAATGCCTGCAATTTTAATAACTTATAGGTTAAAATAAGCTTTGTTTTTAATAGTGATTATCAAAATCCTCAATAGATTGATTTTTGATATTTTTTAAATGGCTAATGAAACCACTAAGATATCTACAAAAAAAGTAGTTCTCCTACTTCTTTGTAGCTAGTTCAGCAGATGGTTTACCTATATGGAATCCTTGTGAATAATCCACCTCTATCTCTTTTAAGAAAGTTAAGATATCTTCATTTTCCACAAATTCTGCCACTGTTTTCACCTCTAAATCTTTTGCTAAGGATACAATAGATTTTACAAAGGCAAGATCTTTTTTATCTTTTGAGATATTTACGATAAAATCACCATCTATTTTAATATAATCGATTGGAAATCTTTTTACATAGTGGAAAGTTGAAAAACCTGATCCAAAGTCATCTATGGCAAATCTAAAACCTTCAAGCTTTAGGTTTTGTACAAACTTTTCAAGTAATGAAAAACTCTTTACTGTCTCACGCTCTGTGATCTCAAATACTATTTTTTCTTTATTGATATTATATTTAGAAGTTAGCTTTACAACCTTTTCTATAAACTCACCAATAATCAATGCCTTTGGAGAAAGATTGATAAATAAGATACCATCATAATTTGTCTCATGGATCTTTTTAAATGCTTTTTCAATAACAATATAATCCATCTTATGAACTATACCAAGGGATTCAGCAGTTTCTATAAATTTACCTGCTGTTAGAGTTTGATTGTCTATCTCTATTCTCATAAGAAGTTCATTTATCTCCACTTCACCTGATAAGGTATTCATAATAGGTTGAAAGTGAGGAATTATCTTTTCATTTTTTATGGCATCTAAAACTACCATAGATTTATCTTCTGCTTCTTTATGAATCTCTTCTATATCATATTCAGATGGGAATCTAACACCATTTTTACCATTATTTTTAGCCTGATACATCATAGAATCAGCCACATTAAATAACTCTTTTGGCTCAGATCCATGTTCTGGATAAATAGCCATACCAATAGAAGCGGTCACTCCTACAGTTGTACCATCAGGAGCCCCCATCTCAAATTTTTCTACCTTTTCAAGAATACGTGTGGCTACTGTAAACACTTGCTTTTGATCAGATTCTGGTAAAACTATAGCAAACTCATCTCCACCATATCTAGATAAGATATCTTCATCCCTTTTTGAGTGAGTTAATATATCTGCAAACTCTTTTAAGAAATCATCCCCAAAACTATGACCATAGGTATCATTGATAGGTTTAAAATTATCACAATCTATCACAAGTACACCAAACTCATACTCATGGCGATTTGCCCTTTTACACTCATAATTTAAAAGATCCATAAATACTCTTCTTGAAAATAAACCAGTTAAAGGATCTCTTGTGGCATAAAACTCTAGATTTTCTGTGTATTTATTGATCGCTTTGATTGAGCCTACAAGATTTAAAAGAGTTGTTAAAATTGAATCTATCACAATTGAATAGATAGAGTCTTTATCATGTTGTGCTTGCACACCTAATCCAACTATTCCACCTATTTTTGGAGTATCTAAAAGTAAAGATTTTGCTTCATGCTCTATATCTTTTAGGGTAAGAGATGTTAGACATGAGTTGCTATCAGCTACATTATGATTTATCTTATAATCCATGATCATAAGATTATGATGTTCTATGATCATCTGTTTTGCTGTTTGTTCTAGTACAAGTTTTGCTTGTTCATCTGGACTTCCAAACCAAAATATCTCTATCTCATAATGCTCATCATCTGTTTTAAATATAGTGATAAGACAATATACAGGAAGTACCACATTTATCTCATGCATCAGATCTTTTATATACTCTTTCCAGTCTTTGATAATATCTGATGTGATTACCATCTTATCAAGAAGTTTCACCTCAAACTCCAAGATACTTTTATCCACAGCCACATCTTTTAATTTGCTACTTAGGTCATTAAGCCCCACCATAAGTTGCTCAAATTCTTTAAAGCTATCTTTTGAGTTTGTTGTATCGATATTTTTAAACTCTTTTACTGAATTTACACTATCGATCTTTTCTTTAAAATTATCTATGGATCTATTTACTTTCTCTAACACTTTTATAGATAAAACATATGCTATTATAAACATAAATGGAAGTAATATTAAAGAGAAGATCAAATATTCCCTTTGTGTAGTATTTACCATATCATTAAAATCATATTCAACTTTTACTGCACCTAATACATCTCCTGCTTTTACATTTGCATGACAAAAGGTACACTCTTCATTTGCAATAATTGGCATCACACTTTTCATGGAATTATTTTCCATTGTAAATTGTTTTTCTCTGCTTTTAAAAACAGATTCAATATCAGCTGTTATTTCTGATTGGGGTATTTTTCCAAATAGATCTTCAACCTTAGTTGATCTGTAAATATCTACACTATAAGAACTCCCCTCAAAGGAATCTTTTGTACCATTTATAAACTCTTGAAGTTGATCTCTTGTCCACCCTTGACGCATCACTTGATACATGGAATTAAATACTTGTTTGGATATGCTCTGGGATATTTTTTGGTTTTCATCAATTGCTAGATTTGTATGTATATAGGATGAAAATAAATAAAAAATTAAAAATAAAGCAAAGGTGATACTTATAACAGATACTCGAAAATAATTTTTTAATGTTTTTATTTGCATATGATGTGTCCCAAAAATGTAATAAGATTTCATTTTAGGGAATTTTCTTTATTGGAAGCTTAAAATTTAAATTAATAATTCTTATTTTGTTATAATGATATTATGAAATGCCCATATTGTAACAATATCAATTCTTATTTTTTAAACACTGGCCAAAAAAAATGTGCAAAGTGTAAAAGAAAGTTCTCCCCTGAAAAAATTATTTTAGATGAGACTATCATAGAAAACTTCTGTGAGGATATAAATGCAAATCAATTGGCAAAAAAGTTAGAGCTTAATTATATAACCATAAAAAAGAAGTATGAACTCTTTAGATCCCTTATCTCAAAATATCAAGAAAAGCAGTACAATAAACATACTTCAAACGAATATGACGAATATATCTACCTACCAAAATCAAAGAAAAAAATAAAACAAAATATCTTTGATGCCTTTGACTTTCTCACCTTCAATTATGGAGATGAAAAGATATACAATCTTCTTATGCCAAATCTCCATAGATACAAAAATCAATTTTTAGATGATGGCTTAGAGGATATATATTTTAAAGAGTTTTCAAAATTTATGATGTTTAATAAAATAGCCAAAACAAATAAAAGGGAAAACACCATCACAAGATTTTGGTATTTTTTTGAAGATTGGATTGTAAAATATAAAGGGGTAAATTCTGAGAATTTCTTTTTTTATCTAAAAGAGTGTGAGTTTAAATTTAATTATCCTAAAGATGAAGCAAAGGAGATACTGCTTCATCTTTATAAAGAGTACAAATATAGTTAGACTAGCAAAAATAAATTAGTTTGCTTTTACACCCTCAACATCAATCTCTAATCTTACAGTATCACTTACAGCAACACCACCAGCCTCAAGTGCTTTATTCCAAGTAAGTCCAAAATCACTTCTTTTGATTTTTCCACTTAAAGAGAATCCAGCGATCTTTTTACCCCAAGGATTTACAATAGTTCCACCAGCTTCATAATCAAGTTTGATATTTTTTGTAACACCTTTCATAGTAAAATCACCATAAGCCTCATCACCATCAATTTTTGTAAGTTTAAAAGTGATTAGTGGATATTTAGATGCATTAAACATATCATCAGCTCTTAAGTGATCATCTCTTTTTTTATTATCTGTATTGATTGACTTTACTTCAATAACACCATCAAGTTGTTTAAGTGTATTTGTTTTTTCATCATACTCAAATTTTCCATCAAACTCAGAGAAATCACCCTTTACATTTGAAATCATCATATGTTTTACTTTAAAAGAAACACTTGAGTGTGATTTATCAATATTGTAGTTTCCTGCAAATAAACTAACTGCTGAAAATAATCCAGCTACTAAAATTTTTTTGATAGACATTTTTATCCTTCATTTTGATTTTAATTTTTCAACTTTGAAAGAGTAACAAAGAAATATTAACGAAATATTAATATACTACTAACTAATAGTAAATTTCAAATGTAGATGAATACACTATCCCTTAGATAGTGTATTCAGGTCCTTTATATGTAGTATTTTTCTCATCTTCAAATTCGAAGATAAAACACATTGGTAGTTTATTTCTTTTATGTAAATATACAGCCGTGATATATCCACTTATACCAATTGAAGAGATTGCTAAAACAGATGAAAAAGCTAAAGTTGAAAGTCCAGTAAGACCTTGTCCTACAGTACATCCAATAGCAACAACTCCACCTACACCCATCATAGCACCACCTACCATGTTGTATCCTAGTTTATTTCTTTTGATATTTGAAGTACATCCAAAACTATATCTTCTATTTTTCTTTGACATTAAAAATGCCCCAATAAGTACACCTAAGATCACAGAGATACCAAAGTTTAAGTCACTAACAGAATAGTATGAAAAAAGCTCTAAAGATTGTCCAGTAGGATATACAAAACTAAGACTTCCAAATTGAACTTCCCTTTCAATACTCTCTTCACCAAGGATACCAGTTACAAGCCAACCAGCAGATACTAAAAGACCAACAATCACACCATCATATAGTGAAAATACCCTTTTAAATTTTGCTTTTATAAGTACCACAAGAGCCACTAAAAGTAGAGCAATAGTCACATATATATTTACTTGTGAATTTGTTATAGCACTTGACCATGCTATTAGTGTTTCATTTTGAGTAAGTAATGATACAGGATCATTTAAAAATCCTTTTACTGTTGCAAAAGCAAAAAGACCAATAAAGATAATAGTCACTAAAGAGTATGTATCTCCTTGGGCAAATTTTATAAGATTTCTACTACTACATCCATCAGCTATCATCATACCAGCACCAAAAAGTGCTCCACCAATGATGATAGCAAAGTAATTGATATTATCCCTAAAATAATAAGACTCAGTCACATCAAGCTCATAATGTGATGTAAGAAGAGTAGTAGAGATAATAGCTACAATCATAGCCATAATCACAGATGCTCCCCTTCTTGTTGATCCTGTTTGTAGATAATCTTTTATAGATCCACTAAAACAAAATTGAGCTTTTTGAGCAATAACTCCAAAAGTAAGTCCTATAATCAATCCTAGTACATTTATAATCTGATAAGCTTCATATTCTTCAAGTAATGTTTCAAGCATATTTTATAACCTTTAAATCGTTTTTTAATCTTTACAAATTTGATATATATTTGAAATCTTAGCAAAGTTTTTTATCTTTGTCAAGTATTTCTAGTGATTTACTTGACATTAAAAAGTAGTTTTGTCAACTATTTCTATTGATTTACTTGATTTACACCCCTTATTATGGTAATATTCATCAATTTATAAAAAAGGGATTTTTTAATGTCAATGGTTTCAACAAAAGGATCATATGGTCTAACAGCTATGGTAGTTTTAGCTAAAGAAGACAAAGAAACACTACTTCAAATAAAAGATATAGCAACAAAAGGGGAAATTCCTCAAAACTATCTAGAGCAGATTTTAGTAGTATTAAAAAGAGCTGGTTTTGTTGAAAGTATTCGTGGAGCGAATGGGGGATATAAACTATCCCGTGATTCTAAAAACATAACAGTATATGAAATACTTGGAGCATTAGATTGTGATACAGTATACAAAGAGATAAAATCATCAAATGCCCTTCTTAGCCCTTTTTGGTCAGATATCCAAGAAAAAATAGAAGAGCTTTTTTCTATGTCTTTAGATGACCTTATTGAGTTTTTAGATAAAAATGGGGACAATATCATATATTATATCTAAGGTAAAAATATGGAAGAAAAAATAGAAAAACTAATAGCATTAATAAACAAATTTATACACTCATTTAATAACTTTGATACTTCAAATCTTGAAGAGTTTTTATCTGAAGATTTTGAGTTTAAAAATATCTCCCATGGGGAAGTGGTAGAGAGTATACAAGGGATTACTCAATATAAACTAATAGTTGAACAATCAAAAGCCCTATTTTCAAATAGAACAGCCCAAATACAAAACCTAGACATCACAAAAACTCATATAGAAGCCTTGATCTATTTTAAAGCTACTATGGCAATAAGCACTATTGATGGATTAAGAGCAGGTCAAAAAATAGAATACAAAGGAAGCTTCAGCTTCACTACAAATGAAGATAAAATCACAAAAGTAGTACAAGTATCTTAAATAAAGAGTCTTTTGACTCTTTATACTTTACCTCTTTTTTTATTTCCCCTTCTATCATATAAAATAATATTTTTTGCAAAATATAACTAATTTCTAAAAGAGAAGACTTTTTAAAAACTTTTTTCAGCTATTCTTAATTATTTAAGTTTTGGGAAGAGCATGAAAAACAAAAAAACACTAAAACATCTTATTACAAATAATATCAGGCTAGTTGCACTTATACCAATTATAATAATATCTATAATTTTGGTTAGTGTTTATTTTTTTATGGTTAATTATATCTCAAAAGAAAATAGAAATATCATAATAGAAAATGCAAGAGAATCTCTAAAATACTCAGTAAATAGAGAATCAAAAAACATAAGTGATAAAATGTATGCTATCGCTGAATCCCATAAAAGCATCTTTTCCCAAGTAGAACATTTCTATAAAAATCCACAAAAATATTCTATTTTAAATACAAACGCAAAATATAAAAGGGATAAGTCAAATATATTATATCAAGAGAATAATTTTGGTGGTGCAGATGCCATGTCATTTGTATCTTCTACACTTCCAAAAAATGAGATCATTGATTATCTAAACAAAACCCAATGGTTTGATATGCACCTTAAAAATGCAGTTGAAACAAGTGATGCTGTTGTTGCATCTTGGATAATAGATCAAGAAGCACTCATCAGATATTACCCTTACATAGGATTACATGAGTATCTTACAGAGTTAGTTAATTTTGATGAATGGAATTTTTATTATGAAGTTGACCCCAAACACAATCCTAGTAAAAAGGCCCTTTGGAGTACCATATATCCGGATTTAGCAAATCATGGTTGGATGACTTCGTATATAGGACCAATATATGATAATGAAAATAAATTTAGAGGGGTGATTGGGGTAGATGTACCTATAAATGCTTTAAAAAAAGAGGTTTTCCCTACATATATCCCATTTGATGGGGAAGTATTTATTACTGATAATAAGGGTACTATTGTAACTATTAGTGATAAACTAAATCATTTTTTTGAGTTTATAGATATAGAAAAAAGTTTAAAAAACACTGAAACTATAGACCATGAAACTTTACAACCAGTGGAGCATAATCTTTTAAAACACAAAGATAAAAACTTTGTAAAACAATTTGAGAAATATTTTAGTTTAGATTTAGACAGTGGAGAATTATCATACAAAAATAAAACTTTTCTAATAGAAAATCAGCCTATATTAAATACAAACTGGAAAGTATTTTTTTTAATCGATAAAAATAAATTAATCCAAGATAGTCTAAGTACCCATGGGAAATCCCAAACCATATCATATATAGTTCTTTGTTTTATGATCTTTTTTACCCTTTTATTCTTATACTTTTTGAATAAATTCTTAAAATCTTTATCTAGAAAAATAAGCTCTCCAATAATAAAACTATCTGAAAACACTAAAGATATCCAAAACTATGAAAAAGAAAAAGAGATAGGGATAATAGAGATAGATACCCTTTTAGAAAACTTTGATAATATGACCAATGAAATAAGAAACCATAGGGATAACCTTGAAGGACAAATAAGACAACGTACAAAAGATTTACAAATCCAAAAAGAAAAAGCAGAAAGTGCCACTAAAGCAAAAAGTGAATTTTTAGCAAATATGAGCCATGAGATAAGAACACCTATGAATGGAATAATAGGAATGTCCCACTTAACTTTAGAAACAAATCTTAATACAAAACAAAGATCCTACATAGAAAAGATCGATAATAGTGCAAAATCTTTGCTTGGTATTTTAAATGATATCCTTGATTTTTCTAAAATAGAAGCAAGAAAATTAAAACTTGATGATATAGAGTTTGATCTTTTCAAAGTAATAAATAATATCATAAGTTTACATGAGTTTAAAGCCCATGAAAAAAACTTGGAACTACTAGTGGGATACGAAGAAAATGTAGGTAAAAAGTTTTATGGAGATCCTTTAAGATTATCTCAAATCATCACAAACCTCTTATCAAATGCTATAAAATTTACTCCAAAAGGTGAGATAGCTTTATATATAAAAAAAGTAGCTACAAATAAAATACGATTTACCATAAAAGATACAGGTATAGGATTAAGTGAAGAAGAGAAAAATAAACTATTTGAGTCTTTTTCCCAAGCAGATGGAAGTACCACTAGAAAATATGGAGGAACAGGTTTAGGGCTATCCATATCAAAACAACTTGTTAAACTTATGAATGGCGAGATTTGGGTAGAGAGTAAAAAAAATATAGGTAGTAAGTTTATCTTTGAAATCGAATTAAAAGAGATGGAAAAAGAAACTAAAATATTTTCACAATTTGAAAACAAAAAAGTTCTAGTTGTGGATGATAATAAAACTTGGCATGAGATATTATATTCGCTCCTAAATAGATTTGGTGTAGATGTGGATATGTCCTTTAGTGGGGAAGATGCTATTAGAGCTGTAAATAAATGTCGTAACAAATATGATATTATCTTAATGGATTGGAATATGCCCCATATGGATGGAATACAAACCACACAAAGGATCAAAGAAGAGTGTGAACTCAAAACACCACCAACAGTTATAATGGTAAGTAGTTTCAAAAAAGAGAGCATTGTACAAAGGGCAAAAGATGCTGGTATTGATATCTTTTTACAAAAACCTATAAATCCATCCATGTTAAATGATATTTTAAATGATGTATTTAAAAATGAGATAAAAGAGACATACACAAGAAGGGATGATAAATCATCCAAAAGCGATATTATAAAGCTAAAAAACAATCATATCTTACTAGTTGAAGACAATAAAACCAACCAAGAGATAATAGTAGGTCTTCTTGAAAATAGTGGTATAAAACTAGATATCGCAAATAATGGGAAAGAGGCTCTTTGGTTATTTGAGAGAAACACTTATAATCTAATCTTGATGGATATACAAATGCCTGAACTTGATGGATATGAAACCACCCAAATTATAAGAGAAAAGGATAAGGATATACCAATTATAGCACTTTCAGCAAATGTTATGAGAGAAGATATACAAAAAAGTAAAGTTGTAGGTATGCAAGAGCACTTAAATAAACCTATTGAGGTGGAGAAGCTATATAAAGTATTATTAAGATACCTAGCAATAAAACATCCTATAAAAGAAGAGGAGAACATCATGGAATTAAATTTTTCATACCTAAATAAAGAAGAAGGGCTAAAAAATGTAGCAAATATTGAATCTATATATTTAAAAGTGCTAAAAACATTTTACGAAGATTTTAGTAATATAGATCTAAAAAGTATGTCTGAAAATGACCTAAAAAGAACTATTCATACACTAAAAGGACTTAGTGGAAATATTGGTTCAAAAAGCCTTAGAGAGATAACAGAAGAATTAGATAAAAACTTTAATATATCTAGAATTGATCAGTTAAAAATTGAACTAGATCAAATCATAGATGATATCTATAGAAATGTAATTTGCTAAGGTTATAGATGAAAAAAATATTAATCATAGATGATACAAGGGTAAATATAGTAATACTACAAGAGCTACTATCCAAAAAATATGATGTAATTTCCCAAACAAATGGATTTAAGGCAATTGAGATTGTAAAAAATGAAAAAGTTGATTTAATACTATTGGATGTAATGATGCCTGAAATAGATGGCTTTGAGACATGTAAAATCCTAAAACAAAACCCTAAAACAAAAGATATCCCTATCTTTTTTATCACAGCAAAAGCAGATGAGGATAGTATAGAAAATGCATATGAACTTGGAGGAAGTGACTATATATCTAAACCCTTTAAACCAAAAGAGCTTTTAGCAAAAATAAATCGTGAATTTTCAATGCAAGATATGATCAGCCATCTCCATTATATATCCTCCTATGATGAGATGACAGGAATACTAAATAGAAGAAAATTCTTTGAACTCGCTACTAAAAGATTTGATGAAACAAAAGAAAATCTATATGCTGTGATGATAGATATTGATAAATTTAAAAATATAAATGACACCTATGGACATGCTTTTGGGGATAAGGTGATCAAATGTATCACAAATACTATCAAAAACTATCTACAAAATAAAGGGATCTTTGCAAGACTTGGAGGTGAAGAGTTTGTTATACTTATTGAGAGTTTAGAGTGTAACAATGATATCGAAACCTATATGGAAGAGCTTCGTGTACTTGTATCAACCCAAACATTAAACACAGATAAAAATACACAAATCAGTTTTACCATAAGTCAAGGGATCAGCCAAAAAGATGATTTTATAAAAGATATAGATCACCTACTTAAAAAAGCCGATGATGCATTATATGAAGCAAAAGGGGATGGGAGAAATAAAACTATTTTTAGAGTTTAAGAAAGCCACTTAGTGTTTTTTGATTCATATAGTAACACTATTTATTAAAAAAAATTAAATATATTATCTTAGCATTATTAGCTAAAAATGACTTTTTCATTTTTTGTTATAATATTGACAATATGCACCCCTTTACATTAAAAAACATATTAAGGAGGATAAGATGTTGCAAGAGAGTGAAAAAAATATTCTAAAACTTTTAAAACTAGGTCCTCTATTTATTATCCTTATCTTTATTATTGTTATGTATATTATTTTTAATAGCCACAATAAGCTATTGGAACAACAAATAAATCAAATCAAAGATCAAGCATTACAAGAGAAAAAAACCCTTATAAAAAGAGAAGTTGAAAGTGTTTATAACTACATTGATAGTGAACTTAACAGAACAAGAACTACCATAAAACAAAATGCGAAAAATAGAGTCTATGAAGCAATCGCAATTGCTAATTCAATATATAAAAACAATCTAGATAAAAATGAAAAAGAGATAAAAAGATTAATAACTGATGCTTTAAGAGATATCAGATTTAATGATAATAGAGGCTACTTTTTTATAAATGATTTAAAAGCCAAAAGTATTATGAACCCAAACCTACCAGAGATTGAAGGGAAAAGCATATGGGATTTTCAAGATAAAAAAGGAGCATATCCAGCAAGAGAAGCTGTAGAGATTTCACAAAAATATAAAGAAGGTTATCTTACATATTGGTGGGATAAACCAGATAATAAAAAAGATAGCTTTGAGAAGATAAGTTTTGTTAAATTATTTGAACCATTTAATTGGACTATAGGTACAGGTGAATATGTAATCAACTATGAAACAAAACTAAAAGATGAACTTCTTAGTAAAATACAAAATGTCAAATTTGGTAAAAATGGTTACATCTTTATCTCAGATGAAAAAGGGATCACACTAAGCCATATAAATAAAAATGAAATTGGTAAAAATAGAATTAATCTAAAAGATAAAAATGGTGTAGAGATTATAAAAGAAGTGATAAAAGTAGCTAAAAAAGGTGAAGGCTATATCTCTTATATAGGAACTATAAAACCATCCACGGGAGAAGCAGCAGAAAAGATCTCTTTTGTAAAAGGCTTTGATAAATGGAACTGGGCCATAGGTGCAGGTTTATATGTGGATGAATTAAATTCTCAAATAGAAGAAAAAAACAATATTTTTATAAAAAATGATAACTCACAATTTAAGAAAATGCTCTTTATAAATTTTATTTTCTTTGGTGCACTTTTTATAGCGTCTTTATTTCTTGCTAGAATAACAAAAAATAGGTTTTTACAATACAACCACGCTGTAAATAAAAAAACAAAAGAATTAGAAGAATTAAATAAAACCCTTGAAGATAAAGTGGAGATAAGAACAAAAGAGCAAAATAGTTTATTAGCATTATTTGAAGAAGGAGATTCTGTTCTTGTTAGGTGGAACAATGATGAAAACTGGAGTGTAGATTATGTTTCATCGAATGTCTCAAATCTATTAGGTTATGAAAAAGAAGAGTTTTTAAGTGGATCTATTGCTTATGCAGATTGTATTCATAAAGATGATCTACAACAAACTATTGATGATGATATTTATAGAAGAAAAGAAAATAAAGAATTTTACAGACATCTTCCATATAGAATAGTTACAAAAGATGGTGTAGTAAAATGGATATTAGAATACAATTTAATAATACGAAATGAAAAAGGTGATATAACCCATTATCTAGGTTATTTGATGGATGAGACATCAAATCAAACAGCTAGAGAAGAACTAGTGATAGCAAAAAAAGAAGCCATAAATGCTAGTCAAGCAAAAAGTGAATTTTTAGCAAATATGAGCCATGAGATAAGAACACCTATGAATGGTATTATAGGTATGACCACTTTAGCCTTATCAAAAATTGACACAGATGTAATTCAAGCAAAAGACTTTACAAAAAAAGCAAAAAACTCAGCAAATATGCTCCTTGGGGTTATCAATGATATTTTAGACTTTTCAAAAATAGAAGCAAGAAAAATAGATATAGAAAAAACACCAGTTTACCTAGGTGAGATACTAAGTCAAATGAATGATCTATTTTCATATACTGCATCACAAAAAGATATAAAATTTATCATCGAACATGATAATATGGTTCCTGAATATATTTTAGGTGATAAACTAAGACTTACGCAAGTATTAACAAACCTAATAAGTAATGCCCTAAAATTTACCCAAAAAGGATCCATAAAACTTAAAATAGAACTTCTTTCAAAAGATGGGGATAATATAAAGTTAAAATTTTCAGTAAGTGACACAGGAAAAGGTATCGCAAAAGAGAATCAAAATAAACTATTTAAATCATTTGCTCAAGAAGACTCTACCATCTCTAGAAAATATGGTGGTACAGGATTGGGATTAACCATCTCAAAAAATCTTGTAAGCCTAATGGATGGGGAGATTGACTTTACAAGTGTTGAAAATGAAGGTAGCACTTTCTTCTTTACATTAAATACCACTCTTATTCAAGAAAAAAGTATTCAAAAGAAAGAAAAAACAACTATAAATCACCTAGAACAAGATAATGAAATACTCGATGCAAGGATATTATTAGTAGAAGACAATGAAACAAATCAAGAACTTGCCTATAATTTTCTAAGCCAAATAGTTAAAGAGATAGAGATTGTAAATAATGGACAAGAAGCTATTGATATTTTAGATTCAAAAGAGAAAGACTACTACAAACTTGTACTTATGGATATACATATGCCTGTACTTGATGGAAACACGGCAACCATCAAAATAAAAGAGCAAGAAAAATATAAAGAGTTAGCAATTATAGCAATGACTGCAAATGTGATAAAAAAAGATTTAGAATACTCTATAAAATGTGGAATGTGTGATTATGTTACTAAGCCATTTGAGGTTCAAGAATTATTTGATAAAGTAAAATACTGGATAAATAAAAAAGAGAAAGTAAAAACCATAGCAAAAAAAGTAAAAGTAAAAAAAGATGGTATAGATTTTGATGAGGCTATAGATAGAATGATGGGTCAAAAAGATCTATATAAAGGCTTCTTAGAAAGCTTTTTGAAAAATGATTCAAATAGTTTTAGTGATCTAGAAAAACTAATACAAAGAAAAGATTTAAATGAAGTGATAAGCAAAGCACATACACTAAAAGGTGTTTATGGAACCATAGGTGCAGGTAAACTATCTGATCTATTTAGACAAATTGAAGAATCATTTAAAACAAAACATACTATTGATGAAAACCTACTTGAAGAGACTAAAAAAGAGATAGAAAAGGTAAGCATAAAAATAAAAGAGTGGATTAAAGAAAATTAACTTCTCTCTAAAACCACCCTTTTAGATTTTATGCTCTCCCCCTAAGCATTCCATAAAAATACATAGGCTCTAAGATATAAACTTTCATAATCCACCACATCCATCTCTCCTCAGCCACAGCTAGTCCAGGAATAGTAGGTGTAGGCTCCATATCATATCCAAACTCAGCAAGCATAACTTTTCCATATCTAGTGATAATAGGACAAGCAGTATATCCATCAAATTTAGCACTTGGCTCACGTCCAGCCATCACATCAAGCATATTTTGTACCACTATTGGAGCTTGTTTTCTCACAGTTGCTCCTGTCTTTCCTATAGGAGTTCCTGCCACATCACCTAGGGAGAATATATTTTTATATTTCATATGTTGAAGGGTATGTTTATCTACTTTTATAAGTCCAAGCTTTCCTGCACTCCCTTTATCCCATGCTACTTTTGAGCCTTTTAGAAAATCTGGTGCACTCATAGGTGGGGTGATATGGATAAAATCATATGGTTTTTCCACAAGTTTATCCTCTATGATCTCCTCATACTCTTCAAGATCTTCATCCCAAGCACCCTTTGTAATCTTTTGGGTTTTAAAAGTGGCTATCTTTTTATCACCATCTATTTTCACTAGATTGTGTTTTAGATCATATCCTATATCCCTATCTTTAAAATGCCCCTCAATAGCTTTTTCAAAAACTGGCACAGAGAAAAGTTTTGAGCTATTTGCTAAAAATGTGATATTTGTCTTATCCCTTAATCCCTCATTTCTCATATAGTCATCACTTAGATAAAGTACCTTCTTAGGAGCACCACCACATTTTATAGGTGTATCAGGGTGAGTATATAAAGCCTCTCCTCCAGTTTTTGCAAATTCTTGAAGATTTTTCCATGTTTTTTGTGCCCCTTCTAGGGTATAAATAGAGTTGATGCCATTTTGTCCTATCATTGAGCTATCTAGTCCCTCAATTCTATTCCAATCAAATTGAAGACCAGGGCAAATCACAAGATAATCATAATCCAAAATCACCCCATCTTCTAAATTTACCTTTTGTGCATCAGGGTCTATATGAGTTGCTTTTGTTCTCATCCACTCTACACCCTTAGGAATAAAATCACTTGTAGCCACTATAAGTTTACTAGCATCTATGATTCCCGCTCCCACTAAAGTATGGCCAGCTTGATATACATGTCGCTCACTTGGCTCAATCAAAGTGATGTGTGGATTTTCTATCTCATTACTTAACCTTGCAGCCATAGAGATACCAGCAGCTCCACCACCCACTATCACTATCTTAGCATTTGATCTTATTGGTTCACCCTTTTTTTCTTCCGCATTTAGATTTATAAATGGTGTAGCCCCTAAAAGCCCCATCTTTTTAAAAGCATCACGACGCCCCATATCTTTTATATATTCATATGTTTCTTCAAAATCTATATCTTTCATTTTTGATCCTTCATAATACTTTTTGAATCTTGATTCATTTAGTCAAATTATGATACAATTTTAATAAGAAATAACTAAAACAAAAATTTTTGTAATCGCTCTGTTATTGTCTAGAAATATAATTAAATCAAAGGAGAGTCAATGAAAAATCTAATGAAAATTACCGTTATTTTAGCAGTATTTTGTGGAATCAGCTTTGCAAACTCTATTGCTTATTCAGAAGCATTTTTAACAAAAGCTTCACCAAAAGTTAAAGAGATGGTTATAAAAAATAATCTTCAAATAGTAGATTATAATGATGTATTAAAGGCTATAGGAGATGGTACAAGAAAAAATGCGAACTCAATAATAATCGATGCAAGACCATTAAAAAAGTACCAAATAGCTCATATACCAAGCTCACTTGCACTACCTGATACAAAGTTTGATAAGATGTATGATGAAGTATTTGCAAAGATAGCAAAGTCAAAAGAGGTGATTGTATATTGTGGTGGATACAAATGTGCAAAATCACCAAAAGTTGCAAAAATGCTTATGAAAAAAGGGCATAGCAATGTAAAAGTATACGCAGCAGGTATGCCAGAGTGGGCAAAGAAAAACTACTCTGAGATTGATACAAATGTAGCAAAAGCTATCTTTGATAAAAAGTCACAAGCACTATTTATAGATGCTAGACCTTATGGTAAATTTGCAGGGAGTTCAATAGTAGGCGCTATAGGTGTACCCGATACAAAGTTTGATGCTTATGCTAAATTTATGCCAGCAGATAAAAAAGCTATGCTAGTGACATTTTGTGGTGGTTATGCTTGTCATAAATCCCACGCTATAGCAAATAAACTTGTAAAAATGGGATATACAAATGTAAAAGTATATGCTGCAGGATTCCCTGAGTGGAAAAAAGCAAAATACCCTATTACAGGTGGTGGAGCAAAAGCTGTGGTAAAAACTGTAAAA
Organism: uncultured Arcobacteraceae bacterium; assembly: GCA_964342525.1. GTDB lineage: Bacteria > Campylobacterota > Campylobacteria > Campylobacterales > Arcobacteraceae. The sequence continues at coordinate 36,404 of CAYFGQ010000003.1, forward strand.
AAAGACAAAACTATGAGTGATAGTGGAATACTAAAAAAAGGTCTAGATACTGGTACTGTAGATGGGGAGTGGTTTAAAGCAAACCTATCAAACCTACCAAAATCAGTACACCTAGTAGATACAAGAGACCCTAAAGATTTTGCAACAGGGTCACTAAAAGGTGCTATCAATCTACACACTGAAAAAATGAAACCACAAGAGATCGCAAAAGCTATCCCACAAAGTGGTGATGTGGTATTTTTCTGTGGAACAGGTACAAGAGCTATGGAAGCAAGGGAATTCTTAACTGAGATCAAATACCCTGAACTAAACAGAGTTTGGTATTTTGATGCTGAAGTAGAATGTGATAAAAATAGTAACTGTAAAATAAAAGCAAATGAACCTATAGGTATCTAAGTCTTAAAAGGTAGAAGAGTTTTTCTTCTGCCTTTTATTTTCTCTTGACACCATACCATACAGTATGGTATTATTCTTCAAAGGATAAATATGACAAAAGATGATTGGATAAAACAAAGCCTAAATCTAGTATCAAAACATGGAGCAAATATACTAAAAATAGATAGTTTATGCAAAAAACTAAAAGTAACAAAAGGCTCTTTTTACCACCATTTTAAAAACCACAAACTTTTCATAGATACAATTTTAGAGTATTGGTATACTACATTTACACTGGATATCATAGAACAAATACAAAAACATAAAAACGATCCCCTAAAACAAATAGAACTATTAAATGAAATAATCTATTCAAAAGATTTAAATATAGAAATAGAGTTTAGAGCATGGGCACTTAGAGATAAAAGCTTCCATAACTATATCCAAAAGATTGATGAAGCTAGAATTAAAGTGATTGAAAATATACAAGAGAAACTAAATCCCTCCTATTCCCTAGAAAATAGAAAACTTATCTCAAAATATATTTATACCCAATTTATAGGTTCATTATTTGTTATACCAAGAGTATCTAAAAATGAACAAAAAAACCTAGATGATCTTTTTGTAAAACTTTTAACAAATAAGGAGAACATATGTTAAGTACTATTTTTACATTTTATATATTTATAGCCATGAGTTTAATCACAAAAATTCATATCTATTGGTTAAAGGGTGGTTTGTGGCCGGGTATAAATAAACAAGATCTTATAAATAAAGTTATAGGCAAAGGTGATATGCCAGGTTTTGGAGCCTATGTAGTTGTGATATTTGGATTTATACTTATGGCAGTAGTTCCTCTACTACTTTATTTTCAAATCGATTTAAAAATTGGAGATCTACCTAAATATTCTTTAGCTTTTTTTGCTCTAATATTTTTTATAAGAGCCCTAGCTTTATTTTTACCAAATATTGAAAAAGGTGTAGCAAAAGAGTTTTTAGAGCTAAACAAAAAGATATATGCACCTTTATGTTTTAGTCTTGGTGTAGCTTTTTCTTATCTTTATTTTTATTATGTGTAAAACCACTTAAATGGTTTTACACTGATTTTAAGCCCTTAGACTCTTCAAGCCCAAGCATAATATTCATATTTTGCACAGCAGCACCTGAAGCACCTTTTCCAAGATTATCAAGTCTTGAGATCACTACTAGATGATCTTCATTTTCATATACTGATATTTGTAGAGAGTTTGTATTATTACACTTCATAGCATCTAAAAAACCTTCATCTAGGTACTCTATATTTTCATCTATCACAGATATAAACTGCTCACCTTTATAATACTCTTGATAAAGTTTTATAAGATCATCCCTATTCACTTCTTTTACCAGTTTATCTTTTATAAGGTAGTTCATTACAAGCATACCTTGTTTAAAGTTTCCTACACTTGGAGTAAAAAGTGGCGCCCTATCTAAACCTAAAATATATTTCATCTCGGGCAGATGTTTGTGATTTAGTCCTAGAGCATATAGTCTTTGTGATTTTATCTTTTGCTCATTTGCCTTATCTTCGTACACATCAATCATACCCTTTCCACCACCACTATATCCAGTGATAGAGTGACATACTAGATCATAACCTGTAGGCACAATTCCATTTACTATCAAAGGTTTCATAGCTAAGATCATACCACTAGCATGACACCCTGGTACTGCTACCCTTTTTGAGTTTTTGATCTTTTCTCTATGATCAGAAGTCAACTCAGCTATACCATAAACCCACTCACTGTTTGTTCTATGAGCTGTACTTGCATCTATCACTTTTACATTTTCATTTTCTATTAGGCTTACCGATTCTTTTGAAGCCACATCAGGTAGACATAAAAATACTAGATCAGCTTTATTTAAAAGCTCTTTTCTTTTTTCCAGATCTTTTTTATCTTTTTCATCTATTTGTAATATCTCTAGTTCTTCTCTATCTTTTAACATCTCATCTATCTTAAGACCAGTTGTTCCAAAGTGTCCATCTATAAATATTTTAAACTTCATATTAATCCTTGTTTTAACCCATCTTGGGTTTTAAAAATGGGATTATACTCTTATTTAAGAAAAAAGCTTCTTTCATATTTTTACTACTTATTTATAGCTCTTTTTTATAAAAAATAAGTAAATTCTTTACAAACAACAGAGATAAATACCCTAAAACTAAAATCAATAATATAGGGATAATTATAAACTCTAAAGCAGTATGAAATACATGGGATATAGTAAGCTGTGAAAACTCACTATTTTTCTCTTTGATCTGATTTTTATTTGCCTTTAGATAATCCATAGAACCACGTATATCATCATGTAAGGTTTGATAATTTTTTGAAAAAGAAGAGTGAATACTTTTAAAATGAGCAACCCTTTGATCTTTACTCTCTAAAAAATGAGTATGGGATATCACAGAAGCAAAATAAATAAAAAACGGCACTACCACATAAATAAATAAAGAAATAAAAAGCCATATCATAGATACCTTTGCCACAAAATATGATAGCTTTAAAAAACTAGGCTTTAAAGCATAAGCTATACCCAAAGTAATTGTAAATATAGTAAAAATGTATGGCATAATAGTTTTAGAAAAATCCAAAATAAAAATCAAAAGCTTTACCACATAAATAGACACAAGGGAAACTACCCACGCCTTTGTAAAAAGTCCATCAACTACATTTAAAAACTCACCCAACTGAACCTGTGCATCCACTATAAAAGATATACCACCAGAACTACTACTTAAAATACTAAAAAATACTTTTAGTCCACTCAATATCTCATACAACTCTTTTGTATCTTTTAAGGAGCTTTGTAAATATAAAGTATTTACTTCTACAATATGGTTATAATATAGATGATCTAAAAAAGAGGAAATAAAACCACTAAAACTTAAATAACTCACAAAAGAGATCAAAGCTAAGATTATCAAATGTTTTTGTTGTGTTTTTTCCATCTTATTTCCCTATATTTGATTTTTTGATAAAACTATCTATATCACCATAAAAGATCGACCTATCCACAAATCCATCTATACCAGTGATTTTACCTTTTGAGGTATATTGCCACATCACAATATCTCTATTTGGAATCTGTTTTTGTAAATCTTTTAAATCAATCTTTTCATAATCCGCTATCCAAATAGGATATTTTTTGAGTTTATCACTCATAAGATATGATTTATAAAAACTAAGATCAGAGTAGATAATAGGTATCTTTTTTGTTTTTTTCTCTAGTATCTCCAAAAAGTGAGTAAGCCCATACATAAGTAGCTGCTCATCCGCATGATCCAATATCTCAACATCCACAATAGCAGGAAGATCAAACTCCCTTAAATCCCCTACTGTATCTAAGAAATTTCTTGACTGGCTGATGGGATCATCACTAGCATAATAAAAATGATAGGCACCCCTTTTAATTCCAAGTGATTTAGCTCCCTCCCAGTTAGATTTAAACATAGGATCCACAAAGGTATGACCACCAGTAGCTTTTATGATAGCAAAATCCACACCTTTAATATCACTCCATACTATTTTACCATTGTTATTTGATACATCTATCCCTTGGGAATTTACTGTATTTATAGTCCTTTTTATACTTTCATATCTATCTTGAACATCACTTTGCACACTTTTAGCTGTGGTTTTTACATAGTGCTCAGCTTGTGCTACATTTATATCACTTAGTTTACTTATCCACATAAATACAGGAATAAAAAGACTTAGAACTATCACACTTTTTAGGAGTTTATACAACATACTTCTACCTTTGGGTTTTATCTATTTATCTTAACATAAAAAAATTTGAGAAAATTTTACTTATACTATACAAATTTAGTTGCTTATTGGTCTCTATTTTTATTATTTAAAAAACTTTTAATTTCTCAATTTTTCATCAAAAAAAGGGTAAAATATCTATAATTAAATAGGAGAAGAACTATTGAAAATACTTTTTTTAGAAGATGACCCTATCATCGCAGAGATCGTAAATGAATACCTAGAATCAAAATACGATGTAAACTACGCTTTTGATATAAATGAAGCCATAAACTTTATAGATCAAAACACCTATGATCTTTTTTTATTTGATGTAAATGTACCAGATGGAAATGCTTTTGAGTTTTTAAAAGATCTTAGAAACTCGGGCAATACCACCCCTACTATCTTTATTACTGCCCTAAAAGATATGCAAGATATGAAACTTGGTTTTGATAGTGGTTGTGATGACTATATAAAAAAACCATTTGAACTTGATGAGCTAGAACTTAGGATAAACAATATCAAAAGAATCTATAAGCTAGATGCAAATATAAAACTTGATCAAAACCTAGAGCTAGACAAATCAACCTCAAGTCTACTCTATGAAAATGAAAAAATAGTACTAAGAGAAAAAGAGTTTGCCATACTAGAATACCTAGCAAAAAACCATCAAAAAATAGTATCCCAAGAGGAACTCATAAACAATATCTGGAGCTACGATACAGCCCCAAGTGATGCCACAATAAGAACATATATAAAAAACATAAGAAAGATAATAGGAAGTGAAAAAATCCAAACTATGAAAGGGGTTGGTTATCGTTTTATCAAATCTTGAAAAAAGATCATTTTTTGGTTTTTTAACCCTATACCTTGGATCATCTTTTTTACTTATCATCACCATAGCCATACTATACTACAATGCCCTAGCCAGCTCAAAACTCGAGATGCAAAGGGACAAGATGAGAACCTTTGGAGCAGAGCTAGCCTTTAAAGCTATCCAGTCCCATATGTCTAGTAGACCCTTTGACTTTCAAAACCAAACCAACTATAAAATAGGGATGTATTCATCAAGAAAAGATATCCTATTTGGAGAGGAGCTAGAAGATATAGAGTTTGATAAAAAAACCTATGTAAAAAATGACAATCTTTATGTAATAGACCAATCAGCCCAACACCACCTAGGGGTAAAATACATAGTACTAGAAAACCATGATATCTTCGAGCAAATCATCATCCTAAAATACAAGGTGATAGGCTATACCCTTTTTACCATGTTTTTTATATCTATCATAGGATATTTCCTAAGTCGTCTATTTTTAAAACCAATAGCATCTGAGAGGGAAAAACTAGATAGATTTATAAAAGACACCACCCACGAACTAAACACCCCAATCTCAGCCCTACTCATGAGCACCTCAGCCCTAAGTGAGAGTGATAAAAAAGTAAAAGACCGCATAAAACTAAGTGCCACAAGGATATCAAATATCTACGATGATCTATGCTACCTACTAAAAAACGATATAAATGCAACAAACGAAATCAAAGAGATAAATATAAAAAACATAATAGCAGAACAACTCCTACTACTAGAAACCTACACCAAATCAAAAAAGATAGAGATTCAAATAAACCACCTAGATGACCTAATCTACAAAATAGATGAAGAAAGCATAAAAAGACTCATTACAAATATCCTCTCAAATGCCCTAAAATACTCCAGACCAAATAGTAAAGTGGAGATATCCATAAAAGAAAACACCCTCTTAGTAAAAGACTATGGTGAAGGAATAGAAGAAAAAAACCTAAAAAAGATCAAAACCCGATACTTCAGAGCAAATACTAGTGAGGGTGGATTTGGTATTGGGCTTGATATTGTAAACTCTGTTTGTTTGAAGTATGGGATTGAGTTTGGGATAGAATCTGTGAAGGATGAGGGGACTAGTATAAGCTTGAAGTTTTAGTTACTTCTTCTCTTCAAGCTTAGATTTTAACTCTTTTAGTTCCTCGATATTTTTCTCACTCTTTTCAAGAAACTCATCAAAAGCTAAACCCTTCATGATTGTTTTATATAGATTTGGTCTATCTTTTTCCCAGTTATATAATGTTGATCTATCGATACCTAAATATCCTGCAATATCTCTTTTATTCATAAATACCTGCCATTTTAATTTATGATAAAGATTACATTTAAAGCAATAAAAATACAACTGATGAATAATCCAATGTTTTTATATAAATATGTTGAATTATTCAATCATTTTAGATAGAATGTCTATATATTAAACAAAAAAGAGTAAATATGAGGAAAACACCATGAATAAAAACATCCTAGAAATCTTCCAAAACTACTCATTCCTAAGTGATGAAACCATCTACAATAACATCCTAAAAAAGTTAAAAAACAAAAAACTCCTAAAAGAAATCTACCTAGAAGTCCCAGAATTTTTAAAACACATAGACATACAAGACATAACCCACACCCTAAACAAACTAGAAACAAACCTCACCATAATAGACCACGCCCTAGAAGAAAAAGACAACGAACTACTTTTTCATCTTAGGATGATGAATCAACAAAATATGAAGCTATTAAATGAGCTTTATGTTATGTTGGAGAATAGAGAATTAAAGTAGACTATTTTCCTAAAAACTGTTCTTTTATCTCTTTTATTTGATCATATGAAGGATGCCCTTTTGGAAATTTATACATATAGATATCATATGCTCTAGTTAAATATTTCACTCCTTTTTGATAATCTTTTATAGTTAAATAAGCTAAAGAAATATTTGCATAAGCTATCATTAGATTTAGATGGTTTTTATTTTCATATATCTCTTCACATATCTCAATATTTTTATTTTGATACTCTAAAGCTTTTTCTAAATCTCCCATATCTTGATAAATAATTGATTGATTACCATATGCTGTTGCGAGATTTGGATGTTTTTTATTTTCATATATCTCTTCATATATCTCAATGTTTTTATTTTGATACTCTAAGGCTTTTTCTAAATTTCTCATATCTTGATAAATACCTGATAAATTACCATATGCTGTTGCGAGATTTGGATGATTTTTATTTTCATATATCTCTTTACATATCTCAATATTTTTATTTTGATACACTAAGGCTTTTTCTAAATTTCCTATATGTCGATAAATAATTGATAGATTACCATATGCTGTTGCTAAATTTGGATGGTTTTTATTTTCATATATCTCTTCATATATCTCAATATTTTTATTTTTATACTCTAAAGCTTTTTCCAAATCTCCTATATTTCTATAAATAGTTGATAAATTACCATATGCTATCCCTAGGTTTGGATGATTTTTATTTTCATATATCTCTTCACATATCTTAATATCTTTATTTTGATATTCTAATGCTTTTTCTAAATCTCCCATATCTTGATAAATACCTGATAGATTTCCATATGCTGTTGCTAGATTCGAATGATTTTTATATTCTTTTATATTCTCAAATATTTCAATACTTCTCTTTTGATATATTAAAGCATTTTTTAACTGTCCCATATTTTGATAAATTCTTGCTAAATTATTATAAATATTAGAAATAATTGGTTCCTTCTTATCTCCAAAATATTTTAAAATACCTTCATTATCTAATATAAATGGAATATAATCTATAAATATTTTATAGGGATCATGTGCTATTTTAAAGGAAAAAGATTTTATAAGATATTTACATACTTCAAAATCAAGTCCCAAAACTCTCCTAGATACATCATTTATAACTTGATGAATAAATATCTTACAATTCTCATATTTTATAAGTCCATATTCACTTAAAATCTCTAAAGCATCATAAAAACTATCTTTATGTTCTTCCTTTAAAGGAAAATAACTTAAAAATTCTTCCTCCTTAAATTCTAAAGTAGCCAAGATACTTAGATTTTGAAGTATGATTTTCTCAATCTCATCAAGCTTCAAAATATCATCTTTAAAAGTATTTACCAATTGATCCACAAGGTTTTCATCCCTATGTTCTTTTCTATAAATAAAGGTTGTCAAGTCAAAATTGTGTTCATCTAATGTAGTCAATACATCTTCTAGGGATCTTCTTTTCTTATTATTAAAAGATATTTTTGCTATAAGTTTTATAGTAAGGGCATGACCACCACATTTAGCTAAAATCTTATCAAGAATTTCTTCATCATAGTTTTTTAATTTAGATGCATTTATAAAAAGCTCCTTTGCAGCTTTTTCACCCAAAATACCAAGTTCTAAAGTCTCTATCTCATCAAATTGTTTCCTTGAAGTAATCAAAACCTTCCAATTTTCACTTAGTCCAGATATGAGTTTTATATCATCACTATTTGATAGATTATCTATCACTAGTAAATTTTTCCCTTGGGTATTATTTATCTTATCAAGTATCTTATCTAAAGCCGTATCTTTCTCTAAACCCTTCATATCCCCATCAAAAAGATAAGCATATAGTTTAAGAAAACTATGCTCCAAATTATCCTCATACTCCAACCAATACCTATGGGAATACTCATCCTTCTTATCCATAAAATAACTAGTAGCAAGAGTAGTCTTCCCTATACCACCCAAACCATTTATCAAAGCCAAACGATCATTTGTCTGTAAAAGAGTATCTAATTTATTAAGATCATCTTGCCTACCAAATACCTTATCTAAATCTTTATATGTGGGTGGGTTTATTACTTTTGAATTGTCTTGATTATCTAAAACAAATAGCTTTGTTAACTCTTCAAGCTTATCAACTGTAAGATTATTTATCTCTACTACTAAATCATCAAAAGAAAACAAACCTTTCTTTAAATCTTTTACATCAAGTTCTTTTTCAAATTGATCTATTTGATTGAAATTGGCTTTCTCTAAAAGATAAAAAAACTCCAAGCTATATGTATCAGGATATTTTTCAAGTTTTCTAAATTTTTCATATGTATTTCTAACCTTATCCCTTGAAGTATCTGTAGTAACCTGAAAACATCTTCCCGATTTATCGCAAACTAAATCTATCCCTTGCATATTCACTTTTAAACTATTGGCATTTATAAAACTTACATCTTCATACATGATGTTTAGCATATCCCTAACTACATTTTCCCCATATATATTTTTATGCTGTTTATTAGTTTTTTGAGAAAGTTTCACTTCATATTGATACCGAGCGATACCCTCTTCTATTTGAGTAATATATTTTTCATTTGCTGTCATTATAAAGCCTTTAGATAGAAATATTACATTATATAAAAAGGGATATAATATGTGACTTTAGTGTTTTGGGTATTTAAAACAAGACATTTGTCTCATTTTTAAGACAAATGTGGTATAATTAATCCATAAGGCGTGAGGTGGGTTTACGATCAGTGCTTAATTTATTAAGTTAGTCCTAGATGACTTTTAACTGCGCTCGTCCCACCTCCATCCTATACTTTCCTATAACTAGTCACCACCAGCTTATTATTTTTTGTTTCATTTGTGATCAATCTTAAATCTTTTTGATTTTTTCGCATACTATATGCACATAGTACATTATTTGAAACTCCAATCTGATTTAATTGAATAGCATTTTTAAATATAATTGGTAAGTTTAGTATATCCATTGTCTCTAAGTCATTTGGATTAAAATGTTTTTGTAAAATATGTCTGAATCCTTTCTTATCATCTCCCATCTCTAGAATAATTGACTTTCCATTTACATCAATTTCGACTTTTTTTATTATTCCATGTATAAATTTAATCATCTCTTTTTGATGCTTTTTAAATTTGCTAGTTTTTTTAGATTCTATAATTTTTATCTCTTTTTTAAGGAGAGTAAGCTTTTGGGAGTATATGCTCAACTAATTTCCTTTTATATTACTCTTAGTATATTTTCTCTTACCAACATGACTAAATTTCTAAATTAAAATATTTCATTATATACAAAGAGAAATAACATGTGACTTTAGTGTTTTAAAATATTTTTAATCTCCTCAAATCTAATAATCAAAAGAAAAATAAACGTCAAAGAAAGAAGTTCCACCCTTTGAAAATGCCAAGATGAAGTAAAATATTTACGGTGAAAAGCTTTAGCATGTTTGAGGGAGAGAAAGGTGCTAAATGCACGTTTTCGACCGAGTTCTGAAGCGCAGTAAATATTTTGCTTCAGCTTGGAAAAACATTTTCATCGGGTGGAGAGCTTTTTTGTTTATTTTTTACGGCTAAAAAAGAAAAGGAATCAAAGAGATGAAACTATACGAACTCACAATTTATCTTGTCTTGGAAGAAACTAATAAGAATCCAATAAACTAACAAACCTAGGAATTCTATATTTAATAAATAATTTTGGAATTCCCACCCAAAGCTACTAACCCACAAATAAAAAAAGGGAAGTGTAATTAAACACTTCCCTTCATCAACTCCAAAACAGTGGGTAATCAGTCCACATTGGAAATTGTTTTAAACCTATGTGTGGATTATATAAAAATAATTTATTAAAGTCAAGAAGATGTAGAAGTCCAGTACATATGGCACTGAGGGATATTTTGAATAAATTTCATGTACTAAAATAAATCCGATATATAAAAGAAAGTCCGATACTCCAAGGCAAAACAAACTTTGCCAAAAGTATCATAATTAAATCAAAAAAGAAATAGGATCATTTGATACACCCCAAAAACAACCAAAGGAGCCTTAGGGGAAAGCTCCTTTGATTCACGTGTGTATAAATAAGTCCTATCATTTATACGTTTGCAATTTTGCAAACTTTTTGTTATGCGTCTCTAAACATTGTTAAAAAAGTGGTTTCTGTCATTCGCACCTCCCATATTTTTAACTATCAAAATTGTAGCAATTATTTTTATAAATGAGTTATAAATTTTCAAACTAAATTTTTTGTTTAATTTTGAGAAAATCCCTAAAATAAGGTTTCTAGTTACTAGTATCACTTTAGAAGAGTTTAGGAAGTCAGAAAAATCAGGCATAAAAAAAGGAGCCTTAGGGGAAAGGCTCCTTAGGAAAAGTGTATAAATGAACCCTCATCTATACATTCGCTTTGTAGCAAATTATTTGATTATGCGTTTTTAAACATTGTTAAAAAAGTGGTTATTGTCATTTACACCTCCATATTTTCAACTAATAAAATTCTAACACTAGTTTTTTAATAAGAAAATAAATTTTAAAACTAACTTTTTTCTTTAAAGTTTTATCATATCCCCATCATTTGGGATAAAAACCTTATCAAACAAGCCTTCATCTTTTAATCTCAGTGCCAATATATCCCTAGTCACACCACAATGATTTAAAGCTTCCATATGATTTGCTACTACTTTATTTGGAGCTAAGTTCACAAGCTCTATCACTTCATCTATATTCATAAGTAAAGCTTGACCTATATCCAATGAAGCATTTCCAGCAGCTACCACTACAATATCTGGCTGAAACTCTTTTATAGCTTTTTTCACATCAGCTGTTAAAACAGTATCACCACAAATATATATACTTGGCTCATCTAGTAAATCTATAAAATACCCTGCTCCATTTGCCATAAGTTTATGTATCCACCCATGTCCATGTTTAGCAGGTATAGATACTATCTTTCCATCTAGAAAACTTTTCTCTTCCCAATACTCTATAGCGTCCACCACATTTAGATCATATTTTTTTAGATACTCTTCATCTTTTTTTACAGTTACTACAGGGATATTTTGGGATTTTAAAAACTCTTCCCCTTTTATATCTAAGTGGTCTGTGTGTTGCAAAGCTTTTATACCAAAGGTTTGGCTGTGAGTGATAAGAGCATGGGTAACCTTATCAAGAAGTGTACTTGTACCACTTGGTAAATCTACTATAGGATTTTTTTGTGCTTTGTGTTTTAATACTGAAAAGGGTGGTAGTTCACCTTTTTTACTTAACATGGGATCGATAAGTATATATCTATCTTTTGATTCTATTATAAATGTTGCGTTTCTTATATGGTGTAGTTTCATGATTTATCCTTTATATAATTATCCCAAAATATGCTATACTTTATAAGAGTTATTTTTGACATAAAAAGTGTTATTTAGGACAAAAGATGGATATAGCAATAGTAGTATTTAAAAACACACTAAAATCAGCCTGTTTTGCTATAGAGGAACTATTTCAAGTAAATAATCTCTATACAAAACAAAAAGATGAAGTGAAGATAAATATACATTTTGTAAGTACTCAAAAGATAGATTTCTTAGATAGTAAATCCATATCTAAAAAAGATACTTACGATATAGTTCTTATACCACCTATTATGTCTCAAAATGATTTTTCTTGGATAAATGAAGAGCTAAACTCTTGGCTTATAAATATGTACTATAAAGGAGCCATCCTTACATCTGCTTGTGTAGGGAGTTTTTATCTAGCAAATACAAAACTACTAAACGGTAAAAAAGCCACTACCCATTGGGCTTATAGTGATTTATTTAAAAAAAGTTTTCCAAAAGTTGATCTTGATACGGACAAGATTTTAATAGATGAGGGATCTATTATCACAGCTGGTGGAGTTACTGCTTATACTGATCTATGTTTATATCTTATAGAGAAGTTTCACTCAAATAAAACAGCCACTAGTATTGCAAATCTATTTGTAGTAGATAAAAAGGGTATAAAAACTTTTCAACCATTTTTTTAATAGATGATGAGGATATAAAAGAGACTATAAACTGGATGAAAGATAATCTAAAAGAGCAGATATCAAACCATATCTTAGCAAAAAGATTAAATCTAAGTGAGAGAACCTTCACAAGAAGATTTAAAAAGGCTCTAAACACCACCCCTAACTCTTATATGCAAAGTTTACGTATAGAAAAGGCAAAGGAGCTACTTATCACTACAAATAAAAGCTTCGATGATATCACTTTTGAGGTGGGATTCTTCAATGAGAGTAGCTTTAGAAAACTATTTAAAAGGGAAACCTCTTTAAATCCAAAGGAATATAAAAAAAGGTTTCAACAACACTTCTAAGCCTTAAAATGATCTATAGCACTTAGCTCTTCATTTATATTAAATACCTTTGCTCTTATATCTTTTAGTCCAAAAGCCTCTAATCTTTGGGTATGTTTTTCTTGATATCTTTTTGCATCAGCCATATTATCAAATAGATAAACACCACCAGCCGTTTTCTCTTCAGCATTTTCAGTCCAGATTTTCCAAATAAGACCACTCTCATTTGCTATATCTTTTGCTAAATCACCCATAGCATTTGTCATATCTTCACCAAAAGGTCCATCAAATGGAAAATCTACTTGTAAAAGGTATTTCATGTTATACTCCTGTTTTTGTGAAAGTATAATACAAAATAAAATTAATGTCAACTAGGTTTACAATGTCTTTATGTTTTTTATCTTTAGAAACCAATAAAATTTTCAATCAACTGATCCTAAAAAATCTACAAGAAAATGGATTTGATGGGCTAAGTGAAGCACTTATAATAGTTTTTCCTTTTATAGAAGAGTATGAAAATATCACAGTATCCCAATTATCAAAAAAAGTAGGCTACTCTCGTCAAGCTATGCATAAAAATATCAAAAAACTTGAAGAGTTTGATTATATAAAACTAACAGAGCTTAACCAAAAAGAAAAAAGCATCAACTTTACAACTAAAGGTAAAGAGCTTATGAGCAAAGCAAATAGTTTTATAAAAAGTGTTGAAAAAGATATATCAACACTTGTGGGAAAAGAAGAACTGGAAAAATATAAAAACACTCAAAGCAAACTATTTGATTATCTAAATGGAAAATTAAACTAAAATGGAACTTATCTTAATAGCAATCGCTCTAGCTATGGATAGTGTAGCTGTATCTATTGCAAGTGGTAGCAAATATAGAAATATTGACTTATTTACAACTATCAAAATAGCTTTATATTTTGGTATCTTTCAAGGGTTTATGCCTTTAGTGGGTTATTTTGCAGGATCATATTTTTCATCCTTTGTAGATAGCTTTGATCACTATATAGCTTTTATCATCTTAGTATTTTTAGGATATAAAATGATACGAGAAGCTATGGACAATGAGTTTGAAGATGAACTGGACAATCTAAAAGAAAAGACCCTACTCTTTTTAGCCATAGCTACATCTATAGATGCCCTAGCTATTGGTATCACGTTTTCATTTAGTGATGTTGATATTTTTTATGCAGTATTTTTAATCACTGCTATTACATTTTGGCTTTGTATCATTGCTGTATATATTGGGAAATATCTTGGTGGATTTTTAGAGGATAAAGCTGAATATCTTGGAGGTATTATTTTAATAATACTAGGATTTAAAGTACTATTTGAAGGGCTAAATATAATCTAGCCCTTTTCTTACCACTGTTTTTTTCTAAACTTCAAAGATATCAAATAAAGCACAGGGATAATTATAAGAGTAAGTATAGCTGAGCTTACCACTCCACCAATCATAGGTGCAGCAATCCTTTGCATCACTTCACTACCAACCCCATCAATATACATAATAGGTATAAGCCCACCAATGATCGCAAATACTGTCATAAGTTTTGGTCTTAAACGTAAAGCAGCACCTGTATAGATACAAGCTTTTAGCTCCTCATAACTCAAATATCTTTTTTGAAGTTCCTCTTTCTTTTCTAATATAGCTTCTTTTAGATATATGATCATCACGATAGCAGTCTCAGCCGCCACCCCAAGTAAGGCTAAAAACCCAACTATAACAGCCACAGACATATTAAATCCAAGAAAATCAATATAATAAAGCCCACCAAATAAAGCAAAAGGAAGAGTTGAAAAAACGATAAGAGAATCAACCACATCTTTTAATGCCATATAAATCAAAATAAAAATGATTAAAATGGTTACTGGTATGATGTATTGAAGTTTTTCCATTGCTGCATTTAGGTATTGACTTTGCCCTGACCACTCATAGTAGTATCCAGCTGGGAGCTTTAAATCTTTTAAAATTTCTTTTGCTTTATTTTCATATTCATCTGTACTTATACCAGCTTTTGGTGTGATATATACAAAAGATACTTTCATACCCTTTTCACTTTTGATCACACTTGCACCCTCTTTAAAAGAGAAGGTAGCAAAAGTATGTAATGGTTGCATCCCATATTTTGTTTTGATATGGATATTTGCTATGGAGTTTAGACTATCACGGTTTGTGCCTTTTAGTCTTAAGGAGATTGGATATCTTTCAAGGTTTTGAACCATAGTGGTTACTTTATTTCCACCCACACCTAGACTTATAGCATCTAGGATATCATTTTTCTTCACACCATAACGACTTAACATCTCTTGGTTTACATCTAAAGAGATATAGTATCCACTATTTGATTTATCTGCTGAGATACTAAGAGACTCTGGCATCTTTTTTAATCTTTGCTCTATCTCACTAGATATCTCTTCAAGCTTAGTATTATCATCCCCATATAGTTTAAGTCCTAAGGGAGTACGAATACCTGTTAAGAGCATATCTATTCTTCCACGAATTGGATAAGTCCATGAGTTTATAAGCCCCGGGATTTTTAGCTCCCTATCCATCATCATCATAAGCCTATCATAAGTCATACCCTCACGCCACTCTGAAGGGTCTTTAAACTGGATAATAGTCTCTATCATAGCTAAAGGTGCTGGATCTGTGGCAGTCTCAGCCCGCCCAGCTTTACCAAATACTGTATCAACTTCAGGAAATGATTTGATGATCTTATCTGTTTTTTGAGTAAGCTCTTTGGCTAGAACCACACCTATACCATAAGGTGTCACGGGCATATACATAAAAGTCTGCTCATTCATCATAGGCATAAACTCCCACTTTTGAGACTTATATAATGGATATACAAAATATAAACTTGCAAATATTCCCACTATCACTAGATATCTAAATTTAAGAGATAGTTTTAAAAATGGTGAATAGATAAATAAAAACATCCTATTGATAGGGTTTTTATCCTCATCATGTATTTTACCTTTGATAAAAAATATCATAAGCATAGGCACTAAAGTGATAGAAAGTACAGCACCCACTATCATAGCAAAGGTTTTAGTATAAGCAAGAGGTGTGAAAAGTCTCCCCTCTTGCCCAGTAAGTGCAAAAATAGGTAAAAATGACACCACAATTAAAAGTAGTGCAAAAAAGATAGGAGTACCTACTTGTTTGGATGATTTTATAATCACTTCCACACGCTCTTTATTTGTAGGATTATCTAGTCGTGCTAAATGTTTATGGGAATTTTCTATCATCACTATCGTAGCATCTACCATTGCCCCTATAGCGATAGCTATACCACCAAGAGACATAATATTTGAGCCTATATTAAACATCTTCATAAGTAAAAAAGTAAGTGCCACAGTTACTGGTAAAATAATGATGATAATAAAAGCACTTCTTAGATGGAATAAAAAGATTATAGAAACCAACATCACGATAATAGACTCTTCTATAAGTGTAGTTTTTAAAGTATTTATAGCCTTATCAATAAGCTCAGTTCTATCATAGGCTGTGATAATCTCCACATCATCATTTGATAACTCTTTTATCTTTTTCTTGATATTTTGAATCACTTCGTATGGATTCTCTTGGTATCTTACTACTACAATACCACCTACAACTTCACCCTGACCATTAAAATCAGCCATACCACGTCTAGGAGCTGGTACTATATTTACCTCACCTAAATCACCTAGTTTTATTGGCATACCATTTATAGTCTTGATCACTATATTTTCAATATCTTTTTCATTTTGAAGATATCCTTTTGATTCGATAATCTTTTCATATCCATTATCTAAAAGTACACGTCCACCTGCATCATTATTGTTTGTCTTAAGTGCTGTACTTACCTCTTTAAAGGAGATATCATATTGTGCAAGTTTAGCTTGATCTAGGGTAAGTTCATAATTTTTTACAAAACCACCCACAGCAGCCACTTCACTTACACCATCTACACCAAGCAGTCCATATTTTAGATAATAGTCTTGATAAGTACGCAGTTCATCTAAAGATTTATTATCTGATTTAAGTATATACTGATAAGCCCATCCTACACCTGTAGCATCTGGACCAATGGAAACTTGTGCTTCTTTTGGAAGAGTTGGACTTAATTGGGAGAGTTGCTCTAAGATTCTATTTCTAGCATCATAAAGATCACTATTTTCTTTAAATATCACATATATAAGAGCATTTTCAAAGCTACTCATAGCCCTTACTGTTTCAATATTTGGCAAACTCATAAGATTTGAGATAAGGGGATAACTCACCTGATCTTCTATGATCTGTGGAGATTGCCCCGGATATTTTACTTGTAAGATCACCTGAGGAGGTGAAAGATCAGGTAAAGCATCAAGAGAAGTATTTTTTATCGCCCAAAAAGATGCACCAATAGTTATAATTACGAAGGTTAAAACCAAAAATATATTTTTTATACTAAGATCGATTATCTTATTTACCATAGAATTTCCATTTTTTAAAGTATGGTATTATAGATTTTTATTGTGGAGTGAGTGTGAAATGTAGGTTTACAAAATAACATATATAGACATTTTGCAATCCATTACATCTTTTGGCTTAATCTAAAAAGAGATATAATTCCTTTTTATTACACAGGGGAATACAATGGCAAGTATGGCAAATAGAATCACATTAAATTGTGATTTAGGTGAGAGTTTTGGTGCATGGAAGATGGGTGAAGATGAACTTATCATGCCCCATATTGATATGGTAAATCTTGCATGCGGATTTCACGCGGCAGATCCAATGACTATGGATAGATCAATCAAACTAGCAGAAGAAAATGATCTATATATAGGTGCACATCCATCATACCCAGATCTTATGGGTTTTGGTAGAAGATCTATGAAATGTAGCTATGAAGAGATAGAAAATATAGTACTTTATCAGCTAGGAGCACTTGATGCCTTTTGTAAAAAACACAATTCAAGATTTGTATATGTAAAACCCCATGGGGCTTTATATAATGATATGATGAACGATACAGGTATACTTGAAGCTATGCTAAGAGCTATAAATGCCTTTGATAAATCTTTAATGCTTATGGTTTTATCTAGTGAGAGAAATGATGAGTTAAAAAAGGTAGCTAGCAAATATAATGGCTATCTTTTATTTGAAGCATTTTTAGATAGAAACTATAATGATGATGGATCACTTATTCCAAGGGATCAAGAAAATGCTGTGATTCATGATGCAGATGAAGTACTTAAAAGGATACAAGAGCTACGAGAGCATAAATATATAAAAAGTATAAATGGAAAAGAGCTTAAGTTTAAAGTGGATACCCTATGTGTACATGGGGACAATAAAGAAGCCCTAGAGTTTATAAAAAAGATAAGAAAAATCGTAGACTAATGCAAATAAAAATAGCCTCAGTAGATTCACTAATCATCTATTTTGGAGATACTATCTCAAAAGAGATAAACCAAAAAGTAAAAGGTGCATATATACACCTAAATAAACTAAATGATAAATCAATTTTAGAGCTTGTACCATCATACAACTCTATACTTATCACCTATGATATATTTAAATATGACTATGAATCTATGAAAAGCTATTTAGAAGATGAACTATCAAAAGTTAGTATTGATGAAGAAAATGAAACTAAACTTATCACAGTAGATGTATACTATGGAAAAGAAGTGGGACTTGATCTACAAAGGATAGCAGATATACACAAAATAAGTATACAAGAAGTGATAAATATACACTCATCAAAAATATATGATGTATATACAATTGGTTTTCTTCCCGGCTTTGCATATCTTGGAGAAGCGGACAAAACCATACAAACACCAAGATTGGAATCTCCAAGAAAAAAGATAGCTAAAAACTCAGTAGCCATAGCAGATGCTCAAACAGCAGTATATCCTATAGACTCCCCGGGAGGATGGAATATACTAGGAAAAACAGCCTTTAACTTTTTTGATAAATCCTTAAGTACACTCAGCCCAATAGATATAAATACACAAATCAAATTTAATCCCATCACAAAAGATAAGTTTTTAAATCAAGGTGGTATTTTATGAGTGGATTAAAAGTAGTAAAATCTGGAATCTTAACACTTATCCAAGATAAGGGAAGATTTGGACTAAACCACCTTGGAGTAAGTCATTCTGGTTATCTTGACGAATACTCTGCACTTTGGGCAAATAAACTACTAAACAATAACTCAAATGATGCCCTACTAGAGATACTATTTGGTGGAGTTGAGTTTACAGCTGAGGAGCAAACTACTATATCCATCACAGGGGCAAAGTGTGAATTTTATATAAATGACAAATCAAAAAACACTTGGCAAAGTCATAATATAAATGCTGGAGATTCTATAAAAATAGGAAAAATCCTAAATGGAAATAGAATCTATTTAGCCATAAAAAATGGATTTAAGATAAATAAAGAGTTTGGAAGTGTAGCTACCTCTATAAAAGAAGGATTTGGAGGATTAAAAGATGGAGAGAAAATCAAAACAAACTCTACAATTAATTATCAGCCATCGAAAAAACAAACATCAAAAAAAGTACAAAAAGACCTTATCCCAAACTATGAAGAGCCACTGACACTTAGGGTAATACTCTCATATCAAAATGAATATTTTCCCAAAAAAGAATTAGATAAATTTTTCAACACTCCCTTTGAAATCACCCCAGATTTTAATAGAATGGCCTGTAAACTAAAAGGCGAAGCAATCCACTGCGATATAAATGGAATCATCTCAGAGGGTATAAGTTTTGGAGCTATTCAAATCCCAAAAGATGGACAACCTATCATTTTATTAAAAGAGAGACAAACTATTGGAGGCTATCCAAAAATAGGATCAGTAATTCCAATAGATTGTTTTAAATTAGCTCAGGCTAAGATAGGAAGTTTTGTAAGATTTGAGCCTATAAATATACAAGAATCACAAAAAAAGATGAGGAATTTTTACAGCATATTTGACAAGAACTAAATATATGCTACAATCACGAAAAAATCAAAGGATTTTATATCAATTTTTCAACACTAAATATATCAAAAGAGTTTTTACAAAACATTGACTCTTTAGGATATAAACAAATGACAGATATCCAAGCAGAATCTGTACCACATATCTTAGAGGGTAAAGATATCATCGCCCAAGCAAAAACAGGCTCAGGAAAAACAGTATCTTTTGGGATAGGATTGGTAAATAAACTAAATGTAAAAAAGTTTAGAATCCAAACAGTTGTACTATGTCCTACAAGAGAGTTAGCAAATCAAGTAGCTGGAGAGTTAAGAAAACTTATCAGACATATCCATAATGTAAAAATCCTAACCATATGTGGAGGTATGCCTTTTAAGCCACAAGCAACTTCACTTTTTCATGGAGCACATATCATAGTTGGAACTCCTGGGCGTATACTAAAACATTTACAAGAAGAAAACCTTAGCTTTAAAGATGTAAATACTTTGGTACTTGATGAAGCAGATAGAATGCTTGATATGGGATTTAATGAAGATATAAATACTATCATAGATTATATGCCAAAAGATAGACAAACCCTACTATTTTCTGCAACTTTTCAAGATGATATAGAAGAGTTAAGTTCACATATCCTAAAAGAACCAGTAAGAGTAAGTACTACACAAAAAGAGGAAAAAGTAAAAATAAAACAGGCTTTTTATCAAATAGAAACAGAATCAAAAATTGAAATACTACCTTTTGTATTTAGCACATATACACCAAAAAGTGTAGTGATATTTTGTAATACAAAAATAGCTTGTGATGAAGTAGGTGATGACCTTTACGAGATGGGATTTGATGTACAAGTTTTACACTCAGACCTTGATCAAAAAGAGAGAGATGAGACCCTTATATTATTTGCAAATAAATCCTATCCTATTTTAATAGCTACAGATGTGGCAGCACGGGGTCTAGATATAGATGATATCGATCTAGTAGTAAACTATGATATAGCCCATGAGCCTGCAATTCATACCCACAGAATAGGAAGAAGTGCAAGAGCTGGGAAAAGTGGAGTGAGTGTAGGTCTTGTAAATGGTAATGATCTATATAAATTTGAAGATATATCGGAAACATATGATGAAAAGTTTGAATTACTTCATTGTGATACATTAAAAAATGATCCCAATTATGAGCTTGAAGGTGATTATAAAACCATGTATATAAATGGTGGTAAAAAAAATAAACTTCGAGCTGGAGATATCCTAGGAGCTTTTATCCAAGATATAGGATTAGAGAAAGATGATATAGGGAAAATCAATACTTTTGCCTTCCATACCTATGTGGCTATAAAAAAAGAAGTATTTGAAAAAGCCTTTAAAGCCATCCAAACTAAGAAAATAAAGGGCAAATTCTTCAGAATATTCAAAAGATAGAGAATTCTTTTGAATTCTTTGTCTTTTTCATTGACAAATCAAATCTTTTCCACTATACTTCGCCCCTATTTAAACAAACCCATGCCGCGGGATAGAGCAGCACGGTAGCTCGTCGGGCTCATAACCCGAAGGTCTCAGGTTCAAATCCTGATCCCGCAACCAATTTTCAAAAATATTTTTACACTATACTTTAAGCTTTGTCAATATATCAAAAGCATTTATATCAAATTTTGAAAAAGCAAACCATTTTTTACCTAAATCTTTTAAACTAGCTCCAATATGATAAATATATTTATCATCCAATATTAAAAACCTATCATGGGAGTCTTTAAACTTTTTTATTTCTATCTTCGGATATTGAGTATTATACTTTTCAAGGTCTAACTTTAATTGTCTACTTATCTCTTTTGTATAAATTATACAAGATATAGTTGCATCTCTTTTTGATAGTAAAGTTAGTACACTATCATCTATATAGTTATCAATAAGTACAATACTTTCTTTTGCACTTTTTATCAGATCACTTACAAAAATATAAGCATCATAGACTTCTCCATCATAAAATATACCCTGTCTTGGTTTTATAGATTTATCCTCTATCTGATTTGAGATTAGATTAACTTTTTCTTTTAGAAAGTTTACATCATTTTCTAAAGAGAGAAACCTTTCATTTGTAATTTTTTCACCATTAATAGAATAACCACTTACAATATACTTCCTCAAAATAGATGTAGCCCATTGTCTAAACTTTACACCTTTATGTGATTTTACCCTATATCCTATAGAAATAATGACATCTAAATTATAGTACTCAATATTATAAGTTTTTCCATCTTTAGCAGTTGTCGCAAAATTTGCGACAACTGAATATTTATCAAGTTCACCCTCTTTAAAAATATTATTTATATGTTTACCAATAGTTTTAACATCTCTATCAAAAAGTATCGATATTTGATTTCTATTTAACCATACTGTTTCACTATCAATTGAAACCTTTAACTCTAATTCACCATCATTAAATACAACTTCATTATCCATCTTAAAACCCTTGAATTTAAAACTTCAAAATGTTAACTAAAATATTTATATTTATTTGAAAACATGTCACAATGTAATGTTTTTGAATATCTTTAACAAATCCTAATAGATGGAGATATGAACGAACTACTAAGCACATAGCAAAAGATACAGGACTAGGAAAAGAAAGCCTATACAAAACCTTTGAAAAAGGATCAAAACCAAAGTTTGAAACGATACAGAAAGTGCTTAATTCTTTTGAGGTTAAGTTGCAGGCTATAACATAAGCATTTTTACAAAATCTTAAATTTATTAAATATGTTATATATTACATACTAAAAAGAGAATTGAATGCTACCTAAAATAACCTGTCCTTCATGCAACCAAAAAACAGTTATGTTTATTTCAATATTTAAAAATTTATTTATTACTAATGAAGGAAGTAAATGTTCTAACTGTAAATCACTAATTCTCATAAAACAAGAATATAAGCAAATTCTTAAATATTTTATAATGATACTTCATCCAATTGTATTTATTTTGAACATCATTTATATTTATGAGCCTTTTACTAGATACATGAATGAAACCATATTCAGTAGTACATTACTCCTAATTTTTATAAACTTAATTTTTTTATTTATTCCAAACATTATTATTAATATAATTTACTGTTATTTTATACCTATTGTTGAGGGAACAGAAGAAGAAATAAAAAAAAGAAATAAAATAGGTATTATAGGTTACAGTATAGAAATTGGAATAATTATTGTCATAGTTCTTATCATTTTAGTACTTTAGAGTTAAATCAAAAATCAATTTAATGGGTTATATTTTTAGGAGAGTTCAATGAAAAGAGATATTTTTAGGAAGAAGCTTACAAGAGGTAAGTGACTAAGTAAAAATATCTCTTTGAAGCAGAAATCTTTCAAAAGATGACCCAGAAAATTGATTTTATTTTTTACCAGTCATCACTATATAAACCATTAGTTATAGCATCACTATCCAATAAAAACAACGCATTAGTAACAATCATATCACCCTCTTCAAGTCCTTCAGATATCTTATACCCCTCAGGTATCCTCTGTGCTATAACTTCACTTGGGCTATATTCTTTCCCTTCTTTAAAAAATACATACTGTTTTCCATCCCTTTGGATCACTGCATTTTTTGGTACTACTATTATAGTCTCTGGTTTTTCATATACTCTGGCTTTTGCGAACATGTTTGGGAATAGTTTTAGGTCTTTATTTTCTAGTATTACTCTTACTGGAATTGTTTGATCTTTTGCATTTATTGTTGGGTAGATTTTATCTATTTTACTTTTTATGGTTTTAGATATACCATCTACTTTTACATCTACACTCATCCCTTTTTTTATAAAGGCTATATCTTTTTGATATACATTCATTATAAGCCAAATAGAGCTTAGGTCAGTAATCTCAAATACATCACTTCCTGCTTTTATATAAGAGCCTTTATTTACATTGTGTTTTGTGATGTAGCCGTCAAATTTACTTTTGATTAGAGTTGTGTTATCTTTATTTTTATCTTTTAGGTTTATATCAAAAAGTTCTATTTTATTTTTTACTGAGTCATGTACTCTTTTAGAGCTATTTTTTGCGATACGTAGTTCATCGTATAGGTTATAAATCTCTTTTGAATAGATATCAAAAAGTTTATCACCTTTGTTTATTTTCATATAATCTTCATCGGCGTATAGTTTTGTGATATATCCTGAGAATCTAAGGTTTAGATCATATATTTTTGATTTATCTGCTTGTAGCTTTGCATAAAAATCTTTATAGTTTGAGATGTTTTTTGATTCTACTGTTATTGTTTTTATGTTGAATTCTTGCTCAACTTTTAGAGCAAAAGCTAGATTTGTTATAAGAAATATACATACTAATATTTTATTCATTTTATTACCTTTTTATTGTAGATGTAAGATAAGCTAGTTCTAGTTTTGATTGTTTTAACTGCTTTTGATACATCAATCTTTTTTTCTTTTCATCTATTATTTTATTTTCTATAGCCAAAGCACCTATCACACTATCCATCTTATTTTGATTTATGATTAGCTCTTTTTCTTTTTCAAGGTGGGCTAAGATTTGATCTATGTATTTTATAGAGTTTTTTGAGAGTCTATTTTTTGATAGCTCTATCTTATATTTTTTATAAAGTGCATTTTTTACCTCTTCATATCTTTGTCTTGATATCTCTATTTGTTTAAAGGATTTATGCAGTTCATTACTCTCTTTTTTATAGATATTTAAAGGCATCTTTATGGCTATATTTACATAGTCATCAAACTTTTCCCTTTGATAATATCCTGCACTTAGAGTAAAATCACTTGATTCATTTTCTCTAGCAAGCTCTTTTTTTACATTTGCTTTTTTGATATTTAGCTCTTCTATTTGTAGAAGTTTATGACTTGTGATATCTTCATCATAAATAAATTCATTTACATTTTCTATATTTTTTACGTCATCATTTACTAGCTCTGATAGTTTTACGTACTTTTGTTCTATCTTTTCAAGATCTATTTGTATTGATAAATTTATTGTATCTATCATCAAATCATTTTGTAGGGAGATTTGAAAAGCTTGTTTATGTTGTATATGGTTATCGTGATAGTTTTTTATCTCTTTTATATTTAAAATTTTTTGTTTGTTTAGTTTTATTTTTTCCTCTAGCTCTTGTATTTCATAGGCTAAGGTGTATATTTTTTTTGATATTTGGTCTTTTTTCTCTTTTAATATTATTTGTAAAATCTCTTTATTTATATATGCTATTTTTGATTTTTGCTCTAACTTATCTGAGTCTGTTATCTCTTGGGAGATACTTATATATTGTGTTTGCATAGGTTCTAGAGCCCTATCTGTAGGTTCATCTAGATTTATATCATTTAACCCAATACTTAAAATTGGGTTTTTATATATGTCACTATTTTTTATATCATAATCACTAGCTTTGATTTGTAGCTCTAACTTTTTTAAAGTAGGATTATTATCATATGACTTTGATACAAGAGTTTGTATATCTGTGGCATAAAGTGATGCCACAAGAGTTAAAGGAAGAAAAGCTTTCACGCTTATTTCCCTCCTCCACATTTTCCAGCACCACACTTACCAGCGCCACATTTCATACCTGAGCTAGATTGTCCAAGATTTACACTACCTCTATATCTATACTTTTTACCTTTGTGTTTAAACTGAATATGATATTGCCATGTTCCACCCATAGAAAAGTTGATCATAGTTTTATATACATCACCATCTAATTTTCCATTTCCTATAAAATCCATATAAGGCATACCAGGCATCTCTGGCATAAAAAACTTTGCTCTTACTTTTGCATCTTTGATCACTTCACCATTTTTTGATAATTTGATAGTGATATCATTATCACCTTCAATTAGAGTTTTATCAGATTTGATTTCTACTTCATAACCTCTTGTATCACCCTTATCATAAAAACCACCTGCAAATACTAGTGTAGTAAACATTAAAAAAATAGCCAATATCTTTTTCATATTTTTCCTTTTAAATCTTAGTTTTGGAAGTATAATCATTTTATGTGTAGTGTATGTGAAATTAAACATTCACTTTACAATACTTTGATATATTTAATTATTATAAAATAAGGACATACCATGAAACAGTTTGATCTGATAATCATAGGAGCAGGAAGAGCAAGCAATCTTGCAATAACTGCCAGTAAAAAAGGTAAAAAAGTAGCCCTAATAGAAAAATCAAAACTTGGTGGGACTTGTCCAAATAGAGGATGTGTACCATCTAAACTACTTATAGGATATGCCCATGTGGCAAGGACTATAAAAGAATCCCAAAGGCACTTTATAGATTCACACATAGATCATATAGATGTGGGTAAAATCTTTAAAGAGATAAATCACTATGTTGAGGGTGTTGATGCAAGATACAATAGTAGGATGGATAAAAATATAGAAGTATTTAAAGGTACTGGAACATTCATCTCAAATAATATTGTAAAAGTAAATGATCAAGAACTCACTGCACCAAAGATTGTAATAGCAACGGGTACTAGACCTATAGAAGCAGCCTATGAAAAAGCATGGACTAGTGATGATATTTTCCCACTAATAGATACTATACCAAAATCTATCACCATAGTTGGTTCAGGATTTATAGCATGTGAACTTGCAAATTTCTTTGATGCAGTTGGGATAAAAACAAAACTACTAGTAAGAAGTGAAAATCTTCTATCAAATGAAGACAAAGATATCTCTGCTATTTTTAAAGAGCAAATCTCTAAAACCCTTGATATTGAATTTAATACTAGTATAAAAAAAATAGATCATCAAAATAAAGAGTTTAATTTAATCCTTGAAAACAAAGATGGTAGTATAAAAAACCATACAAGCCAAGCACTACTTTATGCTACAGGGAGAAAAGCAAATACAGATACTCTAAATCTTCAAAATACAGATATTCAAATTGAGGAAAGGGGTTTTATAAAAAGAGATGAGTTTTTTGAAACAACAGCAAAAGGTGTATATGTAGTAGGTGATGCAGCAGGTGAACATATGCTTCAACATGCAGCAGCTTATGAAGTTAACCATTTAGGAAAGATTTTACTTGAAGATGAAAAAGAGCCTTTAGTGTTTAAATATATGCCCCATGCAGTATTTAGTGAACCTGAGATTGCAAGTGTAGGTATAAGTGAGCAAAAAGCAAAAGAGAAAAAAATAGAATATATCACAAGCACTACTGATTGGTTAGCAAGTGCAAAAGCTATGTCAATGAGGACAAAATACCCTAGAACAAAATTTATAGTTGATCCAAATAGCTATAAAATATTGGGATGTCATATGATTGGTCCAGATAGTGCAACAATGATACACCAAGTATTATCTATACTTCATATAGATAATGATATAAGACATTTAAAAGAGATGCTTTATATCCATCCAGCACTAAGTGAAGCACTATTGCCTGCTGCGGTAAATGCGGTAAAAGAGATAGAGAAATATATGGAGAATCAAAAAAGATAAATTCCACTAAAGAAAATAATTTTTTATAAGAGAGTTAAAATAATATATATTATATGATATAAACAATTTTAAAATAATGGTTTAATATGCAAAAATTCAAGAAACATTTGACTCTTAAAACATCTTATTTTATCATCCTTATATCCCTTAGTGCATGGGCATTTATTGCATTTTTCACTATGGATCAACTTATAGTGATACAAAAGCAATACGCAAAAATCATCAATATAAGTGGAAAACAAAGAATGCTTTCTCAAAAAACTGCTTTTATTGTAAAAAAGGTTTATGAAACCCAAGATTTAAAACAATTAAACCATCTAAAAGAACTTACAATAAAGATGAAAAAATATCATGATTTTCTTATATCAAATCTTACCTCTGATTATATGCATAGTATATATTTTTCTGATCCTCACAATTTAGATGATAAGGTTATAAAATATTTTAAACTTTTAGATGATTTTATTGAAAATGAAGAGTATGATATTATCAGCCATATTGAGCTTTATTCATTGGAGCTTTTACCAAAACTTGAATATGCTGTGGATGAATTTGAAAGGGAGAGTAATAGAAATACCTCTGATCTCCAATTTAGAGAATATATCATCCTAATAGGTACACTCTTAACCCTTTTAGTACAGCTTATATTTATAATGCTCCCTACTTTAAAATTGATAAAAGACTCGGAGAAAAAACTAAAAAACTATAATAAAAAACTTGAAAACGAAGTTGAGCTAAAAACAAAAGAGATCATAAAAAAGAATGAAAAAACAAAGTTTTATATAGATAATATCCACTCTTTACTAATCGCCCTAGACAATCATGGAAATGTACAAATGATCAATAAATACGCCTGTGAAGTTTTAGGACATGAAGAAAAAGATATCTTGGGAAGAAACTGGTTT
Organism: uncultured Arcobacteraceae bacterium; assembly: GCA_964342525.1. Lineage (GTDB taxonomy): Bacteria > Campylobacterota > Campylobacteria > Campylobacterales > Arcobacteraceae. The sequence goes on from CAYFGQ010000003.1 coordinate 64,867, forward strand.
CACATAGGTGTAGTACCAAACCAAGAGTTAGCTAAACTAAAAGCTATATTTAAAAGTATAGTAAGTGGTAAAGCACAAATTTTAGAAAATGCTATAGAACATAAACTTATCGATAAAAATAATGAAGAGAAACTATTCACTTGGGCAAATGCAGTTTTAATAGAAGAGGATCAAATAGTTGGGGTTCTTCTCTCAGGTATTGATATCTCAGATCAAAGAAAACAAGAGCGTATCTTAATTGAGCAACAAAAACTAGCTTCTATGGGTGAAATGATAGGAAATATTGCCCACCAATGGAGACAACCTTTATCAGTGATCACAACCCTATCTTCAGGGCTAAAACTACAAAAAGAGTTTGGTATCTTAGAGGATCAAAAACTTTATGAGTCCCTTGATAAGATCACTGATAGCTCAGAATATCTATCCAAAACTATTGATACCTTTAGAAACTTCCTAAAAGATAATAAAGAACTAAGAGAATCAATCCTTCAAGATGGAATCTTACAAGCCCTAGATATAGTAAGACCATCTATAGATAATAACCATATCTCAATCTTTAACAATCTTGATGAAATTGAACCTATAAAACTACAATTAGTTATGGGCGAACTTGTGGAAGTGATCATAAATATCCTAAACAATGCAAAAGATGCCCATATAGATAAAAAAACAAATGAGCCTTGGATCAAAATCTATCTAGAAAAAAAAGAAGAGACTATACAAATAAGTATAGAAGATAATGCAGAGGGAATCCCTGAAGAGATTATTGAGAGAATATTTGAGCCATACTTTACAACCAAACATGAATCCCAAGGGACAGGTTTAGGACTACATATGAGCCACAAAATAATCACAGAAAGCCTTGGTGGAAAACTTTTTGTAAAAAATACAAAATATGGTGCAAAATTTTTAATAGTTATACCAATTAAAAATAATAAATAAATTGATATCTAGTCGCAAAAAAGCTAGCTATCAATCTATTTACTCTATAATCCGAATCATAAAAATATACAAATATAGGTAAATAAGTGTTCACTAGTGCAAAAGAAGTTTTAAAAAAACTTGATTATTATCCCCAATTGATAGAGATATTATTTAAAAATAGATCAGGAGCTTTAGCTTCAAATTTTCTTGCACCAATTGGTTTAGTGTATATACTTTTAGAATTTATCCCTACTATCTATCTTACATACTTTATTCTTTTAGAATTTATTTTAGGTTTTCTTAGAATCTATTCTGCTGAGAGAGGTTTAGTTTATCTAAAACAAAAAGATGATCAGAAGGTAAAAAAATACCTAAAACTACATCTAATATCACTATTTTTAAATTCGACCCTATTTGGGCTTATAGCCATACTGACCATATTTTACGCCGAACAACTCCATGTATTTATAATGGTATCTTTAGTTTTTGGTCTTATTGCAGGGGCAACCTCAACACTATCTTCTGTTTACCACGCGGTGGTTGTTTATACTACACCTTTTATATCTTTATTTATAATAGGTTTACTTATGGCTTTTACAGATATCTATCTACTATTAGCCATAGTTCTTACTATCTTTTTAGTTGTTACCTTACCTTCAAGCTTTAGATTATATCTAGCACTAAAAACAAATATTGATAAAACAAATATCATCACAAAACAAAAAGAGCAAATACTAGAGAATCAAGCCCACCTAATCAACTCTGAAAAAATGGCATCATTAGGTGAGATGCTTGCAAATATAGCCCACCAATGGAGACAACCCCTTAGCTCTATCTCTATGGTAGCCTCCGGAGTAAAACTTGAAAATCAACTAGGTCTAAAAATAAGTACAAAAGATCTTGATAATAAGATGGATACTATCCTTGTAAGCTCTGATTATTTATCAAATACTATAGATACCTTTAGAAATTTTTTAAAAAACTCAAAAGAGATTGAAGATGTGATCATTCAAGATAGACTTCAAATGGTATATGAGGTTGTAGGAACAGCCCTAAAAAATGCACATATAGAATTAATGATCAATTACGACACAAAAGAACCTATCAAAAAATCAATGGTCTCTGGTGAACTAGATCAAGTTCTTATAAATATAATAAACAATGCAAAAGATATATTAATAGAAAAAAATATATCAAAACCTTGGATAAAAATAGAACTAATAAAAAAAGAAAACTCTATAATCATAAGTATAGAAGATAATGGTGGGGGAATACCTGAGAATATCATCTCAAAAATATTTGAAGCATACTTCACCACAAAACACAAATACCAAGGTACAGGTTTGGGACTACATATGAGTTATAAAATAATAGTTGAAAATTTCAAAGGTAAACTCTATGCAAAAAACACTGATAATGGTGCTAAATTTTTCATAGAGTTACCTCTTAACTAACTCTCTTTTTATTTTGCCAAGCTCTTTAAAAAAGCACCCCTTAGTATACTCTTTACCATCAAAACTTTTATCATGTTCTTTTATAAGTTCAATATCTGTTTTACGTACAGTATAGTTTTTTTGACAGTTTTTACAATATAAATTTTGTGTACTCATAAAAACTACTATGCAAGTTTTGTTCTTCTAAAAGTTCTTTTATAACTTTTTTAATTTTTATATTAAAAAAATTATAAAAAACTTTACTTCTTTTCTTAATTTGATTGATTAATAAAGTAAGTTTTATTAAAATGTTACAAATTAATGACAAAAGAGTTTAGTATTGTTCTTAAAAAACCTAATTATTTCAAGAGATGATCAAATAAGTGTAACTGCCACTTTACAAGATGCAGTTGATAAAATGTCACAAATTCCATTGCATTATATAATCATAGTAAAAGAGAATAAACCCCTAGGTATTATTAGCCAAAATGATATAGTAAGACTTCTTAATCAAAATGTAAATTTTTCAAATATGGCAATAGACTACGCAGTTAGAAACCTACTTGTTTTACACAATACAAGACTAGCAGAACATGCCCTAAGTATGATGATAGATAATAATATCAAAAAGATCATAGTAGTAAACTCATCAGAAGAATATCAAGGCTGTTTAGAACAAGAAGATTTAATACACTGCTACGAAAAACAATTTCAATCTTCAAATCACCATATAAGCCACCTTCTAAATACAGCAAATGAAGCCATAATCTTAGATGAAAATACCACTATTAAAGAGACACTAAAAGTTATGGTACAAAAAAATATCACATCCTTACTTGTAGCAAAAGATGAAAAACCAGTGGGTATTATCTCAGAGAGTGATATTGTAGATATTGCAAAGGAGCATATAAACCAAGAGCTAGCTATCAAAGAGTTTATGCACGCACCTATAGTATCTATGGATATGGATGAGTCTCTTATTGATATGATTGAGTTGATGAAAACTAAACACATAAGAAGAATGGTAACATTTGATAGATCAACAAATAGATACCATATACTAAATTCAAAAGATGTGATAAGTGATATAAAAGGGAGCTACACAAACTTTTTAGAGTCAAAACTATTTGATCTAAGGCATAGTTTTAATGCTATCAATGAATATGTATTAGAGATCATAGACCTTGAAGATGAGCAGGTAATATTTTGGACAAACTCTATCACAAAGAAAAATTTTGAGGTAACTATAGATGATAATATCACAAAAGTGATTCCAATTGAGCTTTGGGAAGATATCCTTATAAGACTAAAAAATGACAAAGTATTTTTTGATACTATCCAAATAGATGATTGCCACTACCAAATGAAAGCCCACTATGGAACTATACTAAAAGATAATATTATAAAAATATTTTTAAATGATATCACCCAAATAGTAAATATGCAAAAAACCCTAGAACTGCAAAATCAAATGCAACAACAAATGCTTTTCTCACAAGCAAAAATGGCTCAACTTGGGGAGATGATAGCAAATATCGCACACCAATGGAAACAACCACTATCAGTGATTATGTCTTCAGCTAGTGGAATAGAAGTGCAAAAAGAGTTTGATACTTTAACAGATAAAGCCCTTATGGATAACCTAAAAGGGGTAAAAGATAGTGCTAGATATCTTTCTGATACCATTGAAGTGTTTAGGGGATTTGTAAAAGAGAAAAAAGAGTTTAAAGAGGTGGTTTTACAAGATAGAATAAATAAGTCTTTACAAATAGTAAGTACAGCTTTAAAAAACAATTTTATAGAATTAAAAAACCTTATAGATTATAACACCCCTGTAAAATACACCCTAGTTTTAGGTGAACTATCCCAAGTACTAATAAACATCTTCAATAATGCAAAAGATGCCCTAGTGGAAAAGAAAACAGAAAATCCATGGATAGAACTTGATCTACAAAAACAAAATGATCACATCCTTATAACAATAGAAGATAATGCAGGAGGAATTCCTGAGGATATTATAGATGATATCTTCACTCAATACTTTACTACAAAAGATGATAATGGTACTGGTCTTGGACTTTATATGAGTAAAAAGATCATCACAGATAGTCTAAATGGTGAAATCTATGCAAGAAATACAAAAAATGGAGCAAAGTTTTTTATTCAACTACCCCTAAAATCATAAATTAAATACTTTTATATAATCTTGATAAAAGATGTATAAAAGTAACAAATAAAAAATAATTTAAATTTTTACCCCACTTTGTAATCTAAAAGAAATAAAAACTCATATAATAATATACTACACAATATAAGACAATAAAGGATTTACCATGAAAAGAAGATCTAGTTTTGGTAAAGCAATGCTAATAAAAATCCTATTAGCAACAATCGTGGTTTTTGCAGTGACAATGTTTTTTGTAAGTAGATACTCCTACTCTACAGCCCAAGCCGATGCACAAGCGTATGGAAAAGAACTTGCCAGTAAAAATGCAATCAAAATACAAGCAGACCTACACAAAGCAATAGCAATAGTTCAAACCCTAAAATCTGATTTTGAATCTATCAAACATGATCAATACCTAGATGAAGATAAGACTATAAGGTTTTACAAATCAATCTTAAGTAAAAATGATCAACTTATAGGTCTTTGGTGGTCATTTAATAAACCTGGACTATTTTTCAAAGAAAATCTAGATCAAAAAGGTAAAAATGGCTATGACAATGGTGGTCAATATACACCATATGTGGTAAAGTCAGGGGATAGTATCATAGTTCAATCAGGTTCAGCATATGATGAAAAAAATGACTGGATTGGTGGACCTAAAAGAGCAGGTAAACCATATATCACCAAACCATATTTATATCCAGTGGATGGAGTAGAAGTACTTATGGTATCTATTGGTATTCCAATGTTTCACAATGGGGAATATTTTGGAGTAGTTGGAACAGACTTTAAACTTGATACCTTTTATGAGATTGCAAAGTCCACAAAACTATATGAAAATGGATATGGATTTATTGTGGATAATTATGGAGCATTCATAGGTCACCCAGATAAAAAACTTCTAGGGAAAGATCTAGTAAAAACCATGAATAATGATGCTGATTATATGGAACTACTAAAAAGCTCTAAATCAAATCAAGAGTATGCTTTTATTAAAAAATCCCTTCTTAAAGATGGTTTAGAATCAGCATACTATTCAGTACCATTTTCTATACAAGAGACTGGAACAAATTGGAGTTTTATTATCTCTGCACCAGTATCTGAATACCTTGAAAATGCTATATTTATTAGAAACTTCTCTATCTTAGCTTCTATTGTTGGACTGATAATAATTGGTATTAGTATTTATGTCTCAGTAAGAAGACTAAACAATTATCTTGAAAAGATATCAAATGGTCTTGAAGAGTTTTTCACATTTTTAAATACAAAAACATCTTCTACAAAAGATATTGAGATAAATACCTCTTGTGAATTTGGAGTGATGGCAGGATCTATTAACCAAAATGTAGCAAAAATAAAAGAATCTATAGATCAAGATCATAGACTAATAGAAGAGGTAAAAAGTGTAGTGGAAGTGGTTTCTCACAGAAAATTTGATAAAAGAATCACAAATAGTACCTCTACACAATCTTTAAATGAGCTAAAAGATCTACTAAATCATATGCTTGAAAAACTTGAACTACAAGTTGGTAAAGATATGAATATCATCATCCAAGCCTTAGAGAAATACACCCATAGGGACTTTACACAAAAGCTTGATAGTAGTTCAGGAAATATAGGAAGTGAAATTATTAAACTAAATGATATGATCACAAAAATGCTTCAAGGAAGTCAAAAAGATGGTATCTCTTTAATCTCTAGTGCAAATAAACTTACTCAAAATGTAGCAACCCTAAGTGGTAACGCCACAAATCAAGCAAGTTCCCTAGAAGAAACAGCTGCTTCCATTGAAGAGATCACTGGAAATATTGAGCAAACAAGTAAAAAAGCCCAAGAGATGAATGATATTTCCATGGAGACTAAATCATCAGCAAATGAAGGTAAAAACCTAGCAAATGATACAGTAGCAGCCATGGATGAAATAAATGCCACAGTAATGGAGATAAACGAAGCGATCTCTGTAATTGATCAAATCGCATTCCAAACAAATATCCTATCACTAAATGCAGCAGTTGAAGCAGCTACAGCAGGTGAAGCGGGTAAAGGTTTTGCAGTAGTTGCAGGAGAAGTAAGAAACCTAGCAGCAAGATCAGCTGAAGCAGCTAGCGAAATCAAAACACTTGTGGAAAATGCTACAACAAAAGCAGATAATGGTAAACAAATCAGCAATAAAATGATCCAAGGATTTACAAGTCTAGAAAATAAAATTGTAGATACAAGTAAACTTATTGAAGATGTAACAACAGCTGCAAAAGAGCAAACCTTAGGTATGAGACAAATTGCAGATGCTGTTTCCCTTTTAGATAAATTTACCCAAGAAAATGCTTCCATTGCAGATCAAACAAATAGTATTGCAAAAGAGACCCAATCTATTGCAAGTGATGTTGTAAATAGTGTAGATCAAAATAACTTTGAAGGGAAAGATTCAAATATGAAAAATCTTATAAAAGATATAGAATCTAGCCCAAAGATTGAGCCTGTTAAGGTAGAAACAAAAACTTCAATAAAACCAAGAAACACAAAAAAAACTGAGATAAAAGAAACTTCATCAGGTGATGATGAATGGGAAAGCTTTTAATTAAGCTTTTCTCATTCATATAACTTACAAAATATTATTTTAACTACAACTAAAAATTATAATTAAGATGACCCTAATGATTTTAAAGTTACAATTTTCTTACATTGTCATAAAGAAGTAAGAAAAAATGATCGAAGAGCTCATAAAAAACTACAAATACAGAAAAAAGTTATTTTTATTAATTTTATTTATTATTACTACTATTTATATCATTACTGTATTTATTATCTTCTCTGTAAATAAAAATAACCTTTATGAAAATGTAGACAAAATCCTAAAAAATAGTGCCTATAGTTTAGAATTTTTACTCAAAGAAGATTTTCATGATAGAGCCATAGATAAAAACTCTATCACTAAAGAAGAAGATCTATTAAATATCAAAAAACTTTCAAAATATGCAAAAAATATTGAAGTGGAATATGTATATAGTATGGTTTTAAGAGATGGGGAGATATATTTCACAAGCTCTAGTGCTACAGATGAAGATTTTGAAGAAAATCTAGTAACCTACTACTTCGATCAATATGAATCAAGTACACCACTACTTAAAAACCTTGTAAAATACCGTGAGATAAAGTTTGAGCAAGCAAGTGATAAATGGGGTACATTTAGAAGTGTATTTATCCCAAAAGAGACTAAAAATGGAAATAGATATATCCTTGGTGCAGATATAAAAATAGACTATATCCATGCTGAACTACAAAAAATCATCCTATATAGCTCTTTACTATTTATCTTTTGTATATCCTCATTAGTTCTACTTTATTTTGTAAGAAAAAAAATAGAAAAAGAGGAATCAAAAATACTCCACAAAGTTGAAAATGATTTAAAATATGAGATTGATATAAAAACAAAAAAACTACAAGAGTTAACAGATAAACAAGATATTATCATAAAAGAAAAAACAAAAGAGCTTACAGAGCTAAATAAAAACCTTGAAGAAAAAATAGAAAAAAAGGTTAATGAAAACATCCACTATAAGATGAAAATCATGGAGCAAGCAAAACTTGCATCCATGGGAGAGATGATAGGAAATATCGCCCACCAATGGAGACAACCACTATCGGTAATAACAGTAAATGCCTCAGGTATTCAAGAGATCAAAGAACTTACAGGTGAGATACCAGAGGAGCTTTTAGATGAATCTTTAGAGCATATTATAAACAATGCAGTTTATCTATCTGAAACCATAGATACCTTTAGAGACTATATAAAAGAGGATAAAAACAAACATATAGTGATACTCCAAGATAGTATATTAAATATGATAAAGATACTAAATGCAACCCTAAATATCCACCATATTAAACTAAAACACAATATCACAAATGATGATCCAATAAGTATCCAATTAGTAGATGGGGAACTCTCCCAAATCATTATAAATATCATAAATAATGCAAAAGATGTAATTATTGAAAGAGAAATAAAAGAGCCATGGGTAGAACTAAAACTTTTAAAAAATGAAAATGAGATTTTAATCACAATTGAAGATAATGGTGGAGGTATTCCAGATGAAATCATGCCAAAAATATTTGAGCCATACTTTACAACCAAACACCAATCCCAAGGCACAGGCCTTGGATTACATATGAGTTATAAAATCATAAAAGAGAGTCTAAATGGTGATATTTATGCTAAAAATACAAAAAATGGAGCAAAATTTTATATAGAGTTACCTCTACAATAAATCTTAAAATTTATACCCTATATTTACCATTAGACCTTTATTTTGTTTATAAAAGAAGTCGATATTTGATGTTGTTTCACTTTGAAAATACATAGTTGTCAAAAACATATTTGAATCCCCTAAAAGCCCCTCTTGCATATACATAAAGAATATTGAGTTTTCCTCTTCATCTCTAATCTTATTAAAATAGCTATTTGCCACATCAAAATCATATTCATTTTTTGACATCTCAAGCATCACCCTAGCAGAATCACCAAACATCCATCTAAGAGCTAATTTGTACCCTAATTTTGTATAATCATTACTATCTCCATCAAAGTTACCCATTCCATAGTTTAGACCTAAACCTACAAAAGGCAATACATATACTAAAGATTCAAGATCATATTGTTTACCACTTTGTTTTACATCGCTATTTACCTCATCATCAATACTCATATCATAATAGGCAAGTTTTAAATCAACTAGCTCTAAATACTCTTTAACACCTGTCTCAATAAATAAACTATCCGATTCTTTTTTACCTCTTTCTTGATTTATAAGATATGGATTTATAAATTTATCTTCATTAAATTTTTCTATTTTATAAAAAAAGTTCTCATAAAAATTGTGCTCAATCCCAAATCCATCTTTCATTGCATATATTGCACTATCTTCACCCCAAGAATATCCTGCTTTAAAACCACCACCATCTTTAGTCTCTACCTTTGCAAAAAAACCATTATAATCTAGATCCATTGATGGCAAAAGTAAATATCTATCAAATGTTTTTGGTTTTGTATCCCGTGAATAGATAGTATGATTGATACTATGATCATCAAAATTATCTATTACTTCCATCTGTCCACCAATAATCCCAAAACTTCCAGTAAGCTCTGCAAAAGCCATTGAACTTAGTAGAGGTAAGATTAAAAGTTTTTTCATTTTTACATCCTTATAAATATACTATTTAGTATAGATTTTTTTTCACATTCAAAAATCAATTTATCTAATCTACTTGATGCCATTCTATTTTCCATAATAGTTACATCATCGATTGTCTTTAGAGAGTTTTCATATAAAGACTTTACATTTTCATGTAAACTTTTATATCTTTTTATAGTTTGATCAGTATTTATGATCTTATTATCAATATGTTTTAATTTTTTGATCGCATAACTATAAAAACTTTTTTCTTCCAGTTTAGTTTGATATAGATTCTCTTTAGAGATAAGTTTATTTAGTTTTGATACTTCTTTATTTTTTCCAGAATTAAAATCAAGTGGCATACTTAATTTTAAACCATAATAATAACTATCATCACTCTTAGCATAAGAATCCCCATCTTCATATCCATAAGATCCATAAACAGATAACTTTGGAAGATAATTATTAGCTACTATATCTTTATCGATACCACTTCTTTTATACTCAAGCTCTTTTACTTTTATATTTTTATTTTCACTTAGATATTTTTGTAAATCAAAACTATTTAAAAAACTAAGATCAATAGTTTTATAGTCACTATTACTATAGTTTTTAAAATCCCTCAAAATATCTAACTTTTGTAGATTTAAATCATCCCTTTGATTTTTTAAAGTACTAAGTTCTATCACACTCTCATCTAAAACTGTAATATCTATAATACCACCAATATAAGAGTCTTCATTTTTTTTGATCTCTATTTTTTTACTACTTATTTGATAATAAAGCTGCTCAATCTGAAGATCAATTTTCTTTAGATCTATCACATATCCATATAGTCTTGAAAGAAGTGCTTTTTTCTCTTGATCCACCAAAGTAGTATTTAACTTTAGTTCTATATTTCCCTTTTGTATAGTTTTAGATATGGATCCAAATATCTCTTGATCAAAAACTATACTAGCACTTTTAGACTCTATCTCACTATTATTATTTGCGGCTTTTGTTTTTTGATCTTTTAGCTCTATAGATAAAGGGTTTATCCATGAATCTTTTGTGATACCAGCTTCTTTTTCTGCTTTTGTTTGTTTTTTATCTAAAATACTTTTTTGTGTGTCGTTTAATATCTCATCAGCATATAAGGAGCTAACTACTATTAAAGATGCTAATACTATTTTTAAATTTTTCATTATCTAAACTCCACCTTTACAATTTTTCCAAAATGGATATCTTTTTCACTATTTACTTTTGAAAGTACCACTTTATATGTTGATACTCTTTTTTCATCTCTCACCTGAGATATCTTTTCTATTTTAAAATCACTCTTTTGCCCATCTATATAGATTTGTTTTGAGTTTAAACCTTCAATGTCTTGATCCCTTACAAACACTTCAAGTTTTAATTTTGAAAAATCATATAAGCTATATAAATTTGTACCTAAACTTACATACTCATCTTTACTTACAAGTATCTCATCTATATATAGATTTGATACATAAAACTCTTTTTTCTCTATATTTCTTTTTTGGGTTTTTATATCCCTTTTTATATTTTCTAAACTTTGTTTAGCTTCTATAAGAGCTAGTTTTTCTTGGTTTTTATCATAATTACTTAACTGTTTTACCTTTGCTTTATTTTGATAATTTTGCTCTTTTATCTTCACAATATCTTTTTGTAAAAGTAAAGAACTCTCCAAAGCTTCTAATTGAATCTTTTCATCTTTTGTATCTAGTTTTAATACCATCGTATTTTTATCTACTAGGCTATATTCTTTTGTTTTATTTACATATGTTACTTTTCCATTGATCTCTGCACTTATTATGTGTTTTTCATAAGGTTCAAGTTTTGTAAAATACTCTGTGGCATTTAAACTAATCATTGTAAGGGCTAAAAATAATATCTTTTTCATGTTATTTCCTTTTTTATTTTTTCATTTTGTTTACAACAGCATATAAAGCTGGTAGATAGATAAGGGTGAGAACTGTTCCCCAAATAAGACCAAAGCCTAGACTAATAGCAAGAGGTTGCAAGATTTTTGCTTGTCCTGTCGCAAAAAACATTAAAGTACTTAAACCTAAGAATGTTGTAATAGATGTGATTAAAATAGGCCTTAATCTTAATTTTGCCCTATTCATCATATCTTCTAAAGTTTTTGATGACTTTATAAATTCAAGCATTACAATTGCATTATTTATAACAACTCCAGCAAGTCCAAGCATTCCAATAATCGAAGTAAGTGATAAACTAAGTCCAACTATATAATGACCTAAAATAGCACCTATTACAGAAAATGGAATAATTGAAAGAACTATTAATGAAGATCTAAAAGAGTCAAACATAATTAAAAGGGTAATAAAAATTAAAGTCATTGCTATAGCAAAAGCTATAGTCATCTCTTTAGCCATTCTTTCATTTTGTTCTTGTTCTCCTTCAAGTTTGATATTTACCCCTCGTTTTTCTAAATCTACAAAAGTATCATTTAAAAGTTCAAGGGCTTCAACAGCTGTAATTTTTTTATTATTTACATTTGCCACAACTTTTTTAACTGCAACAGAATTTACCTTTGAAAGGGAATCAAAGTTATTTATATAAGTAAAATCAGCTATTTCATCTAAAGCAATTTTATTATCACTATTTGGAATATTTAATTCTATAGTTTTTAAAGAAGCCAATTCATCCCTTCTTTTATCATAAGTTTGTATCTCAAAAATACCTTTTTCATATAAACCTTTTGTTTGTTCACTTTTTAAAAATAAAGGAGTAAGGGCTGAACCTAAAGTAGCTTCAGAAAAACCTAAAGACTCACCATAAGCATTAAGTTTTAATTTTAATTCCCTAACTCCAAGTTTAGCCGTATCATCTACAAAAATGATTCCATCTATATTATGTAATTCCTTTTTTATAATGTCAAGGGCATTTATTAATAGTTTTTCACTTGGAGCATCCACTAAAATTTCAATATCATTAGCTGTGATTCCAGCTCCATCTTTTTTTATGGCAAATTCTGTAAGTCCAGCTGGTTTATAATCTTTTAAAAGCTCTTTTAATTTTAAAATAGTTTCATCTACACTTAGAGTTCTTATTTTTTTCGTATCATCACTAGAAAAAGATAAAATTGGTGTAATATATTCATCAACAAAATTTGATGGAACACGGGAATGAAGTTCTATATTAAATTCAAATACTGATTTTTTAATTTCAATATTTTCTTCATTATCTGTTCTAAGTCCAGAAGTAAAAGAGATAGTTTTTAAAGATAATTCCTCTTTATGTTTTAATAAAATATCTTCAATTATTTTTGCTTTATCATAAGTATCACTTAATTTATGATTTATATCAAATTTACCTTTTATAAATACCCTATCACTATCAAAATCAGGGAACATTTGATATCTCATATTTGAAATCATTAAAACTGTTAAAGTAGGTACAATAATTATAAAAAATACTAAGAATTTTTTTCTATGTTCTATAATTTTATGTAAAATTTTTGAATATAAAGCCTGAGCTTTTGACCAATCAAGTTCTTTATCTTTTGTATCTAATAAATGTAAAGAGTGAATTGGTAAAAAGATAAAACTCTCTAAAAGTGAAGCAATAATCAAAATAATAACAGCAATTGGAATAAGTTTAATAAATTCACCCATCTCTCCACTAAGCATTAACATAGGGAAAAATGAAAAAACAGTAGTTAAAGAAGAGGCTAAAACAGGAACTAAAACCTCTTTTGTACCATTAATTGCAGCTTCTAGTTTATTATCCCCTTCTTGCATATGTCTTTGGATATTTTCAGCAATAATTACAGCATCATCTACTAAAACCCCAAGAATTAAAAGAGCACCAATTAAAGTAATCATATTAATACTATATGAAGTAAGAGAAAGTACAGCTACACCAATAAGAATGGCTGTAGGAATACCCATAACAACAATAAAAGCAACCCTTTTATTTATTAAAATATAAAGTGCAACAGTTACTAAAATAAGACCAAACATAATTCCAGAAATAACTGTATTTAGCCTATTTTTGATTAAAACCGAAGTATCATAAAAAGTTGAGATTTCCATATCTTTATATTTATTATCTAATTTAGATACTTCTTCTTTCACAATTTTTGCTAATTCGATGGCATTTCCACTCTCATTTTTAGAAATACCTAAAGTTACATTTTTTTGTCCATTTAATTTTGAGATAACACTTACCTCATCATATTTTTGACGAACCTGTGCCACATCACTTAAATAAATAGTTTTATCCCCCATTTTAATAAGAGTATCTAGATATTCTTGCACCTCTTTTTTACCATTTATAGTTGAAAGGAAGAAATGTTCTTTTTTATCTTCAATTTTTCCCATAGGGAAAATGTATGATAGATTTTTTATCTCACTAAATAGTAAGTTTTTATCTATACCATAAGTCTCTATCAGCTTATTATCTAAGATAATCTCATAAACCCTTGTAGTACTTTCATATAATTGAACCTTTGAGATATTTGAAATGGAAGAAAGTTTTATTTTCACTTCATCAGCGATACTAATTAAATCATCTTTTGAGTGAATATTTGAAGCAATTGTCACATTTATAAGGGGAAAAGACCAATCAACTATGGAAGCCTTTGGTTCATCCATATCTGAAGGTAAATCAGACTTATTATTTGAAATACTATCTTTTACCTTATTTAGAATGCTTTGTTTATCACTACCTTTTTCTAATGTCATAATTATAGAAAACTCACCACTTTTTATATATGATTCAATCTTTTCTACACCATTTAAAGATTTTAAATCTTTTTCTAATTTTACCACTACCATCTTATCAAGGGTATTTATACTAGCTCCAGCATATGCACCAGAAACAGCTATCTTATCTATTTTAATAGGTGGAAATACTGCTTTTGGAATAAACTGATAAGCTACCACTCCAAACACCACCAAAAATGTTAATAATAGATAATTTAACCTTGAACGAGTAAGAAAAAATCTAATTGCATTATGTAACATCTAAATCCTTTTTATTTTATATTTGAATATTAAAAAAAAAATGTGGGGAAATTGAGGGAAAAATTAAAAAATTCAAAATTATGTATAAATTCAAGTGATATAATACGATTTTTAAAAAGGATATCTAAATGGATTTGATTATTATAAAATCTATTGTAGTTGTAGTATTGGTTTTAAGTCTTACAGCTATAGCAGAAAAAGTAAGTACTAAAATATCAGGAGTTTTATCAGGTTTACCTATTGGGACTCTAATTGTATTACTATTTTTTGCCATAGAGTATGGAGTAGATTATGTTCAAGATACTGCACTTTATAATATCCACGGGCTTTTTGCTACTTTAGCTTTTATCAAAGGATATTATATCAGTACCTTTTATACTGGTAAATTTGAAGTTACATTTAGTTTGATAGTATCTTTTATATCTTATGTGCTTATTGCCCTTGCTTTATCTTTTATCCCACCACATATTATACTTACACCAATAATTGTATCTATTTTATTACTAGTAAGTGCTATCTATTTTTCAAAAAAAGAAGATTTTGCAATTGTAAAAACAGATAAAGTTACTATCAAAGATTTAGTACTAAGAAGTGTTTTGACTATCATAATATTTTTAATAGTATCAAGTCTTCCACACTATGTACCAGCAAACTATGCAGGTATTTTTTCATCCTTTCCAACAATCCTATTACCACTATTACTTATAATCCACTTCAATCATAGCAATCTACAAGCTAGAACGATTATCAAAAATACACCATTTGGACTTACTAGTGTAGTTGCTTATTCATATATTGTATATTTTGCATATCCAAGTATCGGTATAGTACTTGGAACTATTCTTGGTCTCATATGTGCTGTAGCTGTTATTTATATTCAAACTAAGGTCTTAAAATATTTTAAAATTATTGAGTGAAAATTTAAAACTTTTTTATCTCTTTTACCGCCCTATATGCCATATCAATAGCCGCGTCAGTATAAGCACTACCCGCAGAATCTGCATTTGCAAAGTGAATATTTCCAAAAGCTTTTCTTGCTTTTCTTAGCTCTTTTTTACTCAAAGCACCCTCATAAGTATATCCATGGAACCATCTATTTATCACAAAGTCTGATACATCCCTTTCATAATCAAATCCATATTTACCATACATCTGATCAAGTTGTTTTTTTATACTTTTTTGAAAACTTTCATAAGAAGTTCCTAAAAGATCATATCTTCCACGTTTTAAAAGCTTTGATACATCTTCATTCACATCGGTTGGAGTTGGTATTCTTATCAGGGTTAATACTGTTGGTTTATTTGGCTCCTTTATAGCTTTATACTTACCAATACTTATAGGAAAATCCATATTTACAAATTGAAAATATGAACTTGGACAATAAGTTGTTGCTGTACCTGCTCTTTGGATAAAGTTCCAGTTTCTCAATGCAACTTGCACATAAACTAAAGGCATTTTTGTATTTTCTCTTAAAAGAGTTTTTTGCTTTTTTGGTAGATCATTTATAATATAACTAGCCATCCCATTCCATCCTGCCATTATGGTATGTTTGGCTTTTAATTCATACACTTTATCATCTTGGATATATTGTACTTTTGTTTTATTTTTATAGTTTTCTATGGAACTTACTGTAGAGTTTAGTCTTATATTTATTTGATTTTGTTTTTTATCAAGTCTACTATAGTCAAATACACTTGTAATACTTTGCTCAACATTATCAAAACGTGCAACACTAGGTATAAGCTTTTGAACTAACAATCTAGCTAAAGTAGCATTTCCATCTGGGAAATGACATATATATTTATCACTACTAAAGGCATTATATATTGAACTTAAAAAAGGTTTTGATAAACCTAAAAGACCTCCATAACTAGCCTCTTCAATATCTATAGCTTTTCCTGCAAGTGCCATATCATCTATCAAAACATTTGAGAGTAATTCAAGTAAAGCTTTATCTTTTATATCAAAAGCCTCTTGCAAAAACTCCACATAATTTAAATCTTCATAATCATCTATACTCTCTTTTGCTTCTAATACTTCATATAATTTATCTTTATCTTTTTGAGAAAGAGGGATATCTTTTACACTAGATTTAAAACTCTTTGGCTCTTTTAAATAAGGCATATAAGCATCACTAAAACTCTCAAAACTTGTATTTAAAGGCAAAGTACTTTTTATGATTTTATTTTCAGTGTAATTATCCTCATCATAAAAAATACCACTACTTAGATCATATTTAGAAAAAAACTTTTTATCATAATAACTTTCAAATTTAGAAAGATCAATCCCCAAATACTCTAATAACTTATTTGAGATATCACTATACTCAGAGACATTATCAAAACTTTGAGTACCTCCATAAGAGAGTAAGGTTTGTCCATCCACTACAAATTCATTTCTTTTAGCATGACCACCAAAATCATCATGATTATCAAGGATTAAAATCTTTGCTTTTGAATTTATCTCTTTTAGATAAAAAAGTGCAGAACTAAGTCCACTTATACCCGCACCAACTACTATAAGATCATATTCATCTTCTATTTTGATATTTGTTTTAAATGATCTATTATCAAAAGCTATTTGATGGGCATATTTAAAAGCACTATCATGACTACCTCTCATACCCATAAGTTTTGGAGGATAATATGGTTTTAGTTTATTTGTATTTGAAAAAAGTGAACTAGGAGTGATAGAAAAACTAAGACCCAATCCAAATAATTGTAAATTTTTTATAAATTCTCTTCTATCCATATTTTATTATATCCTTTTTATTTTATCTAATAAGTATAAATAAAAAATGTGGGAGAAAAAAGGGAATATGTAAAATTTACAATTTGATTTGCTATAATCTCTCCATGAATAAGTTAAAAAATATGAAAATCCTTTATATAGAAGATGAAGAGTTTATCCGAGAAAATGCTGTAGAGTATCTAGAGTTTTACTGTGATAATGTATATGAAGCAGTTGATGGAATAGATGGTTATGAAAAATACAAAGAGATAAAACCACATATTATCATCTGTGATATTATGATGCCAAACCTAAATGGTTTAGAACTTATTGAAAAAATTAGAGCTGAGGATAAAACTACCCAAGTGATAGTAGCAACAGCTAGAGTTGATACGGAATTTTTACTAAAAGCTGTGGAGCTTAGACTTGTAAAATACCTCACAAAACCTATCACAGAAAAAAAACTTATCCCTGTTTTAGAAGAAGCTATAAAATTTATAGAAGAGGAAAATACAACTATTCTAAATCTAGAAGAAAATACAAAATATGATCTTTTAAACAACACCCTTATTCAAAATGACACTATAGTAAAACTTACAAAAAAAGAGTTACTATTCTTAGAAATTTGTGCAAAAAACCATAAAAGAGCTGTTACATATGAAGAGTTAGAAAACTATGTATGGGAAGGATATATGACCCCTGATGCAAAAAGATCACTAGTAAAAGAGATAAGAAGAAAACTTCCAAAAGATGCACTAGAAAATATCTCAGGAATAGGATACAAACTAAAAACACTATGAAAATATTAATCCTCCTTCTACTATTTATAAATACCCTCTTTGCTTCTATCATACAAGATGTATATATTTTAGAAGATAATCCCACACTAAATTTTGAAAATATAAAAACAAATACGGACTTTAAAAAGACACCCAAATATATACAAAGGGAAACACAGAATCAATACTGGATAAAAATAAAAATAGATCAAACAAAAATGGAAAAAGATCAAGAGTATCTCTTAAAAGTAGATTCAAGATTTGAAATAAATAAAATAGAATTTGATAAAAAACTAAAAAAAAGTTTTCTTGATAAAGATACCATAAAAATAGAAGATCAATATATCTACTTTAGAATCATAAACTTACAAAATTATGTGAACATAGATATAAAAGACTACACAAAAAAAGAGATATATGAAGAAAAAATACAAAAAACCGCCATCTTTAATATCGCCTATGGGATAGTATTTTCTGCCTTTTTATATTATTTAGCATTTTATATATTTAATAGACAAAAAAGTTTTATCTACTATGCTTTGACCCAACTCTCAATGTTGTGTTTATTAGCAGCAAATTTTGAAAGTCTTGATAATCTTTTCATACTTTCATTTATAATATTCTCTATCCTCTTTACAAAAGAGTTTTTAAATACAAAAAAATATACCCCAAAACTAGATAAAATACTCACTTTTATGATCTTCTTTTATATTGTAGATACCCTTTTAGATGATCTAATGAGTGATATATTTCCTAGTTCTATATTTTTATTAGTTTATATTCTCTCAGCAGTCATAATCTACAATAAAACAAAATCAAAACCTATACTATTTTATATAGGAGGATGGAGTTTAGTTATCTTTACTTTTGTATTTATTGACGCACAATTTTACTTTTCAGATGTGGTTCAATTCAATATATTATTTGATGTAGTAGTGCATGTTATCGCTCCATTAGAGTCTCTTATCTTAGCCTTTTCCCTTTCATATAAGATGAAATTACTAGAAGAAGAAAAACTAGAATTCGAGCGTAAAATGGTACACCAAAATAAACTAGCAGCCATGGGAGAAATGATAAGCAATATCGCCCACCAATGGAGACAACCACTCACCCATCTAAGTTATATAATGATGAATATAAACACCGCATTCAAACAAGATAAATTAAGTGAAAAATACTTAGATAAAAAAACAAATCAAGCCACAGATCAGCTTGAATATATGTCAAATACCATAGATGATTTTAAAAACTTCTATATGCCAAAAACACATAAAGAAGAGTTTTCCATAAAAAGCTCCATAGAAAATACCCTCACCATTATCTCCTCCACCCTAGAAACAAATAAAATAAATCTAGAAATAAATGGAGAAGATTTTAATATAAATGGATATAAAAGTGAATTCTCCCAAGTTTTACTAAACCTAATCTCAAATGCAAAAGATGCACTAGTAAAAAATGGGATACAAAATCCAAAGATAGAGATAACTCTAAATAAAAATCAAATCACCATCTGTGATAATGCAGGTGGAATAGATGAAAAAACAAAAGAAAAAATATTTGATCCATACTTCACAACAAAACAAAAAGGAAATGGATTAGGACTTTATATGTCTAAGATCATTATTGAGAGTCATTTTGCAGGGAAACTTAATCACTTCAATAAAAATGGTGGGAGTTGTTTTGTAATAAGTTTTTAATATTTATAACAAAACATACTTTTTAAATTCTCACTAAATTAAATAATTTATACCTTTTATAGTATTTATCTATTAAAATCATAATATAAAATATATGGAATAAAGATGGAAAATAAAAACTATAAAGCCATAGTCATAGGTGGAACAGGTCTAATAGGCAGATACCTTGTAGAGAATCTTATAAATGATGAACTATGTACTAAAGTAACACTCTTAGTACGCCACGATATAAAAAGCTGGCATGAAAAGCTTTATATCCACACCATAAATTTTGATGATAAAAATAGCTATCAGTCATATCTAAAGGGAGATGTTCTTTTTTCTACATTTGGCACTACAAGACTTGATGCAAAAAATAAAGAAAATCACTACAAAGTAGATCATGACTACCAATACAATATAGCAAAAAGTGCAAAACAAAACGGGATAGAAAACTATATATTAGTATCATCTCCTTTACTTAATGAAAATAGTTCAAACTATTATAGACGAATGAAATGGGAGATTGAGAGAGATATAAAAAGTCTCAATTTTTCACGTACAATTATCCTCAGACCCAATCCCCTTATTGGAAAAAGATCAAATAAGAGATTTGGAGAACACTACGCTACTAAAATATTGTTATTCATAATAAACACCTTCTCAATTCTAAAAAAATTCAAACCAATCCTAGCAAAAAATGTGGCAAAAGCTATGATAAAAAGTTATAAAGACACAAATAACTACTCAAAAGGTGTATATATTTTAGAACGTACACAAATTGATGAATATTTATAAAACTACTACAAATAGGCTTCTCTGTCCAAATTTTAACTAATTAACTAAAAGAAATTATAAAATTTTTTCAAAAAAACCTTGACATTAGTTTGATATCAAACTATAATTCCAATATATTTAGTTTGACATCAAACTATTAGCAAAAAGGAAATAAAATGAAATTAAATCTAAAAACAACACTTGCAGCTATCCTAGCAAGTACGATTTTTGCAGGTTGTGCAATCAGCTCAAATCAACAGGAGACAAGTATGAAAAATGAAAAACAAAAAGTAGTAGAGTTATTACACTCTTTTGAAAATGGTGATACAAAACCAGTAAGTTATCTAAATGAGAACAAATATATTCAACACAACCTTGCTGTAAAAGATGGAGTTGAGGGTCTTGGTGAACTTTTACAAGTTATCCCAAAAGGAAGTGTAAAATCAAAAGTTCATAGGGTATTTAAAGATGGTGATTATGTATTCGCACATACTGAGTATGACTTCTTTGGTCCAAAAATTGGATTTGATATCTTTAGATTTGAAGATGGAAAAATCGTAGAACACTGGGATAATCTTCAAGAAACTATTACACAAACAGCAAGTGGTAGATCTATGATAGATGGTTCTACACAAGTTATCGATTTAGATAAAACAGAACAAAACAAAAAACTTGTACAAAACTTTGTAAATGATGTATTATTTGGTAAAAACCCAGCTAAGATCACTGAGTATATCTCAACAGAGAAATACCACCAACACAATCCTCATGTAAAAGATGGTCTACAAGGTCTTAGTGAAGCTATAGCTTATCTTACTTCTCAAAATGATATGTTTATCTATAAAAAAACACATATGGTATTAGGTGAAGGTAACTTTGTACTTGTAGCTAGTGAAGGTGAATGGCATGGAAAAGCACATGCATTTTTTGATCTATTTAGAGTAGAAGATGATAAAATAGTAGAACACTGGGATACGATAGAAGAGATACCATCACATGATAAGTGGGCAAATAATAATGGTAAGTTTTAACCACTAAATGGTTATTATTTCACATATAAAAAATGAGGAACAAAATGCAAAAATATTATAGTATCATATCACAAATAGCAAATATCCATAATAATGCAAATAAACTTATTGTAGATGAGCTAAAAAAATATGATCTAGAGGGTCTTGCCCCATCCCATGGAGATATATTAAACCTTTTATATCAAAATGAAGATGGTGTTCCTATGAATAAAATCACCTCATCAATCAATAAAGACAAATCAACAGTAACCGCTCTAGTAAATAAACTAGAAAAAATGGAACTTCTAGAAAAATTTAAAAACAAAAATGATTCTAGAAGTACTATGGTAAAGCTTACACAAAAAGGTCATGACACAAAACCAATAGTGATAAAAATATCCACTACACTTTTAGAAACTACCTATAAAGATTTTTCAGAAGAGGAAAAAGAGCTGGTTTTTAATCTCCTTCAAAAAATAAAACAAAACTTTAACGCATAAGGATATTATAGTATGGAATTTGATGTATGGCTTACTATGTTTTTAGCAGCACTTGCTATATCCATATCACCAGGAGCTGGTGCTGTGGTATCTATGAACTATGGATTAAAATATGGACTTAAAAAATCTTATCCAAGTATCTTTGGTCTACAAGTAGGATATCTAGCACAAACTTTTATAGTAGTGATTGGGCTTGGTGCTATTATTGCCAAATCTGTTTTGATCTTCACTATTATCAAATGGATAGGTGTAGCATACTTAGTTTATTTAGGACTTCGTAAAATCTTTGAAAAAGTAGAACTTATAAGTGATGAGGATCAGATAAAAAGCTATGATGCAAAAAAAGCATTTATAAGTGCAAGTTTTATAAACCTTACAAATATAAAAGCTACAGTATTTTTAGTAGCTTTTATCCCTCAGTTTTTAGATGCCAATAGCTCCATATGGCTACAATTTATCATCATAGGACTTACTTTATGTATAGTTGATATCTTTGTAATGACAGGATATTCATCTATGGCTTCAAAGTTAAAGTTTCTTATCAAAGATGCAAAGGCTATGAAGATTCAAAATAGGATCACAGGAAGTTTTTTAATCCTAGCTGCACTATTTATGTCCACCACAAAAAAAGCCTAACAAAAATCTTGACAATTCTAAATTGTCAAGAAATTGTCAAAAAAACACACCTATCATAATTGACACTTTTTATTTATACTTATTCTAAAGAATAAAAAAAAATAAATAAGGAGTTTGTCATGAAGTTAAAAAAATTTATACTATTTACAGTGATCTTATCATCATTAGTTGTAGCTATTGGCTTATATATTGGTACTCCATTAGCATTTATACCTGAGAGTGCTTCATCTTTTGAGTACGTAGTAACAAAAGTAACTTTTGCTTTAACAATAGCTATCTTTGTTTTGTCGGTATTTGTTCATTTGAAAAATACTGTAAAGATGGATAGGGACTATAAAAGAAAAAGAAGATTATCTACTTAAGACGAAGTCCATTAGGATATCGTCTTTTTTAGATTTTAACTTTTAGTTTTTAGTTATCAAAATCCACCATAATATACCATCATAAGAGGTATATAAATAATAGATATTATTGTACTAAGTATAACAGCTAAACTAGCTTTTTCTGGCTTAGCATTTAAAAGTACCGCATAAGATACGGCATTTCCCGCCAAAGGAACTATTGAAAATAAAAACATCACCCGGTAGAGATCTTCATTTAAAAAACCAAGCATTGTTTTATCTAGATATATCATACCTAAGATAGCCAATGGCCAAAAAATAAACTTTAAAATAAAAAGGATAGAGAAAAACTTAAAATCAAGATCACTACCTTTTTTAAGTTCTAAGCCAACAAGCCCCATACCAATAAGCATCATACCAAGGATCCCATATGCTCCTTTAAATTGATCGGTGTATCCACTTATCACATCTGGTATCTGTACTCCCATAAGATTACAAATAAGACCGGCGATAAAGGCATAGATAAGTGGTAGCTTCATAATCTTCTGTATTGATTGTTTTACAGTAAAGTTTCCTTTTGCTGTTACATAAAACCCTGTAGTACTTTCATATAGTAAAGAAGCAAGTACTGTAAAAATATAGATGTCTGCTAAATATGGTGGGAAAAATATCACTGCTAAAGGGATACCAAAATACCCAGTATTTCCAGTACCTCCACTAAAAGCTAAAATATTTCCAGTAGGATCATTCCAAGTATTTCTATATACATATAAAAGTATAAAAGCAATGATAGAGCCAAAGATATACAAAAATATGGGTAACATTACCACTGCAAAATTTATCTTTACGTTTATAGTTGCAGAAAATACTACTATAGGACCTAGGATATAAATAAGTAGATTTGCCACTGCTTCCCTAGCTACACTTAAATATTTTGTAGAAATATAACCAAGTACTATATTTATATATAAAGGAAAAATCTTAAGCAGTATGATAGAAAATAAAGACATTTCAGCTTATATCATCTCTTCATATTTTTCTAGATTTGTAGTATCTATCTTCTCAAACTTTTTATCAATAGACTCAGCACTTCCATCTAAAAACTCTATAAATCTTTTATAATGATCTTTTTGTCTATGTGATTCTAGTGCTTTTTCACTCTCCCACTCTTCTACAAAATAAAACATAGATCTATCATCTTTTGATCTATAAAGATCATACTGGATTATACCCTCATCAAACTCATGGCTAAGTTTATGCATGGCCTGTGCAAAAGGAGCTACTATCTCATCAAAGCCCTCTTTTGCTTTTATCTCAACTGTAAATATTAATTCGTTCATTAAATACCTTATTAGTTTTTGTATGCTAAATTATACAATAAAATTTAGCGTACAATACTACAGCTATTTTACTTAATTTACAAGCCTTGCTTCAAAGTATTTATTTTTCATATACTCTACGATACCATCTTTTGATATCACTTTTTCCTCTTTTTGTTCATCTTTTGAATCATCTAAAGATATTGTCTCAATATAGTATTTACCATCTTGTTTTTTAGTTATGGTATTTTTTTCAATAACAACCTTACCACTTAAAGTATCAAAAGTTTTTAAAGTGAACTCTTTTTGTTCAAGTTTTTTCTCAATATTTGGAATAAAATCAAATGGAAAATAATCTATCTTTGATAACTCCACTTTAGTACCATCTCCATATACTAAATGATCACCATTTTTTACAGCTTTTGCTTTTTGTATATCATCATCCTCTTTTTCATATACAAATAAAGAAACTACTTCATCTCCTTCCACATAAGCATCTTCCACATAAAGATAATTAAATTCCATAAATAAATATGACATTTCCACATCAAATCTTGTACTATATTTAAATATCCCCTCACTATTTTTTATACTTAGAGCCTCTAGAGTACCAATTTGCTCACCATCGTTAAATATCTCGTACTTTAAGTTATACTCCTTACTACCATTTAGTATTGAAGCCAGCACAAACACAAAGAATAAAATCTTCTTCATTACAAACCCTTTTATTTTTTATATTTAGAACTTTATAAAAAATATGTGGGGAAATTTGGGGATTGATTAAAAAAAAGAATATTTTAGATAAATGTATTATTTTTTATACAACTCTTGCATCAAAGAGTCATGATTTTTAGGTAAACTACAATTTACCAATACCCATTTGGATTATTTGAAAGGATCGATCATGGATAAGCATTTAGACTATTTTTGGGATTCAATAGAATCTATCTCCTTAAATACAAAAGATACTAATTCCCA
Organism: uncultured Arcobacteraceae bacterium; assembly: GCA_964342525.1. Classification (GTDB taxonomy): domain Bacteria; phylum Campylobacterota; class Campylobacteria; order Campylobacterales; family Arcobacteraceae. The sequence continues at coordinate 90,305 of CAYFGQ010000003.1, forward strand.
AGAGCTATACCATGATACCCTTCAAGAGCTAAGAATTCTTAAAAAAGAGAATAAGATTATAAAATTCAATATACTATTAAAACAACTACTAGAAGATATTAAGTTTAATTCTACAAACCATACCCTATATTAAAATATAAGATAGTTGTAGATTTAAAACCAACTAAATGAAAAATTCATTTAGTTAGTCATCAAGTGCAAAAGACTTTGAGAAATATGGATTATTCAACTGAAATTTACTAATCACCCTACTATAAAGTACAGAGTTAGCAAACATATCACCCATCATTATAAAATTCTGGATTTTAAATTTTGTTTTTAATTGGCTCATCACTGTAATAGCAAGGTCAGCTATAGCTTCAAATAATGAGTATGCTAGGTAGTGCATATCTACACCTGCTAGTTTAAAGCTGATAAGCGATCCTATAAAAGCTTCATAGTCAAAACCATTTTCATTAAAGTTTGTATCTACTTTTAAACCACCGTTTCCTCTAAACTCATAACCTTTATTACAAACACTCTCAAAGCTTTTATCTTCTAGCTCTAGGATTGTTGCAATAGTTTCAAATAAATCAAGTTCTTCATTTTCTAGGGCTTCACCTACTGCTGGATATTTTGCTTTTAGGTTGTCTAAGAGTCTTGATCTTTTTTCATTTGCTTTAAATCCCTCTAGGGTTTTAGCTAAATCAAACTCTCCAAAGTTGATAACTTTTTTTGTTCCCACTTCATTTGATACTATAAACTCTATACCATTTGTACTTAGGTATGAAGCGATTGCTGATTTATCGAATCCTGCTTCTTTTTTAATATTTAAAAATCTATTTAAAATAGCATCTTCATTTAAAGGTTCTAACTCTTTAGCTACCCGTGTAGCTCTTATGATAGAGGTATTGTTTTGTACCAATACCACATCAAGATCAGCTTTTGGGTAAAAGAACATATAGTTTACTTCACTCTCTTTTGCATTTATAGCTGCTAGCATAGATTTTACATTGTAAGGGGATCTGATATTTACGAAATTACTTCCAACCATATCTTTTAGTGTTTCATCTTTGATAGTTACTTTGATAGTTGGTTTTTCTATTGAAAATAATACTTTAGCTTCATCTTCTGTGATGATAAATAGATCACTTAATTTACTTGCATCTGTTACTAATAAATGGCATCCATCTGTATAGTGTGGAGAGAAGATAGTATCATCACTATAAGTCTCTATCCCTTCATTTTTATAAAAATTAGGTACTAAATTTGCATCTAGATAGTATTCACTACTTGGATCATTTAAAAGCTCTATAGATCTTGCACATGGGCTTATCTCATAATCAGCTGATTTAAAATCTGATGGTGTGATAGTTGTATCTTCAACCTTTGTTTCAATCTCACCTAAAAATATAGAGTGTGGTATATATTTTGCTGCTTGTTTATTAAACTCTGCTACTTTAGATTCATCACTATCATCTAGCTTTAATGTGATGATTCTATTGTTTTGCTCAACACTTCCAAAGATACCACTCTCATCTATTGCAGTTTGTAAAAATCCTGCGAAATATGTATTGTCACTATTGTATTTAATTGTTTGTACTATTGGCACTATGCAACTCCTTACATGCACTTTGAGGGTCTTTATATGAAGCTATAATCTCATCTAAAGATACCTCTTTTTCTTTTTTAGTATATTTTACCCCTGATTTTTCTAACTCATCAAGTGTAGCTTTTATAAATACTGGGAACTTCTCTCTCATCTCATCGGTAAGCCCAACATTTACTTTTTCTATATCTTTTGGAACTATCCCTATGATATTTACATCTGCCATCTTTTCTAAAAGTGAACAAATCTCAAGCATCTCTATGATCTCAACTTCATGGGCTGTTTGTTTGTAAGATCCAAGTCCTAAAAGCTCTTCACCTGGCATATTATAAATAGATCCTATCTCATCTTCCATAGTGATGGTATCCACGATAATCACCTTATCATAATCTTGATAGTAAGTCATAAGTTGAAAACCTAAAACCCCACCATCTACTAAAGTCACATCACCTTCAAAATTATAGTTTTCTAATAGAAATCTTTGGTTATAAACCCCGATTCCCTCATCTTGATATATTACTGTTCCTACTCCAACTACTGCTATACGCATCGTTATCCTTTTTATATCTTCTTTATTCTAAAGGGCGTAAGAATACGCCCAAATCTTTATAAATAAAAGTTTTCCCCTCAAAACTCTCAGCTATAAAGATAAAAAATGCCAAGTAAGTATATCTTACTTAGCATTTTTATAATCTAAATATTCGCGCAGATATTTAGTCTATTTTTCATCTTTCTCTTTAACAAATTTGCTTCCACCAACAACGATGCTGATATCACTCTCTTGCCAGAAAATTGTTCTCCAAATTTGATAATATATATGGAACATTACCCATCCAATAACGTAATACATTGTATAGTGATGAGATAATCTTACATCCATATATGTTCCACCACTAACCCATACAGTCCAATCAGTTCCTAAATGTAACATATATGGGAACCATGATCCTACTGAACTCATACCATGATGTAATCCATGAACATATAATTGTAGTCCAGTTAATAATAACCATACTAACATCATATGGAATATGAAGAAAAATACAGCATTAAAACTATCACCATGAGTTGAATCAAACTTTTTCACTCTATTTAAAGTGATAAGATTAACTAATACCTCAAAAAATTCTTTTATATTTTGAACATTTGGAATAAGTTTTTTATACGCTTTCTCAAATCTTGAGAAGAAATATAAATAAGCCACAACAATAGCACTTACATCAAATATAATTGCTGCTATGAAGTGAATAAGTCTATTCCAAGCCATCACATATTTATCAACTGCTGGATCAGCAATATATGTTGAATAATATGGATGTCCTATATAAAGCCCTGTAACCACAGCAGCAACCATACAAATAGCTACTATCCAGTGATTCCACCGCATAAATGCGGTCATTCTTTTTACTTTTTTATAAGCCATATCCACTCCTTAACAGCTTGCGTTAACCTTAAAGTGAGCCAGTTCTTTACCTTTAGTATCGATAATATGTACAGCACAAGCAATACACGGGTCAAAACTATGGATAGTTCTTAAGATCTCTAGTGGTTGATGTGGATCAGCTACTTTAGTACCAATAAGTGATGCTTCATAAGCTCCCATTCTACCTTGATAATCTCTTGGTGCAGCATTCCATGTACTTGGAACAACAGCTTGATAGTTTTCTATCTTACCATCTTTGATTTTTACCCAGTGACCTAAACCACCCCTTGGTGCTTCAGCTAAACCATGACCTTTTGCTTCTTTTGAGACTTCATCAAAATCAAACTCAGTCCATGTTTTTAAATCACCACTTGCAACATTTGCAGCTAATTCATCAACCCACTCGATCATAACATCAGCCATAAGCTCAGTCTCAATCGCTCTTGCAGCTGTTCTACCAACTGTTGAGAAAAGTGCAGCTGTTGGAGCTGGTTTTCCAAGTCCTAATTTATCACCTAAAAGTGCTAGGAAGTTTGTTACATATTTAGTGATTCTTTTATCACCTGCAGCAACACCAACTACCATTCTTGCTAGTGGTCCAACTTCTACTCTATTGTCATCATAGATTGGAGATTTGATCCATGAGTATTTCTCATCTGTTTTAAGATAAGCCATACCATCAGCTTTTTTCTCTAATCCAGTATATTTAGGGATAGTTTGTCCCTCATATGGATGAAGAGGTTTACCATCTGTATACCAAGCGTGAGTAACATCTTCTGCTACTTTTGTTTGATCAAATGGCATATAATTTGATAAATCACCATTTAATACTACACCTGATGGGAATAAGTTTGCAGCATTATAAAAACCAGTGTCATCAAGTTTAAAATCACCATAAGACATAAAGTTTTTAAGACCACCACCAGTTCCATCTAGTGCTTCATCCACATACTTAACACCAGCCATAGCAAGGTCAGGTAAATATGCAGTTTTAATAAAGTGTGTAAACTTCTTAAGAAGTGATTTAAATAATGCAATTCTAGCAGGGTTTTGGATATCTTGAACACAAGTAACTCCACCAACAATAAGTGATTGAGGGTGAGGCATTTTACCACCAAAAATAGCCATAAGTTTTGCAGCATCTCTTTGTAAATCAAGTGCTTGAAGATAGTGAGCTGTTGCGATTAAATCTTGCTCAGGACTTAGTTTATAGTTTTTGTTACCCCAGTAAGCGTTTGCAAAAAGACCAAGTCTTCCTTGCTTAACAAACTTAGTAAGTCTCTCTTGAACTTGGATAAGTTCAGATTTACCTACACCATATGGAGTTCTTGACCATTTAAATGCTTCCTCAGCAGCTTTAGCTGGATCTGCTTTAAGTGCATTTGTAATATCAACCCAATCAAGTCCATGTAAGTGATAAAAGTGTACTACGTGGTCATGAAGATATAAAGCACCTTGAATAAGGTTTCTTACAAGTCTAGCATTTTTTGGAATAGTAATATCAAATGCATCCTCAACAGCTTCGATAGATCTTTGGTAGTGTGTACCTGTACAAACACCACAAATTCTCATAGCTAGAAGACCTGCATCTCTCGGGTCTCTTCCTTTTAAGATCTCCTCGATCCCTCTAAACATTGTTGAAGAAGAGTATGCATCTGTAATAACATTGTTCTCATCAACCTCTACTTCAATTCTTAAGTGACCCTCGATTCTTGTGATCGGGTCAATAATAATATGCTCTTTTTTACCACTCATTACTCATCTCCCTCTTTTTTACCTGCTACTATACTAGCTCCTGCATGTACTGCTATACCAATACCTGCAGCTGTTAATAATCCAAGACCAAATTCATCAACAGTCTTTTCAACTCCACCAGTAGGAGCTTTGATTTTACTATCAGCGATTGGTCTTTCAGTTGCATATTTATCCCAGAATTGTGGCTCAGAACAACCAATACAACCATGTCCAGCACCAATTGGCCAGTTAACTGCTTCGTTGTATCTTACAATTGAACAGTTATTAAATGTCATAGGACCTTTACATCCCATTTTGTATAGACAAAAGTTGTTTTTAGCACCTTCATCTCCCCACTCTTCTACGAATTCACCAGCATCAAAGTGTGCTCTTCTTTCACAGTTATCATGGATTCTATAACCAAATGCAAATTTTGGTCTATTTAAGTGATCTAGTTCTGGAACTTGACCTGTAAGTACGAAGTGTAAAATTGTACCTGTAATATTTGCAGGGTTTGCAGGACATGCAGGGATATTGATAATAGGCTTACCTCTTACAACATCTTGAACACCAACAGCACCAGTTGGATTTGGAGATGCAGCAGGAACTCCACCAAATGTAGCACAAGTACCAACAGCAACAACAGCAGCTGATTTATTTGCAACTCTGATTAAGTGATCTTTAAAAGTTTCACCCTCTGCACCAATAGTACCATACATACCATTCATTGCTAAAGGAATTGCTCCCTCAACTACACAAATAAATTTACCTTTAAAAGTTTCAATAGCTTCATTTAAATGCTCTTCTGCTTGATGTCCCGCAGCAGTTTGTAGAGTCTCATTGAACTCTAAAGATAATACATCTAAAACTAACTCATCAATTGTAGGTGCATCACTTCTTAAAATAGCTTCACTATTACCAGCACAGTCAGATAACTCTAACCAAATAACTGGAACTCTATTCATAAGTTCTGCAGCTTTAGCAACAAGAGGTGTAAATGTTGGTGGTAACATAAGCATAGCACAGGCTGCACTTGCCCACTTCATAAAATCTCTTCTTGTTAAACCTTCGCTTTCTAATACCTGATGGATATCAGCTTTAGAAGCAGCCTCTGTATTTTCAAGTACTGATAATCTATCTTGCATCTTTTGCATAAGATTAGAATAGTACGCCTCTCCTCTATTAGTGTTGACCTTTGCGCCTTTTGCACTAAAGAGGGAAGTCAATGCTTCTCTTCTATCTGTCATATTTTCTCCTTAGTTAAATATCCCCTATGGAATATTCTAATGAACATTCATTCAATATATTTATTCTAAGTTAATTAAACTTTAGAAAAACTTATACTTGTATATGAATTTCAAAAAAAATTAAGGTTTTTAACTATTTGTTTTACTTATATTAAAATTGATAGATATTTTAAATGATTTAGCTCTCAAACAGAGGCTATAAAGTCCTAATTTTAGGGCTTTACTGTTTTTAGATAGTAGCTTTTCATGATAAAAAAGCTAAGAAAATAAAATTGAGAAATTTTATTATTGAAATTTTTACTTATAAGTTTGTATCTTATATTTTTGTTGGAATTTTCAAATAAAACTTAGCTCCAGTACAAGTATTTTTTTCATATTCAAAAGTGCTATTTTCTACTAAAATTTCACCTCTCATATGCTTTACAATGATCTCTTGAACCATATAAAGACCTATTCCAGTCCCCTTGCTTTGGTGTTTTGTAGTAAAATATGGCTCAAAAATCTTATCAAGATTCTCTTCACCTATGCCTTTTGCATTGTCTTTAAATTCCATATAAAAATACTCGTCTTTTTCATACACATCTATAAAGATATATCTAGGGTTATCTATATTTTCTAATGCATCCTTTGCATTATTTAAAATTATTAATACAACTTGTACCAATTCGTTCTTAAAATTCTCAATTTCAAAATTTTCTATATTTTTTACAATCTCAATATCTCTATTTTTAAATTTTGAATCCACAAGTTTTAAAGCTGTATTTATAGCATCTTCTATTTTAAAAACATTGGTCTCTTTATCTGTAAGAAAAAAGTTTCTAAAATCATCAATAGTAGTTGAAAGATATTTAGCATTTTCATATATGGTATTTAATGTTTTATCCATATAAGCATCATCTAGATCACCAAACTGCTTTTTGAGCTGTATACCTGATGTGGCTACAGTGATCACTGATAAAGGCTGTCTCCATTGGTGGGCTATATTTTCAAGCATATCACCCATAGCAGCCATTTTTGATTGTTGATGTAAGATAAGCTCTTTTCTTTTTAGCTCTTTCTCCATCTCTGCTTTTATATCTACCATCTTATTTGCATGTTCTGCTATCTTATCAAACTCTTTTGATTCTATGGTATCTCTATTTATCTCTTCATTTTTAGTTACTAGTTTCTCAATATCTTGGGTAAGATTACCAATATCTTTCGATACAGAGTATTTGATACGATTAAATACAATATAAAATAAAACAAAAAATAGAAGTCCAAAAAATGAGATCACCAATAGATCAGATAATAATTCATCAAAAAGCTCTTTTCTTTTTCCCTCTATAATCTCATCAATATCATTTAAAGTCTCACCTGTACCAATATAAAGATTCCACTCATCAATACCTCGGATATAACTTATCTTCTCTAAGCCCTTATCTTTACCAAAAGGTAAAACATACGGTAGATATCCATCACCATTACCCTTTGCCATTTTAATTAACTCTTGTACAAGTTTTAAGCCATTTTGATCTTCAACATCATATACATATTTATTTTTAATTGGATAAGTTAAAGAATACCCCTCATAAGTAGTAGCAAACATATAATTATCTAATTTATCACCAAACTTATAATTATCTATCTTTTCTATAAAATTATCTTTTAATTTTTGCTCTATATCTTTTAGAAAAACTCCTGTACCGATATAACAATCAAAAGCCTCAAAATAAACAAAATAAGATAATTTTTTATCAAATTTCAAAGTTCTAGAATCTTGCCAAAGGTATTCCATAAAACCTGATTTTTTCTCTTTTACAAATTTGATAACTTCTCTAATTGTTTTTTTATTCTCTTGGGTAGCTAAATCAAATACATTTTTCCCCTCAAGATGTCTTAGGGCATCCACTAAAAGAAAAGTACCATCCATTCTTGTCATAAATACATACTGAGAACCTATATCATGAAACTTTAACTCACGTAAAGACTCAACAATAATATCCTCTATATTAGGATCAGATTTATGTCTATTATAAAGATTTGTTGCAATTTTTAAGGCAGTATCTACCCTATTTTTTAAAGAAAGTTCCACTTCTTTTTGAAGTTTTTCTTTTTCATTTTCAATATCTGAGACCATAAAATCAACTTGTGCTTTCATAATCTCTTTTTTTGATGATATAGTATCTTCTTTGATTTGATTTTTCTGAGCTATAAAATTATTGTAGGATAAAAAGCTATTTACAGCAATAATACTTACAATAAAAACTGCAAGTAAAAATATAGAAGATTTAAAAAATGTATTTTGTAAACTTTTTTTCATAGCATAACTCGATATTCTTTCGCTTATATTATAACAATTATTTTTTAAGTCGTCTTAATAATAAAACTTAAACTTATTGTGTGGTACAAACGGAACAAACATCAAAAGATTTAAAAGCAAGTTCAGCTATCTTTTTATCCTCTAATCCCATCATAGCCTTTTGTGATATTCCGGGCATCTCCCTTGTACCATTGGATAAATTCCATTGAGTGGGAGTGATGATCTGATAATCTTCTATTTTCCCCTTATCTATAGATACACTATGGATCAAAGAGCCTCTAGCAGCCTCAACTACACCTAAACCACTAGCTTTAATATCTTCCATATCCTGATCTGGTTTTATATATGATGGCTGGGCTAGATCTATCTGTTTTAAAAGATTTTTAGAATGGCTTAGAAGATAAGGTATCTCATATACACGAGAGAGTATACGAGAAATAATACTATCTGAGAAATGTCTATGGCTATCTTTTATAAGAGGTGTTTTATTTACCATAGCACGACTTAGTGGACCCACCTCATAGTATTTATCCCTATACATCACATCTTTTGCATAAGAGGTAGGGTTTTCATACTCTTTTATATATTTATGATTTAAAGTAGCTGCCCTATTTGTTTTTAATGAACGTCCCGATTTAAAACAAGAACTCTCCCCAGCCACTAAAAACCTATCAAAACTTTTTCCCACATGTTGAAGATTATTTTTTTTAATAAGCCTCAATATATCCGCTAAATCACCCTCTTGATTAAAGATAGTTTTTACAGATAGCTTAGATATAAACTTATCCATCTCCATATCTATTAGAGTTGATTCACACATTTTACTTACCTCATCAAGATAAGCTTCCACCTTTATAAGATCCGTACTTAATACCTTTGATGTAACTCCCCCAGGGATAGAATAAGAGTTGTGGGGATATTGTCCAGCTAAAGAAGCTATAGCTTTTCCCATAGCCTGAGCTGGTTTTATAGCTTTTTGTAAATCTTGTTTTAAACCAAGTAGAGGATAAATAGTGAGATAAAACCACTTAAAATGGTTTTGGATAAGTTCAAAATTTAAAGTAAGCTCACGAATGATTTGTGCTTTAGGAGAGATTTCAATCTCTTCATAACAATCCTCTAAAGCTTTCACAGTAGTAATAAGATGGGCATGACCACAAATACCACACACCCTAGGATTTATTACAAGAGCATCTAAAGCATCTTTGCCCTTTAATATCTGCTCAATCCCACGGGATGAAAAAAACTCAATATCTACAAAGTCGATTCTTTGATTTACAAAACTAAAATTTAGTTTTGCCTCACCTTCTATTTTTTCTATTATCTCTATCATGAAAAAATTGTATCAAAATATAGATATATTTATATAAAGATATCTATATTTAACAAAAATATTCAAAAAAAATTGACCATTTTTAACAAATCTAAAAAAATTTCAAAATTTTTTGAAATTTAAAAGAAACCAAGTTTTTATATTATTACATTTTATTAACAATTCCCATCAATTCGTACCTGAGTAAAGCTATCGAGTTTATTCTCTACTTGATCACTTGACATTGTTTTTTAAGCCCTATATAGTGGCTTTTAGAGAATTCCATACTTTATTACTTGACATTATTCAAAAAAAAGTATACAATTTCACTATCAATTAAAAAACAACAAACGGTTTTAAAAAGAAAAAACCGAAATAAAGGAAAATAAAATGCAAAAAGATACAATCGCTGTACATGGTGGATATAATAACAAAGAGGGATACGGTACTATGTCTGTTCCTATCGCTCAAACTACTGCTTATGCATTTAGAGATGCTGAGCATGCAGCAAATCTATTTGCATTAAAAGAGCTTGGACCAATCTATACAAGACTTACAAACCCAACAACAGATGTTTTAGAGCAAAGATATGCTGAGTTAGAGGGTGGTGCTGCTGCTATTTGTGTAGCAAGTGGACAAGCTGCAATTTTTTATGCTATCTCAAATGTTGCTGAAGCTGGTGATAATATCCTTATCTCTGATAAACTTTATGGTGGTGCTGTTACTTTACTTACACACACTATTAAAAGATTTGGTATCACTGCTAAAGTATTTAAAAGCTCTGATGCTTCAAACCTTGAAGAACTTATTGATGATAATACAAAAGCGATTTTCTTTGAAACATTATCAAACCCACAAATCGCTATAGCAGATGTGGAAGCTATCGTAGATGTAGCGAAGAGAAATGGTGTACTTACAATTGCAGATAATACAGTTGCAACTGCAGCTTTATTTAACCCACTAAAATGGGGTGTGGATGTGGTTGTTCACTCTACAAGTAAATATACAAATGGTCAAGGTACAGCTATCGGTGGTATCATCGTAGAAAGAGATGGTTTAGCAGATTTCTTTAAAGAAAACTCTAAAAGATACTATCACTTTGTAGAGCCAGATGAGTCTTACCATGGTTTAGTATATACAGATGTTCCACTACCAAACTTTACTCTTAGAATAAGATTATCACTTCTAAGAGATATCGGTGCATCTCAATCACCACACAACTCTTGGCTATTAATCCAAGGTGTTGAGACATTAAGTCTTAGAGTTGATAAACACTCTAGCTCAGCTTTAGAAGTAGCTAAGTTCTTAGAATCACAAGATGCAGTTAAATCAGTGAACTATCCTGGTTTAGAGTCACACGCTGATTATGATAAAGCACAAAAATATTTCAAAGATGGTAAAGCATCTGGGCTTATTTCATTTGAAGTTGATTCTTATGATAAAGCAAAAAGTGTAATTGATGCAGCAAAACTATTTAGTGTAGTTGTAAATATTGGTGATAGTAAATCACTTATCGTACACCCAGCTTCAACTACTCACTCTCAAATGAATGAGGAAGAGTTAGCAAAAGCTGGTGTAAATCCAACAACAGTTAGGTTATCTATTGGATTAGAAGACCCTAAAGATCTTATTGAAGATTTAACACAAGCATTAGAGGATTAATATGTCATTATTAACTACAAAAGGTACATACGCTCTTAGTGCTCTATTAGAGATCCATAATAGGGATTCTTCTGAGCCAGTACAAATTAGAGAGATATCAGCTGAGACTAATATCCCTCAAAGTTATTTAGAGCAGTTGTTCAACAAACTAAAAAAGGCTGGTGTTTTAAAAAGTATCAGAGGGATTAAAGGTGGATATCTTTTAGCAAAACCTGCTGAAGATATTTATGTAAAAGATGTTTTAGAAATTTTAGAAAAAGATCTTAAAGTAGCTGATTGTGAAAATCCTATTTTATGTTTATACTTTTCTGAGATTCAAGAACAAATGGAAAAGTTATTAAATGTAAATCTAGTATCACTAGATAAGTATAAAGAACAATATAGCAAAAATTTAAATTACGTAATATAAGAAAATAAGGAAGGAATAAATTATGAAATATGCACAAGATGTAACAGGTTTAATTGGAAATACACCATTAGTACAAATTAAAAAAGCTAGCGTAAACGGAAATACTGTTTTAGGTAAATGTGAATTTATGAACCCAACTCACTCAGTAAAAGATAGAATTGGTGCTCACATGATTAAAGATGCTCTTGAAAAAGGTCTTATCAATGAAAATACAACTGTAATCGAGCCAACAAGTGGTAATACAGGTATTGCATTAGCTTCTGTTTGTGCAGGTTTAGGTATTAAATTAATCCTTACAATGCCTTCTTCAATGAGTTTAGAAAGACGTAAACTTCTTAAAGCTTTAGGTGCTCAATTAGTATTAACAGAAGCTCCAAAAGGTATGAAAGGTGCTGTTCTTAAAGCTCAAGAGTTAAGTGAAGAGATTGAAAATTCATTCCTTACAAGACAATTTGCAAACCCAGCAAATGCTGAGATTCATAGACTTACTACAGCTGAAGAGATTTTAGCTGATACAGATGGTAAAGTTGATATCGTTGTAGCTGCTATTGGTACAGGTGGATCAATCACAGGTATTGGTGAAGTTCTTAAAAAGCACAACCCAGATATCAAAATCATCGCTGTTGAGCCTGAAGCTTCTCCGATATTAAGTGGTGGTAGCCCAGCTCCACATAAAATCCAAGGTATTGGTGCTGGATTTATTCCAGAAGTATTAAATACTAAGGTATATGATGAAGTTAGAACAGTTAGCAATGAAGATGCTATTACAACTTCAAGAGCTTTAGCACTTGAAGAGGGATTATTAGTTGGTATTTCAGCTGGTGCAAACTCTTTTGTTGCAAAACAAGTGGCTGAAGAAAATAAAGATAAAGTTATTGTAACAATCCTTTGTGATACAGGTGAGAGATACCTAAGCTCTGGATTATATGAGTATGATGAGGAAGAGTAGACCTTAAGAAAAGGACAACTCGTTGTTCCCCTTTAGGGATTTGTTTCTTTAAGTGGGATTTACTCCCACTGCTAAAAGAAATTTAAAAACGTTTGGTCCCTTCAAAAGGGAACCTTTTTAAGGAATAAATAAAATGAAAGAAAAAGCTTCTAGATCACTAGCAAAAACAATATCATGGAGAACAGTCGGTACCCTTGATACAATCATAATCTCATATTTTATCACAGGTGATTTAACAATGGCGGCCTCTATTGGTACTATTGAATTATTTACAAAAATGGCACTTTATTATTTCCATGAGAGAGCTTGGGATAAAGTAAAATTTGGAAAAGTTCCAGAACCAGATTATCAAATTTAAAGAGAATAAAAATAGATGAATATAATTAAATTAAATAAAGAGTTTGAAAACTCTAGTGCGCAAGACGTACTAAAATATTTTATAGATATTTTTGGAGATGAAGCAGCATTATCAAGTAGTCTTGGTGCAGAGGATCAAGTACTTACAGATATGATGTTTAAACTTACAGACAAACCAAATATCTTTACCCTTGATACGGGAAGATTACATCCAGAAACTTATGCAGTGATGGATGCAACAAATTTAAAATATAATACAAAATTAAATGTATTTTTTCCATCATCAAATGAAGTGGAAAAACTATATAACATTCAAGGTGTAAATGGTCACTATGAAAGTATAGAAAATAGAAAAAGATGTTGTAATATTAGAAAAATAGTACCATTAAAAAGAGCATTACAACCTTTAAAAGTTTGGATCACTGGACTAAGAGCTAGCCAAAGTGTTACAAGAACTGAAATGCCAATCGTTGAATATGATAAAACATTTGATGTAATAAAAGTAAACCCTTTGATAAACTGGAGCGAAGAGCAAGTATGGGAATATATAAAAGAAAACAATGTACCATACAATAAACTTCATGACCAAGGTTATCCAAGTATTGGATGTGAACCCTGTACTAGAGCCGTGGCGGCTGGAGCAGATATTAGAAGCGGAAGATGGTGGTGGGAAAACCCAGAACATAAAGAGTGTGGATTACACGCAAAATAGAAAGGAAATAAATCATGGAGATTAGTCAAGAGAGATTAACACACCTAAAACAGCTTGAAGCAGAGTCTATTCATATCATGAGAGAAGTGGTAGCAGAGTTTTCTAACCCTGGTATGCTTTACTCTGTAGGAAAAGATAGCTCAGTAATGCTACACCTTTTACAAAAAGCATTCTACCCTGCTCCACCACCATTACCTTTAATGCACGTGGATACAACGTGGAAATTTAAAGAGATGATTGAGTTTAGAGATAGAAGAGCTAAAGAGGTAGGAATGGACTTAATCGTTTATTCAAACCCAAAAGGTCTAGAGATGGATATCTCACCATTTGAGCATGGATCAGCTTTACATACAGATATCATGAAAACTGAAGGTCTAAAAAACGCTTTAAATATCCAAAAGTTTGACGCTGTATTTGGTGGAGCTAGAAGAGATGAAGAAAAGTCTCGTGCAAAAGAGAGAATCTACTCATTTAGAGATAAAAACCATAGATGGGATCCAAAGAACCAAAGACCAGAATTATGGAATGTATACAATGGTAAACACACACAAGGTGAGTCGATCAGAGTATTCCCATTATCTAACTGGACAGAGCTTGATATTTGGCAATATATCTATTTAGAGTCTATTCCAATTCCTGATCTTTATTTTGCAAAAGAAAGAGAAGTGATTGAATATATGGGTACAAAAATCATGGTAGATGATGATAGAGTTCCTGAAGAGTTAAGAGCAACTTCTAAAAAAGAGACTGTAAGATTTAGAACACTTGGATGTTATCCACTTACTGGTGCAGTAGAGTCTGAGGCTACAACTTTACCAGAGATTATCCAAGAGATGCTTACTTGTACAACAAGTGAGAGACAAGGTAGACTAATAGATAGTGATGGTGACGCATCAATGGAGAAAAAGAAACAAGAGGGGTATTTTTAATATGGCACATCAATCAGATTTAATTTCAAAAAATATTGAACAATATTTAAAAGAACACGAAAACAAAGAGATACTAAGATTTATCACTTGTGGTTCAGTTGATGATGGTAAATCTACTCTTATTGGTAGATTACTTTACGATTCAAAGATGATCTTTGAAGATCAATTAGCAGCGATTGAGAAAGATTCTAAAAAATCTGGTACTACGGGAGATAAGATCGACCTAGCACTATTAGTTGATGGACTAGCTTCAGAGAGAGAGCAAGGGATTACTATCGATGTTGCTTATAGATTCTTCTCAACTGAGAAAAGAAAGTTTATCATCGCAGATACTCCAGGTCATGAGCAATACACAAGAAACATGGCTACAGGAGCATCTACAGCTGATTTAGCGATCATCTTAGTTGATGCAAGACAAGGGATTTTAACACAAACTAAAAGACACTCTTATATCGCTTCACTATTAGGGATCAAAAACCTAATCGTTGCTATCAATAAGATGGACTTAGTTGATTTTTCTGAAGAAGTATTTGAAAATATCAAAAGAGATTATAATGATATTATTTCATTTTTACCACACAACCAAGATTTAAACATTCAGTTTATCCCTATTTCTGCGTTAGATGGTGATAATATCTTAACAAATTCGCCAAAAGCACCTTGGTATACAGGTAAACCGCTAATGGAATTACTTGATACTACTGAGATCCATAAAAAAGAGTCTAATTCATTTAGATTACCAGTTCAGTATGTGGTAAGACCACATCTAAACTTTAGAGGTTTCTCTGGAACTATTGCTAGTGGATCTATCTCTGTTGGTGATGAGATCACAGTATTACCTTCAAGAAAAACTTCAAAGGTTAAATCAATCGTATCAAATGATATCAAAGATTTAAGACCAGTTGGGAAAGATGAAGTTGTAGAGACTATCCAGACTGCTTATGCACCAATGGCTACAACTATCACACTTGAAGATGAGATTGATATCTCAAGAGGTGATATGATCGTAAAATCAGATGATATCCCGAAAGTATCAAACTACTTATCAGCAATGGTAGTATGGATGGATGAGCAACCACTAAGTTTAAATCAAAACTATGTGATCAAAAGAGCAACATCTGTATTAAATGGTACATTTAACGCTATTGATTTCAAAAAGAATATCAATACATTTGAAGAGGTTTCAGCAGATAAATTAGAGCTAAATGATATTGCAAAGGTAACTATTTCACTTGATAGAGAGATCGCTGCTGATCCATACCATGAAAATAGATATACTGGAAGTTTTATCATCATAGATAAATATACAAATGCTACAGTTGGTGCTGGTATGATTATCTCTTCTGTTGAAGGTTTTGCACAGCTTGCTGAAGAACAAAGAGAATATACACAAGCAGAGATTGAGCTAAATGCGTATATTAGAAAGAACTTTCCTGAGTGGGAATGTAAAGAGATTAGATAAGGCAATAAGCCCTAAAAAATCACTATAAATACTAAACCTTTTTTTAAATATCCCTAGAGCCTTTTGGTTTTAGGGATATTTTCGTAGAGGAATTTTTAAAGAAATTATTGATTAACTGGTCCCTTCAAAAATGGGACATTTTTTAAGGATATGAAATGAGCACAAAAGAGAATCCAGCACAAAGAGTTGAGAGAATCAAAAAAGAAAAAAGTGGACTTGATGTTATAAAAGATATCGAAATCTACGCTAGTACAGATAAAGAGATCGATCCAGAAGATATTGATAGATTTAAATGGTATGGACTATATACTCAAAATAAAAACCTTCAAGGGGATGATGAGTCTTTATATTTTATGCTAAGAGTTAAACTAGAGCATGGTTTAGCAAATATTGAACAAATCAGAACTATGGCACAAATCTCAAAAGAGTTATGTAGAGATACAGCTGACTTTACAACAAGACAAGATATCCAATTTCACTTTGTATCAGTAAAAGACTTACCTGAAATCTTCAAAAGATTAAATGAAGTAGGTTTATCTACAAAATTTGCTGCAGGTGATGTTCCAAGAAATGTAACAACATGTGCCGTAAGTGGGATTGATCATGATGAGATTTATGATACAAGAGAGATTGTTGATAATATCAATGACTTCCTAAGAGGAAATAGAGAACTAGCAAACTTACCAAGAAAATACAAAGTAGCTGTAAGTGCCTGTGCTAAACACTGTATCAACCATGAACACCAAGACTTAGCATTTTCTGCATTTGAGCTAAATGGTGAAATTGTATTTGATGTAACTGTTGGTGGTGGTCTTGCTTCAAATAAAAGATTTGCCACATCTATTGGATATGCAAAAGAAGAGCAAATCCTTGATATAGTAAAAGCAGTTTCATATACATTTAGAGATCACGGACTAAGAGAATCTAGAAAAAAAGCTAGAGTTGGTCACCTAGTATCAGCTTGGGGTGAAGAGAAGTTTAAAGCACATATTGAAGAAGCTATCGGATACACTCTACCAGATTCTCCAGATATTAACTACACTCCATATAAAGAGAGAGAACACTTTGGTGTACACCCTTCAAAAACTGATGGTTATTCATATATTGGATGTGTAGCTGATGGTGGATATATCGGTGCACAAGGTCTTTTTGATCTAGCTGATATCTTAGAAAACAATGGTGCTACAGCTATAAGAGCAACTATTACACAAAACTTTGTAATAGAAGATGTACCAAATGAAAATGTTGACACAGTAGTATCCCAGCTTGATAAAATAGGACTTGACTCAAACCCAAATCCATTTAAAGCAAGACTTTTAGCATGTACGGGACTTGATTATTGTAAGTTTGCAGTAAGTGATACAAAACAAACAGCAGTAAAACTAGCAACTCACCTAAATGAGAAATTTCCAGAATTTACGCAAAGAGTTACTATCTCAGTAAACGGATGTCCAAACTCATGTGCCCACTCAAATATTGCAAATATTGGATTACAAGGTACAAAAGTAAAAGACCCAGAACTTGGAAAATCAGTACCAGGATATATGCTACTTCTTGGTGGAGATTTAGAGGGTAAAAACTCTGTATTTGCTGAAAATACAAGATTTAAAATCCTACCACAAAATCTAAATAGTATTTTAGAAAAACTAATCTCTTTATATATTGAGAGCGGTGAAGAATCTATAAATGAATTTTTTAAGAAAAAACTTGAAGATGAAGATTTTCTAAATTCTATAAAATAAAAAGCTTTCTCAAAAGAAAGCTTTTTATTGCCTTTAAACACTAAATATACTCCTCTTAAAAGATTACGGCACAATCCCATCTAACATTTTACGTCAATTTCACGACAATATTTAATTATACTTTATATTTGATTTGGAAGTAATCCAAACTCGGATTCTTCACAAAATACAGATAATCAAATATATTCCAGCTTGGGCGGGATATAAGTTTAAAAGCTAAAAAAGGAGAGGGAATAAAGATGACAAATCTTTTTAAAATATTAAATGCAAGTTTATTTGTACTTTTACTAAATGGATGTGGAAGTAGCAATAATTTAAATGAAGAAACTCAAAAAAATGAAGAAACTCAAGAAAATGGAAAGAAATATGCATATCTAATAGATAGTGCAGTAGAGGGAGTAGATTTTGTTACTTCTTTAAAAGGTGCAGGAGAAACAGATAGTGAGGGAAAACTTGAATTTAACTCCAATGCACAAACAATTTCATTTAGTGTAGGAGGAATAAAACTTCTTGATTTTAATCTTTCAAAATTAAATAAAGATAGAAAAATTTATATTACTGATTTAGTAGGAGTAGATAGGAATGATACTTCTAATGAAAATGTACTAAAAATACTTAGAATACTACAAACCCTAGATGATGATGATAATGCATCAAATGGAATAAGAATTACACAAAATATAAAAAATACTTTAGACGCAAATATAAATATAGTAGATACAAATATTACAACATTAAGTACAATGATAAAAACAAAAACTTCAAAAGACTTAATCTCTTCATCGAAAGCAAAAGAACACTTCGAAGATACATTAACTAAAAACCTTGGATATAAATTTACTAGAGGGCTTAACTGGAAAGGACTTACTTATAATACTGTAACCTCACCACATGCCTATTCTTCTGAAATAACAGCAAATGGCAAAATATATCCTACAGGAACAAAAAGGATTTGGTTAGATAGGAATCTTGGAGCATCACAAATCTGCACTGCTTATAATGATTCAAATTGTTATGGGGATTATTACCAATGGGGAAGAAATACTGATGGACATGAAAAATCAGATTCAAATATAAGTAATACTCAAGCTAGTGATGTATCAAATGTGGGACATGGGAACTTTATAAAAGACAGCACCGATTGGACAAGAGCAGATAATACGGGGAACATAAGAATAGGGAATTGGTCTAAAATAGATGGAACTAGTATCTGTCCAAAAGGATTTCGAGTACCTACAAAAGTTGAACTTGAAGCAGATACTATTGGTCTAACTGGAGCAGATGAAATAAAAAATGGGAATGACGCTTTTAATAACTTTTTAAAGCTTCCATCTCCTGGTTACCGTGCCAATTTTGGCTCCTTGGTCATTCAAGGCTTCGTGGGTTCCTTCTGGACTACTTCTGTAAGTGGCTCTTCATCACAGAACGTGGAATTCAGTGATGGAAATAAAGGCTCGTACAGCCTATATCGTGTAAGAGGGTTACCTGTTCGTTGTATTAAACATTAGACTTATTTGACTTTGTACTTTTGTACAAAGTCTATAAAAAAATATGATTAAACTTCAGTTTAGGTATAAATTTTAAAACTAACTAATCAATAATTTTTTCTTTAAATCTATCTATTTTAAAAGCCTTAGCCATACCTGCAAAAGTAAGATAGGTACGCTTTGGTACACCTAAAGGTAAGTATTCTGGTATACCCATATTTTTTTTAGTCTCAAAAAGATTTGATCTAGGGAAAGTTGGTTCTGTACATCCAAAACAGGCAGATCCACTTCTGGTTTTTGAGCTTGTTTCATTCCATAAGATTCTATTACATGAACCGTGAGTAAAAGGTGCTTGGCAGCCGTGTTCGTAAAATAAACACCCTTCTATATTTCCATACTCATACTCATCTATTTTATACTCAAAGTATTCATTACGAAGGCATCCATTATGAATAGTAAAACCATAATACTCTTTTGGTCTATGGTATTCATCATAGTGTAACTGATACTCTTTTTTTATGGCATATAGTGTATTTACTAAGATATCAGGATGAACTGGGCAACCTGATACACTTATGGTCTTTTCTTTGAACTCGGCAAACTCATCATATTCGTTCTCTTGTTTATATAAAAAGCCGTGTTTATCTTCGCTATCATCAAAGATACCACCAAAGGTAGCACAAGTACCTATAGTGACTATCTTTTTTACTTTTTTAGCATAGGCTCTTATCACATCATATAGGCTTACCCCATACTTATCAAGTTTGTTTTGTAAAGTTCCGTCAAGGAGAAGGATATCACATGGGATATTTTTTGTATAGATATCTTCAAGTGAATATTCACTATCAATAGTAGGATGGTAGATAAATTCAAAATCCTCTAAAAACTGATCTAGTTTTTGATAGTTGAAAAAAGAGTGGACATTTCCATGACAAGTTAAGGCACTAAGCCATAATAGTTTCATTGTGATACCACTATACTTTAAGTGCCCTATGGATATTTTCAGAAATATCTTCTATATACTCATCAAGATCATTTGGTAGTACCTCTTCACCTTTTAAGAATACCATACCACCAAGGTAACCCATAAATAAACCAAAAGCAGAGAAGAAGTCTTGATCCCTAAGTTCACCTGATTTTACACCCTCTTCAAAAAAGATCATGATTTCAGTTACAAACTCATTTACACAAATCATACCTTCACACTCATTTTTAAATACTTCCCTATTTGATAAAAATACACGAAGAAAGTAGTCTATCATCTCAGGTTTAATTTTTGCAGTTTCAAAATATACTGTTACAATTTTTTTGATTTTCTCTTTTGTGGAGATATCCTCTTCATTTATCTCTTTTAATTTTTCACCTAAATATGCAGAGATATATTTGATAATCTCTTGGGCTAAGATATCTTTTGATTTGAAGTAGTTGTACATATTACCAACACTCATTTTTAATGATTTGGCAATATCAGGTATAGTTGTGATATAAAAACCATTTCTAGCAAATAGCTCTAAGGCTTTTTGCATTATCAGCTCTTTTTTCTGTTGTTTTTTATCCGCTTTATCGCTCAATGTTTTTTCCCTTAATTATTTGTCCCAGTGATATAGCGCCATCATTTGGGGGAAGATGATTGCTCAAATATAACTTTTTCTTAATTTTATCAAAAATTTGATTTAATAAAACCACATTTTGAAACACTCCTCCAGATAATACCACTTTTTTGTCATATCTTTTTGAAACCTCAGCGATAATATCCACTAAAGTATTTATAAATTTTGAGATGATAACACTCTTATCTTTATCTTCTAAAATCTCTTTTATCATAGGTTTTATATCTATAGTGCTATCTTTAATCTCATAAGAATAAAGCTCTTTTATAGACTCATTATAGAAGCTTTCCATCATAGCACCACTTTGCCCCTCATAAGAAAGAGTCTGTATCACACCAGATAAACTAGCCACAGCATCAAAAATACGTCCAACAGATGAAGTAAATGGAGCATTTAAACCCTTTTGCCATGATAGATATAAAGTATTTAACTCCATCTTTGTAAAAGATTTAATAGTCTCATTTTCAAGATCTAGAGCATCTTTTCCATAAACTTCAAAAAGAAGTGAAAGAGCTACTCTCCTAGGTTCACGTACAGCCTTTTCTCCACCAAGCAGTTTAAAATACTCAAAGTGTAAAACACGATCATGCCCTAAATCATCACAAAGCATAAACTCCCCACCCCAAAGATTACCATCCTCACCATAACCAGTACCATCAAAAGCTATACCAAGAACCTGCTCTTCTAAATTCTTCTCCAATCTTACAGCTTGAATATGAGCTTCATGGTGTTGAATATCTACAACATTTTCAAAAGATTTTGCATACCTACTAGACTCATAATTTGGATGTTTATCACAAACTATCAAATCCTCTTTAAAATCATATATACGTCTTAAATTTTCAATATTCTCTTTAAAATACTCCACAGAACCAATAGTATTTAAATCCCCAATATGAGGAGATAAAATCACATTATCCTCAAATCCTATAGCAATAGTAGATTTTTGATTTGCACCAAGGGCAAGTACATTTTTATCTAATTTAAAAGGAAGTTTTATAGCCTTTGGAGCATATCCTCTGGCACGTCTAAAAAATAAAGGCTCATCTTTTACTATAGCCATCACACTATCATCACATCCATTTACAATATCACGATTATGATCAAGACAATAATCCCAGACAGTAGCCAGTCTTTTTATCTCATCATAGTTTGTACATAAAGGCTCATCACTGAGATTTGCACTAGTAGCCACGATTGGTCTATCAAGTTTTTGTAGGAGAAGAAGATGTAAAGGGGTGTAAGCCAAAAACAAACCTATCTTATCAATATCAGGAGCGACCAATGAGTGAATAGTAAATAGTGAATAGTGAATAGTTTTCTTTTGAAGTAATACTATTGGTCTCTCTATGGAACTTAGATATTTTTCTTCTGTATCTGAGATATTTGCTATTGTCTTAGCAGTTTTTATATCTTTTACCATCACTGCAAAAGGCTTATAGGGACGATTTTTTCTATCACGAAGTTTTTTTACTGCTTCACCATTTGTAGCATCACAAACAAGGTGATAACCACCTACTCCCTTTATAGCAAGTATATTCCCATCTAGCAAAAGCTTAACTGCATAATCAATCAACTTTTCACTTTTAACTTTTAACTTTTCACTCTTATCCCAAAGGGATAAGCACGGTCCACACTTAAAACATCCAATAGGCTGAGCATGGTATCTTCTATCCCTAGGGTCTTTATACTCCTTTACACAATCCTCACACATAGGAAACTGATCCATAGAAGTATTTACCCTATCATATGGCAACTTATCAATAATAGTATATCTAGGACCACAATTTGTACAAGTGATAAATGGATATCCATATCTTCTATTTGATGGATCATTTAATTCTTTTTCACAATCACCACATATGGAAATATCAGGTGGCATAATAGTAAAACTATTTGATTGTACTTCACTTTCAATTATAAAAAATTCACTAAACTTTTTATCTTCAATTTGCATATAATCTATGGAATCAATTTGTGAAAGTGGCGGTTTTTCCAGCTTAATTTTTTGAATAAATTCTTCCAAATTATCATCACTACAATTAATAGTAATGGTCACCCCATTAGAGTGGTTAAATATCTCACCTTTTATATCAAAAGATTCAGCCAAAGTAAAAATAAAAGGACGAAAGCCAACCCCTTGGACTATCCCTTTTATGGATATTTCATATGTTTTCATTTATTTCAAACTATCTAAAAGATTTAAAACATTGGAGTTTTTGGAGTATTCTTCTTTTGCATAATTTATAGCATCATTGATATCTATGCTATTTTTATTTATTATATTATGCAGATCATCATTATATGTATCTAATTTATTTTGGATAATTTCCCAAACAATTGTTTCATCAATACCAAAATAACCATAACTTATCTGATTTCTAAAATCAACTATTCTTCTATATTGAGAATCTAAAATATCTTCTTGTAGTAAGTACTTTGTAGCCTCACCTATAATTTCTAACTCTCGTATTGAAGCATCCCAATTTAATTCACTATGCTTAAAATCTTCACAATTATCAAACTCTGAGGTATATCTAAAGATTTTATCTATTGCAATAAATATATCTACAATATAAAAACCAATATCTCTAGTAGGCATAGATGATCTCATTTTCAATTTTTTTCTTAATAAGTTTACGAATAGAGTTCTCAAGTCCAAGATCAATCTTTGAGTTTAGATTCATCTCTAAATACTCTTTAAGATCATAGTATTTATCAAAGCTTGAAGGCATATCCACAATTATATCTATATCACTATCTTCCTTTTGAGTACCCTTTGAAAAACTTCCAAATAGCCCAATTTTTTTTACATTAAATTGTTCTGATAAAAAGGTTCTATTCTCTCTCAAAAATTCTAAAATAGTATTTTTAGTCATAGATAACTCCACTTTTCTAAATATATTAAATTCTAATTAATACAATTGTTATTATAAAAAGACAAAAACTTATACTATCTTTTTATAGATATTTCATAGATAGATTATATCTAAAATATATGGTATAATTTATTTAACTAGAAAAAAGGATCACTATGTCAAAGAATGATGTTTTAGAAACGGCACTTAATCTTCCTATAAAAGAAAGAATCCTTTTAGTAGAATCTTTAGTGGAAAGCTATAACTCTTTTGATGATGATATTGAAAAAGAGTGGCTAGAGGAAATAAAGAATAGAGAACTTTTACTTGATAAAGGAAAATTAGAAACTATATCTTACGATGAGTTTTTTGATGAAAAATAAACTCCGATTTTCAAAAGAAGCCAAACTAGAATTTGATGAAGCCATAAACTATTACAATAATGAACAACTAGGCTTAGGTGATAGATTCAAAGCTGAGATCAAATTTAGTATAAACAATATCCTAAAATTCCCAAACCTATATCCTATCATTCAAGGTGAAGTAAGAAAATGTGTAACTCATACTTTTCCATTTACAATTTTTTATAAATTAAAAGATGAAACTATCTATATATTAGCTATAGCAAATCATCATAAAAACCCTAACTTCTATTCAAAAAGATTCTAATACATCCCACCATTATGATAAAAAAACTCCCCAAGCCCAATAGTAAAAATAAGATCACCATATAAAGCATGCTCAATACACACCAAAGAAAATGATTTAGTCCTCAAATATGTCTTAGCAAAAATATACCCACCAATCACAGAAAGCCCCACAGCCAAAAAATTTCCAAAAGCAAGATGAACAAAACCAAAAGCCAAAGCATTTACATATATCAAAAAACTCTTCGATCTAAATATATCATACCGATAAAAGAAAAACCGCCTAAAAACAAATTCCTGAGGTATCACAGAAAATACTGGATATAAAAACATAATCATCCAATAAACCTCAGTTTTCTCAATCAAAAAACTAAACATCTTATCTTCATAAAAGATATATACAAATAAAAAAAGTAAAAAAGAGGATAACACAAATCGAAGTAACATAAAATTTAGATCAAAGGGATATATCTTTTTAAATACAGTCTCCATACCATCTGATTTCATTACATAATAAGCGTATATTGTTACCATCCAAAGGGATGGTATTATAAGATATGAGGGGATTATCTTTAGGTAGAAGATGAGTGGTAATAGTATGAAGATGGCTGTAAATTCTGCTATTTTAATCATGCAGAATTTTAGCTTAGGATGATTACAAGTTGTTTATAACTTTTATAATATATTTAAAATACTTATTTTGTATAAACTTCCGAAATATCTTTTCTTATTTCAAAAATATATTTATCTTCTTCATTATTAAATGTAGCAACTATGACTTTTTCACTCGATGTAAAATAAAAATAGATATCGTCACTAAATAAAATTTTATTAAAAAACTTATCTACAATTTTTTTATTAATTTCTTTTGTTGATAAATATTCATCTCTAAAACTTTTCTTAGCATCATTAATATCAATAAATATTCCTATAATTCCTAATAAAATTCCAGTATATATTAAATGATGAAATAAAAACTTTTCATTCACAAAAATTATTTTTTTAAACCATCTATAATCAGTCATCAATTCTTTAATACCCACTATAAAAAAAATACAGAATATAAATTGAAAACTATAGTCAAGCTTTTCAATAGCAAATGGTAATAAATTTAAAAAAGAAAAATAATTTATTACTTCTAAACCAAAAAAATTTGGATTAACTGCTGTAGATTTAAATATACCTATTTTTGCTTCATGCAAAGCATCAATATTATACGTATAATCATATAGAATAAATAAAATAATAGGATATATTCCATACAAAACTACTTTTAGAATTTTATATTTTTCTTTCAAACTAAAAATAACATAAATAATAAAAATAACTGTTGTAACTTCAAGAATATAGCTGATAGCCCCTATAAAACCAAAATTTAATTCTACTTTTAGAACCATACTTCCTATAATATATCCTAATCCTACTATCATTGATAAAATCATTATTTTTAAATTATAAACGATATACTTATTATCCATATAAAATTCTTTTCTAAATTATCTTAAAAATATATACTAGCATTATTTTACCTACCTACCAAAATGACTTCCAAATATCTATTATCTCCTTAAATCAATAAGTTTTAAGTAAAATGTGTACAAAAGAAAAGAATCCACCCTTTGAAAATGCCAAACTGAAGTAAAATATTTACGGGGAACAGGACTCGCATCGTATAATAAAAATATTGGAAATATAGTAATATATTTTCATAGAGTTC
>CAYFGQ010000004.1:0-1533 GCA_964342525.1 uncultured Arcobacteraceae bacterium
AAAATGTTAAAAAAACTAGCACTAATAATGTGTATCCCCTTAGTATTATTAGGAGATTCAAGCCCCAAACTAAAATACAAAGATATCTTTAAAAATATAGAAAAAAGGGATAGTCTAAAAGAATATAATAAAAAAGAACGTTTACAAAAAATAGATCAAGAATCGCAAAAAATAATAGCAAATATAGAAGCTCTAATAAAAAAGAAAAAACTAAAAAAAACAAAGAAGAAAAAAGTAAATAAAGAACAAAAAGAGAAACTTCAAGCAAAAATCGCAAAACAAAAAAATAAACTAAGTAGATTAAAATGAGAATAATCTCTTTATTTTTTATATCCATAATAAGTCTATATTCAAATACAGTATCAAACCTAAATGGATCTTTGCTAGTAGATAATGGAGCTTTAAACTATAATGTATCACTAAATATCCCATCAGGAAAAGCAGGTATAAAACCAGATATATCCCTACACTATAATTCAAATGCAGGTGATGGATATTTTGGAATCGGTTGGTCTTTGAGTGGATTAAGTACAATTTCAAGATGTGGATCAAACTTAGCCCTTGATGGAATAAAAAGAGGTGTACAATATGATCTAGAAGATAATATATGTCTCGATGGGCAAAGATTAGTTCCTAAAAATGGTACAAATAATTGGGATCCAAATAGTGAATATAGAACAAAAATAGATACTTATTCTAAAATCATTTATGATGGAGTTAATTTTAAAGTCTATACAAAATCAGGAGATATAAAAGAGTATATAAAAATAAATAAACTTTGGTACCTAAAAACAATAAAAGATAGATACAATAATACAATCACCTATAATTATAATGATAACCCAAATGAAGTATTTCTTTTAAATATACAATATACAGACTATACAATAAAATTTAATTATCAAGATAGATTAGATACATATAGTGGATATCGTGATGGAGATAATATCAAAATTACAAAAAGAGTAAATCTAATTGAGATAAAAAAAGATACTACAGTCCTTAGAAAATATGAACTAAAATATAAAACACAAGATAGCACCATTGATAAATCTCAAATAGAAAGTATTGCAGAGTGTAGTGGTGAAAAATGTCTAAAACCTCTAAAGATAGAATATTATGAAGAGAATTTTAGCTCAGGTATAAGCTCCTCAGTGTATCAAGTAAATGAAATTAGCCCAGGCTTAACCCAATGGGATATCTTTACAAAAGATATGAATGGAGATGGATTAGCAGATATAGTACAAAAGTATGATGGGGATTATGGAAATATAGTAAAGGTTAAATACTATAGGGGAAGTGGATTTAGTGATCCTATAACATTAATCAATGACCCAACAGCATCTCAGTGGGATATATTATTAGAAGATATGAATGGAGATGGATTAGTAGATGTAATCCAAACAGATAAAAGTACAGGACATAAACTAAAAGTCTTATATAGCACAGGAAATGGTATAAGCTCTTCAGTATATCAGGTAAATGAAATTAGCCCAGGCTTAACCCAATGGGATATCTTTACAAAAGATATGA
>CAYFGQ010000004.1:1633-91130 GCA_964342525.1 uncultured Arcobacteraceae bacterium
AGGTTAAATACTATAGGGGAAGTGGATTTAGTGATCCTATAACATTAATCAATGAACCAACAGCATCCCAGTGGGATATATCATTAGAAGATATGAATGGAGATGGCTTAGTAGATGTAATCCAAACAGATAAAAGTACAGGACATAAGCTAAAAGTTTCATATAGTACAGGAAATGGTATAAGTTCTTCAGTATATCAAGTAAATGAAATTAGCCCAGGCTTAACCCAATGGGATATCTTTACAAAAGATATGAATGGAGATGGATTAGCAGATATAGTACAAAAGTATGATGGAATCCATGGAAATATAGTAAAGGTTAAATACAATAGGGGAAGTGGATTTAGTAATCCCATAACATTAATCAATGAACCAACAGCATCCCAGTGGGATATATTATTAGAAGATATGAATGGAGATGGATTAGTAGATGTAATACAAACAGATAAAAGTACAGGACATAAACTAAAAGTTTCATATAATAAAAATAAGATCAATAATAAAATTAAAAAAATCACAGATTCCTTTGGTAACCAAATAGATATAGAGTATAAACGTTTATCCGATGAGACTATTTATACTAAATATAACGATACAAGCTCCCCAAATAGAGATATAAAAGGAGTAAAACAAGTAGTAAGCTCTGTATCAAGTAAAACATTAGATAAAGATATTGATAGTATAACTACATATACATATGAAGGCCTAAAAGTAAATCTAAGAGGTTTAGGCTCCTTAGGATTTGCAAAGATCACTTCTTTTAATAATCTAAATAATATAAAAATAGAGACAACTTATAATCAAACATATCCTTTTGTAGGAATGGAAGATAATACTACTACTTATATGGGTGATAAAGAATTATCCTCTACACAAAATATATATAAAAAACAAATACAAGCTGATTATCCTGAAATTATTAGTATAAATCTATATGAAACAATAGAGAAAAATTATAATTATAATGATGAAGGAATTAAAACTCACCTATCAACTATCACAACTACAAATGAAGAGATTGATAAATATGGAAATGTAGAACTAACAGTTTCTAAAACAGTAGATAATACTACAGGTGAAGTATTCAAAAAAACAATAACAAATACATATCTTCCAGAAGATAAAGATAATTGGATACTAGGTCGTCTACAAAGAGCCCGCGTAACCCATGAAGCCCCTAATGTTGATCCAAAAACTAAAACTTCAAGTTTTACCTATGATAAAACAACAGGTATTCTTTTAAGTGAAACTATAGAACCTGATAGCATTGATAAATGGTTTAAAAAAGAGTATACCTATTATGATAATGGTAATAGACGGACCGAGACTACTAGTGGTGCAGGTATACAAAGCAATACAACAACCTATACCTATGATCCCCAAGATAAATATATACAATCAATATCAAACACCATAGATGAAATTAAACATAAAATCTCAAAAACATACGATGATGAAGGTAACGTAAAAACTATCACCGATATAAATGGTTTAACAACATCATACGAATATGATAACTTTGGTAAAAAGATAAAAGAGATAAAAGCCGATGGTACATATACTGAATATAAATATAGCTTTGATAGTTTAGATAATATCGATAATGTATATTATAAAATAGAAACAAAAACATTAGGCTTTAGTGATACTACAGTTTATTATAACTCTTTAGGTAAAGTAGTAGCTACAAAAAAAGCTGGATTTAAAGGGGATATTTATACCACAATAGAATATGATAAATTTGGAAATGTAGTAAAACAATCTTTGCCATACTATGAAGGGGAAAGCAAACAATATATAACAACAAAATTTGATAAATATAATAGGGTCGAAGAAACAAATAACTTAGGAACTATAGATAAATTTAGGTATGAAGATTTTACAACAACCCATGAAAACCATAATAAACAGGAAAAAGAAACCACAAAAAATGTACTAGGCAAAGTTACAAAAGTTGTAGATGCAAAAGGCTCCCTAGATGAATCAATAGTGACATATAAATACGATGCTTTAAGTAATCTAACTGATACCTATAATAGTGAAGATGAAAGTGGAATACATATTGAACTTAAGTATGATGAATATGGATATAAAAAGACTCAAATCGACCCAGATATGGGTACATGGCATTATACCTATTATGCCTCAGGACAATTAAAAACTCAAACAGATGCAAAAGGACAAACTACACATATTTCATATGATAAGCTAGGAAGAAAAATATCCGAGACTTTAAGTGATGGTAGTCTATCCACATGGAAATATGATACAGCACAAAATGGTATAGGACTAATCCATATAGAGATAAAAAAAGACTCTAATGAAAAAATAGTGTTCAAAAAAGAATATGCCTATGATCAATACTCAAGATTAAGCTCAATCACTACAACAATAGAAGATAAAACCTTTACAAAAAGTTATACATATGATCAATACGGAAGATTAAAAGATAAAACCCTATCAAATGATTTCAAAGTAATAAATACCTATGATAATAATGGATACCTAATATCAATAAAATCCCCAAAAGAACAAATAGAAGATTTCGATGGTACACACTTTGTAAACCTAGTAGTAGAATTATTAACAAGCTCAGAGTCACTATATGATGAATACCTAGAATACCAAGAAAAATCAAACTCCCTAAAACAAACAGCAAAAGAATATAAAGACCTAGCCCAAGAAAACCCAAATGAAAGTACAAGCCTTTTAAATGTAGCACAACAACTTGAAGCAAATGCCCTAGAGTATGAACTACAAGCAAAAGAAAGTCAACAACAATCAAATGAAAACCTAATTAAAGCAAATAATTATTTAGCCCAAGCAAATAATTACTACTCAACAGGAAATAATTCAATAGGTGACTTTTATGAAGACCTATATAATCAATATAAAGCATATAGTGATAATAAAAAAGAATTATCACAAAAATACCTAGAACTCTCAAAAGAAAATACCCCAAATACACAGTTTTATTTAGATATATCCCAATTTTCATTATTAGAATCAATAGAAACAAGTACAATAGCAGATAACCTAAAACTAAGATCAGAACAACATAACTCAAATGGTGAGATAACACAGGGATATATATTAGATAATAGTGAATTTAACTATTTTTATATGGCACTAGAATATAACTCAAAAGACCAAGCCATAAAAAACCTAGTAGGAAATGGACTAGTAAATACCCTAAAGCTAAATGATGATGGAACAATATCAAATATAACAACAGGATATAATGGCTTAAACCAAATAAGAGACTTAGAATTTCTATATGATAATTTAAATAACCTAGATACAAGATTAGATCATAAATTAGATACCCTACAAAGATATAAATATGATAATCTAAATAGAATAAAAAACTATGAGAACTCAACAGCTTGGACAAATTATACTACTTCATATAGATATGATAAATCAGGAAATATAAAATATAAATCAGATGTAAGTAAAGATGAAGATTATGAATATTACACAGGTACACATAGGGTAAAACAAGCAGGATCAAAAAGTTATACATATGATCTAAATGGAAATATGCTTACAAATGGTAGTACAGAATTTACATATAATTCATTTAATAAAAATAAAACAATCAGCACAAAAGATCATAATATATCTTTTTATTACGATACAAATAAACAAAGATATAAAAAGACTCAAATAAAACTAGGATCAACAGATACCACTACAACTTACTATATGGATAAATCCTATGAGTATATATCTTCATCAAATGGAAATAAAGAGAGATACTTTATCTATGTAGATGGAAAGGTGATATCCATCTATACAAAAGATCTATCAAATACTACTTTGTCAAATACAAAATACCTACACTATGATTCACTAAACTCAATAGATACAATAACAAATAATATAGGTGAAGTAAAAGCAAGGATGTCATATACCCCATTTGGTAAAAAGATAGAACCAGATGAAGAGGGAAAAGAAAAAGAAAACCCATCATATACAAATAGGGGATATACAGGACATGAACATATAGAGAATACAGATTATATACATATGAATGCACGTATCTATGATCCTGATATTGGAAGGTTTATGTCAGCTGATACAATGATCCCATATATGTATAATTCTCAATCTTTTAATAGATACTCCTATGTAAGGAATAATCCGTTAAAATATATAGATCCTACAGGGCATTGGGGCTGGAGTCCTAGAAAGATTATAAAAAAAGCTACAAGAACTGTAAAGAAAGTAGTAAAAGCCCATGTAAATGTAGTTAAGAAAGTTAAGGCTGAGGCTAAGAGATTTGAGACTAAGCATAGGGCTGAGTTGAAGGCAGCAGCTGTTATAGCAGTGAGTGCCGCAGTTGGAAACTATGCTATGACACTTAATTATGGTGCAATAGTAGCAGGTGCAATGGCTGGTACAGCAGGAGGTATAGTTGGAACTAAGATAAATGGAGGCTCTTGGAGTGATGCATTTGATGCTGGTCTTAAGGGTGCTGTTATTGGAGCTATTTCTGCTGGGGTAGCAGATGGTGTAGCTAATGGGACTGGTGATTTATTTGGCATTGGTGCTGATGCTGGACATAAAGCTAGTTTTTTCTCTGGACATACTGGAGCTGCTGCTTTTAAGGCTGTGGCTCATGGAATATCTAGGGCTGCTATTGCTAAAGCTCAGGGGAATAATACCTCTTCTGCTTTTTGGGCTGGATTTGTAGCTTCTGGATTTGCTGCTCCTGGGGATATGGATCCTTTATCTGGAACTATGGCTACAGCTGTTTTATCTGGGACTACTTCTGTTATTACTGGTGGGAAGTTTAGTAATGGGGCTATGACTGGAGCTTTTGTACATATGTTTAATAGTTTGGGTTCTAAAGCAGCTAAATCAGCAGGAGGACAAGCTACTTCAAATGCTTTAAATACAGATGAAGCTTTAGAACGAATTATTAGAAGTGGTGTAGAAGAGTCAATTTCAGGTGCAATGACAGGTGCTGCAGTGGGGGCTGTTGCTGATGATATAGGTGCGGTAGTTGGTGCATATATAGGAGCGAGGGTAGGTTTTGCATATGGTATTGCAAAACAAGCAATCCTTGAAGCTTTTCCAGCTTATCATAGTTATCGTGAGGTTAAAGAAATAGCAATTGGTACAACTCAAGGTTATATTGAACATCAAATAGGGAAATAATGAAGATAATTAAAGTAGTTATAATAATTATACTTTTAGTTTTAGGTATTAATATTAAAAATATGTATTTTTCAGAAATGTATGGATCTTCCCCAACTTCATTATGGGAAGTGGCTTTTTTAGCTATATTAATAATTTATTTTTTTAATAAATATAAGAAAGAAAACAAAAAGTAAGAAATAAATAAATGGACATATCGAGGGGCAGGTGATAACGATAACTTAATTATTATAAGTCACTTCCAAGACAAAATATAAGGGTCAGGTGATGCTAATGCTAAAGCTCAGGGAAATGATACTACTAGGATATAAGGGTCAGGTGATGCTAATGCTACTAATATCTTAATAGTAAATATTAATTTTGTTGCTAAAATAAAAGGGGACAGGCTACTTTTTAAAGAAAAGCCCTAAAACAGGGGAGGTAATTCCTTTTTTCCCTCTTTTCTTTTTCTTCTTTCATAAAACTTTTTAGCAACTAAATTTCAATATACTTAGTACTTTATTTTTTTAATAATTAGAATAAAATTTAAAGTAGCCTGTCCCCTTTTTTTTTTAAGGGTGCTGTTATTGGTGCTATTTCTGCTGGGGTGGCAGATGGTATTGGTGATTATTATGGGCATGATGTAAGCTTTATTAATGGAGGTGCTGGACAGGCTACTAAAAAAGCTATAGCACATGGTGTGAGTAGGGCTGCTATTGCTAAAGCTCAAGGGAATAAGACAAGTTCCGCTTTTTGGGCTGGATTTGTGGCTTCGGGATTTGCTGCTCCTAAGGATATGGATCCTTTTGTTGGGACTATGGCTACAGCTGCTTTATCTGGGACTACTTCTGTGATTACTGGTGGTAAGTTTTCTAATGGCGCTATGACTGGGGCTTTTGTGCATATGTTTAATAGTATTGGAGGTATGTTAACTCATATTAATGAAAATCAAAGAATAAATTCTATGGAGCCCGACCAGTTTAGAGATGAGATGAATTTTAGTGGTACTGATTACGAAGTAAAAATTGCAAAATATTCATTACATAAACAATTACGAAAGCCATTCGTATATGATATGGATAATGCAAGGATTAATGCACCTGTTGGTTATCTTAGATCAGATGCTACAGATGCTCTTAATGTAGTTCAATATATGGATACATCTTCTGGTTATAAATATGAGTATAATTGTAGTAGTGTTAGTAGTTGTAATGTAAAGGTTTATAAATGATTAGATTAATGATAATTGTAATTTTTGTAATTAATTCGTTATTTGCAATTAGTGAAGACGATAACAAATATATTTATGTTGAAACAAAACAATGTTTTATTCCTATTCCTAAGTTTTTAGAAAAAGGTAATGTTGGTAAGCCATTTGAATATAATTATAATTATACAAATCCAAAAAATATGGCTATGAACTCATTAAGAGTTTTTTATGATAATGAAGAAAATTATAATTCATATATAGAAAAATGGCTTAAATATATTCCTAAACAAAAATTAGAAAAAAAGCAATCATTGAATGGTTTTACAATTGCTCATATTAAAGATATAGAATATAGCGATATAAATCATATTCTTTATTATAATGATATGATTATTACAATGATAAATTTTAATGAAAATGAATTAAATCATTTAATTGATTATTGTAATAAGACAAAAAAAGGTAAAAGGGGACAGTCGCCACCTTAAAAAAGCTTGAAATTTGAAAATTTCTATAAACTAATAAAACAAATATGAGGGTCAGGTGATGCTAATGCTATAAAAAGAATAAATCAGATAGACTTTTAAAAGATACAATAAAATAAGTGAGTAATATATGCCAAGAAGACCAAGAATAGAGATACCGGGATATTATCATATTATTAATAGAGGAGTAGAAAGAAGAAAAGTATTTCTAAAAAAAGAAGATTTTGAATACTTCTTAGAACTTTTATGTAGTGAATCAAAAAACTACTCAATTATAATTCATAATTATTGTTTAATGGATAATCATTACCATTTATTTATACAATTGCAAGAAGAGAATCTTTCAAAGTTTATGAGACAAATAAATAGTAGATATGCAATTTATTTTAATAAAACATATAAAAGATCAGGACATTTGTGGCAAGGAAGATTTCAATCTAAGATGATCACTGATGAAGCATATTTTTATACATTAATTCGATATATAGAACAAAATCCTCTTAAAGCAAAAATAGTAAGAAATATAGAAGAATATCCATATAGTTCTGCACATCATTTTTTTAATGTCTCCCTCAATGAATGCCTAAAAGATTCATGGATCAAAAACTATTATCAAAATGATTTTGAATCAATTAAAACATTTCTTAATACACCATTTGATTCAGATGAATTATTAGAACTAAAAAAAGCTTCAAATTTAGTGGAAGCACCAAATATTATAAAGAAATTAAGTGAAGAAGAACTTATATCTATTTTATCAAAATCAAAAGATACTAAAGAAAGAAATAGTTTAATTTTAAAAGCTTATGAAAAAGGGTATTCTCAACATAAAATAGCTAAAGTATTAGAGTTAAATCAAGCAACAGTCCAAAGAATTATCAAAAGAACTAGAGGGAATAATAGCATTAGGATCACCTGACCCTAATACTTGATACTTATCTCTACCTTAAAAAACAAACATTGACAATAGTATTTAATAGTAGT
Source organism: uncultured Arcobacteraceae bacterium (assembly GCA_964342525.1). Lineage (GTDB taxonomy): Bacteria > Campylobacterota > Campylobacteria > Campylobacterales > Arcobacteraceae. The sequence goes on from CAYFGQ010000004.1 coordinate 9,457, forward strand.
ATAATTTAATAGTATTTAATTTACTAAGGATATATTATGATAACAATAACTTCAAGTGATATAATAAAAAAACCATCGTACATAACTCAACCAAAAGATATAACATTTGTTGAGGATGCAAAAAAGCATATTACAAAAAGTGTGGTTTTACCATATGAGTTATATGAAAAATTGAGGGAAAAGATTGAAGATGAACTTTATCTTTTAAATAATGCTGAGGCATTATCTAAAAGTTCATATAATGAGTTTAAAGAGATAGAAGAGGTTTGTGAGGATCTCACCAAATGAGACGGGGAGATATTTATATCGTAAATTTTGGTAAAAAATACAATAGTGAGTTCGGTAAACTAAGACCTGCACTTATTATTCAAAATGATATAGCAAATAGAAATATTGACAAAGTGGATTTTAAAGGTGTTACTGTGATACCTATGACTACAAATATCTCTGGTGGAAATTTAAGGGTTAAAGTAAACCCAAGGGATAGTTTAAAACAGATAAGTGAAATATGTATAAATGAGCTTTGTACCCTTGATCAAAGTAGAATTCACCTTGATAATTTAATCACAAAATTAACTTTAGATGAATTAAAAGAGGTTAATGAAAAACTATTAAAACATTTAGCTTTAGGATAAAACTTTACTAATTTATCATATCACTTTACATTAATGGCAACTCAATAAAAAACTTAGCCCCATTATTAGTATTCTTAGCATAAAGTTTACCGTTAAAAGTATCCATAATGATCTGATAACTCATGTGTAGTCCTAAACCTGTACCTTGGCTTTGGTGTTTGGTTGTAAAGTATGGATTGAAAATATTTGAGATGATGTCATCTGGGATTCCTCCTGCATTATCTTCTATACTTAAGATGAAGGTATTGTTTTTTATATATGATTCAAGTTTTACCCATGGGTTTATGATCTGTTTTTCTAGTAGGATATCTTTTGCATTACTTATGATATTTATGATCACTTGTACTAGTTCACTCTCAATTCCTATTATTTTAAGGTTTTTATTAAACTCTATATTATTTATAAGTTTGATTTGATTGTCTGTTAAGATTATCTCTATGATCTTATGGGATTCTTCTATAGCTTTGTCTATATCTATATTATCTAAGGATTTATCACTTTTTATAAAGTTTCTAAAGGTATTGATAGTATCTGATAAGTAGTTTGATTTATCTATGATTTTATCCATATTTTCATCTATCTCTGAACTTTCTAGACTTCCTATACTATTAAACATCTTTACACTAGATGCTCTAGATGTGATTGCACTTAGGGGTTGTCTCCATTGGTGTGCAATATTTCCTATCATTTCACCTAGACTTATCAGTTTTTCTGTTTCTATTAGTTTTTTTGTATTGTTTTCTAGTTCTTTATTTGAGGTGATATCTTGTCTTATTGATAGGTATCCTAAAAGATTACCTTTCTCATCAAATTCTGGGGTGATATTTGCAAGTGTCCAATAAAATGTACCATCTTTCTTTTTGTTTTTTATTTCCCCTGACCATGTTTTTTGTGATTCGATAGTTTGCCAAAGGTTTTTAAATATCTTATCTTCCATATCTGGATGTCTTACTATACTGTGACTTCTTCCTAGAAGTTCCTCTTTTTTGTATTGGGAGATTTCACAAAAGGCATTACTCACTTCAGTGATGATACCTTTTGCATCTGTTTTAGAGTAGATGATATATTTACCCATTATATCAAGATTTTTTTTGATAGTTTTTGTTTGTCCCTCTACAAGAGTTTCTAGATTGTCATTTTTATCTAGTAGTTCTTCTTCTCTTTTATAAAGTGTGATACTATATACAAGTAAGATCACTGCCATTGATATAAAAACTGAAAAAAGTATTTCATTTTTTAAAGTCTGATTTGCATTGATAGCTTCATCAATTGGTGTGATTACTTCAAGTACACCTCTTGTATCACCTAATTTCCAAGTAAAATCCCAAGTTTTATCCACATGTGAGTTATGGCAAGATACACAAGCTTCTTGAGTCATAAAATCAGCTACTGCTACTCTCATAACATTTGTTCCATTTATGGTATCTCTTTTGATCCAAATACCTTCATCATTGTTTTCCACATATGTTAGAGCTTCAAGTTGAGTTGGTGATAGTTTTCTATCTTCTTTAGGCTTAAATGGATATTTACTATATAGTTTTATTTGTGTACCTGTATTTTTTGAGTATATATCACTTAGTTCATGAACTAATGAAGTTGGAAAGGCTATTTTCCCATCAACTCCAGCATGATCATAGTCAAATTTTATATTTGGTGCAAATTTTTTTATATCACCCACTACCTCTTGTACATAATATTCCCTTGTGAGTTTTATTTGTTTTACTGTGGTTTTTGAGTTTTTAACTACAAAATCTATAGTACTTTGTTCTGTAACTTTTGGTATATAAATAGAAAGGGTAGAAAGTAAAATAACTGTGATAAAAAAGATAGAAAGTATAATCTTATTTTTTAGAATTTTAAAAAACATTTTAGCCTTGGTTTTAATAAATATAATTATTATATATTATAGGTATTTTGCTTAATATAAAATATTAGTTCTTTAGTAGAGTATAGAAGTTTTAAAATATTTTTATTTAAAATAGGTGATATTTTTAAAGATAGAAAAATTTATAATTTTTATTATTTATTAAAAGATATTATTGCTATAAATCATTTTTTTATAATCTTTCCTTTCTATTTCCTTTCCTTTAGATAATAAGTGATTTTAAAAAAATTTCAAATTATTTATTTGTAAAAAATTAGTAAGAAAAATGAAAAGAAATTATAATAAAAATCCTTTTTGTAGTTTAAAAATTTTTATTTTTCATATTTAAAAGTGATTTAGTTGATTTTTGACAAGGTAGCTAAAATAACTCTTTATATGATTTAAAAAAGATACTAATTAATAGATAATTTATAACAATCTTTTCTTTCTTTTTATAAATATAAAAAATGTCTATATTTAAGGCTATATGGTGTTATAAAATATTTACTGAAATTCTTTAAAAACTAAGATATTATTAAAGAATAATAGGTTATAAATCCATTACAAAATTTAAATGGTTATAGGAAAACTTAATATGTCATTAATGATTACTGATGAATGTATCGCTTGTGATGCATGTAGGGAAGAGTGTCCAAACGAAGCTATCGAAGAGGGTGATCCAATATATATCATCGATCCAGATAGATGTACGGAATGTGTAGGGAGTTATGATGAGCCTGCCTGTGTTGAGGTTTGTCCGGTTGATTGTATTATCTTAGATAGCGACAATCAAGAAACAAGAGAAGAGTTACAGTTTAAGTTTGAACAGCTAGAATCTGAAGAAGTATAATGGCTAGTGTAACAACTATCATCGACATTGGGTCAAACTCAATGAGGATGGTTGTTTTTAAAAAAAGCAGCCGTTTTGCATTTCATCTTATAAATGAGACTAAATCACGTGTAAAGATTAGTGAGGGCTCATATAATAATGGTGGTGTTTTACAACAAATACCAATGGATAGGGCATTTAATGCTTTAAAATCCTTTCTTTCAATAGCAAAATCCTTAAAATCTAGAAAAATACTATGTGTTGCCACATCTGCACTACGTGATGCACCAAATAAAAAAGAGTTTTTAAATAGAGTTAAAAATGAGCTTGGTCTAAATATCAGAGTGATTGATGGTCCAAAAGAGTCTTTTTATGGTGGGACTGCTGCATTAAATCTACTACATCTTGATAACTTTGTTACTTTAGATATTGGTGGGGGTAGTACTGAGCTTTGTATTGTAGAGAATAAAAATATACAACACGCTATCTCTTTAAATGTAGGTACAGTAAGACTTAGAGAGCTATTTTTTTCAAAAGATGACTATAGAGGTGCTAAGCAATATATATTCAAACAATTAAAAGAGTATGAAGAGCTAAATATGACAAACCCAATTATTGTGGGTATGGGTGGTACAGCTAGAGCACTTAGTCGTGTGATCTTGAAAAAGATAGAATATCCTTTAGATGTGCTACATGGATTTTCGTATAAATATGATGATCATAAGAAATTGTTTAAAGAGATAGTAAAGGCAGAAGAACCAAGTGATCTTAAAAAGTTTGGTATTAAAAAAGATAGATTTGATACTATTCAAGAGGGAACTTTTATCTTTAAAACTATCGCTGAGTATTTAAAAAGTAAAACTATCTTTACAAGTGGAGCAGGGGTAAGGGAAGGTGTATATCTTACTGATTTACTTAGAACTTCAAATAATAAATTTCCAGCAAATTTTAATGTAAGTATTAGATCACTTCTTGATAGGTTTGAGTTATGTGAAAATCAAACAGCATTTTTTGCACAAAATACAAGGGATATTTTTAATGCCCTAAAACCTTTACATAATTTAGATGATAAATATAGAGGTTTACTTGTAATAGCTTCTAAACTTCATAGTATTGGTGTGACTTTAAATTTCTATCAATACAGCGATCATGCCTTTACATTTATTTTAAATGGTCTAAACTTTGCTATTTCTCACGAAGATAGGGTACTTATAGCACATATTATTAAGTTTTCAAAAAAATCTATCCCAAGTGAAGAGGATCTTGAAGAGTTTAAAGAACTACTTCCTGATTTAAATACTGTACAGTGGTTAAGTTTTATGATCACATTAAATCTTAGATTAAATGTGGATTTCAATAATAAGCCGTTTGAGTATGAACTAGATGGATCTAGACTTAAAATAAAAACAGATGAGCATGTATATCTTACTTATGCTGCTTGTGAAAAACTAGTATCGCCTGTAAATATGGAGATTGAGATATTATGAAACTTTGCGTGTCCTCGTCACTCCGTTCCTGCGAGATAAACTGCAAGCAGTGTATGATCAAAATAAAAGGAAAAGCTTCATGAAGCTCTGTATTGTCAAACTAACCGCAATGGGTGATATCATCCATGCTATGGTGATCTTACAGTTTATAAAAAAACAACGCCCAGAGATTCAGATTGATTGGATTGTAGAAAATGGATTTAAGGGGGTTTTAGAAAACAATCCCCATATTGATAATATTTTCTCTGTAAATCTAAAAGCTATAAAAAAGAAAAAGATGGAGATTTTCTCTCAAATCTCATTAATAAACTCCTATGCTAAAAATAATTATGATCTAGTGATAGATGCACAAGGGCTTTTTAAATCTGCTGTAGTATCTAAGATCCTTGGTGGTAGAGTTGTTGGATCTCAAATTGTTGGATTTGATAAGGATTCTATTAGGGAGAGTATTGCTAGTAGATTTTATGATAAGGGTTTTTCTATCTCTTATGGGCTTAATAAAATAGATAGAAATGCTATCCTTGCTAGAAAAGCTTTGAAGATAGAACTTGATAGGGATATGATTTTAGAAAAGGAGCCTTTTTTATATTATAAAGATGTTGAGTTTGATTTTTTATCTAAAGATAAAAAAAATATCATCTTTGTGGTGGGCTCTTCATGGCCAAGTAAAAATTACCCAAAAGAGAAATACCTTGAATTATCTAAAAAGTTTGATGAAAATATCATAATTGTTTGGGGTAATGAAGAGGAAAAATCATATGCAGATTTTATTAAAGAGGGTAATGATAAAGTTATCGTAGCTCCTAAGGTTTCCCTTGATGCCCTTAAGTGTCTCATCTCTAAATGTAATCTTGTGATAGGAAATGATACTGGACCAACTCATATGGCTTGGGCCTTAAATATTCCATCAATAATGCTTTTTGGACCAACTCCTGTACAACAAGCATATGAAACAGATATTAATAAAGTTATAAAATCTAGCTCAAAGGTAAATCCCTATAAACTAGATCGTAATGACTTCTCCATAAAGGAGATAGAGCCACAAAATATTTATGATCTGGCTATAAAATTATTAGGGAGTTATTAAATTGAAACTAATTGCCTTTATACTATACAAAATCTTTGCATTTATGTTACGTGTTTGTCCAAAGTTTATTATGAAACCAATTTTAAAGCTTTGGTCAAAAATGGCATTTTCTTTAAATAAAAAACACAAAAAGATTGCTTTTGCAAATCTTGACTTTGCTTATGGTGATGAGATAAGTTTTAAGAGAAAAGAAGAAATTGTAAGAGGAGCATATGATAATCTTATCTATAACCTATATGAGTTTATTGCAAATCAAGATTATGTTTTAGAAGATATGGATAAGATGGTAAATATTAAAGATGATCATTATATCAAAGATGCCATAGCAAATGATGAAAAGATTATTTTAGTAACTGCTCACTATGCTAGCTGGGAAATGGCTATACCTTATATTTCACTAAAATATAGACCAATTTCAGTGATAGCAAAAGAGATGAAAAATGAGTATTTTACTCAGATGTATGAGGATGTAAGAAATCTTCACAATGTAAATATGCTTGAAAAGCGTAAAGCTGCAAAAGGAATGGTAAAGGCTTTTAAAGAAAAACGAATATTAGCTATGGCGATAGATCAAAGTATCCCAAGCTATGAGTCTTCTACCATAGAGTTTTTTGGAAAAAAAGTAACCCAAACAGACTCACCAGTAAGAATCGCGTCAAAGTTTGGAGCTACTATTATCCCTGTATTATTTATAAGAGATGGTTTTGAAAAACATAATGCATATTTTAGTGAGCCTATAAAAGTGGCAAAAGATGTAAGTGAAGATGATATCATAAATACATCCCAAAAAATCTCAAAAGTATTTGAGAAGCAGATAAAAGATAAACCAGAAGATTGGTTTTGGCAACATAAAAGATTTAAAGAGTTCAATAGGGATATATATGAACAATAAACCAAAATATAGTATTTTCAAAAATACCCACTATGCAATAGAGGGGCTTAGACACGCTTTAAAAACAGAGATGTCTTTTAAGGTAGAGCTTTTTTGTGCTATATTTATTATCATAGGAATTATTTTTATAGATGCCTCATTTAATTCTAAACTTATACTTTTAGTTACGGGTATTTTGGTTCTTATAGTGGAACTTATAAATAGTGCCATAGAAAATGTGGTAGATCTTGTGACTATAGATATTCATCCTTTAGCAAAATCAGCGAAAGATCTTGGCTCATCTGCTGTGATGTTTGCTATATTACTTCATGTGGCTACTTGGGTAGCTGTACTTTATAAATCTTATTTTTAATACACTTTAAAGTATTTAGTGTAATTTTCTTGTCATTTGAAATCACATTTTAATTAATTTAAACTATATAGTACAGTTTATCCCCATTTAAAATCATATTTTTAGAGATTATTAGTTAGAATATATCCTTATTATAATTAAAAGGTATGATTAATTGATAAACTTTTTTAAACAATATATCCCTTACTATAAAGGTTATGTAGGTAAATTTATCTTAGTATTTATTGGTGTTATTTTGGTGGCTGTTGGTACAAGTGGTACTGCATATATTATAGAGCCTCTTTTAGATAAAGTATTTATTGAAAAAGATAGGGAGATGTTGCAAATTGTCCCTTTAATAGTGATTTTATTATACACTGCAAAGGGTGTAGGTAGATTTCTTCAAGCTTATTATACTTCTTATATAGGACAAGATATAGTAAGAAAAGTTAGGGATAAACTTTTATCCCATATTATGAATCTTGATCTTATGTTTTTTAATTCCAAACATAGTGGTGAGTTAGTAAGTAGAATTACCAATGATATTAATAGAATTCAAGCAGCTGTATCAAACCAAATTGCAAGGATGATTCAAGAACTGCTTACTGTTATGGCTTTAGTTGGGGTAGTAATATATCAAAGTCCAAAATTAGCCTTTTATGGTTTGATTGTTATGCCTTTAGTGATCTTCCCTTTAAGTAGATTAGCAAAAAGGATGAAGAAGCTTTCTTTTAAATCCCAAGAGAGAAATTCAGATATATTAGCTCACTTAAATGAAATATTTAACAATATTGAGATTATAAAAGCTAGTTCAAGTGAAAACTTAGAATCTAGCAAATTTAAAGTACACAACTATGAATTTTTTAAAGTAAATTTAAAAGGTGTAAAAACAAATGAATTAGTTTCCCCTTTAATGGAGATAGTTGGAGCTATTGCGATTGCTATAGTTATTACTGTGGGTGGAAATGAAGTAATTGAAGGGCGTATGAGTGTTGGTACATTCTTTTCATTTATGACAGCACTTTTTATGCTTTATACCCCATTAAAAAGTTTATCTTCTTTATATAATCAATTCCAAGATGCTTTAGCAGCAAACCAAAGGATAAATGATCTATTTGCAATAAAAGCTGAAATAAAATCTGGAGAGAAAGATTTTACAGATGGGATTGATAAAATATCTGTGGATAATTTAGTATTAAAATATGGCGAAAAAACTGCATTAGATGGGGTAAATATACAGATAAATAAAGGTGAGACTGTAGCCTTCGTGGGTGATAGTGGAGGTGGTAAAAGTTCCATGGTAAATGCTTTACTTAGGTTTTATGATACCAAGAGTGGTAGTATTACTATAAATGATACAAATTTAAAAGATATAAAGATTGATAGTTTAAGAAAAAGCATCTCTATTGTTACCCAAAAAACATATATTTTTAATGATACTATTGGGAAAAATATCACTTATGGTTTAGAGTATGATGAAGAAAAAATTCATAAAATATTGAAGCTTGTAAATGCAAGTACATTTGTAAATGATTTACCTGATGGTATAGATACTATTTTGGATGAATCAGGTACTAATCTAAGTGGTGGGCAAAAACAGCGTATAGCTATTGCTAGAGCTCTTTATAGAAATCCTAAAATTCTTATTCTTGATGAGGCAACTTCTGCACTTGATAATAAAAGTGAGTCTGTTATCACTGAACTTCTTGATACTGTAACTAAAGATATTGTTACAATTATAATTGCTCATCGTTTAAGTACAATTAAATATGCAAATAATATTTTCTTTTTTAAAAAAGGTAAGATTATAAATCAAGGTAGCGAAGAGTATCTTTTAGAAAATTGTGAAGAGTATAAAAAACTTTATGAGTTGTCGAGTAATTAATTTGGCTTAGATAGAAGAGTTATTTATACTCTTCTATTTTTTTGTTTACGTTATCTGTAGAATTATTAAATCTTGTATATCTTGTACCTTCAAATATTCCCCTAGCTAAATCTTTCATCTCTTTTGTAAGTTCAGGAAACTCAGAAGCATAGTTTTTAGCTGTGTTGTTATTAAATTCATTATATTTAAATAGCTTTAATTCACTTCCATCTGATCTCACTTTTAAAATATATTCATCACCTATTATGTTAATAGTAGGATTAACTTCATGGGTCATATAGTATGTATAGTGTTGTTTATCATCAAAGTTTTTTCCTAAAAGATTTCTTCCAAAAGATGAATTTATAAAACTATCACTAGTAAGAGCTGCAATAGTTGCACTTATATCCACTTCACTTACAGGGTAAGTTATTTTTTTAGGTTTAATTAGTTTTGGGGCATAAATAATAAGTGGAGTATGAATAGCATGTAGATCTTTGTTATTTGGTGTCATATGATCAGAGTTTTTAGGTAATCCATGATCTCCTACTAGAATAAATATAGTATTATCAAAGTATTTTTCCTTTTTTGCTAAATTGAAAAAATGTTCAATGCTATGATCCATAAAGTATTGACCATTAAAATCTTCTAAGCTCCCATCAAAACTATATTTTTTTAGATCTTCTTCAGAGATTCCTTCTTTTGCTTTAAATCCATAATTTACTTCAGGAATAGTATAAGGTGAATGGTTCCCTGCTAGTTGAACAATTGAGATAAATGGATCAGTTTTGATTTTGAGGTGTTCATTTACTTCACGTAAGAGATCAATATCTGATACTCCCCAAACATCAATAGCTGGGTATTTATATGCACTTTGTTCATATGTTTTAGCACCTTGAATATTTGATATCACACCTCTTACATTTCCCCAGCTAAGACTTCCACCTATATAGTATTCTTTTTCAAATCCTGTACTTGAGTTAAATGGGATATTTTGCTCTACTGCTAGTGGGTTTCTTGATGTTGTTTTTATTCTTTCAACATCAGCCAATCCTGTAAGTGCTGTAAATACATTTCTTGCTGTTCCTGCATGAGGAGTAAAATATCTTGAGTATGAGATACCATTATCTGCAAGAGTTTTTACAAAAGGAGTAGGGTTTAAAGGATTTCCTGAAATAGAAGTTCTTGGATATGCCATAGACTCACAGATTAAAAATACAATATTTGGTTTTTGCTCAAACTTATATTTAGGATCTAGATTAGATTGCACAACTCTAGCAAAAGATAGTTTATTTGGATCTTTTTTATCAATCTCTAAAAACTCTGCTACATTGTCATAATATTCTTGCGTTAATTTTTCATCATATTTTGTTTCTCTATTTTTAAAGGTATTTGCAAAATATGTTACGGGATTACTTGCTAAGTATGATTGAAAGTTATTTGCTGAATAAAAGGCATCACTCCATCTAAGTGGATAAAGTTCAAATTTTCCATACGCTGCAAAGATAAAAACAACAGTAAAAATTGTATAAATAAATACTTTTTTAATCCCTGTCGCTTCATCTACAATTGAACTTGCTTGAATCTTTTTTACTACTTTTGAGAAAAGGAAATACACTAAGATAGTGAACAAAATAAAACCTATAAGTGCTTTAAATACAGGGTAACCTTGGACAAGCATTGTAGTTGCATCTTCTATATCATAAAAGAATCTTGTAACAGTAGCATCTACACGTTTTTTGAAAAAATCAAAATATGCAATATCTCCCACATAAATGTAAAGAATTACTAGATTATAAATCACAAAATATAGTTTCCAAATAAAATTACCAAATTTTGTTGTAAGTGGGCTTATCCATTTTATGGCACCAAATATATATAAGGGTAAATTTAGTAGTGCCGCTAATTGCACATCAAATCTAAAACCTATCCAAAATGAATATAAGGAATCACTAAAACTCTCTTCACTAAAAACTGTAAAAAACACTAATCTAAAAATAGTAAATAAAAAAATCTCAAATAGTGTTATAAATAAAACTAAACGTATAAACTTTGGAATTGTATTAAGCATTATTTCTCCAATTTATCTAATGTTGCATCTTTATGATCTCTTGGCTTATAAGCCATTAAAAAATCACCTTTTTCTTTGCCATCGGCAAAACTACTTCTATATCCTAAAAACTCAACAACAGGTCTTGTTTTATCCCTAGCATCTTTTGTCATCCAACCCTCATATTCCACTCTATATAAAGCTGAATAAATTTCAGCTCTTCCTGTACCATGATAACAGTGGATAAGTACTGGATATGCTTCAGGGTTATCAAGTACTTCAAAAAATTTAGTAAGTGTTTTTTTAGTTGGTACTTGCTGTGAGGGGATATTTATATGTTTAATATCCAAATTATATTTTTCATTAACCGCATTGATAGCTTTATCTTCGAGATCTATCTCTTCTTGTTTTGCTGGATTTAGGGCGTCCTGAACTCCTGGATCTAGCAGATTTATAACTGTTTTGATTTTGTTATCTATTAAGTATCCCTCGATCTTATCTGGGTCTATTAGTGCAGATCTATAAACTTTATTTTCTGTTATCACTTCAAAGCGATAATCAAAGTGCACATACCAGATATAATCAATTACAAATACTATAAATAAAAATCCTAATAATTTTTTCATTTATCTTCCTTAAAAACGCGATTATATCTAATTGCCTATTAAATCCCAAATCCTTAATATCTTATATCTCTATTTTAGAATTTGGGTAAATTTGGATACAATCCTTTTTATGAAAAATAATGTAAAAAAAGTTTTGATAATAAGATGTGGAGCTTTAGGCGATCTTGTATATGCCACATCTGTAATAGATGCTATGAGATTTGAGCATGGAGAAGATATTCAAATAGATTTTGTATGTACACCTGGCCCTGCAAAGTTATTTACTAAAGACTATAGGGTAAATAAAGTATTTATTTTAAAACATAAAAAGCTACCCATATGGATGAGTTCTCAGAAAAAAGAGATTATATCTGCATCAAAAATAGAACAATACGATCTTTTGATTAACTTTGAAAGTGGTAAACAATTTAGAAGTTTAGTTGAGAATATACACTCAAAAGAAAAAATTGGATATTTTTGTTCAAAGGTAGATCAAGGTGATCTAAGGCATATGGTTAAAATTACTAAAAATGTTTTTAAAGATTTAGTAAGTAGTGAAAATTTTGAAAAATCAAATCCAAAGTTGATTGGAGAAGATATTAAAATTGTAAAAGAAAAATATTCCTTACCCCAAAACTATATAGTAATAAGTCCTAGTAATTCACATAATAAAAAATCTAGATTAAATTATCGTGCTTGGGTACATGAAAATTGGAAAGAGCTTATTGCAGATTTAAGTAAAGATATCACATTAGTAATGATTGGTGGACCTGGAGAAGAACACTTTTTTGAGCCATTAAAACCATATGCAGATAATGTGATCGATTTAGTTGCAAAGACTTCTATCCCTGAACTTGTAGGTATTATAAATGGAGCAAAAGCAACTATTTCTACAGATACAGGAACAGCACATATAAGCTCAGCAGTAAATACACCAATTTTTTGTCTAATAGGACCAACTCCTGAGGATGTAACAGGGCCATATAAACATAAAGATAATGAGGTTTATATTATAACTTCAGATATTGAATGTAGACCTTGTTATAAAACAGAAGTAATGAAAAATTGTAATGATAATAGATGTATGAAAATGATAACTCCAGCTATGGTTATCAATTCGATAAAATCAGCAAAAATTGTGTAAAATATTTAGTTAATATTGATATAAAATAAGGTTTTTAATGAAGAAAAAAATATTAGTAACAGGTGGAGCAGGATTTGTTGGTGGTCATTTATGTGAAAGGCTTTCTAAAGATGAAAATAATGAAGTTTATTCTTTAGATAATTATTTTACAGGAAGTGAGGCAAATCATGTTGAAAATGTTACTTATATCAAGGGTAGTACAAAAGATATTAATGAATTGATAGATTTTGTTCCTGAGATGATTTATCATCTTGGTGAATACTCTAGGGTTGAGCAAAGTTTTGATGATATAGAAAAGGTTTTAGATTATAATAAAGATGGAACTCATGCAGTATTAGAATTTGTAAGAAAAAATAAATGTAAGATTCTTTATGCTGGAAGTAGTACTAAATATGGTGATGAGGGTGAAAATGCCAATGCTAGTCCATATGCATGGAGTAAATCATCAAATACTCAACTTGTAAAAAATTATGGTGAGTGGTTTGGTGTAGACTATGTGATCACTTATTTTTATAATGTATATGGACCAAGAGAGATTCAAACAGGAAAATACGCTACTCTTATCGCTTTATTTAAAGAAAAAATGAAAAATAATGAAAAACTTACAATTGTAAGTCCTGGTACTCAAGTGAGAAATTTTACTCATATTGATGATACTGTTGATGCTTTGATATTGATTGGTGAACGTGGACATGGTGATGAATATGGTATAGGAAGTCCACAAGGATATACTGTACTTGAAGTTGCAAAGATGTATGGAGCTGAGATAGAGATGTTACCTGAGAGAAAAGGTAATAGACGTATTGCTAGTGTTGTAAGTGATAAAACTAGAGAATTAGGTTGGGAACCTAAAAGAAACTTAAAAGATTATATTCAAGAATTAAGAGAAAATAATTGGTTGTAAATTATCCAAAAATATATTATTATAGTTCTTTACTATTTGCATTTACATTACCCTTATCTAGAGCATCAGTAAGCTTTTTTATTATTTTATTTCCTTTGATATGGTTGATTGAAGGTGATTATAAAAATAAATTTTCTCAAGTTTGGCAAAATCCTATATTAAAAGCAATTGTATTTTTTTTGGGTTTTACTTTTTTATCTATTTTATGGACACAAAGTTTAGATGATGGACTTACAATAATAAGGCTTTATTCTTATTGGTTAGGAATATTTGTAATTGCAATAAGCTTAAAGAAAGAGTACTTTGACAAAATAGTTACGGCATTTTTATATGGAATGTTAGCTAGTGAGATTATAGCTTATGGAGTTTTTTTTGAAATCTGGGATTTTAAAGGAGCTACAGTAGAAAATCCTAGTCCTTTTATGTTTTGGATTGATTATAGTGTATTTATGGCATTTACCTCAATACTACTTTTAAGTAGATTATTTTCTAACAAATTTAGATTAAGTGAAAAAGTTTTTATTTTTTTATTTTTCTTATCAACTACAGGAAATCTGTTTTTAGGCTTAGGTAGAACAGGGCAAGCCGCATTAGTTGTTGCAATTATTGTAATGGTTTTTCTATATATGAAACCAAGTATTAAATCTTTTTTTACGGGAATAATTCTTATTTCTTTAATATATACTGCGGGATATACTTTAAGTGAAACTTTTCAAATGAGAGTGAAAAGTGCAATCAGTGACATAACAAAGATGAGTAATAATAAATTTGATTCATCTTGGGGTATCAGAGTTGTTTATTGGATGGTCACTTATGATATCTTAAAAGATAATATATTATTTGGTGTAGGTATTGGTGATTATGAGAAAACGATGAAAGAGTATTTAGATAAGAATGATTATCCTATAAATAGTGTTACAAAAGAATTTATGAAAGAACATCATGCTCATAATCAGTTTCTAATGGTACTTATTCAAACAGGATTAATTGGTCTTATTTTGATGATAAATCTAATTTATCAGATGCTAAAAGTAAAAATTGATAATAATGAGATAAAAATACTACTAATATTATTCTTAACAGTTTATTTTGTTAGTTCTATGGCAGAACCTTTATGGTTTAAACAGTTTACAATTGCATTATTTGTATTATTTATAGGTTTATTTGCAAATAATATTACACAAAAAGAGAAAATAAATGTATGATTTAAAAAAGGATATGAAAAGTTTATTTGAAGTAAATGGCTTTATTATGGAAAATATAATAAGTAATATAAGATTTAGATTGGGTAGAGTTAGTTTTAAAAATAAACTTGCTTTTGGGATTTTTGAAGAGTTTCTATCAAAACAATATTATATAGTTGCAAGAAAAGATAAATAAAAATGAAAATAAGTGTTATAGTCTCTGTTTATAAAGATGTTGATGCCTTGGATCTTATAATCCAGTCCCTTTTAAATCAGAGTGTTAAAGTTGATGAAATTATTATATCTGAAGATGGAAATAGTGATGAAATGAGAAAATATTTCTTGACTATAAAACATAATAAGTTTATAAAGCATTTATCTCAAGAGGATAATGGGTGGCAAAAGAATAGGGCTCTAAATAGAGCCATAAAAAGTTCAATAAGTCAATATCTAATATTCATAGATGGGGATTGTGTTCCATATAAGACATTTGTAGAATCCCATAAACTTTTAAGTGAAAGAAAATATGTCTTATGTGGTAGAAGAACTGAGCCGGGAGAAAAGTTTTCATCTTTACTTAGAAATAAAGAATTAAGTGTTGATATGTTTACTTCTAAATATATTAGTAATTATTTTAAATTACAAAATGATGAAATAAGACATTATGATGATGGTTTATATTTTCATCCTGATTCAATCCCATTTAAACTTATATCTCAAATAAGAAAGAATAAAGAAAATCATATTGTAGGTTGTAACTTTTCTTGCTGGAAATCAGACCTAGAAAAAATCAATGGTTTTGATGAAGATTTTATTCTTCCAACTACGGGAGAGGATACTGATATAGAAAGAAGATTAAAACATTTTGGAATACAAATGAAGTCTTGTAGATATAGTGCAAATATAATACATCTATATCACAAAAAAGTATTTAATAAAGATATCTCAAATGAAACAGAAGCTTTAATGGAAACGAAAAAAGATATCTTTATTTGTAAAAACGGATTAAAGAAGTTAGACTAACTCTTTAGTCTCTAAATTAAAGGTAGTCTTCTTCTTTTTTATCCATGATGATCTAGGAACACTTCTTAGTGAAAATTGTAAAAGGATGTATAAATAGTAAGATAAATCTGAACTATTTTTTTTGTTCTCAAAATAGTTACTTTTCGATACCAGGTTTGCTAATTCTTTCTTTTTATCCATCCCTCCTTCTAGGTTTTCAATGTGGTGAGTAACAGTTTTGGCAAGGGGGAAAACCCTTAGTCTTCCTTCATCTGCGTTATATATTGATTTTACAGCAGATGGTCTATGAATAGGCATAAATTCATTTATATAAGTAAATTCTTTTTTCATTTCATTCAAGTTCTCTGCTATCCACATTTCAGCTTTTGTTGTAAAATCAAATAGGTGTGAGTAATACTCTTTTATGAACTTTGATTTTATTATTGCAAAATCTACTGCAAGGGAGTGTCTACTCTCTACCCATTCAGCACTTGCCCAAACATTTTGAGAGCTATCAAGATTTTTAATATATTTTGTTATAATTGAATCGTCCATTATCCAAGTATCTGCTTCTAAAATAATCAAATAGTCATAATTATCAAAAGGGATATTTTTACATCCTTCAAGTAATAACTGAGAGTTTCCTTTTAAGTGTCCAGCATTTTCTTCTAGTTCAATTAATTTAAAGATGTTTTTAGATGTTTCATCATCTATTTTGTATCCACTTGATTTTCCATTTGAACTTACAAAAACATCATAATCATTATTATTCCATAAATCTTTGATAATTTGAAGGTTATATTTTAAATCTTCAATCCTATCATATACCCTAATTAGTACTGCAACTTTTTTCATTATAATCCTATTAATATCTTTTCTAGTTTTTCAAACTGTTTTATGTCATCAAACATTTCATTTGCTTTATCAAAACCTTTTTGTGCAAATATATCTTTTTCTTCAGAATTTTCATAAAGGTATTTTAGTTTTGTATATAAATCATCAGAATTCATTGTTTTAAATAAAAGCCCATTTTCTTTATCATCAATAATCTCTAAAGGACCTCCAGTATCACTTCCTACAATTGTGATTTTACTTTTCATAGCTTCAATCAGTACAAGACCAAAAGTTTCTGTATTTGTAGCTAATACAATAACATCACAGATTTGCATAAGTTGCTGAACTTTTGTAGTAAACCCTGTAAAGATTACTTTATCTTCTATATTTTTAGAGTTAATATTTGATTTTAAAGTATCTAGGTATGCTTCTTCCATTGAATGACCTACAATTAATGCTTTTGCATCAATATTATCTTTTATCATCTTTTCTACAGCATCTATAACTAAATATTGTCCCTTACCTTTTTCAATTCTTCCTACAATACCAACTGTAAATGATTCTTTTAATCCATAACTATGTCTTAGATCATTTTTCTCATCTTGTGTAATAATAAAAGGGCTAGATGCTCCCATATAAAGTGTCTCAGTTTTTGGTCTTATATCATCTGGTACAAATTTTTCAATTTGTTCTTTTACTTGGTATGTAACTGGTAACATCATATCCATATTTTTATATAAAAATTTATGGTAAAAATCATCTTTAAATCTAGTCATTGTCATATTTCTAGTTTGTACTAGTTTAGGTTTAGATTTAGAGAATTTTTTTGCTAATACTGCTACAGGGATATCATTTGTCCAATGCAGATGTATAACTTCAATATTTTGCTCATCAATAATTTTTGCTAATTTTTTTGCTGTTATAAATGAGAGTAGCTTGGAGCTTCTTTTTATTTTGATATATTTAAATTGGCTATCTTTATAATATTGTTCTAATTTACCATTTTCATTAATTACACTTAGTACGTTAGAGTTTTTATCAAGATAATGGGAAGCTCGCACCATATATAGTTCTAATCCACCTAAATCAGGTGAAAGACAAAGTTCTAGTATATTTTTATTCATGCTTGGATTTTATCGTAAATTAAGTAAAAATACCTTTTAGATATACTTTATTATTATTAAAAAATATAAAAATAAATTTATGCAAAAATGTGGAATAAATTTTATTAGATATAATGATTTTGTTGAAAGTTAGTAGGAAAAGAAAATATTTATTTAGGTATAAAAGAAGACTTTTTTAATTTAGGCAATAGTGAAAAAATAGATATTTCTTCATATTGGGAGCATGGCAGAGTTTTAAAGAAAAATGTAGTGATAAAAAAACTAGAAAATTTTTACGAAAATTTGTAAATCAATTAAAAGTCATTTTTAGATACAATCTATTCTTATATATAAGAAGATAATTTATTTATCTTCCTTTTAGAATTCATATAAAGCAACATATTAAAGGTATTTGATGAAAATATTGTTTATCAATAGTGGTTCAGCTGATTATGTTCAAGATCTAACTTATACAGGTTTAGTTAAAAAGTTTGGTTTTAAGAATGTAATTGATTATAAATGGAATAAAAAGTACCATCTACCTTACAAAAAATATCCAAAAAATATAGGTTATATAAAAAACTCTTTTTTCCCTTCTTTGTTAAATCGTAATTTTAAAAATATTGACTATGTATTTATTGGCTCATGTAAAGTTGATTGTTTTGAAAATTATTTGGAGATAATTGATGAGATCCCTTCTCATGTTCCAATTGTATTGATTGATGGAGGAGACTATATAGATATAGCAAATGATATATCTGATATGTATGGTAGACCTGATCTTAAAGAAAAAGTATTATCTAAAAGAGAAATAGATTATATTTTTAAAAGGGAATTTTTAATAGATAAAAAATATGATAAGAATGTATTCCCTTTACCCATGTCATTTAATTATGATAGATTACCTAGTTTAGATTATAATTTAAAATATGATGTTAGTTTTTGGGCTGTAGAATCCCATGAAATAAGGGCAAAAGCTCTTGATATTTTACAAGATAAATTTGATTGTAGATCAAATGGAACAGAGCGTAATCAGAAGTTTAGTAAATATAAAAGAAAAGGTGAAGAGTATTTACGGGAATTAGCCCGTTGTAAGATAGTACTTAATTTTCGTGGAGTTGGTTGGGATACTATGAGATATTGGGAAACACCTGCTATTGGAAGATTTATGATCTCTCAAAAACCACAAATTCTAATACCTAATAATTATAGAAATGAAAAAGAAGTGATCTGGTGTAAAGATGATCTTAGTGATCTAACCTCCCTTTGTGAGTATTATTTAAAACATGATGACAAAAGGGAGCAGATAGCTAAAAATGCCATGGACTACTCAAAGGCATACCATACAGATGAGAAAAGAATAGATTATATTTTTGAGTGTATAAATAAATGTCAGTAAAATATAAAATAAATCCTAAATATGAAAAAGAGTTTAAAGATTTTTTATTAAATATAAAAGATTATTTTAAAAAAAATAGTGAGACCATACATAAAGCTAGAAATGAATTAAAAATTATAAATCATAATAACATTGATACAGTAGTAAAAGCTTTTCGAGTACCAAATATAGTAAATCAAATAGCATATGCATATTTTAGAGGAAGTAAGGCTAAAAAATCTTATGAGAATGGGATGAGATTACATGAATTAGGTATAGAATCCCCAGAACCTATAGGATATATAGAATTTTATGAGTCTGGACTTTTAAAGGAGAGCTTTTTTATATCATTAAAGCAAGATTATGACTTTACAATGGCTCATATTAGGGATGATCAGCCTGAATATAAAAATGAAGTCTTAGAGCAGTTTGCCAAGTTTAGCTATAAGGTTCATCAAAAAGGGATTTGGCATAGTGACTATTCTGGTGGAAATATTTTAGTTCAAAAAAATGATGATAAATATCTATTTTCTTTAGTTGACATAAATAGGATGAAGTTTTTAGATATCAATGCTTATGATGGATTAGAAAATTTCAATAAATTTTGGTTTAATGAAGAGGATTTAACAACTATTGGGAAAATCTATGCCAAAGTTGCAAATTTGGATCAATCTAGAGCTATATCAGAGATAATAGAACACGATAGAAAATTAAAAGAGTTTGTTGAAAATAGACGTAAATGGAAAAAAAGAATTTTAGGGAAGTAAATAAAAAATGAATAATATAAAGATAAGTGCGGCAATAATTACTTTCAATGAAGAAAAAAATATAAAAAGATGTATTGATTCCCTTGATTTTGTTGATGAGGTTGTAGTGGTTGATTCATTAAGTTCTGATAAAACCTGTGAGATTGCAAAGGAACTTGGGGCTGTAGTGATAGATCAAAAATTTTTAGGGCATATTGATCAAAAACAATTAGCAGTGGATAATTGCTCTCATGAGTGGATCATATCTTTAGATGCTGATGAAAAAGTCTCTCCAGAGCTTAAAGCTTCAATATTAGAACTTATAAAAAAAGGTTTTGATAAGGATGCTTATGAAATGAATAGGGTGAGTTTCCATCTTGGTCGTTGGATAAGACATGGGGGATGGTATCCAGATAGAAAGATTAGACTTTTTAATAAAAACAAAGCTCACTGGGGTGGATATAATCCCCATGATAAAGTGATAGTAAATGGCAGTGTAGGAAGAATTAAAGGTGATTTACAACACTATGTATTTAAAGATCTAAGACACAATATCGATACAAATAATTCATACTCTTCAATTATGGCAGAAGATTTATATAAGGGTGAAAAGAAATTTTCATATCTAAAACTATTTTTAAAACCCTTAGGAAAGTTTATAGAAACATATATCTACAAAAGAGGATTCCTTGATGGTATGCCAGGATTTATAATAGCTGTGGGTGCTGCTTATAGTATGTTTCTAAAGTTTGCAAAACTATGGGAACTAGAAAAGGTTAAAGGTAAAAAATAG
The DNA here is from genome assembly GCA_964342525.1 of uncultured Arcobacteraceae bacterium. Classification (GTDB taxonomy): domain Bacteria; phylum Campylobacterota; class Campylobacteria; order Campylobacterales; family Arcobacteraceae. The sequence goes on from CAYFGQ010000004.1 coordinate 30,189, forward strand.
ATGAACATCCTTGTAACTAGACATGATAAGATAGGTGATTTTATGACAACATTACCTATGTTGAAAATTCTTAAGAAGTATACAAAACATAAGGTGACAGTTTTAGTTTCAAAGATCAATTTTGATCTTGCAAAATCTTTGCCTTATGTGGATGATGTGATTCTGTATACTGAAAATACTACTGAGCTTTTAGGGGAAATTCACGCTAGAAAGATTGATGTGAGTATCTCATGTTTTATAGATACTCATCTTGCTTGGGTTTTATTTCTTGCTCGTATTCCTGAGCGTTATGGTCCAGCTACAAAGCTTGCTCAAATATTTTTAAATAAAAGAGTAAAACAAAGACGTAGTGAAGTGAAAATGACAGAGTGGGAATATAATGTTGATCTACTTAAGGCTTTTATCCCAGATATTAAAATTCATATCGATAGACCTCTTTTAGAGTTTAAAAAAGAAAAAACAGAAGATAAAAAAATCATAGCATTCCATGCTGGATATGGTGGAAGTAGTGATGGAAATCTTACTTTAGATGATTATCTAAATCTCGCAAGAAGTATAAGTGATAAGCAAAATCTAAAAATAGTATTTACCTTTGGACCAGATGATGGGGATAGTAAAGATTATATTGAAGAAAATCTTGATTTTAAAGCTGATATAATAGATAGCAAAATGTCACTTATAGAGTTTTGTGAGATGATAAGTACCTTTGATCTTTTTGTAAGCACATCAACAGGACCTATGCATTTAGCTGGTGGATTAAATATAAAAACAATGTCATTTTTTGGAGACAGTTTATTTGCTAGTTCAAAAAGATGGGCAACAATAAGTGATAAAAAGAAACAAAACAATTTTGAAGTACCAAATGATTATGGTAGAGATTATTATAAAAACGTAGAAAATAAATTAAAGGAATTAATCAATGAAATACAATAATATAGATTTTAATAACAAATCAGTTCTAATCACAGGTGGGGCTGGTTTTATAGGTAGTAATTTAGCTTTTTATTTCCAAAACAATTTCCCAGATTGTAAAGTGGTAGTATTTGATTGTTTTAGAAGTGGTGAGACATTGTCAAATGGAAACCTAAGAAGCTTTGGACACTACAAAAATCTACTTGGTTTTAATGGTATAGTTATCAGTGGTGATATTAATGACTCTGAAGATATTGCAAGACTTGATGATCATTATAAGTTTGATTATATATTCCATCAAGCAGCTATTTCAGATACTACCGCAGGTGAGCAAGATCTTATGATCCAAACAAATGTAAATGCCTTTGAAGATTTATTAAAAATCGCTATCAAACATGGTGCAAATATGATCTATGCAAGTTCTGCAGCTACATATGGTGATGCTCCAAGTCCACAGACTGTAGGAACTGAAAACCCTGGAAATGTATATGGATTCTCAAAACTTATGATGGATAATGTGGCTAGAAAATATATTAAAATCGAAGAGAAAAAACAAAAAAGAGATGGAGAATCTATCTCAATAGTTGGGCTTAGATATTTTAATGTATATGGTCCAAGAGAATTTTATAAAAATAAAACAGCTTCAACAGTAGTACAATTTGGACATCAAATCCTAAAAGGAAACACTCCAAGACTATTTGAAGGAAGTGATAAAATTATCAGAGACTTTATCTTCATTGAAGATGTAGTTCAAGCCAATATCAAAGCTTGTGCACCTAAAAAATCTGGTGTATATAATGTAGGTACAGCTAAACCAAGATCATTCCAAGATATTGCAGATATTTTACAAAAAGAGCTTGGAACTGATTATGGTACAGAGTATATTCCAAACCCATTTGTTGGTCAATATCAATTCCATACAGAAGCAAATATTGATGAGACTATAGAGTTTTTAGGGTATCAGCCAAGATTCTCAATGGAAGATGGGATCAAAGCATATATCCCAGAGATCAAAAGACTCTTTGTAGCAGAGAAAGTAGGACAAAATGCTAAATAGTAAACCAAGAATTCTAGTAATTGGTGATCTTATGATAGATCATTACCTTTGGGGTAGTGTAAATCGTATCTCACCAGAAGCACCTGTTCAAGTAGTAGATGTAAATAAAGAGACAACTGTATTAGGTGGCGCAGGAAATGTGATCAATAATCTTCACTCTTTGGGGTGTAAGGTTGGTGTGATCTCTGCAATAGGAAAAGATGAAGTTGGTGAAGAGCTTAGAGCTATGCTTGAGGCTATAGATACAGAAGCATTACTAATAGAAGAAGAGAATAGAAAAACTTCTAAAAAAAGTAGAATCATAGCAGGACATCAACAAGTAGTAAGATATGATAGAGAATCAAAAGATAATATTGTAGAAAAAACTTCCCATGCAATTTTTGAAGAGTTTAAACTAGTAGTAGATGAATACGATATCGTACTTCTTTCTGATTATGGAAAAGGTGTACTTACTGATAAACTTACTTTAAATATCATCGAATATGCAAACCAAAAAGCTAAAAAAGTATTAGTTGATCCAAAGGGTGATGACTACTCTAAATACTCTGGGGCATATCTTCTTACACCAAATAAAAAAGAAGCGATACAAGCTTCAAAAATAGATATCAAAGATGATACATCTTTAATAGAGGCTCTTAAAAAACTAAAAGAGACTGCTAATCTTGGTATCTCACTTATTACACTAAGTGAAGATGGTATCGCTATTTATGATGATAAACTTACTATGCGACCAACAGTAGCTAGGGAGGTTTATGATGTAACAGGTGCAGGGGATACAGTACTTGCATCTTTAGGATATTCTTTAGCTCTTGGAAAAGATATAATCTCAGCTGTAGAGTTTGCAAACCTAGCTGCTGGTGTTGTTGTAGGTAAATTAGGAAGTGCAACAGCTACACTAGATGAGATAGAAGACTATAAAGCAAGTCTTCATAAATCAAGTATCGAAAATCATATCAAATCATTTGATGAGATTAAAGTGCAAGTTGAAAGACTTAAAAAACTTGGTAAAAAAATAGTATTTACAAATGGGTGTTTTGATATTCTACACCGTGGACACGTAAGCTACCTAGATACTGCAAAATCATTTGGTGATGTTTTAATCCTTGGGTTAAATACAGATGCAAGTGTAAAAAGACTAAAAGGAGAAGATAGACCTATCAACAATGAAGATGATAGGGCATATATCCTAGCAGGTCTTGAAAGCGTAGATTATGTAGTGAAATTTGGTGAAGATACACCATACGATCTTATCAAAATAGTTCAGCCTGATACATTAGTAAAAGGTGGAGACTATGAAGGTAAAGAGGTAGTTGGTAGTGATATCGCTGGTGAAGTGAAGCTGGTACAATTTGTAGATGGTAGAAGTACTACTAGAACAATTGAGAAGATACAAAAAACATCTGAATGAAAATATTTATAGAGATACCTACATGGCTAGGGGATGCAGTGATGACAACCCCAGCCATAGAAAACATCATAAAAAGCTATCCAGAGGCTAAACTTACTATCTTTGGATCATTTGTATCTACAAAACTTTTTTTAAATCATCCTAGTGTAGAAAAGATCATAATAGATGATAGTAAAAAAGCAAATATAAGATATCTAAGACTTTTTGAACTGGCAAAAAATGCTGGAGAAAATTTCGATTTTGCCCTAAGTTTTAGAAAAAACTTTACAACAAAATATCTATTATTTTTTGTAAAAGCAAAAAATAAATTTAGATACCAAAGATATGACAAGGGCTTAAATACTCACCAAGTGATAAGATACAATGATTTTGTAAATAGATCACTAGGTATAACTCACGATCCAGATAAACTAAAAATATACCTAGAATCAAAGATAAAAGTAAATGATAAACCCACTTTAGGATTAAACCCAGGAGCAACATATGGAAGTGCAAAAAGATGGTACCCTGAAGAGTTTGCAAAAGTGGCTATAGAACTATCTAAAAAATACGATATCAAAATCTTCGGTGGACCAGGTGAAGTTGATATAGCAGCAGATATAGAACAAGCCCTAAAAATTGCAGAGGTATCAAACTACCAAAACCTAGCAGGAAAAACATCTGTAGAGGAGCTAATAACTGAGATAGCAAGACTTGATCTATTTATCACAAATGACTCAGGGCCAATGCACTTAGCAGCAGCTTTTCAAGTACCTACAGTAGCTATCTTTGGACCAACACGCCACAATGAAACAAACCAATGGAAAAATAAACATGAAATGCTTATAAGAAAAGATATGGAGTGTGCACCATGTATGAAAAGGAAGTGTCCTTTGGAGCATCATAATTGTATGAAAGAGATAAAAGCTGGGGATGTGTTGGATAGGGTTGAGAAAGAGGGGTTTAGGTAGTTTATAGAATATGTTAATCTTCAATTTTAGTTAACATAGTTCTATATATCCAACCTTCTTTTTCTATTCCATCTTCTAATTCAAATTTTATATTTACCCAACCATCAGAGTATCCAATTTTCTCAACATAAGTATTTTTATGCAATTTTGTAATTATATTTGAATTGTTTTCTTTTGTTGGTGTTGATCTTACTCTTACATTATTTCGATTTGATTTATAGTGTATATCATTATTAAGTAATCCATCATATATATTATATAATGGAAAAGAATTTGAAATTAGAATAATAATTATAGCAATAATAAATTTTCTATATTTTTCTGATTCAATAGAACTTTTTAATATATTTATATCTGGTGACATTTCACATAGAGTTTCGAAGGATTCATTGATTATGTTTCTTTCTTTTTTTCCTTTTATTTCATTAGTTAATAATTCCTCTATAAGTTCTTGAAGTGTTAAATCATCTTTGTGTTTTGATTTTATTTCATCTATTTTTAATTGTAATAAGGTTTCATTTTCAAATTTAGTATGTAATAATTGACTCAATTCTAAGATAGAATTTATAGATTCAGCCATAAGTTTATACATTGAATTGATTTCTTTATATATTTCAATTAATGGGTTTTGAGTTAATACTAAAAGAGAGTTTCTCAATTCTTGTAATAGTTTTAATATTATTCCTAAAGGAGATGATTCAAATATTAAGTTAAGTTCTTTGTGAATTTCAGTTATTGGGTTTACAATATTAAATAAGTTTTTCAATATTCTTCCTTTAGATTAATAGTATATTCTATATAAAACACTCTTAATAAAAAGGAAGCTAATTTAGTTTACGTCAGCAGAAATCCAATAAAATAAGGAAGATATTCCTTATTTTATTGCTTCAGTTCCCCATCAAGCTCATATTTATTTAAATATCCTCTAGGAGTAAGTACAAGCCCATTTTTAGTTAATTTAGTAGTTGAATTACATACTATTATCATAGTACTCATTCCCACTTCGGGGTGTGCTATATCTTGCTCTATCAGGTCTGTTGTTGTTGTGATAGTAATCTTCTCTTTTTCATCACGTCCTACGTTTTGTGCGATGATAGCTATTCTCTCAGGTACTTCTTTTAGTCTTGCTAGGAAATTTTGATATGGTTGGATTCTTTTTTTAGATTTTGGATTATAGATACCTATTACAAAATCACACTCTAAAGATGACTTTACCCTTTTATCTATAAGGTTGATATCTGTTAGTCTATCTGAAAGTGAGATGATAGAGAAGTCTTGAGATACTGGTGCTCCAGCTTTAGAGGCTGCAGCCAAAAATGATGTCACTCCCGGTAAGCTGATAAGCTCTATCTCATCCCATAGGTTTTTCTCATCAATAAGTTCTACAATAAGTGTAGCCATACCAAATACATTTGCATCTCCATTTGAGATGATACAAGTTGTTTTACCTTGTCTTGCATATTCTATAGCTTGTGTACATCTCTCTATCTCGTGAGTCATTCCCGATGTGAAAAGCTCTTTTCCTTCTATAAGCTCTTTTAACTCTTTTGCATATTTTGTATAAGATACTACCACATCACACTCAGCAAGTGCTGCTTTTGCATCTGGTGTGATATAGTGAGTACCACCAGCACCACTACTTATTATGTATAGTTTGTTCAATTTTATCCCCTTGACTATAATTTTTTATTTTTGTATACTTTTATTGAAAGAATTGTTTGACACCTTTACGGATTAAAGGGTGTATAGAAAGCGGGTAGCTCCCGCTTTTTTTATGCATCCAAAGTCCGTAAAGAGGAGGCTAAATGGACAAACAATTCTTCATACTAATTTTGTTATGTATAATCATAACAAAATTATACTAGAGCTTGGGAGAGTCTCTTTAAACCTCTCCTCCTCCTAATTTATACCGCTCCCGCTATTGTTATTTTCTTTTCATATACCTCTTTAGGTATGATTAGTTCTTTATATTTTGATACAAGCATAGATGATGGCTCAGACACACCTTTTAGTCCAAAAAACTTAGTAGCTTGTGAAGGGCTAAATTTACCATCTACATTATTTATCTCTTCTTCATTAAAAAATTTAATTTCAAAATCATACTCTTTTGCAAACTCTAAAAGACCCTTTTCATCTGCTTTGGCTTCAAAAGATGCGATATTTGCTATTTGTTCTATCTCTAATTCATATTTATTTAAAAACCAAAAAAATGCTTTTTCTATATCTTTAAAACTTGTATCACGATTACACCCTATACCTAGATATACTTTTGGTTTAAAAGTAAGACATTCATCTTTAAATGGTGTGATATTTACACGTAGATCACTAGTGAATTCTTCTACAAGTTTTAGATTTGTTTTATTTGGGATCGTATCAAAGATAGCTGGGTATGTTTTTACTTCCACCTCTTTTTTATTTAAAAGAGAGTTTGAAACTTTTGCTAACTCTTTTAGATTACAAATCTCTAGATCATTTTTTTTAGCAAACATCTCAAATGCTAAAGTTTTTGTTTGATCTGTTGCAGTTGATACAAAGTTTTGACAACCTTCAATTCTTGAAGCAATATTATCACTTAGCTCATTCGCTCCACCTAAATGTCCAGATAAAAGTGGTACAACTTTATCAAGAGCTAGATTTATCACGATCACTGCTGGATCTGTTGATTTATCTTTTAAAAGTGGTGCTATTTTTCTCACAACTGCACCCATTGCTAAGATACAGATGATAGCATCATACGCTTCCCATGCTGGAGCTAAAATATCATCTATTTTATTGTATAGGTTTAGTTTATCTAGATTGTGTTCTAGATCTTTTTTACCATATACATCCACATCATAATCGTGAAGATATGGTACTAGTTTACAAGCACTATTTAGACTTGGCTGGTTTATGGTTACTACTGCTATTTTAAGCTTCTGCATTTTGTGCCTTTTTCTCTTCTAGTTCTTTTACTAGAGGTTTTACATATAGGTGGGATTCTTGGGTCTCTTTTTGATCTAAGAATTCACCAAATAAGATAAGTGCTACACCTTTTATATGTGATACTTGCTCTTGTATGTTAGAAATAGTTCCCTTATAGATTTTCTCTTCAGGCCATGAAGCTTTTTCAACAACCCAACAAGGTGTATCTTCACTATATCCAAGCTCTAAAGCTGTTTTTTTAAGCTTTTTGATTAAAAGGATAGATAGGTAAAATACATGTGAAGAGTTTTTACAAGCTAGAAGATTTTCTAATTTTTCAGGATTTGGTGTTTTCCCTTCTACTCTAGATAAAATAATAGTTTGTGATACACCCGGTATAGTGTATTCTATAGCTAAAGATGAAGCTGCTGCAAAGGCTGCTGTGATACCCGGGATCACTTTATAAGAGATTTGCTCTTCTCTTAAGTATTCAATCTGTTTCGCTATAGTTGAGTAGATAGATGGATCACCAGTATGTACTCTAGCTACTGTTTTATCTTTGTATTTTGATAAAAAGGCAAAGATTTCAGGGTATTTCATACCTTGGCTATCTTCGATAATAGCATCTTCTTTACACCAAGTAAGTACTTCTCTTGGTACAAGTGATCCCGTATAAAGTACTACATCCGCTTCTTTTAAAATATTCATTGCTTTTACTGTTATAAGTTCTGGGTCACCCGGACCCGCTCCAATAAAATATACCATTTATTAAACTCCTTTATCAAGTCCCTTAATAAATGGGACCTTTTTATAATAATTCTTTTTAGCGTGATTTGTAAAAAATCACTAAAAGAAACAAAACTCTAAAGTAGCTCACGAGTGAGCTTTTGTTTCCTCTTTTTGTTCTTTTATCACTTTCAATTGAAATAATTGTCTCTCAGGCTCTACTAAATCAAGCTTACCTTTATAAGTAGTAAGGCTTAAAGAGAATACTTCATATTCTATTTTTGATTCATTTAAAATATTTATCATTGAACTTAGATGTTTAAGTGTTATGGCACTTATCACCATCACTCCATTTTCATCTAATCTTTCATATAGGTATGGAAGTTTTTTGATCACTTCATCTCCCCCACCACCTACAAAGATTCTTTGTGGATTTTCTTCTAATTCCTCAAATTTATCTTGAGCTTCACCTATATATAGTTTTGTATCTACTACTCTATGGGATCTTAGATTTTTTTCTATATTTGGGGTACGCTCTGTGTTTTTTTCAAAAAAGATTGTTCTTGTTTTATATCTTTTATACGCTTCAATACCACAGCTTCCACTCCCTGCACCTATATCCCAAAGTAATTGGTTTGGCTCAAGGTCTAAGTTTTGAAGGCTCAGTCCACGTTTGTATTTTTTTGTGATCATTCCACGTTGAGTATCAAAATCACTATCTTCACTAATTGCTTTTTGAGTAAATAGTTTTTTGATAAGAAGTACATATGGTTGGCTTAGATCGAAAGCATTAAATGTGAAGCTTTTTATATCTATTTGCTCTATCACTTCATCTTCATATCCAAGTTTATATCCTATAGTTACTTCTATATCAGATGAGTTTATATAGTGTAGAGCCTCTTTTACCTTCTCACATGAGTCTTTATCACATAGAATAAGTGTATATGTATTTGTAAGAAATTTAGATAGATCGATATATTTTCTTCCATGTAAAGAGATCGATTCTATATTTGCTTCAGCGATAAAAAGCTTCTCCATCATATAATCTTTACATGAGGTATTGTTTATGATCTTTACTTGATCACGTGGTAGTTTTGAAGCCATCAAAGCACCAGCACTAAAAAATACTGGACTTCCTGTGATCACATATAAGATATTTTCTTTATTATAGTTTTCTAAGATATACTCTTTTATATCCCTAAACTTTGCTTTTAGGATATTTGCTCCATCTTCTTTGAAGTTTACATCACAAAGTATCTTATCATAAGCACTTAGGTCGATATTTAGGTTTTCAAAATTATATTCACCCATTCCATTACCGATAATTGTTACCATCCTAGTACCTCCTTTTGTTCTAATATTATTGCTTTTACCCTAGCTTCAGGGTGCCATTTTTTGATCACTTCATTTGCTCTTATCGTGATTATCTCATAAAACTTATCAAGTAGTCCATGTTTTTCAAGCTCTTGGGATATACCCTTTACCGTCAAGGTAGATTCTATATCCACTTCATATGCAAGCTCATCTTTTATATCTTTTTTTAATTGTATAAAATCAATAGTACCAAATCTATTGTGGGTATTTTTAAACTCTTGATAAACCTTAGTCATCTTTCCTATACCACATAAAAATACTACTTCTTTTGCTTTTTGCTCACCTGCTATTTTTATGGAATCATATACAAAATTTCCTATCTCAACTATAGCTTCTTCGCTTGCATGTTTTTTAGCTACACCAAAAGCTGAATTACCTAAAGTGAAATATAGTGTTTCATATCCATTTTGTACTGCAAATTCTATCTCTGTTTTTACCGAGTCTATATAAGCTGAGCTTGATACTGGTTTTACTATACCTTTTGTTCCAAGGATTGATATGCCTCCAAGAACTCCAACCTTTGCATTTGCTGTTTGTTTTGCTATCTCTATACCATTTGTAACAGAGATTGTGCATTTTAGATCAAGATTTTCATAGCCTTTAGTAATCTCTTCAAACACTTCAAAAATACCATCCCTTGGTCTAGGGTTTATAGCTGCAAAATTTGGAGCTATTTTTAGTCCTTTTTTTGTTACTATACCTACACCTTCACCAGCATATAAGGATAATCTATTTGATCCTATCTCAAATATACTTGGTTGATGATCGATAGAGTTTAGTGTAAGATCATCTAGTTTATCACTAATACTTACAACTATCTCACAACCTTTTGTTACATCAAGGTCGTCATTATCCATCTTATTTATTTTATGGATGGAGAGTTTTTTAGAGTCTAAAAAAGCTCTAAGGGCATCACAAAATAGCAGATAGCTATGTGCCCCAGTGGTTAGTCCTTTTTTTAGCTCTTTTTTCTCTTCCATGATTATTCAAAATTAGCTGAGTTTACTGTTTGTCCTACGAATATAATCGCTGGTGTTAAAGACTTGATATCTTCGAAATATTGTTCATCTTTACTTTTTATCTCTTCAAGAGTAGCTACTACCTTTTTAGCATCTTTTGTGGTACCTTTACTTAAAATAGCTAGAGGTGTATCACTTGGGAAACCTATTTTTAATAGTGAATTTACAATATTTTTTAGATTGTAAATCCCCATCATGATTACTAGATTTTCTCTCGGATGATATGTAGTGATGATCTCTTCAAAAATTACCATATCATGCCCAGTAATAGTTCTATATGAGTCATTAAACTTTCTATCAATAGATGGGATCATAAAAGACTCAGGTACAGAGGTAGTGGAACTTACTCCACTTATGATTTTTGGTGTAAATCCAGCATCTATAATCGATCTTACCTCTTCATATCCTCTACCAAATACAAAAGGAGAACCACCTTTTAGCCTTACAACCACTTCATGGCTTTTGGCATATTTTACGATAAGTTCATTTATCTCATCTTGGTTTTTCAGGTGTTTTGCTTTTCTTTTACCCACATTTATAAGCTCACATGAATCTTTACAAAATTCTAAAGCTTCAGGGTTTACTAAAGCATCATATAAAACCACATCAGCCTTTTCAAGTAATTTTACAGCTTTTAGTGTAAGTAGCTCCACATCTCCTGGACCTGCTCCTACTAGGTATACTTCTTTACTCATATTTATATTTATCCATTTCAGACATAGGAACTCTTTGGAATTCCTCTTCATCTAGGGTTTTATTTTGGCTTAAAAGCTCAAATAGTTTAGCCCATTTTTCATCTGAGTATTTGTGAGTGTTTTTTAGCCAAATACCATTATTTTCAGCACAACCATTTCTAGGTGTATTCTCAAAGATATTTGCTACGCTTCTAAATCTACAAGCTCCAAAACATCCAGTACGAACCACTTTGATTCTATTTTCACCTTTTGCTAGCTTTACATCTTTGATAATCTCTCTAAGGTGTGCCCCTTTGTCATCTTGTTTGTGTGCTTTTCCACATCTTTCATCATCACAGATGAAGATTTGTGTTTTAAAGTGCATGATGGGTTTATCTGCTTCAAATACTTTTGGTTTACAAGTGAAGCCTTCTTCAACTTCACTTCCCATCATGTTGTAAAGTTTTCCGTCTTTACTTTCCATTATATTTGTCTTTTCCATCAAAATCTTTGATCAATTTATAGATAGCGTGAAGTGTAGCAACAGTCATAGTTGAGCTTCCAAATCTCCCTTCCATAATTACTGCTGGTACATTATAATGTTCACAAAATCTTTTACCATAATCTTTTGATTCTACAACATTTACAAATCCAACTGGGAAAAGTAAAAGTGCCACATTTGATAGATCAACACCCTCATCTAGTAGAGTATTGATAGCTGCATAGATAAAGGTAGGAGCATTCCCACAAGCTAATACCATAGGCTCATCTTTGTGTTTTTTGATAGCTTCTACAACTGCTGCATATGATCTTGTAGTTTTGTTTTTTTCAGCCATCTCATATGTAAATGGCTCATTGATATAACAGATCACTTCATTGTCATATTTATCTAGATAAAATTGACTAAGACCAACTTTGATCATATTTACATCAACTATGATTTTTGCTTTATTTTTTAAAAGCTCTTGGATTCTAGATATTGCATTGTCTGTAAAACAAACATTTTCTAATACCTCTTCAAAACATGTAGTTGTATGGATAAGTCTTGATATAACTTCTAACTGTCCCTCATCAAAGTTTTTTATTTGTGGATAGTCTTGTAACTCTTCTTCAATCATTTCAAATGATTTTACAGAAATATCTGCTCCAATATTTATAGGTGGTTGTTCTTGCTTAAACTCCAAAATACTTCCTTAATATATGAAAATTGTTTCTAAATGTTGTGTGTAGGTAAGTACCATACACCTTATCTTTTTGCCATGAGCCGTATTCACCTTTGCCATTTGGCTTTTTACTAAGTATATCTATTCCCTCAGGTGGATTGATTGGCTTAGTATAGTGAAAGGCATGACCTTTTATATTATTAGTGGCGAAATAATATCCTAATCTGCTTCGTTTATCTTTAAGTTCAAAATCTAAATCTAAAATACCCGACATTTTTTTATCATCCACACAATTGCTCAAGTATAAAAGCCCTGCACACTCTGCATAAATGTATTTATTTTCTGAATGATTTATAAGTGAATCTTTAAAGTTTGTTGAGTTTTTTATATTTTTATAGTTTGATTCAGTCTCCACATAACCACCCGGAAGATACACTATATCACTATCTTCACTTATGGTTTCATCAAGGGATGGGCTTATAAATTCCACATTTGAAAAAGTATCTTTTAAAAATTCTATATTGTCATGGTAGATAAAGGAGAAGTTTTCATCTTTTATGATAGATACTTTTTTATTTATTTTTTGAATCTCTTCAAATGGGTAAGATTTCTTTAAATTAGGTTTTTCATAGATAAATGACTCTAATTTATCAAGCTCTATATTTTCTAAAACCTCTTTAGAGATATCTTCTATCTTATCCATATCTGCTAAATCAAGTCCCAGATGGGTATCAGATAAGGAAGAGATATCTTTTTGTATCCAACCAAGTACTTCTATATCATCAAATTCTTTTTCAATATTTGATTTGATAAGGGCATAGTGCATCTTTGAAGATAGTTTATTTATCACTACACCTTTTATAGTATTATCTTCCCTAAAAGTTTTAAGACCTTTTAGTACTGCTGCTACTGTGATATATGAGCCACTTCCATCTAAAACTAAAATAGTAGGGATATTAAGCATCTTACTCACATCATAAGCACTACACCCCTTATCCATGCCATCATAAAAGCCCATCACACCTTCACAAATGGATACTTCTTTATCAGAGTATTTATCAAATGTCCATCTTACTTGATTTTCATTCATCATAAAACTATCAAGATTTATAGATGGTGTGTTTGTGATCTTAGAGTGAAACTGTGGATCGATATAATCAGGACCTATTTTAAAAGCACGCACAGATTTTTTGAAGTGGTGAAGTAGGGCTGTTGTTAAAACTGTTTTGCCAGAATTTGAGGATATGGCACTTATACAAAATGATTTCATGGGGCTATTTATATCATATTTTTTTAAATAATTGCTTTATAAAATCAAATAAAGTATAAGCATAGTTTTTATACTATTTTAAATGGAAAAACAAAAACTTCTAATAAGCTCTTGTCTTCTTGGAGAGCTTGTAAAATATAATGGTAGTCATAATCTAGTAGATGAGGTAAATTTAAATAAACTTCAATCATCTTTTGAGATCTTTAGTATTTGTCCTGAAGTATCTGGTGGTCTTCCTGCACCTAGGCCTCCTTGTGAACTTATAGATGGAAAAGTGCTAGGTGATAATGGTATAGATTTTACTAAAGAATTTATAGATGGTGCAAATATAACTTTAGAGCTTTGTAAGAAAGAGGGGATTAATCTAGCTCTTTTAAAGCAAAATTCCCCTTCATGTTCAAATGATTATATCTATGATGGTACATTTTCTCATACCAAGATATTGGGGCAAGGTGTGACAGCTAAGCTTTTAGCTCAAAATGGAATAAAAGTATTTAATGAAACCCAAATCGATAGTTTATGTGAGAAAAAATGAAGTTTTTAAAAGAGATTAAAAGAGTAGCTTGAATTCACTTTACAATGTGATCTATATAAACAGGGGAAAAATGATTAAAAAAATGTTTAAAGATCACATAGTAAAATAAACTATTTAAAGTTTAGGGTAAAACTACTTCCTTTATTTTCTTCACTTTTTAGTTTTATATCCGTATCAAATTTATCACAGATTTTTTTAACTATAGATAGCCCAAGTCCTATGCCATTTTCAGAAGATGTTCTTACTTTGTCTACTCTGTAAAATCTATCAAAAATTTTCTCTTGATCCTCTTTTTTTATCCCTATACCCGTATCGCTTATATTTAGAGATATTTTGTTTTTATCTCTTTTTGCTTCTATGTGTATATGCCCTTTTTGAGTATATTTTGTGGCATTTGATATAAGGTTATTTATAACTATTGATAGATAGTTTTCATCAAATCTTACTTTTAAATCCTCTTGTATATCTATTTTTATCTCAAGGTTTTTATTTTCTATGGCTTCTAGGTTTGACTCTATAGAATCAAATAGTACTTGATCTAAAGAGGTGATTTTTTTAGATATTTGCTCCTTATCTAGTCTTGATAGGATCAAAAAGCTATTTATGATATTTTGTATCTTTATTTGCTCTTTATCTATTTTTTTTAGGGCTATTTGAAACTCTTCTTTTGATAAGTCTTTATCTTTACATACTTCTATAACCCCTTGGATAACTGTAAGGGGAGTTTTTAGCTCATGGGAAGCATCCGATGAGAATTGTTTTATAGAATTGATACTTGTTTCTATATTTGCAAGCATAAGATTAAAATCTTTTGTAAGTTTTTCAAACTCATCACCTGTATTAAACTCTTTTATTCTTTTATCTAGTTCTTGATTGTTTTGTAATACTTCCACTTCATTTAATATTTGTTTTAAGGGTTTGATTGTTTTATTTATCAATAAATATCCAATGATTAGTAAAACAAAAAGTATGATTATATTTAGTATTATTACACTTTCATAGATATCATTTATGGAAGCATCTAAAAAGTTTTCATTTATCCCTAGAAATATTTCATATTCTTGCTTATCTTCTTCAAAAAATTCATGGATAAAAACAAAATCATCAAGCTCTATAAGTCCATTTTCTTCAATATCCTCATGTTCTTCATGTATAATCTCTTCAAGTATTCTTTCTGTTTTATAATTACTTTGATTTGAAAAGATAAGTTGTTCATCTTTTAGAATTATTAAAAACTGATTTTTAAGGTCAATATGTCTGTCAATATTTTTAAGATCAAGTTTATCTATAAACATCACCTCATAGAGCTCATCTGCTGTTTCATTTATAAGATCAAAGGTATTTGTATCTTTATTTAATTGTATAAAATATAAAGTGATAAAAGTAAGAAAAGCCAATACTAAAGTAATAGTGATAGCATATAAAGTAAATAGTTTAGCTTTTACACTTTTCATTTTATTGTATATCCTAGATTTTTTATATTGTGTATATATGCCTCATCGAAGTTTTTATCTATTTTATTTCTTAGTCTATAGATATAAACTTTTACTAGATTACTTGCATTTGAGTAGTTCATATCCCAAACAGATTCTATGATCATACTTTCACTTACTATAGTGTTTTGATTTTGTAATAATATTTCAAGTATTGCAAACTCTTTTGCTGTAAGTTCAATATCTTTATCTTCTCTAGAAACAGTTTTTTTCAAAATATCTATTTTCAGATCTTTAAATACTAATTGATTTGTTGTTTGATTGTTTCTTCTTTGAAGTACTCTAAGTCTAGCAAGTAGTTCTTTTAGTACAAAGGGTTTTGTCATATAGTCATCTGCACCACTATCAAGACCTTCAATAATATCTTCACTATCATCTTTTGCTGTAAGCATTAAAATAGGAGTAGTGATCTTATTTGATCTTAGCTCTTTACAAAGCTCTACACCATTTAAAAAAGGTATCATGATATCTAAGATAATAATATCATATATATTTGTAGTAGCAAGATAAAATCCTTCTCTTCCATCATGTGAAATATCTACACTATAACCTTGCTCTTTTAAGTCTTTTTGTAAAAAGTCAGTTATTTGTGGGTTGTCTTCTACTACTAATACTTTCATAATACCTTCTATTGTTTTATTATTATATAGTGCCTAAAAATTCATTAGTGAATCTTTATTAGTCATCTTGTTGTATATCTAGGGCAGTGATTTTACCATTTTCTCTTTTTGCTAAAACTTCCACTTCATCACCCACTTTTATTTTATGCTCTGAGTGTGAAACAAAGGTATTGTCATCCACTATAACCTTTATTCCTGAAATGATCCAAGTACCAGATAGGTTATCTTTTGGTCTTTTTTCAACATCACCTTCAAATTCATAATTTGCATCTTTAAATTTTTCCATAAAAAATCTATCTTCTAAATAGCTTGATCCATGTTCATTATCATGGCATCTATCTTCATCTGCAAACGATGTCATTGGGATTAGGGCAAGTAATGCACCTGATAAAATTAATTTTTGTAAGTTTTTCATCTTATATCCTTTTTGTTTTGATAGTGTTATTTTAAAAGGCTGAAATGAAATACAAGTGAATTCAAAATGAAATTTTATTCATTTTGGAATTTATTTACTCCAAAATTTTAAAAAGTGGATAATTTCATCTTTTACATAAATATTTTGAGTAATATCGTGTTTAGTTTGGGGTAGGATTATCACCTTTGCATTTTTATGTTGCATAAGTGCTTTTGTGCAGTGTCCATCTACTTCATGTTTTTCATTTGCTTTTGAATCGTTTGAGAAGAATTGATCATGAGTACCAATGATATTTAAAATAGGTTCATTCTTTTTGGCTCCTAGTTTAAAATCTCTTGAATAGTATCCATTTTCACATGAATAGGCTGTAATGATTCTAGCTTTAAATCTCCTCTTATCATAGGCTGCAGCTGCTAAACCACCCTCTGAATTTCCCATAAGAAATATTTGACTTTGATCTATAAAAGGGATCTCTTTTAGTTTTTCTAGATTGTAGTGGATCTCTGCTTGTCTTACTTTGTGTACCTTTTCATAGGTTTTGATTTTTTCATTTTCCCCATAGGTGGGTCTATCTTTTAGTTTGAAAGAGTTTGGGGCAAAAAATATAAAGCCAGTATTTTCTACTATCCATTTTCTATATGTTACACCCTTATTTAATCCAGCTGAGCCATGTATAAAAATAAGTAGAGGTAGTTTTTCATATGTTTTAAAATCTGGATATTTTTTTTTGAATTTATTAAGGCTTCCATAGTAGTTTTCTTTTAATCCACCAAAACCTTTTGGTAATCCTATATAGGCGTATTTAAAGGTATCTTTGAAGTTATCATATTTATTTAGTGTTTTTAGTATCTCTTTCATTTTGAAAGTCTAACAAAAAATATTTAAATTAATATTTCTAGCTAAGACTATTTAATAAATCATTGGATATAATCCGCGTATGAAAAACTTAAGAGGTTATAAAAAAAGGTATTTTAAGCTATCTACTATAGCTATGTATTCTACACTACTTACACTTTGCAAAGAGCAGAGTAATTTCGTGTACCATAAAAAAGCCTTTGAGTATGATCCTCTAAATAAAGACCCTCCTGTTTCTACTTTTTGTAAAATTTAATCACTAATATTAGAATATGACATAAAGGTCATAAGAACAAAAAGGAAAATCCTATGGATAAAAGATTTAGACATTATAATAAAGACCTAGCGATAGTGCTATCTTGTTTTGGCTCAGTTGTGGAGCAACAAAAGTATATAAGATTAAAAGAGTTTGTTGAATCAAAGTTTGAAGCAGCAGATCTGTTTACCGCATTTCAATCAAGAATGGTAATTAAAAAATTAGCTAAAAATGGTGAAGAGTATAAAACCCTTACTCAAACACTAGCAGATGTGGATGCTTTAGGGTATAAAAGAGTTGTGGTAGTTTCTATTAACCTTTTCCCTACTGATGAGCATCAACTTGTAAAGAGAATAGCTGATGGATTCAATACTTTTAGTGAGTCTTATATCAAAATAACTGATGCTATTTTTAATAAAACAAAATATACTACAAAAGCACTACAGGCTATAAGCGATAAATTTAAAAGTGAAGATACTGCAAATCTATTTATTATCCATGGTACACCAAAGCTAGAGACTATTGGAACCGCATCTATTGATTATGCTGGAGGGTTTTTATCCAAGATAGCTAAAAGAAATCACTTTTGTTCTTTGGAGGGGGCTTATCCTTTCCATGCTGTTAAAGATTCTATTATTGAAGAGATTAAAGATAAAGGTTTTAAAAAAGTAAAAGTTATTCCTTTATTACTTGTAAGTGGAAACCATTTCGATAATGATGCAGTAGAGATACAAGAAGCTATGGATGGCTATTTTGAAACAAGTATCGCTATGGATGGTGGTGAGAAGTTTGCATTGATTGAGGAAGATTATATCTTAGATATTATAGTAGCTGAGATAAAAGAAGAGATAAAGAAAACGGAAATCAATAAATGAGAAAACTATTAACAACACTAACAGCAACGACAATTTTAACAACAAGTGCATTAGCACACTTTCAAATGGTTTATACACCAGATACAGCCCTTACAAAGGGTAAAACAATTGAATTAAAACATGTATTTACACATCCATTTGCAGATGAACATACAATGGATATGGCAGGTGTAGAAGAGTTTTATGTGATCAATAAAGGTAAAAAGAAAGATCTAAAAGATACTTTAAAACCAATTGTATGGAAGGGTAATCACAACTCAGGAAAAGCCTTTACATCAAAATATAAAGCAAGAAGAATGGGTGATCATCTAATGATAGTAACACCAACACCATATTATGAAGCAAATGAAGATGTATATATCCAACAAATCACAAAAACAGTGATCAATGTAGCAGGAACACCAACAGATTGGGATAGTGAACTTGGTCTAAAAGCTGAGATTGTACCATTAACTAAACCATATTCTATTTGGGAAGGTGGGAGTTTTACAGGTATAGTAAAATCAAATGGTAAGCCAGTACCTTATGCAGAGATTGAAGTTGAGTATCTAAATAATGTACCTGATATGAAAGCAAATGCAATGGGGAAAAACATATATGAAGCACCACAAGATTCATTTGTAACGATGGGAATTAAAGCAAATAAAGATGGTGAGTTTACATTTGCTTTACCAAAAGCTGGATTCTGGGGATTTTGTGCTTTAGGTGTAGGATCTGACACAGAATATAAAGGTAAAGAGCTTAGTCAAGATGCTGTAATCTGGGTTGAAGCTAAGCCTATGAAATAATCATGCATATTAGTGAAGGAGTATTATCAACGGGAATCATAGTCGCATCTGCTGCGACTTTGATCCCTTTGATAGCAAATAGTGTAAGAAAACTACAATATGAGGATATCTCAAAAGTGGCACTTTTAAGTGCTTTATTTTTTGTGGTATCTACTATCCATTTACCAATTGGAGTGACGAGTGTACACTTTATGATGCTTGGTATGATAGGTATTATGCTTGGTTGGCATAGTTTTACTGCACTTTTGATAGCTTTATTATTACAAGCTTTATTGATAGGTTTTGGTGGTATTACATCTCTGGCTGTAAATACATTAAATACAGGAATAGGGGCACTCTCAGGATTTTATCTATTTAAAATATTAAAAGATAGATTACCATTTGTAGTGACATCTTTTATAGTGGGATTTGTGCCTATTGTATTAGCCTCTATAGGTATTGCTGTAGCATTGATGTTTAGTAATGATGACTTTATCACTGTAGCAAAAACTGCACTTTTAGCACATTTGCCTCTTGCTTTTGTTGAGGGTGTGATTATGGTGTTTTTATTTAAAACACTTCAAAAGTATCAAATCAAAGGTTTAGATATATGAAAATTTTAATGATATTTTTATTTCCTTTTATGTTATTTGCACACTCTTTAAGTGTAACAGCATCTTATGAAGATGGTGAGCTTTTTATAGAGTCTTATTTTGGTGATGGTAATCCTTGTAAAGGGTGTGTATTTAGTTTAAAAAAAGATGGAAATGAGCTGTTTAAAAATATCTTAGATGATGATGGAGTGTTTGAACAGGCTTTAGATGCAAAACCACCTTTTGACATTCATATCAATGGTGGTATGGGTCACTGGGCAGATGTGAAAATAGATGGAAGTGAAATGGGTGAAAAATCTGATACTATGGCTAGTGGTAGTGCTACTATGAATAGTATAGATGAAACAAAAATAAGACAGATCATAAGAAGTGAGCTAAATAAACAAAATAGCAAGATAGAATCTATGATCGAAAAAAATAAATCAAATCTAGAAAAGATGTTGGTTGGTCTTGGATATATATTAGGAATATTTGGTATATGGCAGCTATTTATGAAGCGTCAAAAAAAGTAGACTATTCTGTAGCTTTAATCTCTATATTTATTTATAGTTTTTTTATAGCTACTATAAAAGAGATAAGTTTACTACTTTTTATCCCTATTTTAGTACAAGCTTTTATTCTAAGGATAGATTTTAAAAAGGTATTTAAAAAAGTATTAAAGGTAAACCTTTTTATTGGGATTACATTTTTGATACTTTTTTTAGAAGAAAAAGTTGAATTAGCTTGGCTTGTTTTTATAAGAGCCAATCTAATTCTTTGGTATACTCTTAGCTTTGATTTTAATGGCTTTACTTTATATAAGGCACTAAATAATCTAAAGATATCAAATAAATTTTCTTTGGTATTGTTTTTTACTGTGAAGTATATAGAGATACTATTTGAAGAGGCTAAAAGATTAAAAGATGCAATTTTTATACGTGGATTTAAAGCGAAGTTTGAATTAAACTCTTTAAAGGTGTATGCAAATTTGATATCTTTTTTACTTTTTAAAACTGTTAGTAAATTAAATACTGTAGAGGATCTGATAGTTTTAAGATGTAAAGATGGATGTTTAATGCCATCAAGACAAATAGAAGTAAAACTAAATGAGATAGTACTTCTTTCAACAATATTAGGAGTAATTATTGCCTATTATTTTAGATAATATAAAAACAGATATCTTCTCAAATATCTCACTAAAATTAAATGAGGGTGAGAAGATAGCTATTATAGGTGAAAATGGTATAGGAAAAACCACATTTTTGCGTACACTTATGGGGCTAGTTCCTTTTGAGGGTGAGATGCAAATACTAGATACTAAACTAAAAGAGAAAAAAGATTTTAGGGCTGTATATGGTGAGCTAGGATATCTTTTTCAAGATAGTGATGATAGTTTTATAGCACCTAGTGTACAAGAGGAGATAGCATTTTCTCAGTATAATAAAACAGGTGATTTTGAAGAGGCTATGAATAGGGCTGGAAAACTTTTAAATGCTTTTAAAATAGAACATATAAAAGATAAAGTACCTATAAAACTCTCAGGTGGGCAAAAAAGGATAGTATCAATAGCTGCTGTGATGGCACATGATCCAAAGATATTACTTTTGGATGAACCAAGTAATCACCTAGATACAAATGTATCTTTATTGGTATTAGAAAAACTAAAAGAGTTCAAAGGAAGTATAATAATGGTCGCACACGATATTGAGTTTGCAAAAAATATTGTAGATAAATTTTATAAACTAGACAGTAATGGTTTAAAGGAGATAGATGTCTAAAAAACTTTATATGGTCTCACTTGGTCCGGGTGACCATGAGCTTATCACTTTAAAGGCACTAAAAGCACTACAAAATAGTGATGCTATAGTAGTACCAACAAAATCAAGTGATAATAGCTTCACAAGATCAATGACCCACAAAATAGTATCAAAACTTATGGATGAATTTGGTTTTGATAAGCCACTTATTCCTATGTATTCACCTATGAATTTTAAACATGAGGATTGGCAAAGACAGGCAAATATTATAATCGATAGTTTAGCAGATTATGATAATGTATCATTTGTAACACTTGGTGATAGTGGAGTTTATAGCTCTGTTTATTATCTATATGAATTATTTTCAAATGATATTCAAGACTACACAGAAGTGATTCCTGGGGTGACTTCTTTTTCTCAAAGCTCAGCCTTAGTAAAAAAACCAATTTGTTTAGGTGATAGTGGATTTGAAGTGATTCCATTAATTGGGAAAGAAGTACCAAAAACTACTGTTTATATGAGACCAAAAGTTGGACTAGATACTAAAGAGATAGAAGAGCAAGGTGATATATATACCTTTGAAAATCTAAACTATAAAAATCAAAATATTATAGAGGGTAAAAAATCTATTGTAGATAGATATATGACCTTATTTATCGATTTTTTTAAAAGTAAATAATGAAGAGATTTTCAAAAAAAGAGGTAGATACCCTAAAGCAGATTATGCTTTCTCGCCGTGATGTACGGGGAAATAGATTTATAGATAAAAAGATCAAAAACAAAGTACTTGAAGAGATATTAGCAGCAGCAAATTGTGCACCATCTGTTGGTTTTTCTCAGCCTTGGAAGTTTTTAATCATAAAAGATAAAGATATCAGGTCTAAAATATATAAAGACTTTGTAAAAGAAAACAATAAAGCAAAAAAGATATTCAAAGATAAAAGTTTATACAAAGACTTAAAACTTGAGGGGATAAAAGAATCCTATATAAATATAGCAGTGTTTTATAAAAAGCCTACGAAAAAGATACTTGGACAAACCTCCCAAAAGAAAATGGGTGAATATAGTGTAGTGTGTGCCATAGAAAACCTTTGGCTTATGGCTAGAGCTTTAGGCGTAGGTGTAGGTTGGGTGAGTATCCTAAAACCAAAGAGAGTGAAAAAGATACTTGGA
Source organism: uncultured Arcobacteraceae bacterium (assembly GCA_964342525.1). Taxonomy (GTDB): domain Bacteria; phylum Campylobacterota; class Campylobacteria; order Campylobacterales; family Arcobacteraceae. The sequence continues at coordinate 52,982 of CAYFGQ010000004.1, forward strand.
GTTGGTAAAGATCATAAGCTTATAGGATATCTTACTTTAGGATATGTGGATCAGTTTTTAGATAAGCCAGAACTAGAGACTTTAGGGTGGGAAAAGAAAAAGTCCATAAAAGATATACAGGTGATTTAGTGGGTGTAAAAACTAAGCTTCAAATAGAAGATATAAAACCTTTTTTTGATGTAGATAAGTTAACACCTACTATTAATGGTATTAGTGATACTGTATATATTTTAGATGATAAATATATTTTAAAACTATTTGAGAATTCCTCTTTAGACTCTTTGAATGAAGAGAAAAAACTATTGGATCTTTGTTCACCTCTTCCTATTTCAAAAATCATAAAAGAGCCATTTTTTATAAAAGAAAAACCAGTTTTGATTTATGAAAAATGTATGGGTGAAAGTTTAGAAAAAATAGATATAAACTCAATAAAACAAATAGGAAAGTTTTTAAAAGAGTTTCATTCTCTTACAAAAAATGAAATAAGCTCAAATACAAATCTTTTTGAAAAATCTAGAGTTCAAAAACTTATAGATAAAAGTGGAAATAAAGAGTTTCAAATTATATTTGATAGCTTAGATATAGAGCTAAAAAATGATGGTATCATCCATGGTGATTTATTTATAGATAATGCAACATTTATAGATAATAAGCTTTCATGTGTATTTGATTTTGGTGAAGCTTGTAATGGGGACTTTATCTTTGATCTTGCAGTTATTGCTCTATCTTGGTGTGAGAGTGAAGAAGAGTATCAGATACTATTAGATTCTTATGGACTAGATATAGATATGGATAGATTTATAAAATATATCAAATATGGTATGCTTTATTATTCTATCACTAGATATTTAGCTAGTAGGGATTATGAGAGTTTATTAAAAAGGTGTAAAGAGATATGAATGAGTTCGCACATGGTGGGGATGTGGAATCTTTTGCTAAAAAAATGGGATGTAATATTGATGAGCTGATTGATCTATCTTCAAATATCCATTTTTCTTCGCCAGATGTAAATATTCAAGATTTGGATTTTAAAACTTATCCTAAATATGATGATTTGTATAATACTTTAGCAAAAAATTACAATATCAAAAATACTGAACTTGAAATCTTCAATGGGGGAAGTTCAGCTATATTTTCTTTGATGAGATTTTTTGAAAATGAAGAGTGTAGTATCTATTCTCCTGCATATAGTGAATATAGAAAAGCAGCTAAACTAAACTCTAAAAAGATCACTTTTATAAATAGATTTGAAAATATACAGCAGAATATCAAAGAGAATTCCATAGTAGTTTTTGTAAATCCCTCAACTCCTGATGGGGCTTTTTATGATATTAAAGAGTATTTAGATTATTGGCAAAGTAAAAAAGCTACAGTGATAATAGATGAATCATTTATAGAGTTTACAAAAGAAAAGTCAATAGTAGATGAGATCAAAAACTATGATAACCTATATATATTAAAATCTATGACAAAGTTTTATGGCTGTGCAGGAATTAGATGTGGAATAGTAGTATCAAATGAAGATAATATCTCAAAATTAAAAGCTTTTGAACCCCAATGGAAGATTTCTCATTTTGATAGTAATTATATTCAAGCCATGTTAAAAAATGAAAACTATAAAGAAAAAACACTAATAGAAGTGAATGAAGCAAAAGAGTATCTAAAAGAGATTTTAGATTCTTCACCACTTTTTGAAAAGGTATATGATAGTGAAGCAAATTTCTTTTTAGTAAAATTAAAAGATATGGATGCAAACACTTTTCAAGAAAAACTAGAGCCATATAAAGTTATGGTGAGAGATTGTTCAAACTTTAATTTTTTAGATAGTAGTTTTGTAAGAATCGCTGTGAAAACTAAAAAAGATAGTGATGTTTTAAAAGACTCATTGGAAAAAATATAAAATCCTTAATCCCTTAATATCAAGCTTACTTAATAAAAATACAATAAAAATAACAAAAAAGTGACACATTTTATGTCACATTTATACTATAATTTGACTCAAATTAATTTAAAGGAAAAATTTATGTCAAAAAAAGTTTATTGTATCGCACAGTTTAAGGCAAAAGAGGGAAGAGAAGAGGAACTTTTTTCTGTACTTCAAGCGCTAGAGCCAAATACACTTCGAGAAGATGGGTGTATCCAATTTGTGGTAACTAGACATGTAGAGAGTCAAATTGCTACAGGGAGTAGTTTTCCTATCGTATTAAATGAGATTTGGACATCAAATCAGGCTTTTGAAGCACACTGTATGCGTAAAGAGATACAAGGTTTTTTTAGTGAACACTGTGAGGCTGAAACTGGTGCAGTTGAAGATTTAAATATATGTATCTATAGTGATGAACCAAAAAATTATGATGCACCAGATATAGACTAAGTACTTCGGTACTTGGTTTATTTTGGTATTTTTATAAGATTACTTTTTATTAACCCGTACTCTATATCTTTATGGCAGGCATTACAGTTTGCCTTACTTTTAATCTTTTCATCTAAAAATATTTTATCTTCTATATCTTGATGTTCATTTTGCCAATAGGGTGTTTTTGTGATAGCTAGGGTATTTTTATCTTTTGTTGTTTTTAGTATTTTAAATGCTGCCTCATTTGTAGAATACTCTGCACTATTTTGCTCTAGAAATTTAGAAATGATAAGGTTTGTCTCACTATCTATACTAGCATCATCCCCAAAATGATTTTCAAGATCACTCATCATAATCTCCCATGATTTTTTAGGAAGTAGATAAGGGGGATATGTGATATGACATGATCCACATTCATTCTCAAAATCTTCATTTATTTTGGCATAGTCTTGTTTTTTGTTTTGGCTTATCAATAGTGCATTGTCCTTTGATGAAATTAGATAATTTGTAAAGATAATAAGTATTAAAAAAGAAAAAACTACAAAGATTTTTTGAGAACTATTTATCTTTATTTGTTTTTTTTTTGATATTTTTCTATATCCACTTATCATAGAATCTATTGCATCATTTTTTTTTACAAATTTATCTATAAGTGCTCCAGTTATATGTATAAAGATAAATGCCAAAAGGGTGTAAGAACTTATAAAATGGATATATTCTAATATAAACATATCTTTATAATATATTGGGTGCAAATATGAAAATATCCCATGGTTTTTTTCTATGCCATAAAGAATCATTCCACTAAAGGTAGTAAAAAGTGTAAGGGCGACTATATTTATAATAGCATAACTTGATGCTGGGGTGTGACCTATATATTCTTTTGTTTTAGTAAGGGGATGTTTTACATATTCATTAAACTCATTTATATCAAGTGGAAAATCTCTAAACTTTGAGTATTTAGGTCCTATAAATCCCCATATAATTCTAAGGATAAATAAAAAAGTAAATACAAAAGCACATATCACATGGTAGTCTAGATATTCACTTTTTTCACTAAGTATAAAAGTAGCTGTAAATGATACTATCAATAGAATATGGATTATCCTATTGTATAGTGGCCAAATATAACTTTTAGTCATCCCATCTTCCAATATTTGGTATATATATCTCATCTTCATCATATGAGCCTTTTGATGCTTTTGTATGACAAGCTGTACAATTACTTAGAGTACCTACTTCTTTTTGTTTTATAAACCTTCTTGGAATCTCATCATGTTCATGTATAAAATATTTCACTTTTGTGATTTCTAGTGGAGTAGAGCTTTCACTGATAGAATCAAGCATTTTTCTGCTTCTTTTATATTCAGTAGTTTTTTGCGCTGAATTCTCTTCTAGATATTTTAAAATAGCTTGATGATCAATCTTTTCAAGTGTTGCATCATTTCCAAAGTGATCCTCTAAATCTTTCATCATCTTTACCCATGATCGCTGGGGTAAAAGTCCTGGCTGAAATGCAAAGTGACAAGAACCACACTCCTCTAGATATAGTTGATTATTCACAGGTTTTACATCTGGTTTATTCCAAAATGCAAATACATATGAACATAAAATCATTAAAGTAAATATTAGTTTTTGCATAGTTTTCTCCTATTTTGAATTGATGTAGTAAAGTACATCACCTTTTTCTATGGCAGAACCTTCTCTTACATACACATCTTTGAAGTTTCTCCTTAGCCATTTTTTTATGGTTTTAACTTTTGTAAGCCTTTTAGGATTTACCTTTGGTGAAAGGGATTTGATAATTTTATTTGTAAAGTAGTTTCTTGCTTCCTTTTGCAAATCTGTACCATGGCAAGATACACAAGAGATCACTTTGCCTTTTTTACCCATATGTTTTGTGGTAAATATCTTCTCTCCCCGTTTCTTATTAAAGTCTTTAAAATCTGGATCAATCTTTTTTGCTTCTACTTTTAATTTATCAATATATTTTTGAACATCACCATTAAAATCATTTGCAAAAATACAAAGGGGTAAAAGTACACTTAGAACTATCTTTTTCATTTTTTCTCCTTATTTGATTAGTATATTGTTTGGTATAAAATTTAAATAATATATGGCAAATAAAAATATAAATACTGATGCTATAGAGATAGATTTTTGAAATATATTTGTATCTATTATAAAACTCATATCTAAGGTTTTTTTATATCCTGTGATCATAGAATCTATGCCATCATTTTTCTTTATATATTTATCTATAAGTGAGCCAAGTACATGGATAATAACCACACATAAAAATAGATTTGCACTTAAAGAGTGAAGCTCTTCCATTATTTCCATATCTCTTAAGCTTTGAGAATAAAGAAATGAAAAAATACCTTTATTTTCATCTACACCATAAGCAAGCATTCCCGTAATAATAGTGATAAAACCAAAACTAAGCATAGCTACTATAGCCCAACTTGATGCAGGATTATGCCCTATATGTTTTTTTATATTTGAAAAGGGATTTAGGAGATACTCTTTTAAATTTTTTCTATTAAAATCAAAGTCTTTAAATTTTGAATATTTAGGTCCAATAAATCCCCAAATCACTCTAAATAAAATTACTAAGGCAAAAAGATAACCAAACATTGCATGAAGTTTTAAAAAGTCATCATTTATGATATAAGTGAGGTAAAACAATATTACAAATAAAATATGAACAATTCTATTGGTAAGTGTCCAGATATAACTTTCTTCCATTTTTTCTCCTTTATTTGTAAAATCTTAACTTTCCAATATGAACCTTATATGAATTTTAGATAATATATAAAGAAAAATATCCAAAAGGATTTACAATGGCATGTAAAGATATAAATGAGTTTGATCAAAATCATATCCCAAAAACAGATGAAGCATATATACAAAGGCTTAGCCCAAACGAAGAGAAAGATTTTATAGTAAGAAAGATCTCCCTAAAAGCTGATGGTATGATGCCAAATCATATAAATAAAATTGCCCATCAACAAGTTGCCCTAAAAGGGGAAGCAAAGGTTGTAATAGGTGATAAAGAGTTTCATGCAAAAGCTGGAGACTTTTTATATATCCCTGCTGGTGTTGCTCACTATTATGAAGCCTGTTATGGAAGTGACTATGAGTTTTTATGTATGATTACCACAAAAGAAGATGAGATCACTTTTATTGATGAAGAGTAGTTTTTAGTATGTTAGCAGTTATCCAAAGAGTATCTAGCTCAAAAGTAAGTGTTGATGGTAAAACGGTAGGACAAATAGGGCAAGGTCTAAATATCCTTTTAGGAGTAAAAAAAGGTGATACTACTGTAGATATAAAAAAACTAGCAGACAAAATACTAAACCTACGAATTTTTAGAGATGAAAATGACAAGATGAATCGTTCATTATTTGATATAGAAGGTGAAGTCCTTGTGATATCCCAATTTACTTTGGCCGGAAATGTAAAAAAAGGAAGACGCCCAAGCTTTGAAGAGAGTGAAAAACCAGATATCGCTCATGCTTATTATATAGAGTTTATAGAGTATATAAGAGGTACAGGAGTAAATGTGGAAACAGGAGTCTTTGGAGCTATGATGGATGTGGAGATACATAATGATGGACCAGTTACTTTTGTGATTGATTCTAAGGAGTTGTAGGTTTGTCTTTCTTGACAAACAATATAATAAACAATATAATAAACAATATAAAATGATTGGTTCCTAAAATAGGGAGCCTATTTTAGGAGTTTATTATGTATAAAACAGTAAAACCTACAACCTTTACTCTCCCTCTAGAATTACTTGAGGATTTAGATGCTTTATCTAAAGAACTAGGAAAAAAGAAAACTTCAATAGTATCTGAAGCTTTAGAAATGTATATGGATTATCAAGATATAAAGCTTGCGGAAAAAAGACTAAAAAATAGTGAAGGAAGAATGACTTCAGATGAGTTTTTCAAAGAATTAGGAGTATAGCTTGTACTCCTTAGTTTTTGAAAGGACAGCTTTAAAAGATTTTAAACGTATCGATAAAGCAGATATAAGGTTTCTTCAAAAATCTATCAATGACTTCGTTGATAACTTCTCTTTTGATTCAGAAAAACAACTTATGCAATCAGGAAAAATCAAAAAACTACAAGGTGTAAGTGATGAACTTTATAGATTGAGGTTACGCTCATATAGAGTTATTTATAAAAAAGAGGATGATAAACTTATCATCTTAGTTGTGAGTGTAAAATCTAGGGAAAATTCTTATAAAAAGTAAAAGTATGTTGAAAAGAGAAATAGTAATTGAAATAGAAAAGTTATTAAAGATTATTAATAAAAATAGTGTAAAACTATTTGGATTTTTGTTAAGTTTATTTATCTTAACTATTGTTGTAAGATTGTCAAATTATGGTATACCTATTCAGATAATAGATATAGAATTTATATTGGTAATAGTTGAAATTATAATATTTTCTTTTATTTCGTTTATAGGTTTTTTATGTTTTTTCTTTTTTATAATACCCACAATAGTTTTTGTGATAGGTATTTGTTTATATAATATTTTTTTAATAATCTTAAGAAGAGATATTTTTAAGATAAAACTATTTTATATTAAATCATTGAATTTAATACCATATAAGGATATTAAAAAATATCTTATTTCTGTTCTTTTAATACTTGTTGGAATTTCAGCTTTGATTGAAGGATTGAATACTTTTAGAGCAAATTTTCCTCCATTTATATATATAAATCCGATAGTAGATTTAGTGAGTTCTAAGATAATTGAAGGAAAAAGTATTCCATCTATTGAATGTGTAGAGATAAATGGAGAAAAAAAGAAAATTCTATTATTAGGCATGAATGATAATTATGTATTTTATTATCCTATACATATTATAGAAAGCATACTTTATAAAGAAATAAAAAGAAAAATTGAGGGGACTACATTTGTTTATCCAGCTATTATTAATAAAATTGAATTAAAAGATAATAGTTTATATCCTGCAAATATGATTACTTTTTTAAAATCAGGAAGACTTAATTTATATAGGCATAAGTTTATACAGAGAGAACATATAAGGTTCTCTGAAAATTATTTAACATTACAAAGTATCATAAAAAATAAAGAAGACGAAAAATGAAAAATATATCAATATTTGGTACTTCCTCAGACGCAGGAAAATCAACAATCACCTTTGTAATAGCAAAAATCCTACAAGATATGGGCTATACAGTAGCTCCCTTCAAAGCACAAAATGTATCAAACAATTCCCACGTATGTGATGACGGCTCAGAGATAGCTATTGCTCAGTATTTTCAAGCTGGGGTTTTGGGTACTCCTACCTCTTATCATTTAAATCCTGTATTGCTCAAATCGGGTTGTGGTAGTTCTGCTTCTCTTATTGTTGAGGGGCAGGTTATTAAAAATAAGGATGTGCGTGAGTATTATCGTGATCTTGATACTTTGAAGCCTGCTGTTACTAGAGCTTTTAAATATTTAGATGATAGATATGATTGTGTGGTTTGTGAGGGTGCGGGTAGTCCTGTGGAGCTTAATCTTATGGATAAGGATCTATCCAATATCTATATAGCTGATGAGTTTGATACTAAGATCATCCTTGTGGCTGATATAGAAAAGGGTGGGGTGTTTGCTTCTATTTATGGGGTTTATCATCTATTGCCTGAGAAGTTACGCAAAAATGTGATAGGGGTGATTGTAAATAAGTTTAGGGGTGATTTGACTCTATTTGATGAGGGTATAAGGATCATTGAAGAGGATTTTAAAATCCCTGTGCTTGGGGTGCTTCCATATACTCCTTTTAATCTTGGATTTGAGGATAGTGCAAGTCTTAAAAACTTTACACAAGATTGTAGTAAAGCCACAAGAAGTATTGCAGTGATCAATTATCCATATATGAGTAATTATAATGATTTTGAACCTCTTATTGCAAATCCTGATATTTGCTTGGAGTTTATCACTTCAAATGTATCTTTAGAAAAGTATGAGACTATTATACTCCCCGGATCAAAGCTAGTGATAAAAGATTTGCGTTGGTTAAAAGATACTGGGCTGTTTGATCAGATACAAAAGATATATGAAAACAAATCAAATAAATTACTTGGTATTTGTGGTGGATATCAAATGATGTTTGAACAAATTATTGATGATGATTGTATTGAAGTTTTAGAGCCTACATGTGAAAAAGCTCTTGGTTTTATAGATGATGAGATAGTTTTTATAAAAGAGAAAACCCTTATAAAAGAGGGTGATAAGTTTGAGATACATCATGGAATATCAAAAAAATATCCAAAAGAGTATAAAGATGAAAATCTATATGGTACTTTTTACCATGGGCTTTTTGTAGATGAGTGGTTTCATACTCATAAAAAAGAGACTGTGGATAAGTTTGTATCTCAAATGAAATCTAGGCTTGATGTGGATAGGATTTTAAAAGAGATTATTTAATTTAATCTCTTTTGATAGGGTTAGGCATAGTAGAAATTTAAAAAGGCAATAATTCCTATGGACACTTTTATAGCTAATGCTGTAAATACTGTTTTCTTTAAGCTCATTTTATTATCAAAAATCATTTCATTCCCTATTTAAAAATTTTGAAAGTATATAAAAATAAAAAAAATAGATGGCTTAAATAAAAAACTTACTCTTTTGCTTTTTCTACTATACTTTTTATCATATTATTAAATACAAAATAGTGTAAGGGAATTAAACTATACCAATATATTCTACCCCATAAACCTTTTGGATAAAAGTATGCGGATTGGATAAGTTTGTTATCTTTTATCTTAAATTCTAGCCAAGCATTGCCCGGTAGTTTCATTTGTGCAAAAAGTAAAAGTCTTTCATCTTTTTTTAGATCAACAACTTTCCAAAAATCTAAACAATCTCCTGTACGAAGATCACATTCACTTCTTCTACCACGTTTAAGTCCTACACCTCCTATCATCTTATCAATAATACCTCGTATCTCCCAAAGAAAATCAAAATCAAACCAACCATTTTTACCACCTAAAGAGGTAAAGGCTTCATATATTTTGTGTTTATCAAGGTTTTGTATATCTTGTACTTTTCTATCCACAAAGATAGCATCACTAAACTCTTTATGGTGTACTTCATCCCATACTTTTCCACCATTGTCATTCCATCTACTTACCACTTGGTTTTCTTTTATTTCTGTTTCTGCTTTTTTTACCGCATCTATAAATGGTATAGGTGTGATTTGGGGAAAGTATTTTTTTGCATGGTCATTTTGTATAATCACTTCAGAGTTTAATCCTTCTATTAAAGCTTTTGCCACATTGTATTGTACGGGTGTAAAAAGATTTAGCCAGTAAGAGGATAGGTTTATACTCATAAAAGGTACAGGGATTAGAGTTCTTTTTAGACCTAGTCCACGGGCACACTCTATCATCATATTTTTATAGCTTAATTGTTCGGCTCCTATATCTACTATTAGATTTTTATTCTCTTTTATATATAAAGATTCATAAAGATATCTTAGTACATCATCTACACATATTGGTTGAGCCATGGTTGATACCCATTTTGGTGTGGTCATTACTGGAAGTTTTTCTACTAAATTTCTTATAATCTCAAAGCTGGCACTTCCACTTCCTATAATCACTCCAGCTCTTACCCAGATAGTTTGTACATTTTTATTTGAACTTAGTACTTCACCCGTTTCAAGACGACTTAGTAGGTGTTTACTTGTGTTTTCATTTTTAACCCCAAGTCCACCAAGATAAATAACTCTTTGTACTCCACACTGCTCAGCTATATCTATAAAGTTTTGTGCTGATATTCGATCAAGATTTTTATAGTCATCTTTATTTAGTGAGTGGATTAGATAATAAGCAGTATCTACATCTTTTAGTGCTTCTTTTAAAGCCTCTTTATTAAAAGTATCACCTTCAATCACTTCTGCTTTTTTTTGAGCTTCAGGTGATAAGGAGTTTTTATTTCTAACTAATAGTTTTAAATCAATATTTTCATCATTTAGTAGTTTTTGTTTTAATCTTCTTCCTATATATCCTGTTGATCCTGTAAGTAGTACTTTCATAATATACCCTTTTCATTTGGCATTCTTATGTTATTATTCCATATGTTTTTTGATATAACCTTAATTGCATACCTTATTGATAGAGTTTTTGGAGAGTTTGATTTTATAAAATCTTATCGTCATCCTGTGATATTTATGGGTGATTTTATAAAGGCTTTTGAGAAGAGGTATTATAAAGATTCTATAATAAGAGGGGCTTTTTTAACTCTATCCTTATTGGCTCTTATTTTTGTAATAGTATTTCTAATAGATAGTTTGATAGATAATATTTTTATATTAGGATTGATAGCTTCAACTGGTATCGCTTCAAAGATGCTTTACTCTAGTGTGGCTGATATTATAGTAAATCCACAAAATATAAAATATTTAGTAAGTCGTGATACAAAAGATCTTAGTGAATCAGATATAAATAAAGCTACTATAGAAACTTATGCTGAAAATCTTAGTGATGGGGTGATATCTCCTCTTTTTTATCTTTGTACTTTTGGGCTTTATGGCTTATTTATCTATAAGGGGATAAATACTTTAGATTCTATGGTTGGATATAGAAATAGTAGATATGAAAAATTTGGTAAGTTCTCAGCAAGACTTGATGATGTGGTAAATTATATTCCTTCTCGAATTACTGCACTTTTGATTGTGGCCTTATTTAGAAGTAAAAATGGTTTTAAAAAGTTTTATTCCCATGGGAAAAAACATGAAAGCATAAATGCTGGATATCCCATAGCAGCTATGGCTTTAGCTATAGGTGTAAAACTTGGTGGTTCAACCTCATATTTTGGAAAAATAAAAGAAAAACCTTATTTTGGTGAAGGTAGAAAAAAAATACAAAAAAATGACATAAGAGTTGCTTTAGATTTTCAAATTTTATTAGATGGTTTTATTTTTGTAGTACTTAGTTATTTTATCTTATTTTAAATTTAGAATATACTAGTATACTTGTATCAACAAAATTATTTTAGGCTTAAAATGAAAAAGAAAAAGAAGCAATCTGGCTCAAAAATTAGTCAATTTTTGTTTTTAATAATCTTAGCTGGAACCATAGCTTTTTTATTCAAAATATTTACTGATAAAGATAGTGGATTTAAAATAGAATCTTCTGGTAATACTTTTAAATCTCCTCAACGTAAAGAAGTAAAAGAAGTGGACAAAGCTGGTCATACAGAAGATTTTTGGACAAACAATAAATTTAAGTGGTAAAATAAGTTAAAAAGTAATATTCACAAATTTTTTATTTTATTCATTTTAATTTTTAGTATATAGTAGTATACTAGCAAAAATAAAATTATTTTGGATATTAAATGCAAAGAAAATCAAAAAAATCTGGATCAATTTTAAAACAAGTTCTTATTGTAGGTGTGATTGTTGTAGTCATTGCACTTATATTTAAATCTGTATTAGGAACTGAGCAAAAAGGTTTTAATATTGCAGCGAAAAACTTTTTGGGTAAACCAGGGCAAAGAACTGATAAAGATACTGATCAAGCAGGGCACACTGAGGACTTTTGGACTAGTGGCAAATTTAAGTGGTAGGATTTCTTAACCACTTTTACTAAATATATTTGATATAATTCAGTACTTTATTTCAAGAGATATCAAATATGAAACTAACAAATGATCAAATCGATCAATTTAATACTGATGGATTTTTACTACTAAAAGATTTTGCAAAAGCTGAGTTATGTGATAAAATCCTAGAAAAATCGAAAGAACATATAAAATTATTAAAACAACCAATTGAATCTGAAGAGGAGTATCTTCAAGAGGATAAATCAGATATTACACTAAGGCGTTTGCGTCAGGTATATGATCGTGAAGAGGTTTTTAAAGAGTGGATGACAAATGCTAAGATAAGGCCAATTTTAAAAGAGCTTTTAGGTGAGACTCCTGTACTTACTTTAGCCCATCATAATTCAATCATGACAAAGATGCCCCATATCAGCTCAAAAACATCTTGGCATCAAGATAAGAGGTATTGGAATTATGAAGATGATAATCTTCTTAGTGTATGGCTTGCTTTGGATGATGAGTATATAGAAAATGGACTTTTAGAGTTTATCCCTGGCTCACATAAAATGGATTTTGAAAATGACCAATTTGATGAGAGAACTTCTTTTATAGGTGATCTAGAGAAAAATCAAAGTGTTATAGCTAAAAGAGTTCACCATAATCTTAAAAAAGGTGATGTGGTTTTATTTCACTGTAAGACTTTACATTATGCAGGAAAAAACAATACAGATAAAGCTAAAATCTCTTTTGTATATACAGTTAAAGGGATAAGTACAAAAGCAAAAGAGGGGACTAGAAGTGATTATAAAGAGGTGGTTTTAGATTAAACTAAAACACCTTTATAGATAATACCATCCACATTTTTTAAAGCTAATTCTTCTATCTCATCTTCATTTTCAATGATAGCTAAGACTCTAGAATCAAACATATAATTTGTAGCGATATTTTGTGTTGTTTTTGCTAGTTCTTTTTTACAAACGATATATTTTGCACCTAAGGAGTTTGAATAGATAGCTTTAGTTATAGAATCTAAAACAACACCATAAGCAATACCATTTTGCTCACAATATTTCATAAGCTCCATATCATAATCAAATACAACAGTAGAGTTTGGTTTAGTATCTTCAATCTGAGATTTATTTTCTATAAAACTAATCTCCTCAAAAGGAATATTTTTATCACCAATTAAAATCATCTTAGTTTTCCCTTTTTAGTTAGAAAGGCATTCTTTAGAACAAAAGAATTGACCATTGCTAAGTATTCCCTCTTTTTTTGATACATAAGTACCACACTTTGGACACTCTACCATGATATCTTCTATCTTATCTTGTCCTTTATCTTTTATATCTGTTTCTCTGCTTTTTTTAAAAAAGAAGATATATACTAGAAATAATACTACTGCAACTGCTAATATCTTTAAAATCAAAATAATCCCTTTCTTTTTATATAAAGGTAATTTCTAGTATCACCCCTTTTTATCAAATCATAATTTTCAACATCTTCTATCTCATCTTCTACACTAGAACCCTTGTAAAAAAGGTATTCTGTTTGGGAGTCTTTTAGATGATTTGTAAGACTTAAAAGTAGAGATGTATCAGTAACTGCACGTGAAGTGATAAGATCAAAAGTTGTAGGGTTTACCTCTTCAACTCTTTTGTGTACAACTGTTAAGTTTTCAAGTTTTAATGAGGCTTTTACAAAGTTTAAAAAAGCAACTCTTTTTGCCTTTGGTTCTATAAGTGATATTTTCGCTTCAGGTCTCGCTATAGCTAATAGCATACCAGGATATCCAGCACCAGTACCAATATCAGCCATACTCTCAAATGGAGCTAAAAACTTTAAAGGAAATACACTATCATAAATATTTCCATCTATCTCAAAGTCTTTTGTAGATCTGGTTAGATTATGTACTGCGCTCCACTCTTGAAGAAGTGCTTTAAACTGAGCACATCTATCAAAGAAGAGATCATCAAACTCTAATCCAGCCTCTTGTAATTTTTCTTTTAGCATCTTATAAAATATGTCCCATTTTATCTTTTTTTATTTTTAGATAGTTTTCATTTTTTGGATTGTGTCCAGCTATTACTGGGATCCTATCAACTATCTCCACATTTACACTTTCCATTTTTTTAGGGTTGTTTGTGATTAGATTTATTTTTTTTATATTAAATTTCTCAAATATAAAATCTACGATTTCATATGTTCTTTCATCATCTAAAAAACCTAACTGGTGATTCGCTTCTATTGTATCAAAACCTTTGTCTTGTAGGGCATAAGCATTTACTTTATTTAAAAGTCCTATATTACGACCCTCTTGTCTTAGGTAGATAACCATTCCACCATTTTCATTTATAAAATCAAGTGCAAAGTTTAATTGAGCTTGACAGTCACATTTGATACTTCCAATAGCATCACCTGTCAAACATTCAGAGTGGATACGAACATTTACCACATCACTTAACTCTTTTGTAAATATAACTAAATGCTCTTTCTCACTCTCTTTAAAAGATTGTATTAAAAATTCTCCGTGAGTTGTAGGAAGATTTGCAACCTCAGATACGCTGATATTGCACTTCTTTTTTTGCTCACCTTGTTTGTTCATCATATATATTTAAACCTTAGTTTGTTAAAATAGTCGCGATTATAGCAAATAGTTTGTTAAAAACTGTATTATAAAAAAAAGGTAATAAATGTTTAAAAGATTTAGACGATTAAGAATGAATGAAACCCTAAGAGGTCTTGTTCGTGAAACTGTACTAACACCAGATGATTTTATCTATCCATTATTTGTAAAAGAGGGTGAAGGTATAAAAATTGAAGTATCTTCTATGCCTGGTGTTTTTCAAATGAGTTTAGATGAGATACTAAAAGAGTGTGATTACATATATAAACTTGGACTAAAATCTATCATACTTTTTGGAATTCCAGATGAAGATAAAAAAGATAGTATTGGTAGTGAGTGTTTAGATGATCATAGTATTATTGCAAGAACTATAAGAGCTATCAAAGAAAAATATCCTGATATGTTTGTTGCAACTGATTTATGTTTTTGTGAATATACAGATCATGGACACTGTGGAATCTTAGATCCACATACACATAGTGTAAACAATGATGCTACATTAGAAATCTCAGCACAACAAGTACTTGTTCATGCAAGGGCTGGAGCAGATTTAATCGCTCCAAGTGGTATGATGGATGGTATTATTGAGACTTTAAGGGATGCTTTAGATGAAAATGGTTTTGAAGATTTACCAATTATGGCATATTCTACAAAATTTGCATCTGCATTCTATGGACCATTTAGAGATGTGGCTGAGAGTAGCCCAAGTTTTGGGGATAGACGTACATATCAGATGGACGTTGCAAATAGGCTTGAAGCCCTTGAAGAGTCCCTAGAAGATGAGAAACAAGGGGCTGATATTTTAATGGTAAAGCCAGCTTTAAGTTTTTTAGATATAATACGTGATATCAGAAATAACTCTAACCTACCAATTGCAGCATACAATGTAAGTGGGGAGTATGCAATGTTAAAGCTTGCAGGGCAACATAATCTTATCGATTATGAAAGAGTAATGATGGAAAAACTAGTTTCTATGAAAAGGGCAGGGGCAGATATTCTGATCACTTACCATGCAAAAGAAGCTTGTGAAATATTAAAAAAAGGATAATGGAATGAAGAAAATTACTTTTGGTTTTTTAGTAGCAATGTTAGTAGTTTTTACTGGGTGTAGCCAAAAAGATGTTGAGGTTGCTGAAGAGACAAAAACTCAAACTCCTAAGAGTGTAGAGAAAAAAGAACAAACAGCAAACGAGACTGTACAACCAATGCAAAGTGAAACACAAACTGAGCAATCAAATAGTTCTGAAAAGATGGAACAAGCTGCAGAATCTATGAGCGATAAAAAAGATGAAATGGTTAAAAAAGTTGTAGCTCCAATGTTAGATAATATCTATTTTGATTATGATAAATTTTCAATCAAAGGTGATATGAGAACAGTTTTAAAATCTAACTATAGTAAATTAGATAAAAGTACATACTCTGGAACTATCACATTAGAAGGACATTGTGATGAAAGAGGATCAAATGAGTATAACTTTGCTTTAGGTTTAAAAAGAGCACAATCTGTTAAAACTGAACTTATTGGTTATGGGGTAAATCCTGCACAAATTAAAATCATGAGTTATGGTGAAAACAAACCTTTATGTACAAAACAAAATGAAAATTGTTGGAGTAAAAATAGAAGAGTTGAAACTATTCTAGACTAATAATTTTAAGGGTAGTTTATATCTCGTATAAACTACCCATATAAACTACTTAAATAATACACTTTTATACTAGCTAGCCCATAAAACTGACTTTCTTTTTACATACTTTTAGATAAAATCACATTAAATACAAAAATATAAAAAATATAAATATTTAATAAGGTTTTACTTTGCAAGAATTACAAAAAGATTTTGAAAACTATTTAATAAATAATTTACCAATATCAAAAACTTTTCATCCCTATTTTGAGAAGGCTCTCCAAGATATGCTAAAAGCTGGAGGAAAAAGATTTAGACCAATGCTATTACTTAGTATTGTAAACTCTAAGGAGCCACTTTTAGTTAAAAATGCTATGCCTGCTGCTTTAGGTATAGAGATGCTTCATACATACTCTTTGGTACATGATGATCTTCCTGCTATGGATGATGCAGATCTAAGACGTGGACATCCAACTTTACATAAAAGTTTTGATGAGGTTACAGCTATACTTGTAGGAGATGCTTTAAATACACACGCATTTAATGTTATAGCAAATGCACCACTTAGTAATGATGTAAAGATTGAACTGGTAAAAATCTTGTCAAATGATGGTGGTATCGATGGTATGATAATTGGTCAAGCGATTGATTGTTATTTTGAAAATCAAAAGCTAGAGCTTTCTCAACTAGAGTTTTTACATATTCATAAGACTGCAAAACTTATTGCAGGAAGTTTAAAAATGGGTGCAGTAATAGCTGGACTTGATACAAAACTTCAAGATGAATTATATCAATTTGGTATAGATATTGGATTATTATTTCAAATTCAAGATGATATTATTGATGAAACTTTAAGCGCGGAAGAAGCTGGTAAAACCACTTCAAATGATGGGGCTAAAAACTCTTTTGTAAATCTATTAGGTTTAGATGGTGCTATAAAAAGTGCCAATGAATTGGCAAAAAAATGTGAAGATGATTTAAATAGATTTGAGTCAGATTTACCTGATCTAGTGATTCTCTTAAAAGGTTATCTTTACAGACACAAGTAGAAAAATTAAGATAGATAGGATAAAAGATGAAAAAGAATTTTTATTTTTTAATGGTAGTTTTTCCCATATTTATTATTTTATTTATCTCTTTTACTGTATTTTTATTGGGAAATGAGAAGTTTTCCAAGATTATAGAAAACTACAACAACTATATAGAAAATGACTTTTTAAATGATAATAAAAAAGAGATACGAGAAAAAGTTGATTTTGTAAATAGTAATATCCAAATTGAAAATAAACAAGCTGAGATTGTATTAAAAAATGAGCTAAAACAGATGATAGATATAATCTATCAGATCACAGATAGTACATATCATCAATATAAAGATAAATTACCCTTAGAGCAAATTAGACAAAAAGTAAAAGAAAATATCTCTTATGTCAACTATAATAATCAAAACTATTTTTATATAATTGAATACTCCACAAATATAGTTTACTCACATCCTACAAAAAAATATGAAGGTATGGACTTTTCTAATGGTGTTGATGTTAGGGGTGTAAATAGAATTCAAGCATTAAAAGACTCTTTAAAAAATGGGGATAAAATAGGTTTTGAAAAGATATATTTTTATAAATTGGGTGAATCAAAAATAGAATATCCAAAATTAACTGCAGTATTCCATTATAAACCTTTAGACTTTTTAGTGGGTACTGGTGAATATATCGATATGGTAGAGGATAGACTAAAAAACCAGCTTATCAAAAAGATAGAGATATTAAACTCTTCTCAAAGTTCAAAAGAGATCAATATATTTGAACTAGATGATGAAACTAAACAAATCAAAGCACTTATAAAAGATAATGGAAATGGCGTAAAAAATGATCACATACTAAATCCAAATGAACACAATAAATATATCAAAGAGTTGATATATAGTATTGATAAAAAAGATAGTGGATATTTTGAGTATAAAGCTACAAATCCCCAATCAAATAACAAGGTAAAAAAATATATTTATTATAAGTATTATAAAGACTGGAATTGGTTGATCTATTCATCTTTTTATCATGATGAGATGGATTCTTCCCTTGAACTTTTAAAAGAAAAAATTGATAGTGAAGAGAAAAGTATCTTTGCAAGTAGTTTAATACTTATAATAACTATTATAATAATAACTCTTTTGATCTCATTTTTTGTTTTAAATAAACTCAAAAATATTTTTATCTCTTATGCTAAAGAGATAAATACTAAAAAAGAAGAGTTGGAGATAATCTTCTCTACTATTAAAGATGGTATAGCTATAGTTGATAAAAATACAAACTTTTTATATTTTAATGATGGTTTTTCAAAAATGCTTGGATATGAAAAAAAAGAATTAAGTTCTATGAGTTGTCTTCAATTAACAGCACTTGAAGATGTGAGTAGAGTAAAAGAAGCTATATCTGAAACAAAACAAAAAGGTTTTGTTGAAAATTTTGAAAAAACATATATCGTAAAAGCAAATAGAAGAGTAAGTGTAAATATGTCTTTAGCTTTGATGCCTGATAAAGAAAACCTTCTTATATCCATAAAAGATATTACAGAAGGGAAAAGAAAAGAGAAAGAGATACAAAATTATGTATCTTTAATCGATAAAAATATTATGATCTCTTCAACAAATATTGATGGTAGAATGGTACATGTATCAGAAGCTTTTGCAAAAATAAGTGGATATGAAAAAGATGAACTAATTGGACAAGACCATAGTATCATGAGACATCCTGATATGAAAAAAGAGTTTTTTAAAGCTATGTGGAAAGTACTAAATTCCAATAAAATTTGGCATGGAGAAATAAAAAATAAAACTAAAGATGGAGGATATTATTGGTCAGATATGTCTATCTCTCCAAACTTTGATGAATATGGACATAAGATAGGTTATACAGCTATTAGACATGATATCACCAATAAAAAACTAATAGAAGAATTATCTATCACTGATAGTCTTACAGAAGTGTTTAATAGACGCCATTTTGATGATATTATTCCAAAAGTTATAAATAGTGCAAAAAGAAAAGATGAATTGCTCTCTTTTATTATTATGGATATTGATCACTTTAAACAATACAACGATACCTACGGACACCAAGAGGGAGATAATGCCCTTAAAGCTGTATCAAAATCTGTAAAAGAGACTCTAAATAGGGCAGATGATCATTGTTTTAGACTTGGTGGAGAAGAGTTTGGAGTGATATTTAAATCAGTAGATATAAAAAGTGCAGTTGATTTTTCCCATAAAATAAAACAAAATATTGAAGATCTTCAGATAATACATGAAAAAAATAGTGCCAGTAAATATATCACTGTATCAATGGGGCTTATATGTGAATATGCTTCAAAGATAAAAGATAAGGATGAGCTTTATAAATTAGGTGATGATCTTTTATATAAAGCAAAAGCAAGTGGTAGAAATAAGATTTGTACTTTATTGGAGGAAGAGAGGTAAAATAAGTGACTTTTAAATCACTTATTTTATATTATCTATCATCTTTATGATGATTGCATCAACCTCTTTTGTGATATTTACTGCTTCAGATTTATCAGTAAGTGTTGCAAACATCTCTGATGGTTTGATCATTCCAATCTTTACTACTCCATTTTCTGTGTAAACCGATACACGACAAGGTAAAGCAGTATTTAAAATCATATCTATTCCCATGATTTTATTTGCATACATAGGATTACAAATCTCAAATACTTGACACTCTTCTTTAAAATCAACACCTTTACTTCTTAATGTGTTTGCAATATTGTGTATATGTTGAACACCAAATTTATGGTTTGGTACTTCTGCCTCAAGAGCAGCAACAGCATCCTCAAAAGATTTATTTGTTTCAACTACATAAAACATATATTCTCCTTATTATTCTTATAAATATTTTTTATTTGAGGGATTGTACTATTAAGATACTTAGTCATATCTAAATATTTTTATATAAATCAAGTAGAAATATTCTATAATTCAAAAAAATTAAACTACAAAAGGTTTACAAAATGTTTACAAAAATAAATAGTTATTTATTATATCCAGTGATTTTAATATATATGACTTTTTTAAAAGGGATGAAAAAAGATTATAAAAAGTTTTTTCTTGATAAAAAAGAAGAGAATAAAAATGATGATATTTTACAACTAAGATCAAAAGATGGGGAGTTTTTTAGTTTTGTAGATTACTTCTTTGATAAAACATTACCTTTTTATAAAAAAGTATTAATCACATTTGAGATAGATCTAAATAAAGCACCAGAAGAGAAGAAGTTTTTTAAATACAATTTTTATTATGCTCTTAGATTTATTTATGCTGCATCAATAATAAGTAAAAGAACATCAAACGATAATATCTATGTATCTTTAGAGTGTGAGAAGAAAAAGAAACTATATGATGATCAGATCAATCATCTTATAAGATATCATTTGATAGCTTACGGAACAGGTAGAGTAGATAAACTTTATTTTGATAAGGAATCATTAAAAGATCAAAGAAGTCAGTTGGCTTATAATACGATGCTTTCATATTTAGATGATGCAAAACTTATAAACTTTTCAGATCAAAAACATCTGTTTGTACTTACAATTGAAAAAGATAATAAAAAATACGATATCGTTTGGTCTTCAGGCGATGATATAGAACTAACAGATTTTAATGATGTATATGATAAATATGGAAATCTGATGAAAAAAGATATAAAAATATCAAATAGTCCTATTTATGCTTCCCACTAATAGGACTAAGAAAATATATAATTTATTTTAAATCACACTTTCCAAATTTACATCTAAGGTATCGTATAAGCATAAATATAAAGAAAAGTATGATTCCTATTTCAAATATTATGTGTAGATATTCCATATTTTAGCCTTGTTATTTTTGAGTATTTAATATTTTGGAAAAAGGATTATATCCTTTTTCTCATAAATTAGATTTTAGTTTTTTATGTTCGCTTCTGCTTCAATCTCTTCATATTTAAAACAGCCAATTAAAGCTTTTTCTAAATAATAGTATTTATCTTCTCTTTGTGTGATAGTTTTGATATTTATTTTTTCAAAACCACTAATTTTATGGTTACCTAAAAGTGAAGTTAATATTCTTTTTGTAAACTCTTCATCTTCTTTGGCTGGTTTATTTATATTTGTTGGTAACTCATCTAAAAAGATATTTATATATCTAGCTTCTTTTGTTATATTTAATAGATATATTAAAAACATAGGTAAATGTATAAGCTTTTCTTGCCATCTATTTAAAATAATATCATATAGAGTTTTTTTAGCTAACTCCATATCAAAAACAATCGCAAATAACATCTGCTCAGTAATAACTTTTGAGTGATCAAAATTTAGGCTTAGAGTTATCTCTTCAATATTCAATTCATCTTCTAAAAAAGCTTTTAAAAAAGTACTTGGATCACTTTGTACAGTTTCTCTTAATATCTTTTTCATTTTCTTTTTATCATTTTTGGCTTTTTCTCTTAATACTCTATTCTCTTTATATTCTGGTTCATTAAAAAAATCAGCAAATGGAAAATATGAAAATCGTAGGAATTTTAATATCTCTACACTAGAAAAAGCAGTTTTGATATCTATATCAGTAGTTAAAAAGTGTGAGCCTACATATTTTGAATCATCTACTAAACAAAAACCTATGATCTCTTTTGGAGTTTTGATTTGTCCATTTTGTACTTCTACTTCAGAACTATTTATTTCATAGTTGTTATCTAAAGTGATAAGGGTAAGTTTTGAATATAAATCATTTGTATCCAGTGATACTATTGCTTTGTCCTCATCATACCCTTTGATTATGCCTTCTTTTGTAATACTACAAATTTTACTCCATCTTACATCATCATATATTTTAAAGACAGAGGAGAGCTCCTCTCCATAGTAAGGATAATTTTTGATAGAGAAAAATTTGTTTATCTCAAAGTTATTATATACAATCGATTTATCCCTTATGATTCTTTGATTCTCTTGGGGATTTTTCAAGATATCTTCATGAAAACAAAGGGTAATAAATTGACTATCTTTTACTCTATTTGATGATAGTTTTGTATTGTGTAATAATTGGGTGCTTACATTGTTTTTATCTTTTAAAAATGTTCTGTATAGGGGTTTTTGTGTTTTTTCTATAATTGTAGTATTGAATCTTTTTGTATAAGTTTGACCCTTGTAATCTAAGACTATAGTATGGATCCTATTTAAAAGCATCTCTGGGCTTAGCTCTAATTTAGCAGTAAAATCTTCATGATCATAAACTATACCATCACAGTATGTCCATCTTATGATTTTTGCTTCTTCTTCAATATTTATCAGTTCATCTACTTTTTTTATACTAGTTGATAGTTTGTTGTATTGTAGTTTATATTTAATCTCTTTATCAAATTCTAAAAGTTCATTTTGTGTATAAAGTTCTAAGTGATTTATCCAGCTTGGTGTTTTGATATGGTTATCAAAATTTAGGCAAAAATCATACTCTTCCCCATCACTTAACTCAAAATTTGAGTTTTTAGAGATATTTGTAATAAGTTGAACATAACCATCAAAATACTCATATGTATCTTCTGTATCTTCTTCTATATTACTCTCAAAATCAGAATCTATAAGTAATGAGTAGTTTTTAGAAGAATCTAAAAAGTCATTTTTATCAGTATAAAAATTTCCATCTTGGTCAAATATCAAAATATCATGGTTAAAATCAAATAAGACAAACTCTTCTATGTGTATAGTAGTATTTGATTTATCTTTTATCTCAATATTGATACTTGAGTTTTGTGGATCTATTATTGATATGGAGTTTTCTAATTCATATATATTTGTATTTTCATTTTTGATAAGCTGAGTTTGAAGTTTGTCATCTACAAATATATCATATTCATTATCTTCAAGATTTAAACTATAAAAGTCATCTTCACTTATAGTAAATGTAAGTTTTTCATCTTCAAATTTTACAGTAGATAAAAAGAAATTACTCTCTATATCATCTTTTGTGATAAGAGAACTTGATAGATTACTCTTAGCAGCTTTTAGTAACTCTTCTAAATCAAAGTCTTTAAACCATACATTTTGTTTTAATAGTTTAGTTGTCTCTTCTTTACTTAATAGATACCTAGAATATCTTTGTAAAACTTTCCATCCATTAGTAAAAGTTGGAGAAAAGTTTTCACTTGTTCTATCAGTCAATTCTTTTACAGTTGGGTGTTTTGATTTTGAAGTTAACCACAGGTTTAGGTTTTTGAATCTTTTTAAAATCCCCATATGTAATAAAACAGTATCTGTAGGCTCATCCTCATCATAACCATCTCTTAAATCAAATCTAACTATCGCTTCTTTTATGGCTTCATTTAAATAATCATTTGGTTTGGCGTCATCTATAAAGTAGTTTTCTATAAAAAAATTATCATTTTCATATGTATCATCCATAAGCTCATCTGCAATACCACTTACCCATAAATAACTATAAGATAAATCTTCTCTTAGTGTTGTGGTATATGTTAGGAAAAATAACCCAAGTGCTTGTTTATTTGTAATATTTAATTCTTCTAATTCTTCAAAGTTTTTATTATCTATCGTATCTTGGTTGAAATCTATTGTAAATAATGTCTCTTGTATTTTTTCTTTTATATCTTCTATATCTAATTCTATTATGGACTTTTTATTTTGTATTAAATTATCTAATCTTTGCGCTATATTCACTACTATTGTTTGAAACATTTTTCTCCTTGGATTTTGTTCTCTTTTTTTGGAGAGGGATTTTAGCTACTATTTGCTTTAATTTATGGAGTATTTACTTGCTTTGAGCTGTATTATTTGTGAAATTTTGTAATTTTTTTGTATCTTATAAGTTGTTAAGTATTTGATTTCTATAAAATCTTTCAAAATGACATATTTTCTCTCTTATAAAACTTTTTATACTAAAATACAAACATAAAATACAAAAGAGATAATATGGCAAAGAAAAAAAAGAGTATGTTTGAGTGTCAACATTGTGGTGAACAAAGTGCAAAGTGGCTTGGGAAATGTCCAAATTGTGGTTCATGGGATAGTTTTGTAGAGCTTACAGTAGAACAGCAAGAGGTGATAAAACAAACCTCTAAAGTAGCTACTGAGAGCTCAAAGGCTAAACCTATCACTGAGGTGGAGCAAGATGACATTGTAAGATTCTCTTCATATGATAAAGAATTTGATCTAGTTCTTGGTGGGGGTATTGTACCGGGGAGTCTTACTCTTATTGGTGGAAGTCCTGGAGTTGGTAAGTCTACACTTTTGTTAAAAGTGGCTGGAAATATTGCTAAAAATGACAAAAAAGTACTTTATGTATCAGGAGAAGAGAGTAAAGGGCAGATAAAGATTCGTGCCAATAGACTTGAGTCAAATGAGGATAACCTATATCTACTCTCAGAGATAAAACTTGAAGGTATAATGGATGAGCTTTTAAGGGAAGATTATGAAGTAGTGATAATTGACTCTATTCAGACAATATATTCTGATAATCTTACTTCTTCTCCAGGATCAGTTTCTCAAGTAAGGGAGATCACCTTTGAGCTTATGAGAAAAGCTAAGGATTCTCGTATAGCTATGTTTATCATTGGTCATATTACAAAAGATGGAAGTATTGCTGGACCTAGGGTATTGGAGCATATGGTAGATACTGTACTTTATTTTGAGGGTGAGACTAGTAAAGATATACGTATGCTAAGAGGTTTTAAAAATAGATTTGGTAGTACTTCTGAAATAGGTATTTTTGAGATGACAGAAGAGGGACTTGTAAGTGCAAAAGATATAGCTGCTAAGTTTTTCAATAAAGATAAAAGCCAAGCAGGCTCAGCCCTTACAGTTGTGATGGAAGGAAGTAGGGCTATAGTACTTGAAGTGCAAGCTCTTGTTTCAGATTCCACATATCCAAATCCAAAAAGAAGTGCCACAGGATTTGATACAAATAGATTAAATATGCTTTTAGCTTTACTTGAAAAAAAACTAGATCTTCCTCTAAATCAATACGATGTATATGTAAATATAAGTGGAGGTATAAAGATCAAAGAGAGTTCTGCTGATCTTGCTGTGATCGCTGCTATCATAAGTTCATATCGTGAGCGAGCCATATCAAATGAATCTATGTTTATAGGAGAAGTTAGTTTGACAGGTGAGATAAAAGAGGTGTATTCTTTAGAGCAAAGACTTAAAGAAGCAAATGCCCAAGGGTTTAAAAAAGCAGTTGTGGCTAAAAAGCCTACATCGAAAGTTGATCTAAAATGTTTTGCAGTTGATGAGGTGACAAAGATGATTGAGTTGTTTTAGAGAATATTTTTATTTTTGAAAAATATAAAGGTAAAATACCTTTATATTTTATAAGTTTTAAGGGAAATTAGGAGGTCTTTTACTTGAATCTTCATTTATTTTTGAACCAGCCGAGAAGTTATTTTTAACTGCAACACTACTTACATCCCAACCACTTATATCCTGATCAAAATTTGCTGCGCCATTAAATGTTCCTGCCATATTAGTTACTTTACTTGTATCCCAACCACTTATATCTTGATTAAAGCTTACTGCAGTTGCAAATGTTCCTGCCATATTAGTCACATTACTTGTATCCCAAGCTGATATATCAACATTAAAGCTAAATCGATTGTTAAAAATAGCACTAAAATCAGTAACTGCGGTAACATCAGCATATCTTAATTTTAATTCAAGAGCTTTTGTTGTAGCTGAATTAGGATTGTTATCATATGCAGTTGAATATTCTGCTATAAGAGTAGTTAAGGCATCTTTATCTGCAACACTATGAGAATTTCCTATATAAGCTTTTTCATCCTTTAGACTTGTTTCTATATCTTTTGCTTCTCCATTATAATTTTTAACTGTATTTAAAAATGCTTTTACTGTCGAATTATTTGAATCATTCTTTACAACATTATTTATAAGGGATGTTAAACTTGAATCACTACCGCTTTGAAGTCTAGTTTTAAATTTTGTTCTTGCCGTTTCATTATCTTTTAGCATCGCATAACATAATTGGGCTAGTTTTGCTACATCTGCATTATTATTACTCATATAATCAGCTGTAAGATCAGAATTGTTTGAAAGAGATAATGTTGTAGCTAAATTATTTAGCATACTTGTATCATCTGCTACAATTGTAGTAATTGGTGATACTACATTTCCACTTTGAGCAGTCATAACAATATCAAAGCTTTCCCCTGTATCTACAAAAACTCCACCTGTTGTAGTAATAGGATATGTTGGAGTTTTAGCAAATATATATTTACCTGTTGAAGCATCCTTTTGACTAGCTATGTTTCCATCAGCATCACTTACAATTGCATCTTTTATATATCCATCTACGATGGTTACTGTTCTACTCTCTTCAGAACTTCCACCTCCTGAACTATCATCTGAACCTCCGCATCCACTAAAACCTAGAATTATAGAGATTAGTAAAAATAGTTTAAAACTATTTAAAAGTTTTTTTGACATTTTACTTCCTTTTTATTTTATAAACTAATTATAAAATAAGAGTGTGATAAAGTGTGATGAAATAGGATTTTATAAATAGTAATTTAGAAAAATTATGGAAATATGGATACTTTGTATTCTTAGAAGGGGCATAAATATAAAGGTAAAATACCTTTATATTTATAAAATTTTAAGGCCATTTAGGGTGTTTATCTGTTTTATTTGCATATGTTGTATCTGGAGCAAAAGGATCATGACTAGTAACTTTTTTAACATTCCAACCACTTAAGTCTTGATCAAAATCAGTGGCAAGATAAAACATATATTGCATACTAGTTACATTGCTTGTATCCCAAGTACTTATATCTTGATTGAATTTAGGTGCTTTATCAAAAGTAGAATACATACTTGTTACACTACTTGTATCCCAAGCTGATATATCAACATTGAAATTTGTATTAAATTTAAAAAGACCAAAAAAATCGGTTATACCACTGGTATTAGCATATTTTAGTTTTAATTCATAATCTTTAGTAGTACTTGAATTTGGGTTAGCATTATAGGCATTTGTGTATGCAGTGATAAGATTAGTTAAGTTAGTTAGACTTCCATTTAAATCATAGCTATAACCAATATTTGTTTTTTCAGTTTTTAAACTTGTTTCTATATCACTTGCTTCACCTGAGTAATTTTTTACAGTACGTAAAAAAACTTTTATAGAAGAATTATTAATATCTTCTCTTGAAACATTGTTTATAAGAGAATCAAGATTTGTATCACTACCATTTTGAAGTCTAGTTTTAAATTTTGTTTTTGCTGTTTCACCATCTTTTATCACACCATAACAAAGTTGAGCTAGTTTTGCCACATCTGCATTATTACTATTCATATAATCTGCTGTAAGATCAGAATTATTTGATAGGGATAAGGTTGTAGCTAAATTATTTAGCATACTTGTATCATCTGCTACAATTGTAGTAATTGGTGATACTACATTACCACTTTGAGCAGTCATAACAATATCAAAGCTTTCTCCCGTATCTACAAAAACTCCACCTGTTGTTGTAATAGGATATTTTTGCGTTTTACTAAATATATATGTACCTTTTGATGCATCCTTTTGGCTTGCCACATTTCCATCAGCATCAGTTACTATTGCATCTTTTATATATCCATCTACAATAGTTATGGTTCTACTCTCTTCAGAACTTCCACCTCCTGAATTATCATCTGATCCTCCACATCCACTAAAACCTAATACTATAGAAATCAGTAAAAATAGTTTAAAACTACTCAAAAATTTTTTTGACATGTTATTTCCTTATTATTTTATAAACTAATTATAAAATAAGAGTGTGATGAAGTGTGATGAAATAGAATTTTGTAAATATTAATTTAGAAAGATTTTAAAATAATGGATATTTTAGTATATTTTATGATAAGTGGCAGAGATAAAATCTCTACCTTTTTTAAGCTTCTACTCTTTTATTTGCTCCAGCCATAAGTCTAGACTCATCAACTATAGCTCTTGTATGAACACAAGTTCCAACTACACCTGCAGAATCTTCTGCTTCGATTTCAAACTTATATAGTTTTCCTTCCATCCCTACAAATGTAGCAGTTGATTTTACTATATCACCTTCAAGTGTAGGTGCAAGGTGTTTTAGATTTACTTCAACACCAACAGAAAGTTTTCCATCTTCTAAAAGTGGTTTCATAACTTTTGCTGCACTACACTCCATAAGTGCTGTTAATCTTGCTGTAGCAAAAACTGGTGGGAAGTTATCATCTGGTGAAATCTCTAAATTTTTTGCTAAATCTTTATTTTGAACTTTATACTCTATAAAATCGTTTGCGCCATTTTCTAGACTCATGAATAATCCTTATTTATAAAATTTCATATATTATATATCTTTTTTATAAAAAAAATCTTTTTTGATGCATTTTAACTCTCATTTAGATATAATCGCGTAAAAACTTAACAGGAAAGTTATGATTGATTTAGATAATTGTGTTGATTTTGAAATAGAAATCTCTGAATTAGAAAATATTTTAGATGAAGTTACAACTAAAGATATTGAACTTATCATTACAAATAATGAGGAGATTCAAGAGATAAATTTTGAGCATCGTGGTTTTGATAAGCCAACTGATGTACTTAGTTTTCCTGTGGATTTTGAATTTGAAAATATGCCAATCGGCTCAGTTATCATTTCAATTGATTTTGTAAAAGAAAAAGCAAAAGAGTATGGGCATAGTGAGCTTGATGAGTTTAAATTGTTATTTATTCATGGTATTTTACACCTTGTAGGATATGACCATGAAGTTGATAATGGTGAACATAGAGATAAAGAGGAAGAGTTGATAAATAAGTTTGATCTTCCAAAAAGTTTAATAGTTAGGAATAGTTAATGGATTTTATTATATTCGTAGTTTCAATGGGTGTGCTTATTTTAGGAGCAGAGTTTATTATTCAACAAAGTGAAAAGATTGCACTTCATTTTGGGATTTCCCACTTTGTGATCGGTGCTACTCTTATTGCTTTAGGTACTTCACTACCAGAGATGGCTGTAAGTATGAGCGCATCTATGGCAGGAAGTGGCGATATTGCTGTGGCAAATGTAATTGGTAGTACAGTATTTAACGTATCTTTGGTACTTGGAGCAACTTTTTTAGTGGCTAAAAATATCAATCCTACTAGAGATCTTTTTGCAAAAGATAGTGCTTGGGCACTTTTCCCTATCTTAGTATTTATTTTGATGTCTTTAGATGGACAATTAAATTATGTGGATGGAATTTTATTTTTAATCCTAATGGGAGCATATCTTCTTTTCTTAATTGGAAGTAATCAGGTTGAAGAGATAGATGATGAGATATTAAATGAAAAATTTAATTGGGGTAAATCTTTACCACTACTTTTAGTAGGATTCGCATTTGTAATTGGTGGAGCAGATTTTGCTATCGATAGTGCTGGAAATATCGCTAGAGAATTTGGTATCAGTGAGTGGGTTATTGGTATGTTCTTAGTTGCATTTGGTACTTCACTGCCTGAACTTACAATTAGTATTAAGTCTGCTATGAAAAACAATGCAGATATGGCAATAGGTAATATTATCGGATCAAACGTGGCAAACTTTACTATGGTACTTGGAGCAAGTTCTATTGTAAATGCTCTAAATGTGAATCTATCTGAGAACTTTTTTGATATTGCTGCTGCGTTTATAGTATCACTTATGCTTGTATTTATCACTGCAAATAGACTTTATAATAAATCTGCAGGTATTGTTCTAATGGTAGTATTAGCACTTGTTGTTCAGAATAGTTTATAGGAACTTTCGCTATAATCGCGAAAATATATAAGAGTTTAAACTCTTTTTAAAAATTCAAAAGCTGGAGTATTTCATTTATGGAAAATTTTAATTTTTTTGATATTGCACTTGTAGCACTTACATTGATGTTAGGACTTAAGGGTCTTCTTAGAGGATTTACCAAGGAGTTCTTTGGACTTGTTGGTATTATCGGGGGTGTGTTTTTTGCTTCAAGAATCTCAGGTGAGATTGGAAATACTATAAGTGGAATTATAGCTATTGAAAATGATGCAACTAAGTCTTTACTTGGTTTTGTTCTTGGTTTTGTGGCAATTTGGGCTGTGGCATATGCTTTAGGTATAGTTGTTTCAAAGATTTCAAGTATGAGTGGTCTTGGTGTGATTGACAGAGTATTTGGTTTTGTATTTGGTGCAGCGAAGATATTTTTTATCTTTGCAATTATCATTTATGCTTTATCAAAAGTGGATGCTATCAAAACAAAACTTGATGAAAAGCTTGCTGATAGTGCTATGTATCCAATCCTTCAAGATGTTGGAAATGCAATTATTCAACTTGATACTGATGGATTTACACAAAAGATCGAGAAAAATATTGAAAATACTGTAGATGATGTAAAAGAGGGTATTAGCGAAGATATCACAGAAAATATCAAAGAGAGCGTTGAAGAAGCTACTGAAGCAGTATCTGAGACTATCTCTGAAAATACAGAAGCAGTAAAAATAGAAATAGATAAACAGTTAGAAAAATAGGAGATAAGTAATTTGTTTGAAAATAAATATATACAACAAAGAATAGAAAAAGCAAATGGGCTTAGGGATGCAGGTCTTAACCCATATGCGAATAATTCAAATAGAAATACAACAATTGACAAATATTTAAATGTAAATACAGATATTGAGCATACTGAAAATAAAAGAGATGAAGATAGAGTTTATACAGTAGCTGGAAGAATCAAATTCTTTAGACTTATGGGTAAAGCATCTTTTCTTAAGATCGAAGATGAGAGTGGTATGCTTCAAGTATATGTTGCTAGAGATAACTTAGCTGAAGGTTTCTATAATAATGTATTTAAAAAGACATTTGAGGTTGGAGATATTATAGAAGTAGAGGGTTATCCTTTTATTACTGGTAAGGGTGAGCTTTCTTTACATGCAAATGATATTAAGATGCTTACAAAAGCAATCTCTCCACTTCCTGAGAAATACCATGGTATTCAAGATAAAGAGTTAAGATATAGACAAAGATATCTTGATCTTATCATGAACTCAGAAGTTAGAAAAACTTTCCATATCAGATCAAAAGTGGTAAGCCTTACTAGAAGATTCTTTGAAGATAAAGGTTTCTTAGAGGTTGAGACTCCTATGATGCACCCAATCGCTGGTGGAGCAAATGCTAAACCATTTGTTACTCATCACAATGCTCTTAGCATTGATAGGTTTTTAAGAATTGCTCCAGAGCTTTACTTAAAGAGACTTATTGTAGGTGGGTTTGAAGCTGTATTTGAGATCAATAGATGTTTTAGAAATGAAGGTATGGATGCTACACATAATCCTGAGTTTACATCTATTGAGTTTTATTGGGCGTATAAAACATATAAAGATTTAATTGAGATCACAAAAGAGTATTTTGAGTACCTATTTGATCACCTTGATCTTCCAAAGATTTTACCATATGGTGAACTAAAGATCGATTTCAATAAATTCTCAGAGATTCCACTTATCCAATCACTAAGTGAGATTGGTGGAGTACCAGCTGAAATTTGTGAAGATAAAGATAAAATTATTGCATTTATGAAAGAGAAAAATCTTGAAGTAAATGAAGCTATGAATCTTGGTCAACTTCAAGGTGAACTTTTTGATGAGTATGTTGAGGCTAAATTAATCAACCCTACATTTATCACTGAGTATCCTGTAGAGATTTCACCACTTGCAAGAAGAAGTGATGAGAAACCTCACTTAACTGATAGATTTGAGCTATTTATTGCTGGTAAAGAGATCGCAAATGCATTCTCTGAGCTTAATGATCCATTAGATCAATTAGAGAGATTTGAAGGGCAAATGGCTGCAAAAGATTCTGGTGATGATGAAGCACATGAGATGGATGCAGATTTTGTAAATGCATTATCTTATGGTATGGCTCCAACTGCAGGTCAAGGTATTGGTATTGATAGACTTGTAATGATGCTTACAAATCAACATACAATTAGAGATGTATTATTATTCCCAGCTATGAAACCAATCAAAGAAGAGATTGATTTACATGCTGATGATGAAGAACAAAAATAAATTTAATAAAGGAAAAATATGAGTTTTTTAAGTAATGACAATTTAGCAACAGCAGATGCTGAAGTTTTCGGAATGATCGAAAATGAGTTAGAGAGACAAACAAATCACCTAGAGATGATCGCATCTGAAAACTTTACAAGCCCAGCAGTAATGGAAGCTATGGGTTCAGTTTTCACAAACAAATATGCTGAGGGTTACCCAAACAAAAGATATTATGGTGGATGTGAATTTGCTGACCAAGTTGAGCAATTAGCAATTGATAGAGCGTGTGAGATCTTTGGATGTAACTATGCAAATGTACAACCTCACTCAGGATCACAAGCAAATGGTGCAGTTTATGCAGCATTGCTTAAGGCAGGGGATAAAATCCTTGGTATGGATCTATCTCATGGTGGACACTTAACACACGGTTCTAAGCCATCTTTTTCTGGTAAAAACTACCAAGCATTTTATTATGGTGTAGAGCTTGATGGTAGAATCAACTATGATAGAGTACTTGATATTGCAAAAGTAACTCAACCAAAAATCATCGTATGTGGTGCTTCTGCATATGCTAGAGAGATTGATTTCAAGAAATTTAGAGAGATCGCTGATGAAGTAGGAGCAATCCTTTTTGCTGATATCGCACACATTGCTGGTTTAGTTGCAGCTGGTGAGCATATGAGTCCATTCCCATATGCTGATGTTGTTACTACAACTACTCATAAGACACTTAGAGGTCCAAGAGGTGGTATGATCATGTGTAATGATGAAGATATCGCTAAAAAATTAAACTCAGCAATCTTCCCAGGTCTTCAAGGTGGACCACTTGTACATGTAATCGCTGCAAAAGCTGTTGCATTTGGTGAAATCTTAAAGCCAGAGTGGACTGAGTATGCTAAACAAGTAAAAGCAAATGCTAAAGTACTTGGAGAAGTATTAGTAAAAAGAGGATATGATTTAGTATCTGATGGTACAGATAATCACCTTGTATTAGTGTCATTTTTAAATAAAGAATTCTCAGGTAAAGATGCGGATGCCGCTCTTGGTAATGCTGGTATTACTGTAAATAAAAATACAGTTCCAGGTGAAACAAGAAGCCCATTTGTAACTTCAGGTATTAGAATCGGTTCACCTGCACTTACTGCTAGAGGTATGAAAGAAGCAGAGTTTGAGCTAATCGCTACAAAAATTGCTGATGTACTTGATGATATCAACAATGAAGAGTTACAAAAATCTGTAAAAGCTGAACTTGAAGAGTTAGCGAAAAAGTTTGTGGTATATACTAAGTCAACATATTAATAGATAAAATTGATGGAGAGCAACTATGGAATCTAGAGGCGAAGAGTTTATTAAGAACATAAAAGCAAAACAAGAAAAAGAAGAGTTGGAACAAAGAATAAACGAATTAAATAAAATAGATACTTCAAGTAAAAAAGTTGAAGAGCCTACAATTGAAGAGGAAATAGTTGATCTACCAGCACAAGAGTTGGGTGATATACTTTTATCTGAGAAGCAGAACCCTGCAGATAAGAAAAAGTATATTATCTTAGGTCTTGCCTTAGTTGGACTTTTTATTCTTACAATTATTATCATTCGTGTGATAAGTTCACCATCTGATGATCAAGAGATTGTAGAAGAGAAAGTAGCTACAAATCTACCTCAAGAAAAGGTTGAAAAAGATATGACAGATATTGAAAAACAATATCAAGATATCATCAATCAAAAGCTTAAGAATTTAAGAGAAAATGCTGAAGATGAGATTGAATCAAATCAAAAAGCAGGTTTAGATATCAATGAGATTGCTAAAAAAGAGCAATCTATTGATAAACCAGAAGCTAAAATGACTGCACAAGAGGATGCTCCAAAAAGAGACATCTTTGAGATGGAGAAAAAAGAGGAAGCAAAACCTGTAGAAAAACCAAAGCCAAGAGTAGTAGAAAAAAAGCCTGAGCCAAAAGTAGTAGCTAAACCAAAAGCTCCAGCTTCTAAAAGCAATGTAGCACCTAGAGGTTATTATATTCAAATTGGTGCTTTCTCAAAAGCTCCAAGTAAAACATTACTTGCTAGCATTAAGCAGTATGGGTTTAAATATAAACTACATGATGTGAATGTTAAGGGTAAAAACTATACTAAAGTATTAGTTGGTGCATATGGATCAAAAGCTAATGCTGATAAAGATTTAAGTCTAGTTAGATCTGTACTTAAAGTGCCAGGAGCATATATTTTATACCTTAAATAAGGTATAAAATAAAAAAGCTTCTTTTTAAGAATAATATAAGTAAAATTACTATATTATTTCACTCCTTAAACGAGATAACCAGTCTTGATTATTAATTAAAAAGGGTCATTAGCTCAGCTGGTTAGAGCACTCGGCTCATAACCGAGTGGTCGGAGGTTCGAGTCCTCCATGACCCACCACTTTAAAGCCTAATATATAAGCTTATTTAGTTTATATATTAGGCTTTTTTTATTTAAAATTTAATCACATTAGTTCAATAATATAATTATAAAAACCCTACTCATAATGAGTAGGGTTTTGTTTTAAAGTTTATATAGATATAAATACTACTTTATTAATTGTACGAATAAAGTATAATCTAACAAATAGCATCTTTTAGTTTATATGGATCTACTTCTTTTCCACCTATCCATCTATGTAATACTTTTATATCTCTAATAACTCTTACATTTTTAATAGTAATAGGGTCATTTTCAAGTATTATATAATCAGCTTTTTTACCTTTATCTAAATCTCCTACTAAATTATCACAATTACACTGCCAAGCTGCATCTGTGGTTATGGCTCTTAGTGCTTCTTCCCTTGATATTTTTTCATTTTCATTTAATACATCTATCTCATCTTCTATTTTATCTTTAGGGCAATCTGTGTTTTCCTTTTCATGGTTTTTATACTCCATGATTCTTGTAACTGCTTGCTCCATAAGTCTTAGTGGTCCTAATGGACTTACAGCATAATCACTATGAAGTGAGATTTTGATTCCTTTATCTATTGAAGATTTACAAAGATCGAGTTGATTAAATGCTTTTTCTTTAAAAATAGTCTTATAAAAGGAATAACCCCAATATCCCACATGCCCAATTAAAAAGCTTGGAGATATACCTAATTCTTTCATTTTGTCTATTCTTTTTTCATTTAGTAAAGAACAGTGTTCTATTCTATGTCTTTTTTTGATGAGTCCTTCTTTTGTTGAAGGGGTTTTTATAACTTTTTCATAAACATCTAAGGTAAGATCAATAGCTCTATCTCCATTTGCATGGATCATTAAAGGCCATCCTTTATTATTTGCTGCTTTAGCTAATTTTGTAAAGTCTGGCTTTGATGATCCTTCAGTTTCTTTAGGTGGATTTGTAAAGTTAAATATTCCACATTTGTCATCACCTTGTACTTCACAACAATACTTTTCGTTTTGAAATCCTGTTAAACCTTGGTTTGAACCATCTGAAATAAGTTTTATAGAAGCTTGAAATGGTTTATCTACATTTGTTATTCCTGAAAAATTTTCTAGGGTGGAATCTTCTGCATCTTTATTTTTATCCCAAAGTAAGGCATATCCAAATCGTATTTTTCCTTCATCCCTTTCAAGAAATATATCAAGTACTTCTTTGAAGGATTCAAGCATACCTGCATCGTAAATTGTTGTAATACCTTTTTTTATGGCATCATTTAAAATATTTTTTATATTGTCACCAACATTTAATAAGAGAGCTTTTTTTGTTCTTTTGGTAAGGATAATAATGCAGGTAAATATTGCACCTCTTCTTGTAATGCTCCATTAATTGTTTTTCTATACTCTTCATAAGATTTATAAGGGTTATCTCCACCTAGTTTGCAAAAATAATTCTTATATGTTTGTTCTAGGGTTAATTCATTTACATATGCTGTATGCATAGAAGCTGATAAAAGAAAAACAGGTCTTGTATAACCTAAACTATCTATACGTTCTATATTTATATCAAGAAGCTCATTTTTACATTCTTTTTTAACAAAAGGCATTAGTGCAGGATCAACTCCTTGACCTAGAATCCAGAAATCCTTATTTTCTAGTTTTGTTTCATGTTTTTTTATCTCATCTTTTATATAGTCAAAATTGTAGTTTTCTTTTATCCGTTGATTTTCAAAAGCAGTTAAATCACACCATAATCTACCACTTGTGATAGATGATGCAATAACATGTGCATGGGGTTCTATAAATCCAGGCAATAGGGTTTGAGTACCTGTTAATTCCTTTTCTTGTATTAATACTCCTGTTTTTGTATCTTCTTTGATATTTCCTTTTATATATGCTTTCAATGCCTTTTTTACATAATCATATTCCCCTGATGCGACAACTATATCTCCATAAAAAGCGATAGCCTCTACACTTTTCGCATCCCCATCTACCATTGGTCTAATTATTCCACCTTTATATAATAGAGCAGCTACTGGGTGATCCTTTTTTTCTATGTAAGGTATCCCTTCTTTTATTAATTCTTTTATCTCATCTTCTTGTGAGTTTTTATGAAATACATCTAAAACTGGATTATGACATCCACAATGTGTACAACCATGCATGTGTGTGTGACTCATGTTACTTCCTTTTATATTTATATTAAGCAAATTTGCTTTGTATATTTTACTGATTTTACGTCACAAATGCATCACAAGATAAGATTATTTTTATGAGACTTATCTTAAGATGCTTTAATAACTGTGAGTTATGAAATTATTTATTTTAATAGTATATAAGAGTTTAGAATCGTATATAGATATTTTTACTAAAGTATTGTATAATTGCACCCATTAAAGACCTAATATATAAATTTATATATTAGGCTTTTTTTATATCTACAGTATAGGAACATATACAATGAAAAAATCAGATTTCTTCTTTTGGGGAGTATTAGCTGCTATTGCTTTATTTTTAGTTTTAAAAGGTAATGATATGCATAGGGATTATTATGATCTTATTAGCCAAAAAGTAAAGCAACAACATAATGTAAAAGATACTAATCAAAGTAATTAATCTTTTATATCTCCATAAAAATATATCTATAAATAATAAATACTAATTCATATTTTTACAAGTAATTTTCCGCTAAACTTTGCCCTATAAAAGACTAAGGGGAAGTACAAATGAAAAAACTTTTACTAATAATGTTTATAGCATTATCTTTACAAGCTAAAGAGTATACTTTAAATTTTAAAGGACTTGATAAAAATGAAAATTTCTCTGTAAAGCTTGATTTAGAAGTGGATGAGGACTCAAAGCCAATAGCAAATCAAAAGTTTGATATTCAAGGTTTAGATAAGATAAGATCACTTAAAATTGTAATTGCACCAGGTTTATTAGCTACATTAAAAAATGAGCTTAGTATTGTAGCTTATTATAAAACAAGTTTAAATATTGGTGGAATGAAAATCAGAAATCTTTATAAAGTAGCAAATGGTAGAATATATGAGGATGAAGCAGAGATAAATAATATCACTTTTGATCCAGATCATTACCAAAATATAATATCATACCTTAGATATTATAATGTAAATCAAGAGACTGTAAAACACAAAGATAATCTATATGGTGTATGGTCAATTATAGATGTACCTAAAGAGGTAAAAGAAGTAGTAGATACAAATACTACTACAAATTAATTAATCTTCTAGTGGGTATATAATCTAAATATACCCACAAACTTATTTTTTTCATAAAATTAAACAAAGGGCACCTCCAAAAATTAGAGTATTCATAAATAGTACAGAGAAGTGCAAGATTTTAAAAAATAAATTAGAAGGACTAGCAGGGCTAATTCGAGAATTTATTTTTTGAAAGATTGTGATTCTCTGTACTACCCGAAGGGCAATATAGGAGAACCCATATTTCAAAAAACTTTGATTCGAATT
>CAYFGQ010000005.1:0-21384 GCA_964342525.1 uncultured Arcobacteraceae bacterium
GATATAGAAACCTTTCCAAATGTTTTTACTTGTGTTATACAAAATATAGAAACAAGCCAAGTAAAGGTTTTTGAGATAAGTGCTAGAAAAAATGACAAAGAGCTTTTTTTTAAAACCCTAGAGTGGTTAGCTAAAAGTGATAAAATCTTAGTGGGTTACAATAATCTGTATTTTGATTATCCAGTTTTAAAACACTTTATATCCTTATCAAAACAAAATCTAGATGGAGCCAATCTAGCAAATAAGATATACGCCTATGCCGATGAACTTATCAAAAACAAAACAAGATTTGTAGATGATAAAAAGTCTTTAAAACTACAACAACTAGACCTTATGAGAGTTCATCACTTTGATAATAAAGCAAAAATGGTAAGCCTAAAAACCCTAGAATTTAATATGCGCTCAAAAAATATTGAAGACCTACCTTTTAAACCAGGAACTATGATTGAAGATACTCAAATAGATACCCTTATCAAATACAATAAACACGATGTATCTGAGACCATAAAGTTTTTCCATCACTCAAAAGACGCCTTAGAGTTTAGAGAAGAACTGAGCCAAAAGTATAAAGAAAATATGCTCAACTATAGTGATATGAAAATAGGGAAAAGATACTTTATCCGAAACCTTGAAGAAAAGTTAGGTAAAGATATCTGTTTTAAAGATGGAAAACCAAGACAAACTATTAGAAACTATATAGACTTTTCTAAACTTATCTTTGAATGTATACAGTTTGAGACGCCAGAATTTCAGTCTCTAAAGGCTTACTTAGAAAAACAATACTCAAATAATCTAAAAGAGGTATTTGGAAATATCCCAAAAGAAAATCTAGGTGAATTAGCAAACTATATGGAGATACAAAGAGGCACGGCTTCAGGTCTACATATCATCTATAAAGATTTTTACTTTTATCTAGGAACTGGTGGTCTTCATGGGAGTATTGAAAGCTGTCACTTTGAGAGTGATGATGAGTATGTGATCTTTGATGTAGATGTTGCTAGTTATTATCCTAGTATAGTTGTACACAATAGACTCTTTCCTGAACACCTTGGGGAAGAGTTTGCAGATATCTATTCTCAAATGAGAGATCTGAGATTCTCCTATGCAAAAGGAACTGCACAAAATAAAATGCTAAAACTAGCTCTAAATGCTGCAGGTTTTGGGGATACAAACAACCAATATAGCCCCTTTTATGATTTTCTTATGACCATCACTATCACCACAAATGGTCAACTTATGCTTTGTATGCTTGCAGAGATGTTAATGACAAAGATAGATTCCTTATCTTTAATCCAAGCAAACACCGATGGTCTAACCATGAGATTAAAAAAAGATAGACAAGAAGAGTTTTTCACTATCTTAAAAGAGTGGGAAAATCGTACAGGTATGGAGCTAGAAAAAACAAAATACACCCATATGTGGATAAGAGATGTAAATAACTACATAGCTAAAACAGATGATGGAAAAGTAAAAAAGATAGGTGCATATAAAGATGATCCAGAATGGTATCAAAACCACTCCTCTTTAGTAATCCCAAAAGCTGTGGAAGCTTATCTTATAGATAATATCCCACTTGAAGAATTTATCACAAATCATAAAGAGCCATTTGATTTTATGATATCTTATAAAGCTCCAAGAGATTCAAAACTTGTACTTGAAAATATAATAAACCTAAAAAAAGAGTATACAGAGCTACAAAACACCATAAGATACTATATCTCAAAAGATGGTAAACCACTTAAAAAAATAATGCCTGCTATAAAAAATAGTAATGAAGAGAGAATCATAGGGATAAATGTGGGCTACAATATCCACATCTGCAATGATGCTTCAAACTTTTCATTTCATAATCTGGATTATGAGTGGTATATAAAAGAAGCAAAAAAACTTATAGAGCCGATATTTCAAACTAAACAACAAAATCTATTTGATTTTATTACTTAAATCATAAAGTAGCGGTTTGTGGGATAGTGTTTATGCTTGTGATGTAGGGGTTTGATAAATTTTTGAAGGACTAGCCGTAGCTAATTCAAGAAAATTTATCAAACCCCTATGTTGCAATGATGAGTGCTAAAGCATGAATCGATATTTTAGGAGTTAAGTACAAAAGGAAAAGAAACATGAATTTACTAGATAGAAACAACAATATATCCATACTGATAGCAGGAATTATAGCTGTGATCATATCACTTGGGGTAGCAAGGTTTGCTTTTACATCACTACTTCCCCCTATGCTTGAAGGATTTTTGACAGTTACTTTTGCAGGAATACTTGCTGCTCTTAACTTTGCTGGATATCTTAGTGGTTCTATCTTTTCAATGTTTATCAAAGATATAAATCAAAAGGTGATCTTATTTAGAGTTGGTATTGTTTTATGTGTGGCTACAACTGTAGTGCTAGCTGTAACTGAAAATGAAACCATTTGGCTTATAGCTAGGATTTTAGCAGGATTTGGTGCAGCCCTTGGTTTTGTGGTGGGTTCAGCCATAGTGATGAGTAAACTAAAGTTTGAAAATAAAACAAAAGCTATGGGAATACACTTTTCAGGTATTGGTTTTTCTATCCTTACTACTGATCTTATAGCTAGGGCGGTACAAGGTAGTGGTGGAGATTGGAAAGACTCATGGGTGGCACTAACTATCTTTGCTTCACTAGTAGCACTATACTCCATGTATATTTTATGCTTCGATAAAAAAGTAGAGGTAAAAAAAGGTGGAAGTAAATTTGATAGGTCTTTATTTACCCCTTTTGCTATCCTTATCATCATAGCTTATTTTACTGAGGGTGTTGGTTTTGTGGTACAGGCTACATTTTTACCTGATATCATCAACTCTTTAGAAGGACTTGAGGGGTATGGAAGTCTTACTTGGACTTTAGTTGGACTTGCTGGTATCCCTTCTTGTATTTTATGGATGAATCTAGCTAGTAAATATGGAAGTGTAAATATTATCATCATCACCATGGCTTTACAAATAGTAGGGATACTTATACCAACCTTCACATCAGATATCTATATGAATTTACTATCAGGAATCTTATATGGTGGTACTTTTATCGGACTTGTGGGTATGTTTATGAACTTAGGAGGGAAACTAGCAGGGGCAAATCCAGTAGTACTAATGGGAGCTGTTACCACATCCTATGGACTAGGTCAAGTTGTGGCTCCACTTTATTCGGTATATTTTATTGAAAAGTATGGCTCTTATGATTATGCCCTTTATCTTACTGCGTTTATTGTTTTATGTGGTATTTTGCTACTATTCTTTTCTAAAACTATAATGACAGATGAGCAGAAACAACTTTGATAAGTTCTGATCTAAAACAATTATTATTTTTTAGATTTATAATTAAATCTTAGATAAAATTATTTCCTTAAAAATAAGGATTTTAAATGGAAAATAAACAAGTAAAAGAAAAAATCGAAATACATTATTATTTTGAAGATAATTCACACTCTATGAATGCATTTATAAGAAATAAAGCAGAAAAAGACTTATTAGATGCATTAAGTAGAGTTGGGGCTATTTATGATACAGATCTTTTACTTGAAACAGAAGCTTATCAAGAAGGTGGACTAAAAGAATTTATAACAGCATCTTTTATTTCTACGCTTTTTTATTTACAGCCTGCAATAAATGATACACTAACTCATTATTTAACAAGAGATGAAGAATTTGAAGATTTACAAAAAGAGAAGATAAGAAAAGAAATAAAAGCACAAGATTTAGAAAATCAGAAAAAAGAGATTGAATTAAAGATCTTAGAAGACAGACAAATGGCTAGATATGTTTCAAACTTCTATAAAAAAATTGATGGTTATGACAAAATAAAAAAAATTGGTTTTACAAATATTACAGGAGATAAAAAAGAATATTTTGTTGAAAAACAAAATTTTAAAAACTTCATACTTATTGATGAGACTGATATAATAGAAGATGAAGATGCCAATATAGAAATAATCTCCCCAATACTTAAAGAGGGACGATATAAATGGCGTGGTTTATATAATGGTAATAGCATTGATTTTAGTATGGGAGATAGTAGTTTCAAAGAAGAAGTTATCAATGGGAAACAAACATTCTCTAATGGTAGTTTAATATCCTGTAAATTACAAATTACAATAACATACGATGAATTTGGTGAAGAAAAGAGAAAAAGCTATTCAGTAAAAGAAGTATACGGTAAACAAGAAACGCCTTTATCAGAAATGAAACTTAGAAGTAGTGGAATTAAGAAAAAACAAAGAAAATGGGAAGAAGAACATCAAAGTGATATGTTTGATTTCTTAGACAAGGAACCTACTACAGATGAATAAGTTAATTAGTAAGTATTTTTTTATCAAAAGGATAATTTAAAATGACTAAAGATCAGATATTAGAACTAAAAGAAAACTTTGAAGTAGAATTAAAAAAAGCTACAGGGAAAGATGGAAAAGGTGAACTCCCCAAAGACTTTTGGGAAACATACTCTGCCATGGCTAATACTTATGGAGGTACTGTCTTTTTAGGGATAAAAGAATCCCAAGACAAAACTTTAACAATTCTTGGAATTGAAGATATTGAAAAAGTAAAAAAATCTCTTTTTGATAATCTAAATAATCCTAAAAAAGTAAATAAAAATTTATTAAAAGATAGTAATGTAGAAGAGATAACAATTGAAAACAAAACCATTTTAAAAATAACCATCCCTAGAGCAAAAAGAGAAGAAAAACCTATTTTCTTAAATGACAATATTTTTGGAGAAACCTATACAAGAAATTTTGAGGGTGATTACAAAAGTAATGAAGAAAAAGTAAAAAGAATGATCTCTGAACAAGTAGAAGATAGTAGAGATA
The DNA here is from genome assembly GCA_964342525.1 of uncultured Arcobacteraceae bacterium. Lineage (GTDB taxonomy): Bacteria > Campylobacterota > Campylobacteria > Campylobacterales > Arcobacteraceae. The sequence continues at coordinate 4,835 of CAYFGQ010000005.1, forward strand.
ACCGCATACTTAATGGTTTTGATTTTGATGATATAGATATTGAATCTCTAACTACCTATAGAAATATGCTTTCGGCTCATAATCCTGAGCATCCCTACAATGAATATGATATAAAAGAATTTTTGCGAATTATAGGTGGATATGCTAAAAATAGACAAACAAAAGAGGAAGGTCTTACTGTAGCAGGTCTTTTAATGTTTGGAAAACTTCATACCATAAGAGAAGAGTTTTCAAACTATATGATTGACTATCAAGAAAGATCAGACTCTACAAGATGGATAGACAGAATTACTACAGATGGAACATGGTCGGGAAATCTCTTTGATTTTTATAGAAAAGTTATTAAAAAACTTTATGAAGATTTAAAAGTTCCTTTTTCTTTAGATGGGGATATAAGACAAGATAAAACTTTAGTGCACATAGCTTTAAGAGAAGCTCTTATCAATACAATTGCTCATGCTGATTATACAGGGAGATCATCTTTACTAATAATTAAACATTTAGATATGTTCGGATTTAGAAATCCAGGTCTTATGAGAATACCAATAGAAGACGCTTTACATGGTGGTCATAGTGATTGTAGAAATAGAACTATTCATCAAATGTTTTTGCTTATAGGTCTTGGTGAAAAAGCAGGTTCAGGATTGCCCAAAATATTTAGTGGCTGGAATTCGCAACATTGGTCAAAGCCATTTCTTTATGAAAAACAAGAATTGGAGCAAACCATATTAGAACTTAGAATGGTAAATCTTTTTGACGATAATGTTATATCAAATCTTACAGAACTATATGGAAATAAATTTAAAAATATAAATGAGAAAAAAAGAGTAATATTAGCTACAGCATATCTAGAAAATGTAATTAATCACACAAGAATAAATGAAATCATAAATGCACATCCTCATGATATATCTCTTATCCTAAAACAATTAGTAGATGACGAAATGTTAAAGTGTGAGGGAATAGGAAGAGGGAAAGTATATTTTCTTCCAAATAAAAGCTTTAATACACCACAAGATTTTACATTTGAAGCTCCGGACATAAAAAAAGGAACTCCGGACATAAAAGATAAAAAAGTGCGGGAAGAAAAAACAACCATACGACCTTCGGGTTATGAGCCCGACGAGCTATCGGGCTACTCTATCCCGCAAAAAGAAGCTCCGGACATAAAGAAAGAAGCTCCGGACATAAGAGCTAGGGACATTACGGGAACAAATAAGGAACTCAGACCTTCGGGTTATGAGCCCGACGAGCTACCGGGCTGCTCTATCCCGCAAAAAAAAGTACCATATATAATAGAAAGTTTAAATATGCTTTCTCAAAATCAAATTGATGCATATCTGAAAATTGCAGATCCGGTACGCAGTACACAAAAAGTTGATAAAAAGACTGTAATCAATACTATTTTAGAAATATGTACATATGACTTTATCGCATTAGATATTCTAGCACATTTTCTAAATAGAAACAAAGAAGGATTACGAAAACGATATTTAAATCCAATGGTTAAAGATGGTAGCTTACAAAGGGCATTTCCAACTACTCCAAACCATCCAAATCAAGCATATAAGAAGACACCTAGTGAATAATATATATTCTTTTCCCCTACTGAATAAAAATAAAAACTTTAATATATTACTCGCAGGAATTCTAAGCATAGTAGTGGGTGTAGGTGTGGCTAGGTTTGCTTTTACTACTTTACTACCTCCTATGCTTGAAGATTTTCTCACCATCACAAATGCTGGGCTTTTGGCATCATTTAATTATGCTGGATATCTCTCAGGTGCAGTGTTTACTATCTTTTTAAAAGATATCAATGTAAAAGCAAAATGGTTTCAAATAGGGATAGTGCTTTGTATACTTAGTACTTTGGTTTTGGCTACTTCTACAAATGAGATGCTTTGGTTTATCTCCCGTATTATCGCTGGTTTTGGCTCAGCTATGGTTCTTATCATTGGTGGGGCTTTGGTGATGGTAAAGATTGACTTTGAAGATAAAACAAAAGCTATGGGTATCCACTTTATGGGTATTGGTACAGCTATAGTTTCAATGGAGCTTTTAAGTAGATACTCACTATCCACAGGGACATGGAGTGATGCTTGGATGTTTTTATCTATCTTTGGTGCTATCATCTCTGTGTATATTATCCATATATTATCCTTTGATAAAGAGATGAAAAAAGCAGCCACAGCACATAAAGTAAATCTAGATATGTTTACCCCTTATGTAATTTTATTGATTTTGGCTTATTTTACTGCTGGGGTTGGATTTGTAGTACAAGCTACTTTTTTCCCTGATATTATGAACTCCCTAGAAGGACTTGAGGGATATGGAAGTCTTGGTTGGCTTATAGTTGGACTTGCGGGGATTCCATCTGCTATCATTTGGATGATACTTGCCCATAAATATGGAAGTGTAAATATCATCATAGTAGTATCCCTACTCCAAGTGATAGGTATACTATTACCAACAATGTCAAATGATATCTATCTAAACCTTTTATCAGGTGCTTTATATGGAAGTACCTTTATAGCACATGTGGCACTTTTTATGAACTATGGAGGACAATTGGCGGGGAAAAATCCAGTGATATTTATGGGAGCATTTACCGCTTGTTATGGTATAGGACAAGTAACTGCGCCACTTTATAGTGTGTATCTGATAGATAAATTTGGAAACTATGATAGTACTTTATATGTAACGGCTAGCATTGTATTTATAGGAGTGTTGTTTTTACTTTATGCGAAAAAAATAAAGGTGAGCTCTAAAAACTAGCCCACCTTTATACATCTCATACTAAGATTTCCAGAAACTATATCTTCATAAAAGTTTGTAATTTTATCCTCCTTTTTAGCCATACCAGCCACATATAAAAGTGGGATAAAATGATCATCAAAAGGGTGTGAGATCTCAAAATATTTGTGAAATCTTGCTTCTATTAAATCATCAAACTTTTTATTTATAAAACTTTTTGCTACAAAATTATCAAACTCTAGAGCCCATTCATCTATTTGTAAATCATAGGGTGGTCTTTTTGTCTCTCTTAGATTGTGAGTCACTCCACCACTTCCTATCACTAACACACCTTGATCTCTTAAAATACTTAACATCTCTCCTATTTTAAAGTACTCATCATAAGAAAGATTTTTATTGATAGAGATTTGAAAAGTTGGGATATCTTGTTTTGGGTACATATGGTATAAAACACTCCAAGCTCCATGATCAAGACCCCTATCAGCTAGATATGTATCATCAATATTTTTTTTAATCTTTTTTGCTAATTCTGGAGATCCTTTTGGTTCATATTTAATATCGTATAGTTTTTGTGGGAAATTATAAAAATCGTATATTGTTTTTTGTTTAAAAGAACTTGATATAAAAGTTCTATCCTCATACCAGTGTGCAGATACCACAACAATAGCTTTTGGTTTTGAGTATGTTTTTGTTATATCTTTTAGAGCTTTTGTGTAGGCATTATCCCTTACTATATTCATAGGGCTACCATGGCTTATAAAAAGTGCTGGCATTTTTGTTGTTTTTTGATCATTTGCTAAAGCAGGTGAAATACTTAATAATGCACACAATTTTAAAAACTCTTTTCTTGTCATATATACTCCTTAAAAGCTAAATTTTACTATCAAATTATTAACAAAATGTTAATAAAAAATACTTATGATATTTCAAGAAAATACTTAGCTAAAAAAATGCTACAAAGCCCATCATTACTTGATATTGATTATCAATAATATCCTTTAAAAAACCTTTACAATTTTGTTTAATTGTAATAAAATTGTTATATTCTTGTTATATGAAGCAAATATAATTTTACATTACTGATTTGGAGTTACATTATGAAAGTAGGATTATTTATTCCCTGTTACATCGACCAGATGTATCCTGAAGTTGCACTAAGCACTTATAAACTTTTAGAAAAGTTAGGTGTAGATGTTGAATATCCACTAGATCAAACTTGCTGTGGTCAACCTTTATATAATAGTGGATGTTTTGACGAATGTAAACCTTTAGCTAACAAATTTATTAAAATCTTTAAAGATTTTGATTATATTGTAGCTCCAAGTGGTAGTTGTATATCAATGGTGAAACATAACTACACAAAACTAGATCCTGATGCCGATAAAATCTATAATAAATCATATGAACTTGTTGAGTTTTTACACGATGTTTTAAAAGTGGAAAAACTTGAAGCTTCATTTACAGGAACTGTTGGTATACACAACTCATGCCATGCTCATAGAGAACTGAATCTAGCATCAAAGTCAGAGCTTCACGAGTCCCCCTACTCAAAAATTAGACATCTCCTAAGCTTTGTTAATGACATCAATATAAAGCCCCTAAATAGAGTAGATGAATGCTGTGGCTTTGGTGGTACATTTAGTGTAAATGAGCCTGAGGTTTCCACCCAAATGGGACGTGATCGTTTAAATGATCATATTGAAAATGGAATCGAATATATTACTGGTGTAGATGTATCATGTATGATGCATATGCAAGGATTGATCGATAGGGAAAAACTTCCTATTAAAACTATTCATATTTCACAAATCCTTTTAGGTGAGGAGAGCAAATGAGTCACCCACAAAGAGCAAAAAAGTTTATAAATGAGAGTGGAAAAGTTTCTTGGCATGATAAAGCCCTATGGTTTGTAAGGGAAAAAAGAGATAGATCATCTAAAAATATCCCAGAGTGGGAAACCCTAAGAGCCTATGCTAGTGAAATAAAATCACATACAGTATCAAACCTATACAATTATCTTCAAGAGTTTGAAAATAGTGCTATAAGAAATGGTGTACATGTTCACTGGGCAAAGGATGCCAAAGAGCACAATGAGATAGTTCATAGTATCTTAAAAGAAAAAAATGCTAAAAAGATAGTAAAAAGTAAGTCAATGCTTACTGAAGAGTGTCACCTAAACCAGTACCTTGAAGAAAGGGGCATGGAAGTAGTTGATACTGACCTTGGTGAGAGGATTATCCAACTTAATAATGAGCCACCATCACACGTAGTACTTCCAGCTATCCACTTAAAAAAAGAGGAAGTATCTGATATCTTCCATAAACACCTAAATACAGATAAAGGCAATAACGATCCTGAATATCTTACACACCAAGCTAGAGAACATTTAAGAAAGAAATTCTTTGCTGCAGATGCTGGTATCACTGGGGTAAACTTTGGTATCGCTTCAACTGGTGGTATTGTGATCTGTACAAATGAAGGAAATGCTGATATTGGTACTGCACTACCAAAACTTCATATCGCTTCTATGGGTATTGAAAAACTTGTACCTGATCAAAAGTCTTTAAGTGTATTTACAAGACTTCTAGCAAGAAGTGCAACAGGTCAAAACTCCACAACATATACTTCACATATACACAAACCACGTGAAGGTGGTGAGATGCATATCGTTATCGTAGATAATGGAAGATCAAAAATCTTAAATGATGGTGGTTTTAGCAATGCACTAAAATGTATCAGATGTGGAGCCTGTATGAACACATGTCCAGTATATAGAAGAAGTGGTGGTCACTCTTATGGATATACTATCCCTGGACCAATTGGATCAGTTCTAGGAGCACTTAGAGATAATATCAATAATGCCTCCTTACCATTTGCTTCTACATTATGTGGATCATGTGATAATGTATGTCCAGTGAAGATCAACTTACATGAGCTTTTACTTGATCTTCGTAAAAGAACAGCTAAGTATAATTTTTCACATCTAAAAATGAGTGTATTAAAGGTGATGGGTGTAGTTTTAGGCTCAACATTCCTTTACGATACGGGTGGTAAGATATTTAGAAAGACATTTAAATATATACCAAAATTCCTACTAAAAAATGGATGGACAAAAACAAGAGACCTTCCACCAGTAGCAAAAAGATCATTTAAGGAAATATATAAAGATGACATCAAGAGATCAAATACTAAATAAAATAGAAAAGTTTCAAAGTCCTGTTAGATTAAAGCTTGATTTCGACTTTGAGCTTAAAGATGCCGTATCAGAGTTTGTAGAAAATGCAAAACTTGCAGGTGCTACAGTATATGCCTTAGAAGCTAATATGATCGAAGAGAAGATTGCTGAGCATATAAAAGATAGACCTGATCATTTTATCTATGAAAGTGAATTAGGTGTGGGTGAAAATGGTGCTTTATGGTGTCATGAGATGGATCAAGAATCAAGAGAGAAGCTTTTTTTAACAGATGACCTTGTGATCAAAATAAAAGCCTCAAATCTAGTTTATAATATGCACCAAGCATACGATAAACTATCTTTAAACTCAAGGGAGTTTGGTACATTTATAGCTGGACCATCAAAAACTGCAGATATTGAGCAATCTTTAGTTATTGGTGCCCATGGAGCTATGAGCCTTACTATTTTTGTGGAGCTGTAACTTATACAGTCTCCTCCTTATCCCCACTAGCTTGTAAAACACTATCTTCCACCTCACTAAGATAGAGTTTTACATCATAATAATCACTTTGAAATAGATAATATATATCACAACGATAATCAAGCAATCTTTTTATATTTGCCAATTGTTTTAATAATCTCTTAGAATCTGTTTTATCAATCTTTGATTCAACCTGTCTTATTCTCTCTTTTTGTAAATAAATATGTTCAGTTGCATTTCTAGTATATACTGGAAGTATAAATTTAAGTATTATTATAATTATAGGAATCAATGGTAAGATGATAATCATACTATTACTAATAAATGAAGTTAACCAATATGGTAAATAGTGTTCTAAAAAAGTATCTCCATTTTCAAAATAAATCTCAGATGCAGGATGTAAGTCAAACTCTACAAACTCTTTAGATGGGAAAAAATCTACCTTTTCAAATATACCACCATGTTTGTGTACTTGTTTGATTTTTTTTAGTATAAATCTAACCTTCTCAGGACTTACAGTATTTGTATTTACCACTAGGTTTGCTGTGGTTGCTAAAAGTTTTTTATCTGACTCTGGTATATTTCTAGATAGATCTATCACCCCTTCACCTAAAACTAAAGAGGTAACATACTCATATTTATCTTTATAGGCTATATCCCTTCTAAAACTCATCAATTTACAGTTATCTAAATCTATTAGTTTTTTTAAGATATTTGAGCTTGGATATACACTTATAAGAAGAGCATCGATCTCTCCTTTTTTTAATAACTCATAACCATCATCAGTAGAAAGACTTAAAATCTTACTATTTGATTCATCAATGTCATTATCTCTTAATAGATGTTTAGAGAAGATTCTAGTTCCACTCCCCTTTGGTCCTACGGATATAGTTTTACCCTTTAGATCATAAAGATAGTTTACATCTAAGTCATCTTTATAAAATACCCATAAAGGCTCATAAAATACACTAGCTATAGATTTGATATATTCACTTTTTATGATATCTTCATCATCCCCAACAGTTCCACCTTGAATAAAAGCTAAATCAATTTTACCCTTTTTTAAAAGATTTAACGCCTCCTCTGAACCTGCTGTGATTTTTATATCTAGGTCTATATTATCCTGTGCTAAAACTTCTTGATATATTTTTCCATATTTATAATAAGCACCACTTTTTGAACCAGTAGCTATGGTAAAACCATTTTTAGAATCAGAGTTTACTATAGAATATAAGCCTAATAAAGTCAAAACCAATATAATAAGTGAATTTCTAAAAACTATACAAAGGGGAAACTTTTTTAAACTCATACAAAACCTTTTTTCACATCATTTTGGATTGAATAATAATTAAAAAAAGTTGCTAAAGGGTCCCCTTATTAATTTTTCATAAAATTACAATTTTGTTATATTTTTATTAGTGTTTTCTAAGTTTTATTCGTGGCAAGAGTGTAATTTCAACTATTGGAGTATTTTTCTTTATTTTTATCAGTTTATACACTTTAAGTGATTACAAAGTATTTAGATAAGCATTTTTTATATTGGTTTAAACAAAAAAATAATCACTAAATTTTATTTAAATACTCTAGGATATTTCCATCTATTGGTTTTTTGATAGTTAAAAGCACATCAAATTCTAAGCTAAGTTCCAACTTATCTTCATAAAGTAGTATCATCTTTGATTTATCAAATTGATCTAAAATACTACTATCTTTTAAACTATCAATATCAATGATCAAATATTTAAAACTATGCTTTTCATATATGTCTTTGAATTCTTCAATACTTTGTATTTGGGTAAGATTATGTTGTTTTTTAATATCTACAATAAGTTTAAAAAATAAACTTGGATTTGTATTTAGTATCAAAATATTTTCTTGATTTTTATCTTCTTGGTGATTATTCTCTATGATTTTTTCACTTGTAGTTTGTTTATTTTGTATATTTATATTTTTAGCATTCTTTGGAATTCTTAGAGTAAATTTACACCCTTGATTTGTATATGATTCTAAAGATATCTCCCCTTTTAATAACTCTACCAATTCCTTAGAGATAGCAAGTCCTAAACCTGTACCACCATATTTTCTTGTAGTACTTGCATCTGCTTGTTTAAACCTATCAAAGATATGTTTTTGTTTCTCTTGGGATATACCTATACCATCATCTTCTATAAGTATATTTATATACTCACCCATATCTTGTATTATAAACTTTATAGATCCAGAGGAAGTGAATTTAACAGCATTGCTTAAAAGATTTTTTATCACCTGTTTGATTCTTTTTTCATCACTATAAATTTGAGCTAAACTAGCATCACATGAATAGATAAAATTTAAGCCCTTTTGTTTAATCTGAGGATTAAACATTTCTACCATATCTTTAAAAATATTTTGTATATCACACATATCAAAATCAGCTTCCAAACGTCCAGCTTCAAGTTTTGATATATCTAATATATCATTTATAAGAGATAGAAGGTCATGCCCACAACTATTTATGATATTTAGACTTTTTACATATTTTTCATCTAAATCCCCTTGTCTATTTTTCATCATAGTGGCAGATAGAAGATTTATAGAGTTTAGAGGTGTTTTTAGCTCGTGGCTTACATTTGCTAAAAAATCATCTTTTGCTTTATTGGCTACTATTAGTTCTTGTTTTTGTTGCTCTTGTAGAAGTGCTAAGTTTTTTAATTTTTCATAGGCTTCATTATTTCTTTGGGACATGTTATTAAACTTATTTACCAAAATATTTAATTCACCATATTTGGAGTTATCATCTAAAGATATCTCTTTATACTCCTCAGATACATCAAACTCTTTTGTGGCTTGGATAATATAACTTAGAGGTTTTGTAAGTAGCTTTTGTGCAAAATATGTAAACAATATCCATAAACTAACAATAATCACAACACTATAGATCAATATAAAATATAAAGACTTCTCCACAATTTCATAAATAGCTTCAATGGAGGTATAAATACTTACCTTTGCTAAAAGTTCACTAATATCACCCTCTTGAGCATATACATCAAAAGAATGTTCTATCAATTTATCACTAAATTTAATCAAATCATTCTTTTCAAATATAAACTCACTATATCTATTATCTTTTAATGCCAATATTCCCTTTTGGATAAATACCTCATCATTGGCACTTATAATAGATATACCTATAATTCCAGATGATGCAGATATAGCCTCTGCTCCAGCTTTTATCTGCTCCTCATCAAAATGCCAAATACTATTTGATAAAGCACTATAAAAGTCTTGCTCAATAGCTTTCATATCTTTTATAGTATTTTCTTTTGCTAAGTTGTATTGGGCAAAAATATGATATCCAGTAAATAAGATTGCTATTAGGGCATATCCTATAAAGATCTTTCTAAATAGGATTTGTCCTAGTTTTTTATAACTATTTTGCATACTCTTTCAATACACCTTTAAAATCTAAGTCTTTTAAGAACTTATATAATTCAGGATTTTTAACTGTACTCATAATATTTCTCATATAAGACTGGTGTGGTGTTTTTGATGCACTTAGGGTATTTAAAGATTTATCTTGCAGTTGATAATATACAAATGCAGAAGCTGGTAATAAAGTCACATCAACCCTACCAGCTAACACTTTTTGAAGGTTTTTTTCTTCATCTTTACCATCTATTCTCTCTATTTTAGCCTCTTTTACAAGCTCATCTATACCCACATAACGGTGTCCACCTATTCCAGCTAGAGTTTTTCCAATTAATGAGTTTGGATTTTTATACTCTATTTTGTTTTTAGTAGAATAAATTATGGCATTTGAGTCTTCAAATAGAGGTGTCCAATTAAAATTCTCTAAAGAATCTTTCCCAAATCCCCATTTATGATTTACCCACAATACCATCCACTCTGTAGAGCATTTTTTTGTATTTCCACATTTTTTTGATATCCATGGTTTTAGATAGTAGTTTAGTCTTTTTCTTGGTACAACTTTTAGATTAAAAGTAAATTGATCACTTTGCTTATTTAGATAATTGATCAAATCATAACTTAAACCTTTATCTTTATCAGTAATAAATGGTGCATGATTATGATATGTATATACATCAACATTTTGTTGTGCAAACAGTGAACTAAAAAACAATACACATATAAGTAAAAACTTTTTCATAACTCATCCTTTTCAATTTTTTTGAGTCTCTCAAAAAATAAAATATATCCTTATTAAATATGAATTCCTCTTAAAACCATTTTAAGTAGAGCAATCAATTTAAATAAATAATTATCTATTTTTATATATAAAAATTAAAAAGTTTGATTAAAAATGTTGTTTTTTATTTAGCTAGTTAAACTTAGTGGAAATAGCCAAAATATATCCACTAAGAAAAATGAGAAGTATTGTTAAAACTTGGAGTATCTATTTTACAACATGAAACTTATAACCAAAATCTATCAATGTTTCCACGCACTCTTTTGGTATTTTTTTTCTAAGTCTCATCATCAAGGTTCTAATGCTATCTATTGTAGCTATATCACCTTCCCAAACATAATTTGATATCTGCTCAAAGGTAAGAACTTTATCTATATGTAAAAGTCCAAAATGTAAAAGGAGAGTCTCTTTTTTTGTAAGTTTTACAAGTTTATTATCTCTATAAAGTTCTCTAGATTCTATATGGTATACAAACTCACTATTTAGGTTTATAGTTTTTTTATCAAGCTGACATAGTTTTTCTATTTTTACCTCTAGCTCATCTATATAAAATGGCTTTTTTATGAAATCATCTGCACCTAAACCATAAGCATCTTTTATGGTTTCAAGATCAATATTTGAGCTTATGATAAGTACTGGTGTATCTGCGTAAGTTTCCCTTATCTCTTTTAATATACTAATTCCATCTAAAGATGGTACATTTATATCTAAAATAAAACAATCATAACCCTCATAGGCATTTTCTAGAGCTAAAGTCCCATCTTCAAAGGAATCGACCACATAACCCTTTACCTCTAAGTGTTTTACTATTGTATTATTTAATCTTCTATTATCCTCTAAAAGTAAGACTCTCATGACTCACCTCCATCTTTTGGCAACTCTATAATAAGTGAAGTTTTTTCACACTCTTCACAAAAATATATCTCACCATCCATCTTATCACATATAAGTACTCTACTCATATAAAGCCCCAATCCGTTCCCTGAACTCTTTGTACTGTAGTATGGATCAAATACTTTTTTCTTATCTTCTGGTTTTATCCCTGATCCATTATCTATAATTGTAATTTTTGTTTTATCATCTAAGGCTGAAACAATGATATTTATTTCACCTCTTAAGCTTTTATCCAATTGTTTGGCGCCGATTATAGCATCTTTTGCATTGTTTATGATAGTGATAAGCACTTGCATAAACTCATTTTTATAACCATATGCCATTAATTTCTCATCTTCATATGAGATATCAAGATCAATATATGAGTATTTTATCTGTCTTTCTAAAATATTTAATACCTCATCAAAGGCATCTTTGATATAAAAGTGAGATTTTTTCACCGATGGTTTTAAAAAATCTCTAAAGTCTTTTAGAGTTTTTGACATATATTGAATCTGCACCATAGAATCAGATACAAAACTATCCATATCACCTTTTTCAATATTTCCTGTTTGGTATTGAAGTTCTAAATCTTGTACTATGGCAGACATCTCCACAAGAGGTTCATTCCACTGATGAGCAATAGCACTTATCATCTCACCAATCTCTGCTAGTTTTGACTGTTGGGCTAAGAAAGATTCATTTTGTTTTTTTTCTTTTTGAGCTTCCACAAACTCAGTGATATCGTGCAATACAGATAATATCCCTTGCACATTTCCAGATAGATCATAATATAAAGATTTATTTAAAAGTACTGTTCTTGAACTACCATCTTTAAGAGGGAAATCCATGATAAACTCACCCACATCTTCATTATTAAAAAGTTTTGCTTCTATCTCCTCATGGGCTTTTACAAACTCTGTTTGATTCCCAAAAAAATCTTGCATAGTTTTACCTATGATCTCACTTTTATGGTAACCAAAAAATTCAGAAAAGGCATGATTACATCCTATATATTTACCCTCCCTATCTTTATAAGAGATTGGATTTTTTATGGTATTTAATAGGGCTTCAATAAAATGAAGCTGCAGTTTGTATTCATTTCTAGCATTTCTTTTATCTATTAAAGACATGATTAAAAGTACTATGATAAAGATTGTAAATAAAAATACTAATAAGGTAAGCATAATACGCATCTTATACTCTTCATAAAAACTATAAGGTTTATTTCTTATAAGTGATCCAAGGGGTGTTTGTCTTTCACTTATTTCAAACTCTTCTAGCTTATTATGATCAAAGATGTGTCTATTTGGACTTTTTTTGATAATCTCCACTTGATTTGCAGGAGTACCCTCTAAAATCTTTTTAGCTAGTCCTGAAGCCTTTTCACCTTGGGCATATCCATGGGTTAAATATCCACCCAATAAACCATAATCAAGATAAAAATCCCAAAGTCCATAAATAGGCACAGACGTACTCTCTTCTATGGTTTTTAAACCATCTTTAAAGGTAAATATTTTTCCTGTCTCATCTTTAAATAAGAGCATAAATAAGATAACTGTATCTTTTTTATTTAATTTACTTACCTTTTCTTTTAATTCATCAATTTTAAACTTATCAATATATTCTATCTCGATAACACCTTCATAACCTATGGATGCTTGGAGGAACTCCCTCTTTATGGCTTGTCCTGTTATAGTAGTATCATTTAATACCACAAGCTTTTTAATATTTGGATGAAGTTTCAAAATAAGATTTAGGTTTTTTCTAATATCCACAGCTTCTACAACCCCTGTGGTTCTATCTTTTATGTTTGAATTATCAAACCAGTCTTGATCAAAATTATTGATACCACAAAATACTATTGGTACATTTTGAAAGATTTTATTATGGTGGTTATTTAAAAAATCAAGGGCTGTATTATCTGATGCGATTATAAGATCAAATTTTCTATTTTTATATTTTTCTTGGTAATGATTTAAAAGAGAGTCTATATATTTTTTTGTATGGATTCTTTTGGTATCCATATATTCTGTGGATATCTCCACATCTGAATCTTGGAAGCTATCTCCTACGGCCTCAGAGATTGAGTCTGTCCACTCATACCCTTTATGGTATGAGTGAAGTAAAAGAACCTCTTTAGAGTAGGCAAATATTGACAGTAATAAAAATAAAACAAGTTTATTTCCCATGGCTACATTGATCAAGTAAATAAAGGATCGAGCTATAGTCCTTTCCACTATGGTGGCTTAGCCCAATTTCACATGTTTTACTTGTACTAAATCCTCTCGTGTTAACTTTCTCAGTTTGAAACTTTAGTGTACTTAGTGCTGAAGCATTTAACTCAGGGAAATTAAACCCTCTATCTCCTGCAAAACCACAACAATTGATATCTTTAGGGATGATTACATTATCACTTAAAGCATTTGCTAAAGATGCAAATTTATCTGTAAGTCCCATTTTTCTTGCACTACAAGTTGTGTGGATAGCTATAGTTTCATCTGTTTTTGTAATCTCTAAATGTGGTAATAAATACTCTATAGAGAAATCAATAGGCTCATAAACATTTAGATTTAACTCTTTTAGCCCATTTACGATTCTATATGTACATGGTGAATTATCACAAAGGATTGGATACTCTCCAAAGTTTGATGCGATATTTAACTCCATCAATAGTAAGTTTAATTGCTCATCTGCATCTTCTTTAAAGCCCTTAGACTCAAATGGTACACCACAACATAAAGATTTATCATTATCTGGATATATTATATTGTATTTTGCCTTTGCTAGTAGTGATTCTACTACTTTATTTAGATCCCTTTTATCTTTTGCTTTTTTACTTGATCCAAAGGCTCTATTGATACAAGATGAGAAATATACCACTTTTTTCTCAAATGGTTGAGCTGATTTACTCTTTTTATACTCTGCAACTTTTGGCATTGAATCATACCAATATGGAAATGCTGGTATAGCTTTTCTAATAGCTCTCATACCACCTGCACCCACAATTGACTCAGCAAAATTAAGTACTTTAAATCCTTGTCTCATACCAAAGATAGTCTCACCATACATAGTTGCTACACCAGAAGATATCTTCTTTGCAAAGTTTGAGTGTTGTTTCTCTCTAATATCTTTTGTAAGCATACCAGTATTAATACCTACAGGACAAGATGTGGCACATAAACCATCAACGGCGCACGTCTCTTCCCCATCATATTGATATAGGGCTTGAAGCTCTTTATATGGCTCAAGATTATCTTTTCTTCTTTGAATCTCTCTATTTACTGCGATTCTTTGTCTTGGTGTTAGAGTAAGATCTTTTGATGGACAAATAGGCTCACAAAAACCACACTCGATACATTTATCAGCTATTGCATTAAATGCTGGCATAAATTTTAAATCTTTTACATGGGCTTTTTTATCATCATTGATAATTACCCCAGGGTTTAAAAGGTTTTTCGGATCGAAGATATTTTTTAATCTTACCATTAAAGAGTATGCATCTGCTCCCCACTCCATCTCAACAAATGGAGCCATATTTCTTCCTGTACCATGTTCAGCTTTTAAACTACCTTTGTATTTTACAGCTACAAGATCACAAACATCATCCATAAAGGCTTCATATCTATCAACCTCTTTTTGTGTTGAAAAGTCTTGTGTAAATACAAAGTGAACATTTCCTTCTAGGGCATGACCAAATATGATCGCTTCATCATAGTTATACTTTTTAAATATCTTTTGAAGCTCAACCACACCATCAGCTAAATCTTCCACATTAAATGCCACATCTTCGATGATAACAGTTGTACCAGATTCTCTCATAGCACCAACAGTTGGGAAAGTACCTTTTCTAATAGCCCAAAGTTTCATATAATCCTTTGGATCATCAAAGAATCTTACATCTTCAACTAGTTTGAATGAGTTGGCAATATATTCAACATCAGTGATTTTTTGCTCTAACTCAGCAGAAGATTGTCCACCAACTTCAACTAAGATAGAAGCCACTTCATCATCAAGAAGTTTATAAGATGGATCAACCCCATCCTTATCCTCAACACTTCTAATACTTGCCCTATCCATAAGTTCAGCTGCATTTACTAAATCTTTTTTAGCTTTAAGTGCTGATACGAACTTACAGGCTTCAAAGATATCATCAAATAAAATAAGAGCAGATGCTTTTACTTTTGGCTCTGGGATTGTATTATAAGTGATTGAAGAGATAAATCCAAGTGTACCCTCACTACCAATCATAAGGTGAGAGATGATATCGATCACATCTTCAAAATCAATAAGTGCATTTAAACTATACCCTGTAGTGTTTTTGATAGAGTATTTTTTCTCTATCTTTTTATAAAGAGTTTCATTCCCTTTGATCTCACTTACAAGCTTTAAAATCTCATCAATTAGATCAGACTTCTTAGTCATAAACTCTTTGATTGAACTATCATCTGAAGTATCTAAAACTGTACCATCATTAAATACGATTCTCATATCTTTTAGGGTCTTATATGAGTTATGATCTATACCACAACACATACCACTAGCATTATTTGCAGCGATTCCACCAATAGCAGCTGCATTTATACTTGCTGGGTCTGGACCAATTTTTTTACCAAAGAATTTTAAAGCATTGTTTGCTTGTGCACCCACAACCCCCGGTTGTAATTTAATCTGTTTTGCTTCATTTAGTACTTGGATATTTCTCCAACCAAATGTACAAACTATTAAAATAGAATCAGAGATCGCTTGACCTGATAATGATGTACCAGCAGCTCTAAAGGTAACTGGAAGATCATCTTTACTGGCATGTGCTAAAATCTCTTGCACCTCTTTTTCATCTATTGCTTTGATAACCACCTTTGGAACAAGTCTATAAAAAGATGCATCTGTTCCATAAGCTAAAGTATGAAGAGGATCTATAAAAATTCTATCAGTTGAAATTGTTTTTGAAATATTGTCGTAAAAACTTTGGTATATACTATTTAACATATCTATTCCTTTTTTTATTTATATTTTTTTGTTAATGAAAGAAAAAAATATATCTACTCAAGCCTAGGTACGGTATAGATTCTTTGTTG
>CAYFGQ010000005.1:21484-33402 GCA_964342525.1 uncultured Arcobacteraceae bacterium
TAATCACTTCTTTTAAGCTTGAAGATAATATCAAACCTAAAAGAAACAATCAATAAAACTCATAGTCCCAAAAGGGACTAAAGTTTTTATATCTATTGTAAATCTGCACTCATTCCAAATACTTCTGGATAGAATGCTACAAGTCCTAATACAATAATCTGTATCACAATAAACGGCAACACCCCTCTATATATCTGTCCTGTGGTCACCGAGGCTGGCGCGCACCCTTTTAGATAAAAGAGACTGAATCCAAATGGTGGAGTCAAGAATGATGTTTGTAAGTTCATTGCAATAAGAATCGCGAACCATACTGGGTTGATACCTAATGTATCTGCTACTGGTAATAAAATAGGTACGATAATATATGAGATCTCAATAAAATCAATAAAGAAACCTAAGATTAGAATCGCGATCATTGTAAAGATCACAAATCCCCATTTACCATCACCAGGTAAGCTCATCATAACGTGTTCAACAATCTCTTCACCACCAGTATATGAAAATACCATTGAGAATGCTGTAGCACCAATTAAGATACCAAATACCATAGATGTAATTTTAACAGACTCCAGTGCTGCTTCTCTTACCATAGCTGTAG
The DNA here is from genome assembly GCA_964342525.1 of uncultured Arcobacteraceae bacterium. Lineage (GTDB taxonomy): Bacteria > Campylobacterota > Campylobacteria > Campylobacterales > Arcobacteraceae. The sequence continues at coordinate 22,083 of CAYFGQ010000005.1, forward strand.
AAAATGTTTTATAGATTACTGCTAAAGCAATTGCACCTATACAACCAACAGCTGCTGACTCAGTTGGTGTTGCAATACCCGCAAAAATTGATCCTAAAACCATAATAATAAGTGTTAATGATGGAATAATATCAAGTAAAGCTCTTATCACTTGTTTCTTTTTACTTCCTCTACTTGGATCAGCTGGAATAGCTGGTGCCATATCTTTATAAAGATAAGACATAACCAAAATAAATAAGATATATGCTCCCACTAGTGCAAGACCTGGTCCAACTGCTGAAGCAAATAGATCACCTACTGGTACTTGGAAAACATCACCTAAGATAATAAGAACAATCGATGGTGGGATAATCTGTCCCAGTGTACCAGAGGCACATATGGTTCCCGTGGCTAATTCTGTTTTGTACTTATACTTAAGCATTACTGGTAAAGAGATAACACCCATCGCAACAACTGAAGCACCAACAACACCTGTTGAAGCTGCTAGTAATGTACCAACAAGTACAGTTGAAATTGCAACTCCACCTCTAATCTCTCCAAATAAGAATCCCATAGATTCTAGTAACTTTTCTGCTAATCCTGTCTTTTGTAAAACAATTCCCATAAAGATAAACATTGGGATAGCCATAAGGATTGTACTTTGCTGAATAGAATAGATTCTAAAAGGCATATAGTCAAACATAGCTATACCCTCAGCCCAACCTTCACTTATGAATTGTGCCATAGCCATACCCCCTTCAGAGTAAGACATCACTTCCGCAAATCCTGCAATTATTCCAAAAAACACTGAAACTGCAGCAAATGTAAATGCAACAGGAAAACCGATAATCAGCATAAACAATGCTGTAAAGAACATTACAATACCAATCATTTTTGCTCTCCTTTATTCTCTTTTGATTCGCCTTTGTTTTCTTCTGGCTCATCTCTTCCATCAATGTCTACAACATGATGTTTATGCTCATTTAATTCATTTTTTAGATTTTCAATCTCACCTTTTAGGTTATACTCTTCTAATGGGTGTAACCCTTTATATACATTTAGATTTTTGATAAAAAATCCAATTGATGTAATAATAAGTAAGAAAAATGATAATGGAATAAGTGCTTTTACAATCCATCTATTTGTAAGTCCACCCGGATCTCCACTTTGCTCCATAGATACATAAGCTTCATAAGCATTATCAATTGAGCTTAATCCCACAAGTAGTGCGATTGGTAAGATAAAGATAACCGATCCAATCATATTGATCATCGCTTTTTTCTTAGGTTTAAATCTATCATAAAGCACGTCAACCCTAACATGACCATCTTCTTTTAATGTATAAGCTACTCCTAGAAGTATAATTACAGAAAAAAGGTGCCATTCCATCTCCTGCATTGCAATAGATCCAGTTCTAAAAAAGTATCTCATAACAACATCATAAAATACATTTAGAATCATTAGAACCATAGCAATGGCAGTGATTGTTCCAATAAAGTCAGCAAACTTATCGAAACCACGTTCAAGTTTTAACAACATAAAAAATCCTTTTGGTTTAATAGAGGTATCCTCTAATAAGTAATATAAACATACCCCACTATATTTATATTACTTATCTTAAATAAGTGTAGACACTCACCTCCAAGTGGAGGTGAGAACAAATGATAGCTATTATAAGTTATCTTTTAAGTATAAGAAATCTGACATTTTTGTCCACTCTCTAGCTTTCTTTTGGTAAGCTTCTTGAGAATCTAAGATCTCTTTTAATAAAGGCTGACCTTTTGTTTTTTCAGCTCTTAATTCCGCGTTTGCTTTTTTCATAGCATCCATAACTGGTTTTGGGAATGTCTTGATTTTAATATGTGGATATTCTTTCTCAATTTTTGCCCAAGCTTCAGAACTCATATGATAGTTCTCAATATACATATCATAAGCACTTACTTTCATAGCAGTTACTAAGATTTGTTGTAAATCTTTTGGTAATTTGTTGAACTTTCTTTGGTTTACAAGGTATTGTAAATCAAGTCCTGGCTCATGCCAACCTGTATAATAATAAGGAGCGATTTTGTTGAATCCCATGTTGATATCCATACCAGGCCCAACCCACTCTAGTGCGTCAAGTGTACCTCTTTCAAGAGATGTATAAAGCTCACCTGGAGCGATGTTTGTAACAGTTAGACCAAGTTTAGCCATAACCTCTCCAGCAAATCCTGGAATTCTCATTTTAAGACCTTTTAGGTCATCAACAGTTTTAATCTCTTTTCTAAACCATCCACCCATTTGGTTTCCAGTACTTCCACCTGGGAAAGATAAAACTTTGTGTTTTTTATAAACTTTTTTCATTAGTTCCATACCACCACCGTGATAGAACCATGCATATTGCTCAGCAGTAGTCATACCAAATGGCATTGTACTGAATGGCATTGTGTTGATATCTTTACCTTTCCAGTAATAAGATGCAGTATGACCCATGTCATATTGACCACCCTTTACCATATCTAAGATACCTAGAGCTGCTTTATGTTTGTTAGAAGCATCAACTCTAATTTTAAGTCTTCCATCAGACATCTCTTCAGCAAGTTTCGCCATATTTCTAGGCGCGTCAATAAATGGTGATAGTGTTGGACCCCATGTTGTTGCAAGTTTTAACTTGTAAACTTTTTTTGCCATTAAGTCCATACCCAAACCAGCTACTAATGCAGTAGCTACAAGCAATTTAGTTGGTTTACCAAATAAATTCATGTTATCTCCTTAGTGTATATCGATTTGTCATCGTTCAAAAATTGTAACAAGGGCATATAACATAGGTATAACAAAAACAGCTTTTTTTGTCATTTCTTGCCTATTTAAAAACTTTTTTTATTATTTTTAACACTTCAGATAGTATAAATTTTTCTAATACTTTACTTAAAAAAAAGTACTTTAAAAGCCTATATTATAGTACTTTACATATTTTAAACATAAATATTTTTTTCATTTTTCTTCACATAACATCACAAAATTGGCACATAACAAAAACAAAAAATTATAAAAAATTAAATCAATACAATAAAGTTACAATCCCTATAAAATATGTATAGTTTTTTAAATGTAATATATTACGTAATAATTAATATGATAAAATAGATTCTTTAATAAATTATTGAGGTTTCAATGGAAACAAAACTAAAAAGTGAAGAGATAGTTCAATTACTAAACAACCTACCCGGTATGCTTTATAGATGTAGATATGACAAAAACTGGACAATGGAATTTTTAAGTGATGGCTGTGAGAGTTTAACAGGATATAAAAAAGATGAACTTCTTTATAATAAAAAAGTCACCTATGCTTCACTAATCCATATAGAAGATAATGACTGGATATATGAAACCGTAACAAATGCTCTAGATCAACATAAATTTTTTAGCTATGAGTATAGGATAATAGACAAATCAGGAAATCTAAAATGGGTTTGGGAACAAGGAATAGGTATATATGATGAAGATGATAATATTATCCATATAGAAGGATTTATCACAGATATCACTTCCCAAAAAGAGTTAAGTGATAAACTAAAAAAAGAGCTTTACCAAAAAGATAAAGAACTATTAATCAACCTAAGCCTTTTAAATGAATATAAAAAAGCAGTAGATGAAAGTGCCATAGTAACCAAAACAGACCCACAAGGAATCATCACTTATGCAAATAATGAATTTACAAAAATCTCAGGATATAAAAGGGAAGAAGTACTAGGACGCCCACACAATCTTGTAAGACACCCTCAAAATCCAAAAGCTTTATTTGAAACCCTTTGGAGTACCATACAAAATAAAAGAATATGGAAAGGGGTATTAAAAAATAAAGATAAATATGGAAAATCATATTATGTAAAAACCACCATCGTACCTATTTTAGATTTTGAAGGAAATATAAAAGAGTTTATGGCAATAAGACATGATGTGACGGATCTTATACTACAAGAAAAAAAGATCAAGTTTCAAATCACAGATCATCTAACCCAACTACCAAATAGACAAAAACTACTTGAAGACCTTGAAGGGGATTATGAATATAAACTAGCAATTATAAATATTGAAAGATTTAAAGAGGTAAATGAGTATTATGGTTTTGCAGTTGGGGATAAACTACTTATAGAATTAGCAGGACTTTTATTAAAACTTACAAAAGATACAGATATAAGACTATATAAACTCTCAGGAGATGAATACGCCCTCTTATCAAATGAACTAATAGATAAAGATAGTTTTAAAAACTTTATCCTAAATATAATAAAAAAGATCAAAAGAAGCTCTTTTATACTTGGGGAATATAAACTAAATATAGATGTTATAGCTGGGGCATCTATGCAAAAAAACTATTATATAAATGCAGAGATGGCTACAAACTATGCAAAAGAGGTAAAAAAAGAGTTTATCTTCTTTGATGATTATACAGAGATAAAAGAGCAACTGATCAATAATGTGAACTGGACTCAAAAACTAAAAAAATCCATAGAAAATGACCATGTCCAAGTATTTGCTCAGCCAATCATATGTAATAAAGAAAACTGTATAGCTAAATATGAATGTCTAGTTAGAATAGTAGAAGATACTGGAGATATAATATCCCCTGTACACTTTTTAAATATTGCAAAAAAATCAAAACTTTATCCAAACCTTACAAGAATAGTGATAGATAAAGCCATAGAGCATTTTAAAAATGATGACTCTCACTTTTCAATAAATCTAAGTCTAGAAGATATACTAGATAATGAAACCCTAGAGTTTTTAGAAAATAAACTTAAACTTTATAATGGGGTAGCAGATAGATTGGTTTTAGAGATTGTAGAAGATGAGGGTATTGAAAACTATAATGAGGTGAGCTCATTTATAGAAAAGATGAAACACTTAGGTTGTAAGATCGCCATAGATGATTTTGGAACAGGTTATTCAAACTTTGATTATCTTATGAAATTAAATGTGGATTATGTAAAAATTGATGGCTCAATCATCAAAAATATCCACCATGATAAAAATGCCCAAATAGTAACTGAGCTTATTGTGGATTTTGCACAAAGATTAAATATAGAAACAATTGCAGAATTTGTACATAATGAAGAGGTCCAAAAAACAGTAAGCCAAATGGGTGTGGATTATTCCCAAGGTTTTCATCTAGGTAAACCTGAACAGATCTAATAGTATTTTAATTATGAGTTAAAGTAAATCCTAAAAAGGATCTACTTTAAATATCAGTTTTGATAGTTGTTTTAATATCTTCTTTTTTTGGCTCTATAACATCAAGCTCATCTTTTGGAGTGTTTTTAATCTGATTTGATGGATCTGGAGCATCTATAACTTGTTTTACATTTAAGATTCTCTCCCTATCAACTAAACACACCATATTATCTTCTGATAATGAACCTTTTGATGGATCATTGATAGGTATTTTAAAGGTTACCTCCATATATTTCATCTTTCTTACTAGATGCATAACCCATAAAGATAAAAGCATAATAACTATAATAATAACAGAACCTAAAATAAGTGTAAGACTCATCTCTTTACTTGGTCCCTCTTCTATTCCACCTAAAAACATTACACGAACAGACAATAATAAAATACCAATTAAAGTTACAAAAATTGCCAATATTATCTTTGCACTCTTTATATCCCACTGTTTAACCTTGATAAAATCCACAAACTTCCATGTGAACATCATAGATATTAAAATGTAAGATACAAATAAAACTACTGTTGACATCGTTATCCTTTTCCTTTTCCTTTTCAAGTCAATATATAACTTGTATTTATATATAGATTTTACACACCTTAGATTTAATTGTTGCTTTAAATTCAATGATAAAATTAGATTATGGGTTAATGTGATAAAATTACTCCAGTTAAAAAAAGGAGAGATAAGTATATGGAATTAAAAAAACCATACCTAGAAACTATGCCAGATGAAAATGGTTATTTTGGAAAATTTGGAGGATCATATATCCCACCACAACTAGAAGAGCCATTTAAAGAGATCACTGAAGCATATTATAAATTAGCAAAATCCCATCACTATATTAGTGAACTTAGAAATATTAGAAAACACTTCCAAGGAAGACCTACACCTGTTTACCATTGTAAAAATTTAAGCAATTATATTGGTGGTGGTCAAATCTATCTAAAAAGAGAAGACCTAAATCATATGGGTGCACACAAACTAAACCATACTATGGCAGAAGTTCTTTTAGCAAAATACCTTGGGAAGAAAAAGGTTATCGCTGAGACTGGTGCAGGTCAACATGGTGTTGCCTTAGCTACTGCTGCAGCTTATTTTGGTCTAGAGTGTGAGATACATATGGGTGAAGTGGATATCAAAAAAGAGTATCCAAATGTTGTAAGGATGAAAATCCTTGGTGCAAAGGTTGTACCTGCAACACATGGTCTAAAAACACTTAAAGAGGCTGTTGATAGTGCCTTTGAAGCTTATGTAAAAGATCCAGTAAATCAAATGTTTTGTATAGGATCAGTAGTTGGACCTCATCCATTCCCAAAAATGGTTAGGGATTTCCAAGCTGTTGTTGGATTTGAAGCACATGATCAGTTTAAAGAGATGACTGGAGATCTTCCAGATGTGGTAACTGCTTGTGTAGGTGGTGGATCAAATGCTATGGGTATCTTTGCTGGATTTATAGATGAGCCAGTTGAGCTTTATGGGGTTGAACCTATGGGTAAAGGTGAAAAAATTGGTGAACATAGTGCAAGTTTAACATATGGTAAAGAAGGAATTATGCATGGGTTTAACTCTATCATGCTTGCAGATGAAAATGGTGAGCCAGCACCTGTACACTCTATTGGTTCGGGTATAGATTATCCATCTGTTGGACCAGAACACGCTTATCTAAATAGTATCGGAAGAACAAAAGTTGGTCACTGTAATGATGAGGAAGCTGTAGATGCATTTTATAAACTTTCTCAACATGAAGGTATCATCCCAGCACTTGAATCAGCTCACGCAGTTGGTTTTGCTATGAAATACGCTAAAGAGAATCCAAGAGAATCAATTTTAGTAAACCTAAGTGGTAGAGGGGATAAAGATATCGACTTTATTGTTGAGAATTACCCTATTCCTGAAAAAGACTAAATATAAATAGATAGAGTAATCTCTATCTATTTTGAAATAATATCTATTATCCTAAATGGACTTGTCTTATTTGCTTTAGCGATTTCAGCTATTGTTTTTTGATCAGTAAATTTTATACCTGCATTTTCTAGTTTCATCAAAATTTCATCTTTATCATCAGCAAATAAAACAAATGTTTTTTCAATAGAACCATCTAAAATCTTATCAAAGATAACTCTTTTTGGATTTGGACCATCTTGTGTATTTAAAATAAATACAGCCAGAATAGCTACAACAACAGCACTTAAAGATAAAAATATCTTTTTACTAAAATATTGTTTCATCTGTTTAAAATTTACAAACACATGAACAATAGCAGCCACAACAAATACAAGCCCTAAAATCTCATGCATCTGTTTTGTATAAGCATCAAATAGGTGAAAAAACATCAACACCCCAGTGATACCTACAACTAAAAAAACCAAAGTGGTAGAAGATGTGGCAATATCTTTTAATAATCCTTTTTTCATAATATTCTCTCCATAAATATTTTAAAAAGTATATTATGAGTAGATTAATGGAGTATCAATAAAACATAAACCAAATATTAATCATTATATTTATTTACTACATCCTTTAAATATTCTATAGCAACTGGTTTAGAAAGATGATATCCTTGGATATTACATTTGTTTTTATTTTTAAAAAAATCAAACTGCTCATCCGTCTCTACACCCTCAGCTACCACATCCTTATCTAACTGTTTAGATAAAAATAAAATAGTATTTACTATAGCCATATCATCTTCATTTTTCATCATTCTATCTACAAAACTTCTATCTATTTTTATGGTATCAATATCAAACTGTTTTATATAATTTAATGATGAATATCCCGTACCAAAATCATCCAGTGCAATCGAAATACCCAATTTTTGTAAAGCTTCTAAGTTTTTCATCACAACTTCTGTATTATTTAAAAATACATCTTCCGTGATCTCAAACTCAAATAAAGAACCACTCAATTTATATTTTTTAATTATGTTTTGTACAAAATCCACAAATTTTAAATCCATCAATTGTTTTGCTGAAATATTTAATGAGACTTTTTCAATATTATGTTTTTTAAACTCTTTAAAATCCTTACACACCTTCTCAAATACCCACTCACCAAGTTTTAAGATAAGTCCATTTTCTTCAGCGATATGGATAAAATCGCTAGGCATCACAAGACCAAGCTCAGGATGTTCCCATCTTATAAGAGCTTCCACAGCATTTATAGAGCTACTATTACAACACATAAAAGGCTGATACACAAGTTTAAAATCACCCTTAGTGATAGACTCTCTCATATACTGCTCTTTTTTATATCTCTCTAAAACATTTTTATTCATATCATCACAAAAAAATGAATAGGTGTTTTTACCATTGTTTTTAGAATTATACATAGCTATATCAGCTTTTTTTGTAAGTTCATCAGCACACTTAGCATCTTCAGGATAGATACAAGCACCTATACTTGTACCTATATAAAGCTCTTGATCTTCTATAAAAATTGGCTCTAAGAGGTGATTGATAATCTTTTTGGAGATTTTTATAAGATCAATATCTGCTTTTATATCTTTTACTATAATAGTAAACTCATCTCCACCAAGCCTTGCTACTATATCACTATCCCTTACACAATCACTTAATCTTTTTGCTACTACTTGCAGAAGTTTATCACCTATTAAGTGCCCAAAGGTATCATTTACATATTTAAAATTGTCAAGATCTAAAAATAAGAGACCAAATTTTCTTTTATATCTTCTGGATTCATCTATTATATTATTTAGATTTTGCTCAAAAAATGCCCTATTTGGTAAAAGGGTAAGAGCATCATAAAAAGCAAGCTGTTTAATACGATCTTCATACTCTTTTTTTCTAGTGATATCTTTTGCTATGGCTATATAGTTTGAAACCTTTCCATCATTTTCTATTTTTGAGATAACAGTTCTACTTACATAAACCTCACCATTTTTTCTCCTATCCCAAATCTCACCTTCCCAAAAACCTTTTTGCTCTATCTCTCCCCAAAGATTTGCATAGTAGCTATTATCATGCCAATTTGATTGTAATAAAGATGGATTTTTACCAATTATATCTTCAAGCTTATATCCAGTAATTTTTTCAAAAGAGTTATTTACATCTATAATATTTACATTTTTATCGGTGATCAAAATTGCATCATTAGATTTTTCATAAACCTTAGAGATAAGATGAAGTTTTTGCTCATGCTCTTTTTGTTTAGTGATATCAGAACACCTCCAAACCCTTCCTATATGCTCTTTATTTACATATAAAGCAAAAGAGTTAAGCCTTATAACCCTTCCATCTTTGAAATATGAAGTAAAATTATCATCTTTTGTACCCTGCAATGACTTTAATATCCTTTTTTCAAACTCATCAGAATTTGGCTCTAAGACTAGTTTTTTAGCAACTTTAAGAGTTACATTATTGTCTTTACTTTTTAGCTCTTTTTTTATTTGCCACATCTTTGCAAATATCTTATTATAATTTAAAATAGAACCATCTTTTTTCATAACAACCACCCCATCATCAGTTGATTCTAGTGTGGCTCTTAGGGTCGAGTTCATTCGAGAGATTTGTCTATTTGAATTCTCTTTTTCTATAGCTTTGGAGATAATATTTGTAGCAATATTTAGATACTCAATATTTTTATCCCTCCAAGCTGAAGCTTCAGATACATTATCAAGACCTACAAAACCTATCATCTCACGATTGTGATAAAAGGGAAAACATATAATTGATTTTATATTTTGTTCTTTTAAAGATTTTCTCTCAGGCTCAGCTTCTTTTGGTAGTTTTGAAGGATCAGATATATGAATTTTTCCCTTTTCTTTGAGCTCTTTTACCCACCATTTTATAGTTTTTGTTTCTATATTTTGCAGTTTTTCAAGTTGTGGGACTACCCCTTTTTTACAGTACTCATGACTATTGTCCATATATTTACCATGTTTTCTAAAAGTAAATATATATGCTCTATCAGCATTTGTTTTTTTTGATAAAAACTTCAAGGACTTATTTATAGCTTTATCAAAATCATATTGCTTAAGAAAAATAGTAGAGATTTTACTAATGAAATTATAATGTTTAACTTTTGTTTTCATAGTTATTCCTTAGTATCCTAGTTCACCCATACTAACCAAGAAAAATTACACTGGCTATAAATAACACCATCTAAAATGAATAACTAATCGTTATTTAAGGCTAAATCAAGGAATTTGTACACTAATATTACATTTTAATAATAATGTAGCTTTTATTACATTATTTTATTATTTTTCTTATCTCATATAATTTTCTAAGTCTTAAATTTTTCTGCTTCATAAAGTAACACTATAATGACATTTCAAAATTTTAATAAAATTTTGTTACAATCCTCTCAATAAAATTTAAAGGTATAATTTGTTTACAGGACTTATAAGAGAGATGGCAAAGGTTCTAAGCTATCAAAACTCCACACTTACACTAAAAGCTGAATATAAACCAAAGATCGGTGATAGTATTGCTATAAATGGAGCATGTCTTACTGTAACAGATATACAAGCTGGACAATTCAGCGTAGAACTTTCCCCAGAGTCTACCTCAGTACTAGCAATGGAGAACTATAAAAATAAAGTACATATGGAACCAGCTATGATGATGGGTGATAGATTTGAGGGGCACATAGTACAAGGTCATGTGGATTGTATAGGAACAATTAGTAAAATTGTAGGAAATAAAAACTCCACAGACTTTTTTATATCCATCCCAAATGAATATATGAAATACATCATCCCAAAAGGCTCAATCACAATAGATGGTGTAAGCCTTACAGTAAATGAAGTACTAAAAGATAGCTTTAGACTTACAATCATTCCACACACTATAAAAAACACCCTATTTGAAACATATAAAGTAGGAAGCCGTGTAAATGTGGAGACAGATATGATGGCTAGATATGTTTATAATCTATTTAAAAAAGATGATAAACTTACTTGGGGTGATGTTGATTCTAAGATGTTTAGATACTAAATTAGAAAATAAAAGTACAGAAATATAATATTTTATTGTTTTTTTTAGATATTTTATGTAGAATCTTTGTAGTTAGGTAACTAACTACAAAGAGTAAAAGAAAAATAAAACAATAAAAATAAAACAATAAAAATAAAACAATAAAAATAAAACAATAAAAATAAAACAA
>CAYFGQ010000005.1:33502-33636 GCA_964342525.1 uncultured Arcobacteraceae bacterium
TAAAAATACAACAATAAAAATACAACAATAAAAATACAACAATAAAAATAAAACAATAAAAATAAAACAATAAAAATACAACAATAAAAATACAACAATAAAAATACAACAATAAAAATACAACAATAAAAATA
>CAYFGQ010000005.1:33736-91027 GCA_964342525.1 uncultured Arcobacteraceae bacterium
ATACAACAATAAAAATACAACAATAAAAATACAACAATAAAAATACAACAATAAACTACGCAATTAAAAACAAAAAACATTAGAAGTAAATTATTTTTCGTTTACTCGATTATATTTAGGATTTAATATGATTGAGATAATTAGTTTTTTAATATCAATAATTTGTATACCTATTTCTTATTATATTTTAGGAAAAAGGTTAAGTCTTGGTGGATTTGTTATATTATTTTTATCTATAATTTACATAGGTAAATCAATAAAAGAAATATATTTTATTCTTTTATTAAATCAAAATACAGATTCAATAGTTTATACGTTAATAGGTGTTACTGCTGTAACTTGGATTTCTTTTGAGAAGATACAACATCTCTTGAAAGATTAAAATATAATAAGGTAGAAAAAATTAATTTTCTACCTTATATACTCTTGTATCTCTTTCCTACTTCTTGGAATTTCACAAAACTCCACTACATTTTTTAATCTTTCATCTTGTGGGGTAACATGAGGGGTACTTATGGGGTAACTTCAAAATACTAAACTTCATTTAATGATCTAGACTAGTTTTTGAGCAAAAATAGACAATTTTTGTGCAAATTTAAGTAAAGACAAAAATCTCATTTTTTCATAAAATACACTTGCAATTTTATATAGAGATATTTAAAAGAAGGTATCCCCATACCTTCTTTTGAGTTTAGATATAAAATGATTAAGACAAAACAAACCTCAAACTAAGAGTTTATCTCCTTAAAACTCTGGGTACAAAACAGATATAAAAAATCAAAACAATATAAAAAACCTGAAGGAGAAGTAAAACACCCCACCCTTTATTACTTCTCCTACTCCTATTAAAAACTTTAAACTCAATCTTTTATAGGTATTTCAACTATAAACTTTGCCCCTGTAAAACTTTTTTGCTCATATTGATAAGTATAGTTTTCAACATGAATAGCTCCATGTAAACTTTGCTCTATTATATTTTTACTCATATATAATCCTATACCAGTACCTTGGGATTTAAACTTGGTAGTAAAATATGGCTCAAAAATCCTATCTAAAATATCTTTTTTAATACCACCAGCATTGTCATAAACTTCTATTACTAAGTTATCATCTATTTGTTTTGTATTTATAAAAATATATCTATCTGATTCTATATTTAAAAGGGCGTCTTTTGCATTATTTACAATATTTAATAATACTTGAATAAGCTCATTTTTAAATGAAGTACATTTAATATTTTGGATATCTTTTTTTACCACAATATCTTTACTTTCTAAATTTGAAGATATTAGATTAAATACCTGCTGTATAGCAACATCTACTTCAAATTCAACCTTTTCTTTTTGATTGGAATAAAAATTTTTAAAGTCATCAATAGTTTGAGATAATACTTGAGTACTAGTGACAATATTTTTTAGATCATCGTCTATTTGTTCCTCACTAATCATATTCATCTCTTTTCTTATTCTAATTCCACTTGCTAAGGTACTAATCGCAGATAAAGGCTGTCTCCATTGGTGGGCAATATTTCCAAGCATTTCACCCATAGCCACTAATTTTGACTGTTGATTTAATATAAGATCTTTTTTTCTTAGTACATTTACTTGTTGATTTATTTTATTTTCTAAATCCATGTTTAGTTTTTCTAATTCTTCATTTTTACTATTGATCTCTTCAGAATAATAGATAAATGTCTTTTTGATTTTTTTAGAGATGATCATTACAATTAAAACAATGATTAAAGATAAAGCTATGGATATAAGTATAATAAGATTTATATTCTCATTTAATCTCTCCTCAAGTATCTGTTTTTTCTCTTTTATTTGTAAGTTTAGATTATCCGTATAAAGCCCTGTACCAATCACCCAATTTAGTTTTTTATTATATACGATATAAGATATCTTTTTTGAAGGTACAAAATCATCAAATAACTTTTTATCTTGATTATATTCTAAAAAGCCACCATTATCTTTCTTTGCCTTATCTAAAATAAAATTTACATTCTTTTGAATAATAGAAGATAGATTTTTTAAAGGCACACCTATGATATTTTTATTTTTATGGGATATGGGTGTACCATCTTTATGAATTACAAAAATATAAGCATCATCTTGAAATTTCAATTCATCAATAATCTTAGCTGAAACTTTTGCTATATTTTGTTTTATATCCTCTTCATATATTGCTGTCCCAATCACAATATTTAAAGGCTCAAAAAGTTTTACATATCCTATCTTTTTACTCTTTTTTTGAGAACCTGGCTTATTCCAATACCAAGTATCAAAACCTTCACCACTCTCTTTCATAACCTCTTTATAACTATTAAAAAGATTCTTTTTATTTTTATCTTCTAAATTTATCAAAGATTTACCCACAAAAGATGGAGAAGCAGGTAAAGAGATAGAGGTAGCATCTTTTGCATCATAAATAAAAAAGTACCCACTATTATTATCAAAGAAACGTATATTTTTCATTTGATCATCTATGATCTTATATATCTCTTTTTTTGATTTGTTTTTATTATTTTCATAGATAGTATTTAATATGGAATGTCCCAAATTGATATAATGCTTTACAACTTGTTCTGATTCTTCTAGTTGATAAATATAGTTTTTATCTATAGTATTTGATACATTATCTATTCTATTTTTGATTTTTTGCTTTATATTTTTTAGATAGTTTTTTTCTAAATCTTCAACTTCTTTTTCATATGTTGTATGTATTGAATTAATATATACATTTGTTAAAATAAAAGAAGTGACCAATACTCCAATTACGGGTAAAAAAACAATCCAATTAAGAAGATTATTATTTTTGGAACTTATATTTTTCATTTTAAATTATAACTAATTGTATTTAAAAGTTACTCCATTTTTACTGATTGTTTAGCTTATTCTCATATTTGAGTAAAATGAATAAGTATTTATATTTTTTTATCTAAACTGCAAAAAAAGCATGTATAATTATATTTTTAATTATAAATTCAAATTTTTATAGCCATTATTGGCTAATTCATAAGGTATTAAAATGTTAAATATTTTAGTAGTAGAAGATAGTAAACTTATACAACATATGATTCAAAAAGCTTTAAGCAGTGCTGATTTTAATGTACTTGTTGCCACAACCTTTGAAGAGGCGAGAAATATTACAGAGTCCAATAAAGATATTTTTTTGGCAATCTTAGATCTAACTCTACCCGATACAAAAGATGATGAGATAGTTGATTTTATGTTAGATATAGAGATACCATCTATTGTTTATTCTGGTTCATACGACTATTCAAAGGTTGAACAACTTATGTCAAAACCTATTATTGATTATGTAATTAAAAATTCGGATAATGATATAGAGTACATTGTAGATTTAGCAAAAAAGCTTGAGAGATATAGGGGCTTAAATGCTTTGATTGTTGATGACTCAAACGTAACACTTACCATGCTAAAAGATTATATTCAACCTTTAGGTTTTAATATCCTTACAGCAAAAAATGGACAAGAAGCCCTTGAAATTGCTGAGGAAAATCCTATCAGCCTTATGATCACTGATTATAATATGCCTGTTATGGATGGATTTGAACTTGTTCAAAAGATAAGAAAAAAGTATAAAAAAGAGGATCTTAAAATCATCTCTGTTACTTCATCTGATTCCATTGAGATCTCTACAAAGATGCTAAAGTTTGGGGCAAATGCTTTTTTAAGAAAACCATACTCAAAAGATGAATTAAACTCAATTATAAATAATCTAATAGCCTCATTATTCTCTGAAAAAGAGAATATCCAATATAGAAAAGATCTTACAAATCTAATAAGACAGATAAAAATAGATAATCTAGAAAATACAAAAGCAAAAAATTTAAATGAAAAAAGATTAGAAGAGCTAAAACAAGAAAATAAAGATCTTTTAAAAGCTATGAATAAACAAAAAACTGAAAATGAGATATTAATCCAAAGATTAAGAACCCTAATGAAAGAGCCTAAATTTAAAGAGGTAACTAGAGCTGCCCATAAGATAGAACAACCTAGTTAGGGAGTTCTATCTTTTTATAAAACTATCAAATCTTTTAAAGTATATGCAATACTTAACATCACTATACCTATACCAATATCAAGTACCTTCCAAGTAATAGGTTTTTTAAATATAGGAATTAAAAATCTAGCACCAAATCCAAGTAAAGAGAACCAAGTAGTTGAAGCCATAGCTGCCCCAATTAAAAAATAGATTTTCATACTATCATCTATATTTGCA
The DNA here is from genome assembly GCA_964342525.1 of uncultured Arcobacteraceae bacterium. Classification (GTDB taxonomy): domain Bacteria; phylum Campylobacterota; class Campylobacteria; order Campylobacterales; family Arcobacteraceae. Next base: position 37,982 of record CAYFGQ010000005.1, read on the forward strand.
CCAACTCCACCAATAAGAAGTATAGTATCAAGATAAGTATGGGGATTTAAAAAAGTAAAAACCAAAAGCATAGTGATCACTTTTTTTAATGGATTTGTTTTTATTTGATCATCTATTTTCATACTTTCATTTTTTAGTGCAGCTTTAAATGAAAGTAAAGCATATATAACTAAAAACACAATCCCTATCACTGCTATTATATTAATAAATAATTGATTCCCTTGTATAAAATAGCCAAGACCTAATACTCCCATAGAGATCAATGTAATATCAAAAATAATACATAAAGCTACAGCAATACCCACATACTGTCTAAGTAGCCCTAATTTTAAAATATAAGCATTTTGAGCACCTATAGCAACTATAAGTGAAAAGGTAATGATAAAACCTTTAATTAATACTTCAAACATTCCAATATACCTTTGCTAAACTTACTATTCCACTTACAATAAATTGCACTGCAATTGCACCTACAATAAGTCCCATAAGTTTTGTAACTATATTTTGTCCTGTGATCCCTATATATTTTTTAATATAAACAGAATTTCTCAATATCAAATAAAACACAAAAGCATTTATCAAAAAGGCTAAGGTAATGGAGACGATATCCACAAAGGTTTCAGCTTGGTGTTTAAAGATGATGATTGTAGTAAAAAGCCCAGTACCAAATGCTATAGGGATACCAATAGGGATGATAGCCATCTCTTCATCATCCTTATTATCTTCATCAGATTGTTTTTGTGAAGCTTTTCCATTTACCATAGAGATTGCCATCAAAATAAGCACAAGCCCACCCATAACTTTTAAGGAATCTTCCCCTATACCAAAAAGCTTTAAAATAAATTCACCAGTAATAAGCACTACAAAAAAAGCTATTACAATAGTGATGGTTGATTTATATGCTACTTTTGATATTTGTGTTTTTGTGATGTTTGGGCTAAGAAGGGATAAGGCGATTGCACTTATCCCTATGGGATCCATAATAGCAAAAAACGTAATTGATTGCTGTAAAAAGGCTTGAATGAGTTCCAATTAACTCATTCCCCCTTTTGCTTCCATGCGTTTCTCTAAACGGTGCCCAATTAAACTTAAAATTGATGTGATAGATAGATATAAAAGTGCTACAACTATCCAAGTCTCAAATGGCGAGAAGGTATTTGCCACAATCTCTTTACCAACTTTTGTAAGATCAGTAATAGAGATAACAGATACTAAAGATGAATCTTTTATAAGTGATATCATCTCACCCACAAGTGTTGGCAATGCTCTTTTAAATGCTTGAGGTAGGATAATATATCTCATAGCTTCAAAGTTTGAAATACCAAGGGATTTTGCAGCTTCAAGTTGACCTTTATCAATTGATTGAATTGCACCCCTTAATATCTCAGCCATATATGCACCAAAAAATATACCTAGAGATAATACACCAGCTACAAATCTTTCAAGTTCAAATATATTTGCAACAATAAAATAAAATAAAAAGATCTGTACAAGTAAAGGTGTTCCCCTAACTACTGTAATATATACTGTAGCAATATACCTTAAAAATAAAAAGTTCGAGAGCTTCATAAATGCAACAACAACACCTATCACAAGGGTGAGTATTGCAGCAAAAAATGATATCTTAAGAGTAACCCAAAGACCATTTAATATGGGACCTGCTCTAAGCTCCTCTTTTGAAGCAATATAATCACCCTCATAAACATCTTCACCAACTTCATAATCAAATGAAAAACTACTATCTAAGTACTCTATCTCAATCTTTTCATCAGTTTCAATAAAGTATTTACCATCTTCTAATACTAGTTTTCCATCTGCTGGAGCTTCTATTGAAATAGTTTCATTATATGCAAAGTACTTTGGAACAGCATTCCATTTCCATACATAATTCATATTTGCTGCAGCAAGATATAAAAAATATCCAATAGCAATATAAAAAGCTAGGGCTATTCCTACCCCTAGCTGTCTATTTTGAGCAAATGTATCTTTTCTTTTTGCCATCTATTATTGTACTCTTTTAAGCCAATCTGTTTCTCTTAGCCATTTTTTATTTAATTTATCATGGAAACCAACAACTTTATCCTCTTTTACTTGTCTTAAGAAGTTGTTTAACCAATTAAGAAAATCTGGATCACCTTTTCTAATCGCCCAACCTAATGGCTCATATGTAAGTGGAGTATCTAAGTGAACAAGTCTACCTTTACCCTTATCAGACATAAATAAGATATTGTATGGCTGATCATATACCATTGCATCAGCTCTACCATTTAATACTTCAGCTGCCGCGTCAGCTTCTGTCTCAAAAGTAATGATTTTTGCTTTTTTAAAGAATTTTCTTGTAGCAACTTCTCCTGTTACACCTAATTTAGTAACAACTGTATACTCTTTTTTATCAAGATCTTTTGCAGATTTAACTTTAGAAGCTAATTTTTTATCCATCATAATTGTTTGACCAACAACTACATAAGGGTTTGCAAAATTTACTTTTAAGTTTCTTTGTTGAGTAATTGTCATACCAGACATAATAATATCACATTTATTTGTAATAAGTGCAGCGATAATTCCATCCCAAGCAGTAGGGATAAATTTAACCTTTACACCCATATCTTTTGCCATTCTTTTACCCATATCTACGTCATAACCTATGATTCTACCTTTTTTATCTTTCATCTCAAAAGGCATATAACCAGGCTCCATACATACTCTCATCTCACCTCTTTCAAGGATTTGATTTAGTGTTGATTTCTTCCACAGATTGATATCATCTGCAGAACCTACAGTGATAAATGAAGCCATTGCTACAGCAGCAAAAGCAACTTTTTTAAATAAATTCGTCATTCTTTCTTCCTTAGTTTGAATTTTATTAGTGAACTAATATCTCTTTTAAAAATTTCTGAGCACGCTCAGATTTAGGGTTGTTAAAAAACTCTTCTGGTGTATTTTCTTCTACAATTGTTCCTGCATCCATAAATACTATTCTATCTCCAACCTCTTTTGCAAAACCCATCTCATGCGTTACACATACTAGTGTAAAGTTTTCTTTTGCTAAGTCTTTCATTACAGATAATACATCCCCAATTGTTTCAGGATCAAGTGCAGATGTAGGCTCATCAAAAAGTATCACTTTTGGTTTCATTGCTAAAGATCTAGCTATGGCAATTCTTTGTTTTTGACCACCACTTAAATCACTTGGATAAGCATCAGCTTTATGTTCTAGCTTTACCTTTTTTAAAAGCTCCATTGCAATATCATCAGATTCTTTTTTACTTCTTTTTTTTACAAGTTTTTGAGCTATTGTGATATTTTCTAGTATTGTTAAATGGGGAAAAAGATTAAAATGTTGGAATACCATACCAACTTCACTTCTTATCTCTTTTAGATTCTTTTTACTCTCATGAATATTCATACCATCAACAATAATATCTCCGCTATCAATATCTTCAAGTCCATTTATACATCTAATTAATGTAGATTTACCAGACCCACTAGGTCCACAAACCACGACAATTTCACCCTTTGCAACACTAAAGTTTACATTTTTTAAAACATGAAAATCATCATAATATTTATCAATGTTATTCATTGAAATTATGGGTTTATCCATTTATTCCCTTTTAGTTTTTTATCTATTTGAAATGGCTTTCTCGTAAAATACTACTTTAATATTTTTTAAATTTTGATTATGTATTTTGTTATACATATTTTTGACATAATTTATACATATTTTTGACATATTTTACACATTACTATAAGAAATTCAAATATTTCTACTTTAATTTTTTTTGGGGTATAATCCGCATTCTATTATTTTGGAGAGTATATGAAAAAAGAAAAATTACTAGAATATCGTGCTGATTTTTTACTTCTAACAGTTGCAATTGCATGGGGTGTTACATTTTTAATGGTACAAGAAGCCATAGAAACTACTCCTGTTTATTCATTTTTATTTTTTAGATTTGCTATTGCTACAATTATCATGTTTTTTATATCTTATAAATTTTTAAAAGAGTTTAATACAAAAGTTATATTTTATGGATTTGTATTGGCAAGTTTTCTTTTTGCAGGTTTTGCAACACAAACCTTTGGGCTTGCCCATACAAAAAGCTCAATCGTAGCTTTTCTTACAGGATTAAATGTAATCTTTGTACCTTTCTTTTCATTTTTCTTATTTAAGGATAAGATTAAGAAAAATGTATTTGTCGCTTCTGTAATTGCGGTGATTGGTTTATATATGCTTACTATGAGTGGTTCTCTTACTTTTGGTACAGGTGAGATTTTAGCATTTATTTGTGGAGCAATGTTTGCCCTTCAAATAATCTATACAGGTAAATACTCTAAAAAAGTAAATGTTTTCTTACTTGTGCTTGTACAGTTTTTCTTTGTGACAATCTACTCTTTAGCATTTTCTTTAGTCTTTGATGATGTAACATTTAATATAGATTTTAACTATAGTTTTTATAAAGCAGTTCTAGTTACAGCAGTATTTGCTACAGTTTATGCCTTTTTGATCCAAACATATATGCAACAATTTACAACACCAACAAAAACAGCAATTATATTTGCAATGGAACCTGTAAGTGCTGCTATCTATGGATATGGTGTAGGTGGTGAGATTTTAACAAATGTTCAAATAGTAGGAGCTGTTTTAATAGTAGTTGCTACACTTGTAGCAGAACTAAAAATAAAAGGGAGTCTAAAGCCCAAAAAGAATTAATCTTTTAAGGCTTTCTCTTTTTTAGAATCTTGCCAAGAGATCCAAAGAATAAGAGCTACAGATATATTTATAAGTACATCTGCTAAATTAAATATGGCAAAATCAAACCAACAATGCCAATAAACATAATCCACAACACCCTCATGGATAAATCTATCAAAAATATTACTAACACCACCAGCTGCAAGTAAAGAAATAGGGATATAATATCTCTCAAACACATCGCGATTTAAAAATAGATAAATAGCCCCTGCAGCTAACATAGCTATTTGGATATATTTTAGATTGCCCTCTAAAAAAGCAAACATTGAAAACGCTACACCCTTATTATATGCAAGAATCAAAGATATACATTTAGAGTGGGCTTCAAATCCATTTACAAAAATAAATTTAATATATTGATCTACAATAAATAGAACAAAAAATAAAAAACTAAAAAGTAAAAGTTTCTTTTTTATAATTTACTCCTAAAAAACTTTACTAAATCAGCCATAGACTCTTCCACTAGTTTTTTATCTTTACCTTCTAATAAAACTCTTAATTTGTTTTCAGTCCCTGAATATCTGATAAGATCTCTCATACCCTTAGCTCTGATATCTTTTAAGATAGCTTCTAAACCATCAATTTGATCAAGAGGTTTTTTCTCACTTACATTGATATTTTCTAAGATTTGAGGATATAATTTAAAAGGATTTAAAGCTTCACTTGCTTTTTTATTACTCTTTAAAATCATCGCAAGTACTTGTAAAGCAGATGCTAGACCATCTCCTGTTTTTGCTACATCTGAGAAAATAATATGACCACTTTGTTCACCACCAAAATTGATACCATCTTTATGCATAAGTTCTAACACATTTTTATCACCAACATCCGATCTTAAAAGCTTTAGATCAAATTTTGCTAAATAATCTTCTAGGGCTTTATTACTCATAACAGTTGCTACACAAGCATCACCTTTTAGTTTACCTTCACTTTTAAAGTATGTTGTAAGAGCACCAAGAAGGTTATCTCCATCTATAACATTTCCTTTTTCATCAACCACTACAAGTCTATCTGCATCACCATCTAAAGCGATACCAATATCAGCACGTAACTCCACAACCTTCTGAGCTACTTTATTTGGATGTAAAGCACCACACCCTTCATTGATATTGTATCCATTTGGTTCATCATTTAATACAATTATATCTGCACCAAGCTCTTCAAGAACTGTTGGAGCTACTTTATAAGCTGCACCGTTTGCACAATCAAGTACTATTCTTACACCTTGTAGCGTTAAATCTGTTGGAAAAGAACTTTTAATAGAAACAATATATCTTCCAATAACATCATCAATTCTTTTTGATGATCCTATATCTTTTCCTGTACATTGTTCAGATGCGATTAAATCTTCATCATCAAAAATTTTCTCTATCTCTTTTTCAATTGAACGACTTAATTTATCCCCATGGGCATTAAAGAATTTTATACCATTATCTTCAAATGGATTGTGTGAAGCACTAAGCATAATTCCTGCATCACATCTCATAGATTCAGTAAGATAAGCAATAGCTGGTGTAGGCATAGGTCCAATTTGAATCACATCATATCCAACTGATGTAAGACCACTTACAAGTGCATTCTCTATCATATAACCACTTCTTCTAGTATCTTTACCTACTAAGATTTTTTTAGTAGTTGAATGATTTTTAAAATAAATACCTGCTGCTTGTGCTAACTTTAGTGCTGTAAGGGCATCTAAGAATTCACCCGCTTTTCCCCTAACTCCATCTGTTCCAAATAACTTCATATAAGTACCTCCAATAAATAAAACACTGTTTTAGACAAAACAAGAAGCCTTAGATAAGTGCAAAATAAAATTATAGAACTAGCCAGAGCTAATTCTATAATTTTTTTTGTGCTTAGGTACGGCTTATTGTATTGCCTTTGGTGCTTTTTAAAACCATTATCTTCCGCTTTTTTATATCTTGAATTAGCTTTGGCTAGTCCTACGATATAAAAAAGCAAAATCTAATAATTTTAAAAAACATCTAAAATAGCGTTTTATTTGTTGGATGTACTTGAAAATCACCTTAATTTAAACTCTTTTTAAACTAACTTTAATATTAATTTGAGTAACATTCTAGCCTTAAAAAATTTACAAAGAGGTTAAATATTATGGCAAACCATAAACAAGCTGCTAAGAGAGCTAGACAAACAAAAGTTAAGACTGAAAGAAACAAGTTTTATAAAACAAGAATTAAAAACGTAATCAAAGACGTTTTAAGTGCAGTTGAAGGTGCTGATAAAGAAGCTGCGGCTACAGCTATGAAAACAGCAAACTCATACTTACACCACTGTGTTGCTAAGGGTATCCTTAAAAAAGGTAACGCTGCTAGAAAAGTTAGTAGATTACAAACTAAAGTTAACGCTTTATAATATTCATTTTATAAAATTTAATCCTCTATTTATAAAAAGCCTGAGAGTCCCCCGTGTCAATAAAATGGGACTTTTGGGCTTTTGTAATATATAGAACATACTAATATACATACAAAGGTACTAAAATGCTTCAAGATAAACTCCAACCTTTTATCGACAGATACAATGAGATCAATGATCTTCTTATCTCTCAAGAAATAATGTCTGATATAAAAAGAATGACTGAACTATCAAAAGAACAATCCTCAATTCTACCAACAGTAAATGCCGCAAAAGAGTATATACAAGTTATTGAAGATATTGAAGAGAATAAAATGCTTCTTGAAGATAAAGAACTTGGTGAACTTGCTAAAGAAGAATTAAAAGAATTAGAGCCAAGAAAAATTGAGCTTGAAGAAGAGATCAAAGTACTTATGGTTCCAAAAGATCCAAACGATGATAAAAACATCTATATTGAGCTTAGAGCTGGAACTGGTGGAGATGAAGCTGCACTATTTGTTGATGATCTATTTAAAGGTTATGTTAGATACGCTGAAAAACGTGGTTGGAAAGTTGAGATCATGAACTCATCAGAGAGTGAAGCTGGTGGATATAAAGAGATGGTGGCACTTTTCAAAGGTGAGGGAGTTTACTCACGTATGAAATATGAGGGTGGAACCCATAGAGTTCAAAGGGTGCCAGCTACAGAATCACAAGGTAGAGTTCATACATCAGCTATCACAGTTGCTGTTATGCCTGAGGTTGATGATGTTGAAATTGAGATCAATGCAAATGATCTTAAGATAGATGTTATGAGAGCAAGTGGTAATGGTGGACAATCAGTAAATACAACTGACTCAGCTGTTAGAATCACTCACTTACCTTCAGGAATCGTTGTAACAAACCAAGATCAAAAATCTCAACACAAAAATAAAGATAAAGCTATGAAAGTTTTAAAAGCTAGACTTTATGACCTTGAATTACAAGAAGCACAAGCAAAAGACTCTGAAGCAAGATCAGCTCAAGTTGGAACTGGTGATAGAAGTGGAAGAATTAGAACTTATAACTATCCACAAGGAAGAATAAGTGATCATAGAATCAACCTAACATTATATAGACTTGATGCTATTATGAATGATGGTTTATTTGATGAGATCATTGATCCATTAATCACAGATCATCAAGCAAAATTAATTGAAAGTAATGGACTATAATATGAGAATTTTATCAGGTATTCAACCAAGTGGAACTATCCACATAGGAAACTATTTTGGAATGATCAAAAAAATGATCGAATCTCAAGATGACGGTGCGCTTTTTGCATTTATCGCTTCATATCATGCACTTACATCTGTAACAGATAAAGAAGCTTTACAAAAAAATATTTTTGAAGCAGCAGTAAACTTTTTATCATTAGGAATGGATCCAGAGAAATCAACTTTTTGGGTTCAAAGTGATGTTGAGGAAGTATTAGAGCTTTACTGGATTTTATCAAATCATACTTCAATGGGATTACTTGAAAGAGCTCACTCATATAAGGATAAAACAGCTCGTGGTATTCAAGCAAATCACGGACTATTTTCATATCCAGTATTAATGGCTGCAGATATTTTACTTTTTGATACGGATGTTGTACCTGTAGGAAAAGACCAAATCCAACACGTTGAAATGACAAGAGATATTGCAAACTCATTTAATAATACTTATGGAAAAGAGATTTTAAAATTACCAGAACATAAAGTAGATGATGAAGTTGCTACTGTTCCAGGGACAGATGGCGCTAAGATGAGTAAATCATATGGTAATACTATTGATCTATTCCAAACACCTAAAAAACTTAAAAAACAAGTAATGGGCATCACAACAGATTCTACACCTCTTGAAGAAGCAAAAGATTATACTAGCTGTAATGTTTATACTTTAGCAGAATTATTTATGAATCAAGATGAGCTATTAGCACTTCAAAAAAGATATGCAACTCCAGGTGAAGGTTATGGTCACTTTAAACTAGCTCTTATGGAAAAGATAAACGAACACTTCGCACCATACACAGATAAAAGAGAACACTATATGAATAATCCAAATGAGGTAAAAGAGATTTTAGCTCATGGTGCATCAAAAGCAAAAGTAATAGCTAGAGAAAAGATCAAAGAAATTAAAGATGCTGTTGGATTAAATTACTAATATACTTCTTTAATTAAAGACTTTGAATAGATATAAAATAGTTTATATCTATTCATATTAAAAATCAATATTTCCATATAGCCATATCCCCATTAATACTTCCCGTCACGTATATATTATCATTTGAATCTAATATTGCTGAGCTCCCTGTACCATTAGATTTAGCAATACCATCAGAATCAAAACTAGTATCCAAGGTACCAGTACTTGTATATTTCCATATGGCCATAGTATTATCCCCTTTGGTACCAGATACATAAATATTTCCACTTGAATCTACTACTACAGAGTTTCCAGAAGAATCTCTTGTCCCATCCTCTAGCACACCATCAGAATTAAAACTAGTATCTAGATTTTGAAAATTTGTATATTTCCAAGTTTTCATAAAAGTACCATATCTATTTTCTTTTCTATATCCAGATACATAAATATTTCCACTTGAATCTAAGGCTATTGATTCTCCATTACTACCAGAACTATCCTTATAATCACTTAAACTACTATTTGAATATTTCCAAATATACATAGTAGAAAAGAAAGGAGAAAAAAGAGTTCCTGATACATAAATATCTCCATTAGAATCTATTACCATTGACTTCCCAATATAAGAATATTCACTATTATAATAAGTCCCACTATCATACTTTACCATACCATCTGAATCAAAACTAGTATCTAAAATTCCACTACTTGTATATTTCCATATAGTCATATTACTATTATCACTATATCCTGTTACATATATACTTCCATTTGAATCTAATACTATTGAATTCCCGTCATCACTTCCTGAGCCATTATAAGTTATAATACCATCTGAGTCAAAGCTAGTATCTAAAACGCCACTACTCTTATACTTCCATATAACCATATCTCTATTACCACTACTATTAGTACTATATCCTACCACGTAAATATTTCCACTTGAATCTAAGGCTATTGAACTTCCGTAGTCAAGACCTGAACCACCAGCTGCATTGTCATCAACAACTATACCTCCTGAGCCAAAACTAGTGTCTAAAACTCCCGCACTCGTATATTTCCATATAACCATATCAGTATTACCACTATTATTAAAACTATACCCTGTGACATAAATATTTCCACTTGAATCTAAGGCTATTGAACTTCCGTAGTCAAGACCTGAACCACCAGCTGCATTATTATGGGTTATGACCATACTAAATTTACTATTTCCCGAAGAGGATTCACTATCATCCCCTCCACCACAAGAGATAAATAATATACTAAAACATACTAAAAATACTAATTGTAAATATTTCATAATTGACACCTTTATAAAAGTATATCCGAAAATGCGTTTTATTTGTGTCACTTAAAAGTATTGTTTTTGTAAGAAAATATGATAATAAAAGAAATTTTTTGATTAGATCCAATGAATAAAAACCTAAAATAAGAGGGTTCTTATTCTTATTTTAAGTAATTTTAATTTTATAATATAATTATTAATTTAGCTCAATGGTAAACATCGCGCCATTTTCAACATTTCCAGCTTTTATAACTCCACCCATTTTTTCAACAATCTGGTGAGACATATATAATCCCATTCCAGTTCCTTTTCCTTCAGCTTTTCCGGTAACATTTGATTTAAATATATTATCTATAATATGCTCAGGGATTCCTCCTGCATTATCTTTGATATAAAGTACTTTTTTATCATCTTTTTTATTTGTAGCTATTTCTATGATCCTTGAATCTAGATCTTTTTCTACAAATTCATCTTTTGCATTGTTTATGATATTTAAGATGGTATGTTTAAACTCATTTTTAATACCACTTAACTCAAAATCATCTTGTATATCTAGTTCTATATTTATCTTATTTTTTATAAACTCATCTTTTGTAAGTAATAAAACACTATCTATACAATCACTTATCAAAAAGTCTTCTTTTTGTTTATTTGGTCTAAAAAAGTCTCTAAACTCTTGCAAGGTTTCTATAATATGATCTTTTTGATCTTTAAATTTACCTTGAAACTCTTTTATAGCCTCCATATCTAATTTTCCATCTTCATATTGGTATTGTAAAAAGTCCACATACATACTCATGATATTGATAGGTTGTTTCCACTGGTGTGCAACCACATCCATCATCTCACCCATTGCAGCAAGTTTTGATTGATAAGCAAGTATTTTTTCACTATTGAGTCTTTTTTCAACTTCCTCTTGAACCTTTTTTTCTAGAGAGATTCTATACTCATAAAGTTCATGTTTATTTTGGAGTTTTTCTACTGTTTTTTGAAGAACTGTAATAAACTGATCAATCTCTACAGGTTTTAATATATATCCATCAATTCCTAACTTTATAAGATTTAAAAAATCTTTTTTCTGAGAGCTTGAAGATATTACAAGGATAGTGATATGTTTAGATACTTCACGGATTCTTGTAATAAACTCTATACCACCCATCTCTGGCATTTCAATACCAGTGATTATAAGATCATATCTATTTTTCTCGAAGTATTCTAATCCCTCTTTTCCATTTGAAGCGATATCAATATTATTAAAAAATATATTAAATATACCAAGGGTAACTTCCCTCTCTCCAGCATTATCTTCTATATATAAAATACGTACATCTTTACCAAATTTTGTTAGGGTTTCTATATCATAACCATTCATACACTAATTATATAACTTTATCCATTATTGACTTATTAAGTCTTCTTTCGCTTTTCCATAAAAATACCCTTGAGCATAATCCACATCTAAAGATTCCACAAGTTCATTTAACTCTTTACTTGCCACATATTCGGCTATTGTTTTCATATTTGATTTTTTTGCAAAGGATACTATCGATTTTACAACATCTTGAGTTCTTTCATCTTCAAGTAGGTGATTTACTATGGATTCATCTATTTTTATATAATCAGCCTGTAGTTTTATAAGATAATCATAGTTTGAGTAACCACTACCAAAATCATCTATAGCAACCTTAGATCCCCTATCTTTAAACTTTTTAATAGTTTTCATAATAAAATCACTATCTTCAATCTCTTCAGACTCTACAATCTCTAAAACCATTCTTGAAAACACCTCTTTTTGCTCAGCATAATCATATATAAAAATCATCAGCTCTTCATTCATAAGATCTTCCACACTAAGATTAATAGAAAATTCTTTATCATTTGTAGAAAATTTTGCAATAGCTTTTTCTGCTATTTTATAGGTAAGCTCTGGATAAAGCCTAGTTTTTTTAGCGATAGATAAATAATCATCAGGGGAGATAATCTTATCTTTATCAATAAGTCTCATAAGACATTCGTATTTTTCTATCTGTTTTGTATGATAGTTATATATTGGTTGATAATATGGTACTAACCTATCCTCTGTAATAGCTAAGTGAAGTTTTTCCACCCACTCAAGATTATGTTTAAACTCTTCAATATTTTTCATAGAAGAGTCATACTCTTTTATTTTTATATTTTTATTTTTTGCTTCACTTAGGGCTATATCTGCATAAGAAAATAAATCTTCACCTTGGGAAGCAATTCCTGCTGAGTAGGTTAAAATAAATTTATATTCATCTATTTTATATGGCTCAACCCCTAGTGTTTTCATAAACTCATCAACCTTTTCATATACTTTTGAGCTTTTTTGTTTATTTGTATATAAAGCAAATACATCAGCTTGTACACGATATAAGGTATATTTATTATCACTAAAAAACTCAAAAAGTCTTTGACCAAGCTCTTTAATTACTCCATCACCTACATTATGACCATATGAATCATTTACCTCTTTAAACCTATCTACATCAAATAATACTAAAGTACCCCCACTAACCTTACTAATATTATCTATCAAACTTACACGGTTTGCTAACCCAGTAAGAGGATCTGTTCTAAATATATTTTGTAGTTTTGATCTATTATCCACAAGCTCTGTAATATCTGTAGCTGAAGAGATATACTCTATTATATTTCCACCTGCATCTTTTATAGGTAAAATAGTAGATCTACAATAATAACTATCCCCATCTTTTCTTTTATTTTTAAGAACACCATTCCATACTTTGCCAGATTGGATATTGCTCCATAGTTTTTTAAATTGACTTTTTGGTGTATCAGGATGTCTTATAATATTATGTTCTTGTCCTATAACTTCATCTTTAGTATACCCACTCACTTTTAGAAAACCGCTATTTACATAGGTGATATTTCCATCCTTATCTGTTTTTGAAACAATAGCACTTTTATCTAAAATCTGTTTATATTGTTCAAGCATATTAAAATGCTCTTTTTGAGCAATCTCTACAGCTTGTATTCTTCTTGTCACATACCTTGCAGCTAGTAGAGATAAAAGGATCAATACAAATAAAACCAATAATATTTTTTGAAGATTATCATTTAATGACTCTTTTAATTTCACCCTCTCACTTTGAAGTATAGCTTTCAATTCAGTCAAATAAAATCCTGAACCAATAAGCATATCCCAATCTTTTATAATATGTACATAGGAGGTTTTTTCATCTTGTATCTTTTGCTCTAGATTTGGAAGCCACCAGATATAGTTTATATAACCACCCTCTTTTTGTCTTACTAGTTTATTCATGTTTTTAAATAAATATTGCCCATCAAGGGTTACAAATTCTGTAATATCCTTATTTACGATACTTTTAGAATAAGGATGCATAAGCATTTTGATCTTTTTTTCTACACTATGTATCCAAAAATATCCATATTTATTATCTCCAAATTTATCATTTTCAATCTCTTTAAATAAAACCTTTTGAATCTTTTTATCAAGTTCTTCTTTATATATTCCAGCTGCTATATAGATGCCATAACCAAGATGTTTTTTCACATGTACATATTTTGTATATAGTTGTTTTAAATCTGTATTTGGTTTATACCATTTATATTTACCAAGGTGTTCACTTCTTTTTATAGTCTCATATAAAAAAGCCCTTAGCTCTTTATTGTGGGTTGTAAGTTCAAATATATTTTTTTTCTCTAAATCCCTAGATGATCCATGATAAAGAATAAAGCCTTTTGCATCAAAGATATAAAAATACCCTGTGTTATTATCCCATTTAAAAAGATCAAGCTGTTTTCTGTATTTATTTATAAGTGATTTTATATCAAGATTTTCTTCATATCCTAGATTTATCATATTTTGCATAAAATCCACTTTTTCTTCAAGTATAGATAAGTGGGTATCATAAGATAAACTCTTAATAGTTTCAATACGTTTAATTATCCGTAGAACTTCTGACCGTACAAGTTCCTTATTTTTTTGCATATAATTTTGCTCTAACTCTGCAACCCTTTGTTCATATGAATCATTTGTTATTTTATATGTAAAGAATCCTAAAACAATAGAAAATATTATTGCAGTCGCTAAGATATTATAAAAGCTAATTTTTGCCAATGAAGTTTTCATATAAACTCCTTCCTTTGCATAACGCTTTAAATAATTTTATTTAAATAATATTTTAAATTATCTAAATTGCAAAATTATTTTATTTTTCTAATAGTTTATCAAGAAATGATTTAATAACTTGCTTGATAGTTTTGATTTTAGCTTTTATAGATATATTGTTACTTGAAGAAATAATATTAATTGAAAGATTATATAGCATATAAACGATACTTTAATATCGTTTATAATGCTTAGAGAAATTTATTCTTAAATTTTTAAGGCACTTCCTTCGTGGCTTCGTTACACTCCGACCACTACGGTTTCAAACCTAAAAACAACAAGCAGTTGTTGTTTTTTACGGTTTTCACATATATTTTTTAAGTACTTCAGGTATAGCGATAGTTCCATCTTCTTGCTGATAGTTCTCCATAATAGCCACAAGAGTTCTACCAACAGCTAAAGATGATCCATTTAATGTATGACAAAGAATATTTTTCTTCCCATCTTTATATCTGATCTTAGCACGTCTTGCTTGGAACTCTCTTGTATTAGAGATAGAACTGATCTCTCTATATTTATTTTGCCCGGGTAACCACACTTCAAGGTCAATTGTAGTAGCTGCTGAGAATCCAAGGTCACCAGTACATAATTGTACTTTTTGGTGAGCAAGTCCTAGTGATGTTAAAAGATCACTTGCACAAGATACCATCTTTTCAAATACTTCCCTAGACTCTTCAGGTTTAGTAATAGCCACCATCTCTACTTTATCAAATTGGTGTTGTCTTATAAGTCCTCTTGTATCACGCCCTGCACTTCCCGCTTCTTTTCTAAAACAAGGAGTATAAGATGTCATAAGCATTGGAAGCTCTTCAGCTGGAACTATCTCATCATTATAAAGATTTGTAAGTACAACTTCTGATGTTGGAATAAGATATAAATCTTCCCCATCTATTTTAAATAGATCATCTTCAAATTTTGGAAGTTGCCCAGTTCCTTGAAGAGTATTTGTATTTGCCATAAATGGAACATACCATTCCTCAAAGCCTCTTTTTGTATTAAAATCAAGCATATAATTAATAAGTGCACGCTCTAATTTTGCAGCTTGACCTCTCATAGCTACAAATCTAGATTTTGAAAGTTTTACACCACGCTCAAAATCTAAACTCCCATCTTTTTCACCTAAATCCCAGTGCTCTTTTGGCTCAAACGAAAACTCTGGTTTTTCACCAATCACTTCTAATACCACATTTTCATCTTCATCAGCACCCACAGGCACATCAGCATCTGGAAGATTTGGGATACCCATAGCAATAGCAGTCATCTCTTCTTCTAAAACTCTTACTTCATCTTCTAAAGCTTGTTTTTTAGTCTTTAACTCACCTATGCTTTTTTGAAGTGGAGCGATATCTAGCTTTTCTTTTTTGTATCTTCCAAACTCTTTAGATAACTTATTTTGCTCAGCAGTTACATTTTCCATCTCTTGTCTTTTTGCTTTTGCATTTGTTGCTAATGCCTTTAGCTCATCAAGAAGTTTATTATCTACACCTTTTTTCTTTAAAGGCTCAGCCACACTCTCAAAATCTTTTTGTAATAATCTTAAATCAATCATATGTTTTCTCTTAAATACATTTTTATAATAATCTCATGTTCACTTATAGGAAGTGGCTCAAACTGGTGCTTTAAACAAAACTCTTCATTCATCTCATCACACATCTTTTGTGCTTTTTGTTTTCCTTCATCCATGCTTTCAAAGCTTTGCTCTACTTCATAGTCACTTCTTTTAAAACATCCACACTGTTTTTCAACTTTTACACTTACCATTTGTAATAACCTAGAAATTTTTTAAGATTTATTATATCCAAGCAAATAAAAAAGCTCACTTAAAGAAAAATAAAGTAGATTTTAAATATAATCTCAGACTTTTTTCCGTAATTGGGAAATATCAAATATAAGTTTGATCAAAATTAAGAAAGGAGACTTACAATGCCAAAGATGAAATCTAACAGTGGAGCTTTAAAGAGATTTAAAGTGAAAAAAAATGGTGCAATCAAAAGAGGAAGTGCTTTTAGAAGCCACATCCTTACTAAAATGAGCCAAAAAAGAAAGAGAAATCTTAGAAATCCACAATCTGTTGCATCAGTAGATGAAAACAGAGTTAAAAAAATGTTATGTAAAGCGTAAGCTTTACATCTAAGTTTAGTCCCTCCATTTAAATATGGACAAGTTTGACAAAAGTCAACACCAAATATAATAGTATTATGGTAAAGAAAGGAAAGAAATGCCAAGAGTAAAAACTGGAACAGTTAGAAGAGCTAGACACAAGAAGGTTTTAAAAGCCGTAAGAGGTCAGTACGCTGGTAGAAGTAGACACTACAGAAAAGCTAAAGAAGCTTTAGAGCATGCATTAGTATATGCTTATAGAGATAGAAGAGCTAAAAAAAGAGATATTAGAAAACTTTGGATTGTAAGAATCAATGCAGCTTGTAGATTAAATGATATCAACTATTCAAGATTCATGAATGGTCTTAAATTAGCTAACATTGAACTAGATAGAAAAATCTTAGCTGATATGGCTATGAATGATGCGGAAGCATTTGCAAGCCTAGTAGGAAAAGCGAAAGCAGCTTTAGCTTAATCTTTTCACTACATCTAAAAAAAGGTTTGAAGTTTTACTTCAAACCTTTTTTTATGCCTATACTAATCTTTGCTAGAAGCTTTCCTAATAGCAAGCCTAACAACTAATACCACCACATAAAGTATCAAAGTAAATATAATTGGATGACTAGCACCAACTCCAAAAGCCTCAGCTTCACCCAAAGCAACAAAATGCTCCATGGGATGAGATTTCCATTCTTTAAAATGCATACCAATAGCTAAAAACAAAAATAAACCAATAAATATGATTAACTCTTTTTTCAAGATGCTCAAATTATTCTCCGTAAAAAAAATTTGACCGAATTGTATTAAATTGAAAGTAAAAGAAACCTAAACTTATAAAGTTAAAGAGAGTTTGTATTCCTCTGGAGTGTTTAGATTTAAAAATTGTGTTGAATCCTCAAATAAGATCTCTTTTGTATTTGAGTTTCTAAGTAGATAATTGATCTTATGAATATCTTGCTTTAAACACTCATCTACTATATCTAAAACCGATTTGGAGAATACTCCACATAGATTGTGCGTTTTATCCTTATCTTTAGCTATAACTACATCATAAGCATCACTTTGGGATATAAGAGATTTGATAGTAGTCTCTTCCACAAAAGGGGTATCAACAGTGATGATAAATATCTTTTTAGAGCCAACTTTTTGAAAGATAGATTGTAATGCAACCATAGGAGAATAAACCTCACCCTCATCAAAGATAAGTTTTATATTTTCATCACTTTTTGTAAAATCAAATTTATCCTCTTTAGTAGAGATATAAACATCTGAAAAAACTTGTGATAATTTATGGTATTGATATTCTATAAGTGTATTAAATTCTTTGAAAGGAAGAAGAGACTTATCTTCTCCCATTCTAGAGCTTCTACCCCCAGAAAGAATTACACAAGGAATAGAAGTTATCATATTATAATGATGATGGATCTGTGATATATCCACTAAGTGCTGAAGCTGCTGCTACTGCTGAGTTTGAAAGATAAACTTTTGAGCTTCTACTTCCCATTCTACCTACGAAGTTTCTGTTTGTAGTTGAGATACATACTTCATTGTCTCCAAGGATACCCATGTATCCACCAAGACATGCACCACATGTTGGGTTAGATACAACCGCACCTGCATCTACTAAGATATCAATATATCCAAGTTTTGTAGCTTCTCTTAGAATCTTTTGTGTTCCTGGAGTTACGATCATTCTTACATGTTGTGCTATCTTTTTACCATCTAAAATCTCTGAAGCAATTTTAAGGTCACTTAATCTACCATTTGTACATGATCCAACAAATACTTGATCAACTTTAATTTCATCTGCTACAGCTTCAGAGATACTATGACCATTTTCTGGTAAGAAAGGATAAGCAACAACTGGCTCTAATGCAGCAACATCGATCTCAAGTACTTGTGAATAAACTGCATCCTCATCAGAGTAGTGAAGTTTAGGCTCAGCTCTTAATCCACCATTTGCCTCAGCTCTTTGGTCTAAGAATTCTTGTGTAGTTTCATCATGAGCTACGATTCCATTTTTTGCACCAGCTTCAATAGCCATGTTACATAATGAGAATCTATCATCCATAGTTAAGTATTGGATAGTATCACCTGTAAACTCTAAAGTCTTATAAAGTGCACCATCAACACCGATAAGTCTAATAATCTCAAGGATTAAGTCTTTTCCTGTTACGAACTCTTTTGGTTTACCAGTAAATACAACTTTAATAGCTTCAGGTACTTTAAACCAGTTTCCACCAGTGATCATAGCAAATGCTAAGTCAGTACTTCCCATACCAGTTGAAAATGCACCTAGAGCTCCGTGTGTACATGTGTGTGAATCAGCACCAATAATTACATCACCTGGTAATACAAGACCTTTTTCAGGTAATAATGCGTGCTCGATACCCATATCTTTTTCATCAAAAAAGTTTTTTAAATTGTGTTTTGCAGCAAAATCTCTAGAAATTCTAGCTTGATTTGCAGATGCAATATCTTTTGCAGGGATAAAGTGATCTAGAACGATTGAAAAACCATCTGGATTAGCCAGTTTTTCTGCTCCACTCTCTTCAAATGCTTTAATTGAAATAGGAGTTGTAATATCGTTTCCGATAACCATATCAATTGGAGATCTAATAATCTCACCAGCATAAACCTCTTTACCTACGTGTTCACTAAAAATTTTTTCTGTTATTGTTTGACCCATATTTTCTCTTCTTTTGTATTTTATTCGCGATTATATCAAATTTGATATTTCTAATCTATTAATTTATCTAAAACAAATTGTTCTAAATCTTTTTTTTGTACATCTAAAAGAGTTGCCTCTTCATATATCTCATAAACCTTTTTATTATACTCTTCATATGAAAAAAGTGGAAAATGAGTTGCCCAAGCTTCTCTTATCCTTGTTTTTGCCACTTCATCCTCAAGCCACTCTTTAAAAAGCCCAAAACATACAAATATAAAAGCTGTAAATACTACAGCAGCTATAATCGATGCATGACAATCAAGATTCATAAAAAGTGTATGTAAGATAATCGCACCTGGGATAATAAACAAATGAGCTAAAAGTAAAAATACAGTATAAGCCCTACCCATTCTCATCCTAAACCCGAGTCTTTTCCCATCAAGATGCATTCCATCATTAAAAAGTTTATTTGCTTGTAAAAGTTGATGAAATAATACTGGCTGTTTAGAGATATTAAACACATAGTTTATAATTTTTTGTTTCATCTACTTTGTACCCTCAAGTAATTCTTTGTTTTTAACATTCATCTTAAATGCATTCATAGAACGCTCTTTAAAAGAGTGATCTTTAAAGTATTTCTCAACTGTAGCAATTGGATTTACAAAAAGTATCGACTCATCTACAATGATCTGAAATACTGCAAAAAATGGAACTTTTACAACAGATCCAAAATTTTCCTTACCAAAACCAGCCTCAAAATAAAAATTATCCTCATCTAATTTGATAGACTCAAATGTATAATTTGAAAGTACAAAAAGGGAAAACTGTGCTAGTTTATCAGAAATAGAACTAGGTAATTCAGGAGTAAAAGTAAGCCCTTTTATATTTGCAGTAACCGCAAACTCCTCTCCACTTTCTATTAGGTGTATTATTATATCCCGTGCATGATCGCACATAATGTTTTTATATTCTTCATTTTCTATTATATCTGTAACCATAAAATGCCTAAATTATTTTTATAATATCAATTTAATTTAATTGATTAACGGATATTATACCATATTATGAAGATTATTTTATTAAGCGTTATCATTTTATCCACATTACTTTGGAGTGATTCAAAAAACAATATACTAAACCTAAATGATCAAGATATCAAACATATCAAACAAAATCCAAAGAAAAAAGAGATCATAAAAAGAATAAAAGATTTCAAAAAACTAAAAGCAGATATCACAAAAAATAAAGACAAATACTCAATATTTAAAAAGCTCTCCCGAACAAATAGTTACTTTAATAATATCCTATCAAAACACGACAAAGTTTCCACAAATACAGAAGATCACTGGGCTACAAGAAAAGAGTTTATCATAAAGGGTCATGGGGATTGTGAGGATTATGCTATCTCAAAATATTTCACTTTAAAAGAGTTGGATTTTGATGCTGATAAGCTTTATATGATGGTGGTAAAGGTAAGGGGTAGTTTATCTTATCATATGGTTTTGGGCTATTTTGATACTAAAGATTCAATTCCTTTGATTTTGGATAATCTTAGTTTTAAGGTTGTTTCTTTGGATAAGAGAAAAGATCTTGAGGTGAAGTTTGTTTTTAATGAGTATGGGGCTTATATTATGAAGGATAATAGGTTATTTAAGAAGACTCGAATTGATTGGAATGGGGATGATAAGTGGCAGGGGTTATTGGATAGGGTTTATAAGGAGAATCAGTAGCTTGGGATAAATTCTCTTAAAAGTAGAATTTGATTCTATTATTTGGGGAATCGGTCGTTTGTTTGGCGATTTTGATATGCCTTGCTATTATAAATTATACCCAAGACAAGATAGCTTGGGAGTTAGTGATTGACATTTTGCTTTGACTCCTTTTCACTTTTTTTTCCGGAAAAAAGTAAACAAAAACCTCTCTCACCCGAGTTGGAAATGTGCTCCTGAATTTTATTGAAATATTTTCTAGCTCTCAAAACTCGGGAAAAAACTTGCATTTAGCAACTTTCTTTCCCTCAAACAGTTGAGAGCTTTTTCCGAAAATATTTCAATAAAATTCAGCATTTCCAAAGGGTGAGATTTCTGTTGGTGACGTTCATTTTTGTTTGGATTGTTTGTTTCTCTTAGTTGATGTTCTTTTCCTTTTTCTAATATCTCTAAACTTATCAATCCTCTAAAGTACCAATAAATATATAATCTCTCTTTTAAAATATTTATTATCTCCAAGTATCTTTCAACTCAAACTAGAATGTCAGTCAAATAAAAGAAATCCACGCTTTGAAAATGCCAAGCTGGAGTAAAATATTTACGGTGAAAAGGAGCCACGTGTTTGAGGGAAAGAAAGGTGCCGGGGCGCACCTTTTTTCGTGAGTTTGGCTCCGCAGTAAATATTTTGCTCCAGCTTGGAAGCACATTTTCATCGGGTGGAGAGGTTTTTGCGCACTTTTTTCCGGTCAAAAAAGTGTGAGGAATCAAAGCAACGAAACTATACGCACTCCCAATTTATTTTGTCTAGGAAGAAACTAATAAGAATCCCACAAAATAAATCTACTAAATACACTTTAGTCACTAAAAGATTAAAATTTATTTTGATAGAATAATGAGAATATAACAAAATGAGTTAATTATGGGAAACGAGAATAAAATATTTAAAGGTATCAAAGAAGTATTATCAGATGGAGACTTCTTAAAAGAAGTTATTAAAACTATAATAAAACCAAAGTCATTAAATAGTGTAGTTGTATGGTTTGGATTAGGACTAACAATTACATCTTTACTTGATATAGTTACTATTGGAGTTTTAAAATCTTTTGGATTAGAAGTTGAAGAATCAACAGATTGGATAGCTGGTATCGGGTTAGTATTTATGGGCTTATCTTTTGAAACTATAAAATTAAGAAAGGAAGATAAAGTTCCTGAACATAAAAAGTTAACTGAAAATGATTTAAAAAAATTACTTACTTCTCTTCCTCCGAATGATACTTTTATAGGTAGAGAAAAAGAACTAAAAGAAATATATAAAAACCTATCTAAAAATAAATCCCTACTTCTATTAAATGGAATAGGAGGAATAGGAAAAACAGCTCTAGCCAAAGAATATACAAATAGATATATAGATAAATATGATCACATAGCCTTTGTAGAATTTAGTGGAGACATAAAAGACTCTTTGATATCATCTTTAGAATCTCACTTTAAATTAGAAGGAGATACACTAGATAAAAAATTTACTAATCTAAAAACCAAACTTGCAAATATAAAAGGTAAAAATCTTTTAGTAATAGATGATATAAAAACACAAGACGATTTTAATATCATAAAAAAAATAAGTTCAAACTTTGAACTTCTTATCACTTCAAGAAATGAATTTGATGCTATTTATAAACAAAAAGTTGAAACCCTACCTTTAGAAGAGTCAAAAGAACTTTTCTTTAAATACTACAATACAAATGATAATATCGAACCACTTTTAGAATCGCTAGGATATCATACTCTATTTATAAAACTTACAGCCCAAACTTTATCTAAAAGCTCACTTCTAACTCCACAAAAAATACAAGAAAGATTTAAAAATGGTGAGTTAAAAACTATTAAAAATAACTCAGACTCTAAAACATTTAATATATATCTAGAAGAACTATTTCAAGATAATGATTTAAATGAAAAAGAGATACTTACTTTAAAAAGATTATCTATATTTCCATCTATTGAGATAGAGTTTGAATTGCTTCAAGAATTTTTATGTATAGAAGAGGAAGATTTAGATGAGTTTGATTTTATTTTAAATACTTTATCGTCTAAAGGATGGTTAATAAAAGAGGAAAATAGTTTTAAACTTCATCAAATTATTAAAGAGTTTATTATTGATGAATATAAGGTTAGATTTGAGCATTGTGAAGTTGTGGTTCAGTTTTTTATAGAAAAACTATATTTAAATCCAGAAGATAATCCAGTAGATAAATTTAAATATCTTAGATATTTAACAAGTATAGATTCTATACTAAAAGATAGACATGAAAGGATGGCAACTTTATTTAATAATATGTCTATTATATATAAAGTTATGGGAGAGTTTGAACAGGCATTGGAGTATCAAAAGAAAGATTTAGAATTAAGTAAAGAGATACTAGGTGACAAACATCCTAATTTAGCAATATCTTATAATAATATCTCTTTAATATATAGAAATATGGGAGAGCTTGATCAGGCACTACACTTCCAAAAGAAAGCTTTAGAGTTAAAAGAAGAAATACTTAATGATAAACATCCTGATTTAGCATCATCTTATAATAATATCTCTTTGATATATAAAGATATGGGAGAACTTGAAAAAGCACTGGATTATCAAAAGAAAACTCTAGAATTATTTGAAAAGATACTAGGTGACAAACATCCTGATTTAGCAACATCTTATAATAATATTTCTTTGATATATGAAAAATTAGGTGATTTTGAAAATGATTTAAAATATCAAATAAAATCTTTGGAAATAAGAGAAGAAATATTTAAAGGAAATCATCCAGATTTAGCATTAAGTTATAATAACATTGCTATTTCCTATTTAAATTATAATGATTTAAAAAATGCAAAAACTTATATAGATATGGCTACAAAGATTAGAAAAGAAATATATAAAAGTGATCATCCCCATCTAATTGCTTCATTAAAAACACAAGCTTACATAAATAGCTTAATCTAAATTAAAACACTCAAAAGTGCATCCACTCAGCACTTTTGAAACCACCTACTTTATTTCCCCCGCCCTCTTCAAAGCAAATTTAGTCAACAACGGACCAATAGTCTCATGAATAATAGTAGTAGCCAAAATAGTATTCAAAACAATATGAGTTATCTCATTCTCAGGAAACTCCTTATACAAAATCATAGCAAGCCCCAAAGCAACCCCAGCCTGAGGTATCAAGGCATAGCCTACATTATCTTTGATTACTGTCTTTGTATCAGATAACCTAGCACCAATATATGTACCAAAAAGTTTACCAAAAGCCCTAAGCAATACATATACTATAGCTATCTGCCACATGGTGATCAACACATCAAAGTGAGAGCTTGCTCCTGTGATTACGAAAAATAGCATGAAAACAATTGTGAGATAGCTTTTGCCTAAGTGTTTAAAAATATATTCAAAATATGGTGATTTGTTTGATAAAACTACTCCAAATATCATAACAGATAAAAGAGCCTCTATGTATATGAAGTGAGATATGCTATATACAAGTAAGACATGACCTATTGCTACACTTAGAGTGTTTTTGTGGTGAACTTTTTTTATTATAAATATTGCAAGTAAAGCAAAAATGGTTCCCACAAATATTGAGCCGATGATATTATAAAGTAGATGTAAAAAAGTATCTAGGTAGGTATTCATACTATTTATAGTCATTGAGCTATATATTGAGGTGCTGATACTATAGTTTATGATTGCTAAAATATCATCTATAGCTACTATTGCTAAAAGAGCTGTTGTTACTATACCTGTGCTTTTGTATTCTTCTATCACAGCCAGGGTTGTGGTGGGTGCTGTTGTGGTGGCTAGGGCTCCTAGGAATAGAGAGATTGAAAAATAGAATATAAAGTCTTCAAAGGTGCTGGTATTTTCTACTAAAAATGGTAGCATAAAATATAAACCTGCTAGGGTTATTATAAAAGTTAGTTGGGCTTGGAAGAAGGTGATATATAGGATTGATTTTTGCATATGTGCTATTTTTTTGTATTTTATATTTCCACCAATTACAAAGGCTATCAAAGATAGGGATACATCTACTATCCAACTAGTATCAGCTATAAAATCTTTTGGAAGTAGATCTAGAAATGAGGGGCTTAAAGCCATACCTATTAATAAATATAAAGTTATTTGGGGTAGTTTTAGTTTTTCTGATAGTTTATTGGATATGTATCCTAAGATTAGGATAATACCTATCCAAAAAAAAGATTCCATTACTCTATTTTAAATTTCTTTTTTATATCAAAGCCGATCATTGCGTTTAAAAGAGCAATTTTATCTGCACTTTTAAGCATATCCACATCGATATCAACCTCTTTTAATGTACCATCTTCTATAAAACGATCCCTTGTGGTTCCTCTTAGAAGTGGAATCTTTGGGGTATACCAAATACCATCTTTTTCAATAGCGATATTTGCCATACTAGTATCTGTGATGAAACCATTTTTTACTATTATAATCTCATCACAATCATTTTTTTGATCATATAGTCTATCTATATTTGATCTATCTACTCTTTTTAAGTAGTAATCGATCAAATCATTATGAATCAATTTAAAAGATTTGATTTTCTTTTTTTCGTATGGATAAAAATCCACACTAACAATACCATCTTCATCATATATCACTTTACATCTAAGTAAATCAGCACTAGGAGGATAGATATAATCGTATAGATTTATATCTAGTCCAATAGTCCTAGTTACTCTATTATTGTGATACTCTAGATTTAGCACCTCTTCATCAAGGCATTTAATTGTTTCAAAATATTGTATCTTTCCCATGGGGATATTATACCAAATTTAAATATAAATTAAGTTTGGAAATAACATAAATAGTTCTTTTTACTTATTATTATAAAAATACTTTAGCTACCTCATCAGCTAGTTCCAATTGAGTAGTAATCCCTACACAAGAACAATTGATCTCACTAAGTACATGTTTATCATTACCCTTTTTATCATAATCAAGGATATAATCCATAGTCCATAGTAATGGATAGTTTTGTCCATTTAGGTGTTTTTTCACATCTTTTAGGGCTTTATTTGTTAAATCAACCACATCTTTAAATCTCTCATCATCAGGACTACAGTAGTCATATTGTGCACCAGAGAATAAAGTAGCTGAAAACTCTCCATTTGATGGTTTTTTATGTACTATACTTACGATCTTATCATTTACTAAAAGTGCTCTAATTTCTCCCTCAGAGATTCTAGGAAGATATCTACACCCTACAAATCCACTTTTACCTTTAAAATATGTCTCTTTTGAATCATCATATTCAAACTTCTCTTTAAATTTTTCTACAAACTCATCCATATTTTCATAGAAATATTTTACATTATCAACTGCTTCTGTACAGATGATACTCTCATCATCTCTTAGACTTACTAAATATACACCCTCACCTGTTGATCCATAGTTTGTTTTAAGTACTCTGATTCTGTATTTTTCTAATACTGCTGGGAACTCATTTTTAAACTCTTTAAATGTATGGTAAAACTTTGTACCCTTATCACCAACTAGTGAATTTTTTAACTTCTCTAAAATATCTTTAAAATCTAGATTTATCATAACATCTGGATGGGTATGTACATCTACACCTGCATCAGCTAAACTCTTTAAAAATACAAAATAATCATCTACCTCTTTTAGGTTACCTGGATTGATTCTACTTATTACTATAGTTGCATTTTTCTTAATATATTTAAATAGATCATCTTTTCTTTTTGGGTTATAAAATACTACCTCACCATCAATACCAGCAACTTTTTTTAAAGATCTTAAAATTGGTTTTGTATCTGGCCTAAAACCATCAAAACCTTTATCTGTACCTTTTGCATATTCGATTATCATCGCATATTTTTTCATTATCTCTCCTAATTAATCCCAAATCATATAATATGACTTGGCTAAAAAATTGCGAAAGTATAAAGAAGAGTGATTACAGTTGGATAACTGTTTTATTACAGAGTTGTTATTGAAGTTTTTTAATATATTTTATTGAGTTTAAGAAGGTAGGTATACCTTATCGATAAGCTCTTGGTATTCGCTATTTACTTCACTATCACAAGTGATACCACCACCACTTTTATAGATAAAGCCATCTTTTGTATTTTCGATAAACCTGATCATAACTGAGCTATCCAAAGACTCACCATCAAATACACCCCAGATACCTGTATAAAAGCCCCTATCGTAGTTTTCCACATCTTTTAGTATCTGTACTGTCTTTTTCTTTGGTGTACCAGTGATTGATCCAGCAGGAAGCATAGAGGTGATAATAGAGCCAAGCCTATCTTGCCAATTGTTTTCTAGTTTAGCTGAGATTTTAGAACTCACTTGTAAAAGCTCCTTATCCCCTGCTTTTATCTTATCAATATATCTAAACTTCTCAACCTTTACGTTTGAGCCTACTATACCAAGATCATTACGAAGTAAATCCACCACCATAGTATGCTCAGCTATCTCTTTTGTATCTGCTAATATCTTAGCCTCAGCGAAATCAACACTTGCATCAATAGTACCTTTCATAGGAAAAGTATAGATTTTATTTTTATCTATCTTTACAAAACGCTCAGGGGAAAAAGATACAAACTTATCTTTATATAAAAGTTTAAATTTTGCATTTGTATTTTCATATATATCTTTTAAAGAGTACTCCATTTTTATTTTTGTAGGAGCTGTTAAATTAAGTAGATAAGAGTTACCCTCACGTATATGTTTTTGAATAGAATCAAACTTATCTTTATACTCTTTAAAAGATATAGGGGATTTTTCAAGCTCTATTTTTTTGGTTTTTTTATTTGTTTTAGCATTTATCTCATATGCAATATTTTCTAATTTATCTAAGGGGATTACCTCATATTCAGATAAGTCATAATTGATTATAAAAAATATTGGTGTTTTAAATTTACCATATTGGTTTAGAGTTTGTTCTAGATTTGATTTCAATTTAGATTTTATTCTTTAAAGTAAGAAGATTAAAAATTAATACTTCTACTGAAGTATTAATTTTTTTAGACATGCCATACGCACTGCCACACCATTAGTAACTTGCTCTAGCACTTTAGATCTTGGATCAAGTAACATTTCATCACTTATATCCACATTTCTATTTACTGGTCCTGGATGTAAAAGTAAAACATCCCTATCACCCATCACCTCTTTTGTTATACAATAATCTTTACCAAATTCTGCTAAAGATGTATAATATACTTCAGAGTGTCTTTCAAGCTGAGTTCTTAAACTCATCACAATATCCATATCATCAATGATCTCTTTTAAAAATTTAACCTTTTTAAATTTATCATCTGCTGGCATAAAATGATCTGGTGCTACTACAGTCATATCGATACCAAATCTTGGAAGAAGTTCAAAGTTTGAAGAAGCTACCCTTGAAGTAGCCACATCACCAACTATTGCAAGTTTTTTACCCTCTACATCACCATCATAATGTTTTACAATAGTAAGAAGGTCTAAAAGTGCTTGTGTTGGATGGGCAGTTCTTCCAGCCCCTGCATTTAATATAGGACAGTCCACATAATCAACTAATGAAGCAGGAAGTCCACAATCACTATGTCTTATAACAATAGCATCCGGCTTCATAGCATTTAAGTTTGCAACTGTATCAAAGATAGTTTCACCCTTACTCTGAGAACTTGTTCCCACATCAAGATTAACTACTGTCGCCCCTAGTCTCTTTGCTGCTATTTCAAAACTACTTCTTGTCCTTGTTGAGTTTTCAAAAAATAGCATAACTACTAACTTCCCAGCTAGTATGTCTGAACTTTGAAGATCACCAAATAACATGGCATCTTCAAAAAGTTCATTTATTTCCTCTTTTGTAAAATCTGCTGTCGTAATTAAATGTTGCATTAAAACCTCTTGTTTTAGTTTTTATCTATACAATTTAAATCGCTGTATGCTACCTCTAATCTTTTGATTAATGATTCTTGTCCAGCTCTTAACCACTTTCTTGGATCATAATATTTTTTATTTGGTTT
The DNA here is from genome assembly GCA_964342525.1 of uncultured Arcobacteraceae bacterium. Lineage (GTDB taxonomy): Bacteria > Campylobacterota > Campylobacteria > Campylobacterales > Arcobacteraceae. The sequence goes on from CAYFGQ010000005.1 coordinate 67,241, forward strand.
ATCTTCACCCTCTGGGTTTCCGATTTGCCCTTGTAGGTATCCTTTGTATTGTGCTTCATATGCTCTTACACCATCCCAGAATGCCCACTGTGTATCTGTATCGATATTCATTTTAATAACACCATAATCGATAGCTTCTCTGATCTCTTCTAAACTTGATCCACTTCCACCATGGAATACAAAGTTAACTGGTTTAGCTTCTGTACCGTGTTTTTCAGAGATAAATTTTTGAGAGTTATCTAAGATTTTTGGAGAAAGTACAACATTTCCTGGCTTATATACACCATGTACATTTCCAAATGAAGCTGCTACTGTAAACATATCACTTACTTTGCTAAGCTCTTCATATGCATAGTTTACCTCTTCTGGTTGAGTATATAAAAGTGCATTATCTACATCAGTATTATCTACACCATCCTCTTCACCACCTGTGATACCAAGCTCAATCTCGATCATCATATCCATCTTAGCCATTCTCTCTAAATATTTAGCAGAGATTTCGATATTTTCTTCGATAGGCTCTTCACTAAGATCTAACATATGAGAAGAAAATAGTGGTTTACCAGTTGCTTTAAAGTTCTCTTCACTTGCATCAAGTAAAGCATCAATCCATGGAAGTAATTTCTTAGCAGCGTGGTCAGTGTGTAAAATAACTGGAACCCCATAAGCCTCAGCCATAGCATGTACATGTCTAGCACCACTAATTGCACCTAGAACAGCAGCAGTACTACCATCTAAACCTTTTCCACCAAAATATTGTGCACCACCATTACTAAATTGAATAATAATTGGAGAGTTAACCTTTTTTGCTGCTTCTAAAACAGAATTAACCGAATCAGTATTTACAACATTTACCGCTGGAATAGCAAACTTATTCTCTTTTGCATAATCGAAAACTTTTTTAATATCCTCACCAGTAACAACACCAGGTTTAACAACTTCTAATAATCCCATATTTTCCTCTTCCTTTTAATTATTTATATTCTATTTTTGCATCTTTTTTTAGCTTGTCAGCTATCTTTTGAAGCTCTCCGCCAAATCTCTCTTGCATCATCATTTGTTTGATTTGAGCTTTTACAGAATCAAAAGAAACATCTTTAGCACCTTTTCTATCTTCAAGGTAAATCACGTGAAATCCAAATTGAGTTTTTACAGGCTTTGTTGTAAAACTTTTTGTTTTAAGTGCAGCTGCTGCTTGTGAAAATTCTGGAACCATTTGATTTAATGGGAACCAACCAAGATCACCACCACTTGCACCACTTGGACCTACAGATTTTGTTTTAGCTAGTTCAATAAACTTTGCTTCAACATCTTTTGCCGAACTAAGTGTATCAATCAATGATTTCGCTTCGGCTTCAGTTTTTACTAAAATATGTCTTGCTTTTAACTCTTCAGTACTTGCAAATTTTGCTTTATTTTTTTCAAAGAACTCTTTTTGATCTTTGTCTGAGATTTTAATCTCATTTGAAAATTTTTGCATCCAGATTTGTAATGCTAAATCTTTTTTAAGATTATCTAGTGTCTCTTTGTATTTTGCATCTTTTTCAATTCCTGTAGATAAAGCGTGTTGTCTTAATAGTTTATTATCAATTAATTGATTTATAACTCTATCTTGAGTAGCTTTTGGAAGATTGTCAAATTTGATATTTGGGTTTCTAAGAATTAGTGCGATATCTGTATCTGTGATAGCATCACCATTTACTACAGCATAAGTTTTACCCTCAGCTAATAGTGATGAAGTTGTAATTGCAAGCGCTGCAAATACACCAACAACTCCTCTTTTTAAATTAGTTTTCATTAAGTTCCTTTTTTCATAACAACTCAAATTTTCTAGAGTTGCTTTTATATAAATTTGTAGATTTTACCATAAAATCCCTTTAATATAATTCATCATCTTCTTAAGCACTAAACTAAGGTATTTTTACAAATTTCGAAATTTATCTTAAAAACTCTTTAATTTTTGAAAAATTTATGGTACAATTCGCGACTAATATTAAAATTAACTTAAGTTTAAGAAAATATGATAAAGGAAAATGAATGAGAATTTTGATCATAGAAGATGAGATCACACTAAGCAAAACATTAGCAGAGGGATTAACGGATTGTGGTTACCAAGTTGATGTTGCTGAAAACTATAAAGACGCTGAGTACTTTATAGATATTAGAAACTATGATTTAGTACTTACTGACTGGATGCTTCCAGATGGTGATGGTATTGATCTAGCAACTATCGTAAAAAACAGAAGCAGCAGAACAGCTGTTGTTATCCTTTCAGCAAGAGATGACAAAGAAAGCGAAATCAAAGCACTTAAATCAGGTGCAGATGATTATATTAAAAAACCATTTGATTTTGATATCTTACTAGCTAGAATTGAAGCTAGATTAAGATTTGGTGGAACAAATGTAATCGAGATCGATGATCTTACAATCAACCCTGATGAAGAAAAAATTCTTTATGAAGGTGAAGAGATTGAACTTAAAGGTAAGCCATTTGAAGTACTTACTCACCTTGCAAGACACAGAGATCAAATCGTATCTAAAGAGCAATTATTAGATGCTATCTGGGAAGAGCCAGAGCTAGTAACTCCAAACGTAATCGAAGTTGCTATTAACCAAATTAGACAAAAAATGGATAAACCATTAAATATCTCTACTATTGAGACTATTAGAAGAAGAGGTTATAGATTCTGTTACCCTGCACCAACTGCAGAAGAGGAATAATCTAAAAATTTAAAAAGGGGTAAAGGGGTAAAATCCTCTTTGCCCCTTTTTCTTTTTAAGAGAAATATATGCAAAAAAGTATCTTACGAACTTTTCACAGACAACTTATCGTTGCCACTACACTTTTTATTATTTTACTATCACTTATATTTTATGGATTTACAAAAGCTACAATATATGAAGAGCTTCAAGAGGAGCTTATCCAAGATGCTCAGCTTATCTATAGGATGTCAGTAACATCAACCATAAGTCCAAATGAATACAGAATCATTGCAAATAAAGATGCAGAGGTGGATATAGTTACAGTAAAAGGGCTTGATCAGTTATCTTTTAGACAGTTTAATAAAGGTGATGAACACTATATAGAAATACTCTATCCCCTACACCCTGAGACAAGCCAATTTATTAAAATAGTAAAAAATACAAGTAGTGCAAATAAGATGTTAAATAAAATATTTAACAACCTACTTCTTATAAGTGTTGGTGGATTTATTATGATCTTGATTTATACTTTGACCCTATCTCGTGCTTTGCTTCACCCTATTTTACAAATCACTAGAAACCTTTCAAAGATGAATGAAAACTTTTTGACACAAATAAATCCAAAGCTTTTACCTATAGAATTTCACCCTTTAGCACACTCTATAAATCAGCTAACTAATAAGATTCAAAACCATATCACTTACCAAAAAGAGCTTTTTATAGGTGCAGCCCATGAGCTTAAAACTCCCCTAGCAGTTATAAAACTAAAAAGTGAAGTGACCCTTAGAAAAAAAAGGGAAGCTGAGAAATATGAAGAAACTATCAAGCTCACAATTGATTCTGTAAATGATATGAATCTTATGATTGGATCTATATTAGATATGGGTAGACATGAGGGTGCAAAATTTGAAGTACCACAACAAATGGATGTTTTAGAGTTTTTGGCTAACAAACAAAATGATTATGAAATGCTTGCAAAACAAAAAGGGATAGAGTTTGAAAAAGACTGTTCAGAGGATAAATTTATAACAAGCATACAACCAACCCTATTAATCCATATAGTACAAAACTTTATACAAAATGCTATAAAATTTACTGATAAAGGTAAAACTATCAAAATAAAATCTGTTGTAGAAAATGAAGTATTAAAAATGCAGATTATTGATGAGGGTTGTGGGATAGATGAAGATATCGATCTATTTGCTCCATTTGCAAGAGTTGGAGATAAACCAGGGGCTGGACTTGGGCTATTTTTAGCTAAAAGTTCAGCTGATACAATTGGGGCAGATATCATGCTCAAAAATAGAACAGATGGCATACAAGGAACAGTAGCCTCTATAATACTTAGAAAAAACCCATCTTGTGATATATAATTAATCAAGCCTTAGTGGCTTGATTATTCTATACCATGAATCTCTTTATGCTCAATCTTTGTACACATATTTTGAACCACTTGCATTCCAGCTTCTCTAGCTTTCTCAGCTGCTTCATTATTTACAAGTCCTAATTGAGTCCAAACATATTTTATTCCACCTCTAGCAATAGTTGCGTCCACAACCTTACCAATAACATCTGGCTTTCTAAAGATATCAACCATATCGATCTCTATATCACTTGGAATATCAGCTAATGACTTATAAACCTTCTCACCTAAAATAGTCTCTTCTTTAGGATATACAGGGATTATTTTATAACCAGCATTTTGAAGATATACAGCTACTCTATTACTAGCTTTTTCAGGATTTGGAGAACATCCTATGATAGCTATAGTTTTTGTATCTTCTAACATCGCTTTTACTTCTTCTTTGTTTGAGTTTACACTTGGGAATTCACATTCCATTATTATTCCTTTTATTTTTTATATCTATTATGATACCTAAAAAAATAAAAATTGAGTTTTAAAAATATAATTAAAACACTCAGATTTAAATTGATTTATCACTTTATAAATTTATAAAAATAATCTTTTTGATACTAAGAATCATTAGACAAATAATGTAATATACTAAGAAATAACTTAATATTATTAAATAGTTAAAAAGTTTATAGTTTTCCTAAACTTTAGTAAAATAATTATTATTTTTACGCTACAATAATCTCATATAACATACTAAAGTTACAAGTAAGTTACAAAAAAGTAAGGATAAAAATGTCATTCTTTAAGAATTTAAAATTAAAGTCTAAATTAGGCTTTGGATTTGGTTTAGTTTTACTTTTAATGGTAATCATATCTTCAGTTACCTACAAAAGTATTGTATCTATGATTCAAACTTCTCACTGGGTTGATCATACACATAAGGTTATAAGAGTTGGTGAAACTGTTTCAGCTTCTATGGTTGATATGGAAACTGGTCTTAGAGGATTTATGGTGACAGGGGATGAAAACTATCTAGAACCATATTATAATGGAAACAAAACCTTTGCAAAAAAGATAAAAGAGGGTGCAAATTTAACAAGTGATAACCCTACTCAAGTAGCTAGATGGAATAATGTAAAACAATTAAAAGCTCAATGGATAGAAAACTGGGCAAAACCTGAGATCCAAAAAAGAAAAGAGATCGCTAAAGGTAGTGAATCTATGGCAAGATTTAAAAAGATATCTGCAAGAACTCTAGGAAAAGAGCTTTTTGATGGTATCAGAGCAAAACTTGCAGTCTTAGATGGAAAAATTAGAGCAAATAATCTAAAAGCAAAACATATACTTACAGCTACAACTCTTGCTTTAGTAAATATGGAAACAGGACAAAGAGGTTTCTTACTTAGTGGAAAAGAAGAATCTTTAGAGCCATATATAGGTGGTAAAAAAGATTTAGTAAAACACCTAAAAGAATTAAAAGCTGCTACAAAAGGGATAAATAAAGATATCGAAGCAGTGGAAAAAGCTGTAACAAATTGGCAAACAAGAGTTGCAGATGTGGAGATAAATGCTAGAAGAGACATGAATAAGTATAAATTAACTATTGATGATCTTATAGCAGATATGTCAAAAGGTACTGGTAAAAAATATATGGATACTATCAGAGTTAAAATAAATGAGATAGTAGCAGAAGAAGAAAAACTTATTGTAGTAAGAAACCAAAACCAAAAAGATACTGCATCATTTGCTGAGACATTTGCAATCATTGGTACTATAGTTGCGATTGTTATAGCCTTAATCATTGCTACAATCATCACAAGAACCATCCTTTCTATGATCAATGAACTTGAAGGTGGTCTATTAAACTTCTTTAAATACTTAGATAGAGAAATATCAGATGTAAAAGCAATCAATATTGATGCTACAGATGAGATTGGAAATATGGCAAAAGTTGTAAATGCAAATATTGAAAAAGCAAAACAAGGGGTAGAAGAGGATAGAAGAGTTATAGATGGAACTATCTCAGTTCTTAGTGAATTTGAGCAAGGGGATTTATCAAAAAGGGTAAATATAAACACTTCAAACCCAGTACTAGCAGAACTTACAAAACTACTAAATCAAATGGGTGATAATTTAGAGCATAATATTGATGGTGTTCTTGATGTATTAGAAAAATACTCAAATAGTAACTTCCTAAGTAAAGCAAATACTCATGGAATAAAAGAGCATGTACTTAAACTTGCAACAGGAGTTAATACTTTAGGTGATGCTATCACTCAAATATTAGTAGAAAATAAATCAAATGGTCTAACTCTACAATCAAGTGCAGATAACCTTTTAACAAACGTACAAACCCTAAGTACAGCATCAAATCAAGCGGCAGCATCTATTGAAGAAACAGCAGCAGCCCTAGAAGAGATGACATCAAATATCTCTAGCAACAATAACAACGTAGCACAAATGGCAAACCATGCCCAAGAGGTTACAAAATCTGTTGAAAATGGTCAAAAACTAGCAAACCAAACAACATCAGCAATGGATGAGATAAACAACGAAGTAACAGCGATCAATGAAGCAATCACAGTAATTGATCAAATCGCTTTCCAAACAAATATCCTATCACTAAATGCGGCAGTAGAAGCGGCAACAGCAGGTGAGGCAGGTAAAGGTTTTGCCGTAGTTGCAAGTGAGGTAAGAAACCTTGCAGCAAGATCAGCAGAAGCAGCAAATGAGATCAAAACACTAGTTGAAAATGCAACACAAAAAGCAAATGAAGGTAAAACTATCGCATATGATATGATCAACGGATATACAAATCTAAATGAAAGTATCTCAAATACAATTGATCTAATCCAAAATGTAGAATCAGCTTCAAAAGAGCAACAAACAGGAATAGAGCAAATAAATAGTGCAATAACAGAACTAGATAAACAAACTCAACAAAATGCAAGTATCTCAAACAGTACAAAAGATATTGCAACACAAACACAATCTATTGCAAATACAGTTGTATCAAATGCAAATGATAAAGAGTTTGAAGGTAAAAATACAGTTGAAGCAAAAAATATAAACATATCAGTACCTAATGAATCATTAGTACAAAATAAAAGACCACAAAGACCAAGTGTAACTCCAAAGAAAAAAGAGACAGTACAAGCGCCAAAAACAATCATATCAAATTCAAATGAAGATGAATGGGAGAGCTTCTAAAACAAAGAGTAGAAATCTACTCTTTGTTAACTTCTAAATAATTAAAATGTTAAAATATCTCTATGAAAGAGATTATTTTAGAAAATGAAGCAAATATCAGAGTTTTTATATTTATCTTCACTATTATACTTATTGCTTTTTTTGAATACGAATATCCCCAAAGAGATCTTTTATTATCTAAATCTAAAAGATGGCTAAATAATCTAAGCCTAGTATTTCTAAACTCCCTTTTAATAAAACTAATCTTTCCACTAGCAGCTTTTGGAGTAGCTATTTATATGGAGAATAAAAACTTTGGATTACTCCATCTATTTGAGTTTTCATATTTTTATAAAGTATTGATATCTATCATCTTACTTGATCTTTTAATATACTGGCAACATAGACTTTTTCATGAGATTGATTTCTTTTGGAGATTTCACAAAGTACACCACAGTGATATGGACTTTGATCTAAGCACTGGAGTAAGATTTCATCCTATTGAGATAATCTTCTCTATGGCTATTAAAATAGCTTTTATAAGCATTTTAGGAGCACCTGCTTTAGCTGTACTTATCTTTGAGATACTACTAAACTCCTTTGCCATATTTAATCACTCAAATATCAAACTTCCACAAAAGATAGATAAAGTCCTAAGATACTTTATAGTAACACCAGATTTCCATAGAATCCACCACTCTGTACACAATTTTGAGTTAAATAGTAACTATGGTTTTTCTTTATCAATCTGGGACAGAGTTTTTAGATCATATACATTAAAACCTAAAGATGGATATATTGATATGAAAATAGGATTAAATGAGTATAGGGATCAAAAAGAGATTGTTTTTATTTATGATTTGATTAAGATGCCTTTTATAAAATAACTACTCTTTTTTTATTTTACTTGCATCATACAAAAAAGCAAATACTTCAGCCACTGCTTTATACATATTTCCTGGGATTTGTTTATCAACTTCTACTTTTGATAATAGCTCAATTAGATCTGCATCTTCTACTATTGGAATATCATGTTCATTTGCTACTTGTATAATATTATTTGCAACATGACCACTTCCTTTTGCTTTTACTTTTGGGGCATCATCTATGGCTCTATCATATTTTAGGGCTGCTGCTTTTTTATCTAAGGGATTATTATCTTTCACTTTATACCCTTATATCAAAGTTTAGACTTAGGCTTTCATTTGAGCCATATGGGTTATTTTGTGTGTTTTCTTTTTGTATATCTTTTAGAGATAGATTTGATAGAGATAATCCTTGTTTAGATAGATTTTGTTTTAATTTTGGTAAATTTTCACGAAGTATCTCTTTAAAATTTTCATCTTCTATAAAAAAATTTATGCTTAGATTTTTATCATCTATAAGTCTGAGACTTACCTCTATCTCTCCAAACTCTTTTAGATGGAGTTTTATATTGCATACAAACTCTTCTTCATCCTTATAAAAAGAGATATCACCCTCATCTAACATATCCCAATCAAAAGGAAGATATGTAAACTGAGAATTTGAAGTAAGAGATAAAAGCTGGTAGTAGTCTATCTGAATAAGCATCTTATCTGTTTGTTTTAAAAGCTCTTTATCAGCGTTTGGCATAGATTCTAAATCTTGTTTTAGATTTAAAAGTAAACCCTTCATATCATTTGAGATATTCTGCCTTTGATTTTGTAAGAGCTTTGATTCTAAGAATACTCCAGAATTTGTGATATTTTGTTTTAAATTCTCACTACTAAGGTTTTCTATATTTGTTAGAAAACTTTGTATAGGACTGGAATAATTTTGTAAAGATGGATTTGTTTGCACTCCACTTTGTATTGATTTCAAAAGGCTAGATGCTGAGGAAAAATCTTTAAAAAGATTTGTACTTTTTAACATCTCTAAAATCTCTGTTTTTGATTGAGAATTTGTGGATAGATTTTGTAAAAAGTTTAATAGTGTTTGTTTTAATTGGACTTCTAAATTTACATTTTGTTGTCCAGTTAATTGTTGATATGGATTTTGTGTGGTATTCTGGTTTAGATTTTGTGTTTGTGGTTGAACTGGATTTCCAGTTTTTTGTGTCTGATTTAGATTTTGAAGTTGGGAGTTAGTTGATAATTGCATTTTAACTCCTATTTAAAGGTTTACCTACTTTTCCTCGGAGCCTTGGATGCAATTACGAAATCAAAGATTTCTATTGCATAAACCAAGCCTCGCGAAAAATAGGCGAAAGTGACGCAGGTCACTTTCTTAGACTATTTTTCACCATTCCAAGCGATTTTAGGCTTTCCATTCTCATCAAATTTAACAGCTGGCATTCCCATGATGTTAAACCCATTATCAACATAGTGGATTTCACCTGTTACAGCTGAACTTAGATCACTTAACATATACATACCACTGTTTCCAACCTCATCGATTGTTACATTCTTTTTCATTGGAGCGTGTGCTTCATTCCATTTTAACATAAATGAAAAATCACCAATACCAGATGCTGCTAATGTTTTGATTGGTCCTGCAGAGATTGCATTTACTCTGATTCCATCTTTTCCTAAATCTTCTGCAAGATATTTTACAGTCATCTCAAGTGCTGCTTTTGCTACACCCATAAGGTTATAGTTAGGAATATATTTTACACCACCAAAATATGTTAATGTAAGGATTGATGAGTTATCACTTAAAATTGGTTTTAACTTTCCAGTGATCTCAATAAGTGAATAACAAGAGATTTCAAGTGATTGAGAGAATACCTCTTTACTAACATCACAAAATCTTCCAGTAAGACCTGACTTATCAGCAAATGCTATGGAATGAACAATAAAATCAATCTTTCCAAAATCTTTCTCTAAAGACTCTCTAAGAGCTTCAATATGCTCTGGATTACTTGCATCTAATTCATAAACTAAAGATGAACCACAATCAGCTGCTAAAGGTTCAACTTTTTTCTTAAATCTATCACTTAAATATGTAAATGCCATCTCTGCACCTTGTGCAGCACATTGTTTAGCAATACCATAAGCAATTGATTTATTGTTCGCAACTCCAATAATTACACCTTTTTTACCCTTCATTAACATATTATTTTCCCTCCGATATATCTATAATTTTTTTGAAATCTTCTGCATTCCAACTTGCAGTACCAATTAGAGCACCATCAACATTTGGTACTTCTAATATCTCTCCTATATTTGCTAATTTAACACTTCCACCATATAAAAGTGGTTTTTCTATTTTTGATTTAATTGCATTATGAACATTTTCAATATCTTCATTTGTAGCTGTTACACCTGTACCTATTGCCCATACTGGCTCATATGCTAAAATCAATTTATCATAATCTACATCGATACCTTCAAACTGTTCCCATACATATGCTAAAGTGTTTTCTAAACCACTTTCTTTAACCTCTAAGGGCTCACCAATACAATAAATAATTGTATAACCTTTTTCTTTAAAAAATTGGTATTTTTTTGCGATATCTTCTTGAGATTCACCTAAAACGTGACGTCTTTCACTATGACCAATTAAAATTGTTTTGATACCAAACTCTTCAATTTGAGCTGTACCAATCTCCCCTGTAAATGATCCACCATCTGTAGGGTAGGCATTTTGAGCACCTAATGTAAGGTTTGGCTCTGTTCCAAACTCATCTAATGATGTAGCTGTTGGGAATATAAAAACTTCATTTTTAATATTATTTGATTTGATGTGAGAATTCACATCATTTATAAATTCTTTTGTTGAACTTCTTGTATGATTTGTCTTGAAATTACTCGCAATAATTTTCAAAGGAACTCCTTGTAAAATGTGGATTATACCATAATGATAATTACAAAACGTAAACTTTATGGTACAGGTACTTTTTCAATTATCTTTTGAAGTATCTGATCAGCCGTAATCCCTTCTGCTTCTGCCTCATAACTAAGTACTATTCTATGTCTTAAAACATCTTTAAAAACTAAAGATATATCAAGGGGTGACACATGATCTTTTCCCCTTAAATATGCTTTTGCCTTTACTGCTTTAAACATATCAATTGTAGCCCTCGGACTCGCTCCAAATTGAAGATAATCTCTTATAGAATCTAAGCCATATTTCTCCACTTCCCTTGTAGCAAAAATAAGATCTACAATATATTCTTCAAGCTGAGTATCAATATGAATATTTGCCACTTCCTCTTTTAAAGTCTCAATATCCTCTTTATGAAGTATAGCGTTGATAGCTTCGAAGGTTTTATTTGCAACCATTTTTGCCATCTTATACTCTTCTTCTTTTGAATTATATCCCACTACAATCTTAAGCATAAATCTATCAAGTTGTGCTTCAGGTAATGTATATACTCCCTCTTGCTCCACTGGATTTTGTGTAGCAAGTACTAAAAATGGAAGATCTATTTTAAATGATTGTTCACCTATGGTCACTTGTTTTTCTTGCATCACCTCAAGAAGTGCTGATTGTACTTTTGCAGGTGCTCTATTTATCTCATCTGCAAGTAAAAGATTTGTAAATACTGGACCTTTTTTTATCTTAAAATCACCACTTTTCATATCATAAATCTCTGTACCAATAATATCTGTAGGAAGAAGGTCTGGTGTAAATTGAACCCTTTTAAAATTTAATGCTAAAGTATCAGATACTGCTTTTACTGTCGTAGTCTTTGCAAGCCCAGGAACCCCCTCAAGTAATATATGCCCATCACATAATATACCCATCAAAAGAGCTTCTACCATATGCTCTTGACCAATAACTGCTTTTGATATCTCTTGTTTTATAACTTCTATTTTTTGTATCATTTTTTATCTTTAAAATATTTTCTGTGATTTTATCAAATTTTGACTTATTGGGATTTTATACTCCTAAAATATCTAAGATAAAATATTATTAAATTTCTTTTTCAAATCTTTTAGGTACAAAATTTGCATATTTTTAGCTATGATATGTAATTATTTATAAAAGAACTTAAGATATTAAACTATAAAATAAACCTATAATTAAGAGGTTTAAACAATAGTTTGTTATATAATTCAGACAAATATTTACAAAAAGGTTACACTTTAAAATATGGCTAAAAACAAAATCACCCCGACAAATGAAGAGAAAATTCTTGGTGAAAACGACTTTATAGTTTCAAAAACAGATACAAAAGGTATCATCACATACTGTAATGAGATATTTATGGATATGGCTGAATACACTGAAGCTGAACTATTGGGTAAAAATCACAACCTTATTAGACATCCAGATATGCCTCAAATTGCATTTAAAGTGGCATGGGATCTAGTACAATCGGGAAAAGAGTTTTTTGGATTTGTAAAAAACCTTAGAAAAAATGGTGGGTATTATTGGGTATTTGCAAATATCTCGCCAGACTATGATCAAAATGGTAAAATTATTGGATACACAAGTATTAGAAGAAAACCTAATCCTGATGCACTTAAAACTATTATCCCACTTTATCAACAATTATTACAAGCTGAGAAACAAGGTGGTATGAATCAATCACTAAAAGCCATTGAAGCCTTACTTGAAGAGAAAAATATGCAATACAATGAACTAATAGTTACACTACAAGGGATTAATTAATGGAATGGCTATTTCGTAGAGTAAACTCATTTAATTTAGTAAAAAATGGTATTTTACAATTACTAAATGCTATGATAGTAGGTTTTAACCTAACGGTTATGTTCTTTATTGAAGATATCCCAACACCACTTATGCACACACTAAATGTACTTACAATTATTGGAGCAACATTTCTAATCGTAGTTGGATATATGGCACTTAATAGATATTCAAGACAAGTACAAGAGATTGATGAAATAGCTCAAAGAGTAGCAAAAGGTGAGCTTTATCATAGGGTTACAAATATTGATGAGACAGATGAGATTGGTAAACTAGCTTGGGCATTTAACAATGTACTTGATCAAGTGGAGACATTTAGTAGGGATATGGATTCTTCACTCTCTTTAACTTCCCAAGGGGAGACATATAGAAGAATGGATCCAAAAGGTTTACATGGAGATTTTGTAAAATATTCACAAAATATCAATAAAGCACTAGAAAAAATCTCAACTGCACAAAGTAAAGATGCCTTTATCCAAGATATGTTAAAAATTGTTGAAGAATATAAAAACAATGATTATACAAATTCAATAGATACAACAGGTATGCAAGAAGATATCATCGGCCTAGCAAATGGTATAAATAAACTAGGAGAATCCCTAGCAGCACTTAGTCTTGAAAACTTACACAATGGTTTAGCCCTACAACAAGGAGCACAAAAACTAGCAGATAATGTATCTATCTTAAATAAATCATCCCACGAACAAGCAGCATCTTTAGATCAAACATCTTCAGACCTACAAGATGTAACACAAAATATAAAAAGTAATAACCAAGATACATCAAAGATGGCGCAATATGCTTCAAGCGTAACAAAATCAGCAAATAGTGGAAAGAGTCTAGCAAATGAAACAGCAAGCTCAATGGATGATATAAATACAAAAGTAACAGCTATCAATGAAGCAATCACCGTAATTGATCAAATCGCTTTCCAAACAAATATCCTATCACTAAATGCAGCAGTAGAAGCTGCAACGGCAGGTGAGGCAGGTAAAGGATTTGCAGTAGTTGCACAAGAAGTAAGAAATCTAGCAGCAAGATCAGCAGAAGCAGCAAAAGAGATCAAAGATTTAGTAGAAGATGCCACAACTAAAACAAGTCATGGTAAAAAGATAGCCGATGATATGATCGAAGGATACAATGAACTTAGTGATAATATTGATCATACTATAGAGCTTATCCAAAATGTTACAAGGGTAAGTAAAGAGCAAGAGCAAAAAATAGTTCAAATAAATGAAGCGGTAGTGATCATCGATAGAAAAACAAGTGAAAGTGCAAAAATCGCTGAAGAGACAAATATCGTAGCTATCCAATCAAATGACATCGCCCAAAAAATCGTAGAAGATGCAAAAAGCAAAGAAGCAAAGGGTAAAGAGGATGTTCATATTAGAAAAAAACTAGTTGATCTTGATTATAAAGGTCCGGAACGAAGAAAAGTAGAAAACAAATTAAAACACCACGAAGAGCTTTAAAAATAAAAGATAACTCTATTTTAGAGTTATCTTCTCCTCACTTTAAAAACTTACAATTTCATTAATTTAATCAAATATTAAACTTTCTTTAGATAAAATCGCAACTCTTTTTCCAAAAATACTTGGTAAAAAGAACCTCACAAGTGTCAATCCTGTACTGAGTTGTGCGTTGGCATTAAGGGACACTGAGGCTTAAACTCAGACAAAGTTATATTAAATTAGGAGAACTAAAATGGTTACAATGAAAGACCTACTAGAGTGTGGTGTACACTTCGGACACCAAACAAGAAGATGGAACCCAAAAATGAAAAAATATATTTTTGGTGTAAGAAAGAATATCTATATTATAGATTTACAAAAAACATTAAGATATTTCAGATATACATATAATGTAGTTAAAGAAAGAGCAGCAGCTGGTGAAACAATGATGTTCGTTGGTACTAAAAAACAAGCAAACGAAGCTGTAAAAAGAGCTGCGATTGAATGTGATATGCCATATGTTAACCACAGATGGTTAGGTGGAATGTTAACAAACTACCCAACAATCAAAAAATCAATTAGAAAATTAGAAATTATTAAAAAGATGAGAGAAGAGGGTCAATTAGGTCTTCTTACTAAAAAAGAAGCTTTAATGCTTACAAGAAAAGAAGAGAAACTTGAAGCATACCTTGGTGGTATGAAAGAGATGAAAAAACTTCCAGATATGATGTTTGTACTTGATGCAGTTAAAGAAAAAATTGCTATTCAAGAAGCTAGAAGACTTGGAATTACTGTTGTAGCTCCACTAGATACAAACTGTGATCCAGATGTAGTTGATCTTCCAATCCCAGGAAACGATGATGCTATCAGATCAATCCAATTATTCTGTAACGAAATGGCTGCAGCTATGAACGAAGGTAAAGCTATTTTCGCTGGTGACGCAGGTGAAGCTGAAGTTGCTCCAGAAGTAAGCGCTGAAGAGCAAGCAGAGTTAGTAGAAGAAGCAGTTGCTGAGGGTGAAACTGCAGAAGAGACAAAGGAAGCGTAATCATGGCAACTGTATCTCCAAAAATGGTAAAAGAGTTAAGAGAGAGAAGTGGTGCAGGAATGATGGACTGTAAGAAAGCTCTTAATGCTGCTGAAGGTGACATGGATTTAGCTATGGACAAGCTTAGAGAAGCTGGTCTTGGTAAAGCTGCTAAAAAATCTGGAAATGTTGCTGCTGAAGGTCTAATCGCTATCGATGTAAACGCTGACAAAGCTACAATGGTTGAGATCAATTCTCAAACTGACTTCGTTGCTAAAAATGACCAATTTATCGCTTTAACAAAAGAGATCACTGCTCAAGTTCAAGCTAACAACTCTTCTACAACAGAAGAGCTTTTAGCTACTGATATCAACGGTGAAAACTTTGAGACATTCCTAAATGGTAAAATCGCTACTATCGGTGAAAACATTGTACCAAGAAGAATGGTAAATGTTGCTGTTGAGGGTGTAGCTAATGGTTATGTTCACGGTGGAAAAGTTGGTGTTATCTTAACTGCTAAATGTGATGATGCTGCAAAAGAGAAAACAACTGATCTTTTAAAGAAAATCGCTATGCACGCTGCTTCAATGAAACCAACAGTAATCAGCTACAAAGATTTAGATGCTGTATTCATTGAAAAAGAAAACAAAGGTATCATCGCTGATATCGAAAAAGAGAACGAAGAGTTAGTAAGACTTGGTAAACCTCTTAAAAACATCCCTGAGTTTGTTTCTATGCAACAATTAACTGAAGAAGCTCAAGAGGCTGCTAAAGCTAAGATGAAAGAAGAGTTATTAGCTCAAGGTAAACCAGAAAAAATCATTGATAATATCGTAAAAGGTAAGATCGCTAGATGGGTTGAAGATAATACTCAATTAGATAAAACTCATGCATTATTATCTCAAACTTACGTAATGGACGATTCTATGACAGTTGAGCAAGCTATCAAAGCTGTAGATGCTTCAATTGAATTAGTTGAGTATGTAAGATTTGAACTTGGTGATGGTATCGAGAAAAAAGAAGAAGATTTCGCGGCAGAAGTTGCAGCGCAAATGTCTTAATCACCATTTTTAGATAAATGATATATAGGTTTGTAGGTAAGTAGTCAATGGATAATCAAACTACTCCTACAACACCAACTACACAAACACAGTGTTTATTAAAAGCACAAAATCTATCCCATAAATTTGATTATACACTTTTTGAAGATATAAGTTTTGAACTTGATCAAAATCAAACTATAGCAATAATTGGTACAAGTGGTAGTGGAAAATCTACTCTTTTAAATATATTATCATCCCTTTTAGCTCCTAGCGAAGGTGACGTATATTTTAATGAGCAGAATTTATACAAACAAAAAAAAGATAAACTTTTAAAGATAAGAAGAGAAGATTTTGGTATAATCTTTCAAGCACATTATCTATTTCGTGGCTTTGATGCTACAGAAAACCTAGAGATTACAAGGCTTTTAAGTGCAAATGATATAGATCCTGAGCTTATTAAAAAACTTAAAATAGACCATGTGATGAAGCAACAAGTTGGTGAGCTTAGTGGTGGTCAACAACAAAGACTATCAATAGCAAGGGTTATGACTAAAAGACCTAAGATAATCTTTGCAGATGAGCCAACAGGAAACTTAGATAAACAAACTGCTGATGAAGTTATGGATGTAATATTTAACTATGTTTATGAAACAAATGGAGCTATGATTTTAGTAACCCATGAAGAGTCCTTAGCCCATAGAGCAGATATAGTATATAAACTAGAAAATAAAGAACTAAAGAGGATAAAGTAAGTGAACCTTTTACTCATATCAAAAACATCAATGGCAATACAGATATTTAAACTTATATCTAAAAAGCTTGATATTGAAATAGAGGTTCAAAGTGATCTAAATATAGAAAATGATTACGATCTTATAGTTATAGATAGTGAATATATTGATGATGATTTCAACAACTATAAAAAATACTCTAAAAAACTTGGTGCTATCTCAAAGGATGAACTTACCTTTGATAAATCAAAAGACTTTTTAATACCAAGACCATTTTTACCATCTCAATTAGAAAATATATTAAGAGATCAAATAGAATTACTTAAAACTCAAAACTATAAACCATATGAAGAACAAGATGAAGAGGTAGCAGAGATCACTCCTGCACTAGATTATATTGAAACTTTAGCAGAAGATGTAGCAAGGGATATCTCCTTTGAAACTGAAGCAGATGAAGATGAATCAATCATCAAATTTGATAATGTAAATAGTGACTCTGTACTTGATAAAAATGAGCTAAATAAGATAAAAGATATACTAAGTACAAATCCATCTAAAAGACCTCTTATGGATGAAAGAGCTGAACTTACAGATGAGGATTGGTTAGATCTATCACAAATCATTGATAATGCTATAGATGAGATCAAAGGATATGATTTTCCTAAAACTACAACAAAAAATGATGTGGTAAATCTTATCTTAAAAGAGCACAATATCGAAAACCTCAAACCACTTTTTTATGCCATAGATCAAAGTATAGTTGATAAGCTTACTAAGGGTGAAGAAGTGATTATGAGAGTAAAACTAAAAGAAGACTAATGAATAAAATTCAAACACTAACAAACAAAGGTTCACTACTTGTAATTTCAGGTCCTAGTGGGTGTGGTAAAAGCTCCCTTTTAAAAGAGGTATATAAATCTATAGGTGATTATTATTTTTCTATTTCTACCACTACTAGAGCACCTAGAGAGGGTGAACAAAATGGTGTTGATTACTTCTTTGTATCAAAAGAAGAGTTTGAAGCAGATATAGCTGAGGGTAGTTTTTTAGAATATGCAGAAGTTCATGGAAACTATTATGGGACATCTTTAAAGCCAGTAAATAAAGCATTAGAAGAATCAAAGCTTGTGATTTTTGATATAGATGTACAAGGTCATGATATCCTAAGAGAAAAACTAAATCACCTTATCACATCAGTATTTATAACTACACCCGATTTAAATGAATTAGAAAATAGATTAAATTCAAGGGGAACTGACTCTAAAGAAGTAATAGAAAAAAGGATTAAAAACTCTAAGATAGAGATAAATGAGATCGATAAATATGATTATCTAATTATAAATGATGATCTAAATAAAGCAGCTGATGATTTAGTAAGTGTAGCTAAGGCTTCCTTACTAAAAGCATCAATGTTTGATACTACTCAAGTTCGATCAGTTTGGCTTGAATCTTAGCCCTTAACTCTTCCATGCTAAGTGGTGCATCAAAATAGTACCCTTGGCAATAATCTGTACCAAGATCACTTACAACATTGTAAATCTCTTCAGAAGCGACAAACTCAGCGATTGTTTTATACCCTACTTTTTCAGCAAATGAAATAATAGTCTCAACGATAGTTTTTAAGTTGGCATCCGTATCGATTTTTTTGATTAATGATCCATCAATCTTAACAAAATCAAGATCAAGTTGTGTAAGCATATTGAAGTTTGAGTAACCAGCTCCAAAGTCATCTACACCCACAGCACAATCATATTTTTTAACTAAGTTGATAAAGTTTGAAACCGCTTCAAAATTATCGATTTGTTCACTCTCTAGTACTTCAAACTCTAACATATGAGTATATTCTCTATTTGCCTCTAGAACTCCAATAATAAACTCTACAGACTCTTTTATAATAATATCTTCATATGAGATATTTAAAGATACTCTAATACCTTCACTCTTAATAGCATTAAAAGCCTCAACAATCATAACCTTGATGATTTCAGGATAAAGTCTTGCTTTTTTTGCAATATCAAGAAATTTAAATGGAGAGATAGCAGTACCATCTTCTTCTATATATCTAATAAGTGCTTCAAACTTATATACTTTTTGTGATTTTGAGTCAACAATAGGTTGGAAATAAGCTTTAAAATCTCCATTTTTAAGACCACTCTTGATCTTTTTAACCCACATAATATTCTCTTCAATATTTGCACCAATATTAAAAGACTCATCATAAACCATGATTTGTTTATATTTATTTCTTGCATAAGATATCACCCTTTGGGTGTGTTTATATGCATCATGATCTTTACTTTTTGCGATACCGATGGTTGTATTTATATCTATACCATTTCCATCTATCTCAATCTCATTATCTTCAATATCTTTTGCAAAACTCTCACAAATAACTTTAAACTCATCCACTTCAAGTTCTAAATCTTTAGAGATTACAGCAAATTTATCAGCCTCAACCCTATAAAGTCTAAATCTCTCTTCATCAAATATATTTCTTAATCTTTGTGAAAATTCATAAAGGATATTATCCCCATTCTCTTCACCAAAAAGGTCATTGATAGTTGAGAACTTATCAATATTGATAAGTGCCATTAGATCTTCATCTGTTTCATTTAGATCTTTTTTAAGTTTATTTCTATTTGGAAGGTGGGTTAAATTATCTGTATATAAATCTTTTAACTCATGGTAAAGTAAAGATTGACTCATTACCTTTAAAAGCTTTTTGATATCAACAGGTTTTAATACATATTTATCAATCCCCATATTGATAGCTTCAAGTAAATACTCTGTATTTGAAAATGCAGTTGCAACAATAATAGGGATATTTGGGTTAATCTCTTTTATCGACTTTGCCATATCAAGTCCATTCATATTTGGCATATTGATATCTGTAATCACAAGGTCGATTTCATTTTGATTCTCTTTAAAAAGCTCTAATCCCTGAACCCCATCTTCAGCGATAAACTGCTTTTTAGTAAAACCAACTAGAATGTTTGTAGTAACTTCCCTAAGATTCTTCTCATCTTCAGCATACAAAACCGTAATATTCTTTAAAAGTGCCAGATTTTCTGTGGCCATCACATCTCCATCTATAATAAAAACTATTGTTAGTATATATTAGGTATAATACCATAGATTACATAAAGGGGACGCTAAAGTACTCCTAAAAATTACGGAACATAAATGAAAAATATTTTAATTTTAAACACTGGTGGTACTTTCAATAAAGTATATGACAAAACCACAGGTGTACTAAATGTCTCACAGGACAACAAAATCATCAAAAAAGTTTTAAAAAAATGCTCAATCACATATATTGATATAGAAAGTGTATTTTTTAAAGATAGCCTTGATATTACAAATGAAGATAGACAAGAATTATCAAAGAGAATCAACAATGCAAAAGCTGATAAAATAATAGTAGTACATGGTACAGATACTATGGATCTAAGTGCTATTTTTACAGCAAAATATCTAAAGAAAAAAACTGTTGTATTTACTGGTGCGATGGTTCCTTATAGTATAGATTCTGTTGAAGCTACGTCAAACCTATCTATGGCAATTGGATTTTTACAAAATGAAGAATTACCATCAGGTGTATATATCTCTATGCATGGAATGGTTCAAAGACATGATAAGATAAGAAAAAATAGACTTTTAGGAATATTTGAATCAAAACTTGGAGCAATACTTGAAAACTAAATGTGACCACTGTCATTTAGAGTTTGATGAAGAGGTGATGATCAAAGAAGAAGCTCCCCAAAAAGAGCCTCTTCATTTTTGCTGTAATGGATGTCAAGGGGTTTATCATCTACTTCAAGATGATGGTTTGGATAGCTTTTATGATAAACTAGGAAACAATACCCTAACACCAGCAGGTGAGATCGATAAAGACACAGAAAAGTTTGATCTAGAAACCTTTGAGAAAAGATATGTAAAAACTACAGAAGATGGTTACAAACAGATCTACCTTATCATAGAAGGTATCCACTGTGCAGCTTGTGTATGGCTAAATGAAAAAGTCCTATATAAAAAAGATGGAATAGTAGAAGCTAGTATAAACTTCTCAAACAATAAAGCAAAAATACAATGGGATGAGGATGAGATAAAACTCTCAGAGATTATCCAAACAATCAGAGACATAGGATACAACGCTTACCCATATGATAAAACGGGTAGTGAAGAAAAAATCACAAAAGCAAAAAGGGAATTTTTTATAAAAGTGATGGTGGCTGTATTTGCTACTATGAATATCATGATGGTAGGAGTAGCTAAATACTCAGGATTCTTCACAGGTATATCTGATACACAAAAAAACCTTATCCATTCAGCTGAGCTTATCTTTACTCTACCCGTACTTTTTTATAGTGGTATGGTATTTTTTAAAGGAGCATATTACGGTCTAAAAAACAATATCCTAAATATGGACTTCTTAGTCGCCTCAGGAGCCTCCTTCACCTTTATATACTCCCTCTATGCCTATTTTTCAGGTGTAGGAGAAACCTACTTTGATAGTGTAACCATGATCATTACCTTTGTACTTGTGGGTAAATACCTAGAAGTGATAGGTAAAAAAGGAGCAGTAGACACCCTAGATACTATAAAAAGTAGCCTACCAACAGAAGCCCTTATCATCACAGAAGATAACACTAAAAAAGTGGTTACACCAGATGAAATAAAAGTGGGTGATATCATAGAAGTAAAGGCTGGTGAAAAAATAGTAGTGGATGGAACTATCATAAGTGGCTCTTCAAACTTTGATGAATCAAGCCTAAGTGGAGAATCGATCCCAGTTTATAAAAAATACGATGATAAAATCTTTAGTGGTACAATCAATCTAGATGGTGTGATAAGATACAAAGCTATCAATGACTTTGAACACTCTTCTTTAAACTCAATAGTAACCCTACTAGAAGATTCCCTAAGCTCAAAACCACAAATAGAAGAAAAAGCAAACGAGATATCAAAATACTTCTCAATAGCTATTTTAACAATCTCAGCCTTTGCTTTTGTACTTTGGTACTTTTTCATAGACTCAACCCCATGGATTCTAAGTGAAGATAGCACAAACTTCGAACGTGCTTTCATAGTAGCAATCTCAGTAATAGTTATAGCCTGCCCATGTGCCCTAGCCCTAGCTACTCCTATAGCCAGCCTAATAGGGATAAGTTCCTTAGCAAATAAAGGACTGATCTTCAAAGAAGCCAAATCCCTAGAAACAATTGCAAGAGCAGATACCCTAGTTCTAGATAAAACAGGAACTATAACAAAAGGTAAACTAGAAGTAATAGATGCAAAATGTAAAGACCTAGACTTGGATGAGATAAATATCCTATACTCCCTAGTATCAGCATCAAACCACCCAGTAAGTGTAAGTGTAAAAAAATACCTACAAAAGATATATGAAGATGTAAAAGAGTTAGAGCTACAAGATATAGAACAAATCCAAGCAAAAGGATTAAAAGCCCACATAAATGGAAAAGAGATCCTAGGAGGAAACACCTCCTTATTTGAAGATATGGGAATAGATATAAAATACGAGATAAACAACACCCAATTTATCTTCACAATAGATGGAGAACTAAAAGCCCTATTTGAGCTAAAAGATGAGATTAAAGAAGACGTAAAAGAAGTAATCAAAAAAATCAAATCCCTAGGTGTGGATGTAGTGATGCTTACAGGTGATAATAAACACGTAGCCATAGATGTATGTAATAAAGTAGGCATCAAAAACTATAAAGCAAAAGTAAACCCTATAGAAAAAGCAGAGTACATAGCAGAGCTAAAAAAACAAGGTAAAATAGTAATCATGGCAGGGGATGGTATAAATGACGCTCTAGCACTTAGTAAAAGTGATATCTCAATAGCGATGGGAAGTGGAGCAGATGTAGCTATAGATGTAAGTGATGTGGTTGTACTAAACAACTCATTTAAAGCTTTACAAGACACAATACTAATCTCACACAATACATATAAAACTATCAAACAAAATCTAGCTTTATCAGTTCTTTATAATGTGATAACAATTCCATTGGCATTAGCTGGGTATATTATTCCACTTGTAGCTGCGCTTTCTATGAGTTTGAGTTCACTTGTTGTGGTTGGGAACTCAGTGAGAACAAAGATGAAGTAAATCTACTTTATCTTTAACTCTAAAGGATCATTTAATGGAATATCTTATCATTGGAACATCTCTATTGATACTTAACTTACTAGCTTCTGTAATTGTTGTAAATGAAGATATTCTATATACAAAAAAAGATCGATTCTATAAAATCTTATTTATACTACTAGTTCCTTTTATAGGTGCTATTGTTGAACTTTATAAAAGCTATCAAAATAGAACATTTTCAAATAAATATTATAAAGAAAAATATAACTGCTCTGAAAATAATGATGTAAAATGGTACGCTTTTTGGTCAAAAAGTGATTCTTCTCACTCTGGAGGTGCAGAAGGTGGAAGTGGTGGAGGAGATTAATACTCCAAATCATTTTTACTATTTCTTAAGATATACATTCTCTGGCTTATCTTGAAAGGCATTTAGCCTTTCGCTTGTCTCCCTTTTGTATTGACGAAAAGGAAGCAAAAACAACCACGGCTTCGAAGCCCTTCGGGTTCCTAAAAATTTCAAATATTGTTTACTTGCCTGCGTAACTCGATAAAAAA
>CAYFGQ010000006.1:0-83702 GCA_964342525.1 uncultured Arcobacteraceae bacterium
TACGATAATACCTTTAAGATCTTGCCAAGGTGTAAAACTTACCGAAGCTTTTTTATCAGCAGTTAACCATGGAACTTCTCTTCTTACAACATGCTTTTCATATCTTGATGGATACCCATAAGGACTGTGATTTGTATCTCTACCCCATTTTAATCCCCACTCAGGATTATTTGGTGGTAAGTTATCTGGATTTTCAACATATTCAGCTTTTGCTTTAGTTGCTACCCCACCTATAGATGCAACTGCTGCTGTTGAAAAAAGCATACTTTTCTTGAAAAAGTTTCTTCTGCTATTTCCCTTTGCAGTTTCATCCACCTTACTTTCAATTTCACCTTGATGTTTTTGTAATTCAAGATTTGCATCTGTATTACTTGACATCTTAATTTGATCTAAATTATTGTTTTTAGTCAAAGCTTACCTCCTTGGTGTTTTACTCCAAAATATCAAGTTTCATATAAGTATATATAAAACTTGATCAAAAAGTTCGACATTTTATAATAAAAGCTTATCAAAAGTCAAGTAAAATAGTCAGAATTTAAAAGAAATTTTAAAATTTACAAATACGTTAGTGGTGGTATCTAGAGTAGCATTAGTGTAGCAATTTAGTCAACATAAGAGGAGCTTATTATAACCCAAAATTATAAGTATAGCTTATCATAAGATATAGTTATACTATTTGTTGTTTTTTTCTAAAAATAGATTTATATAATCTTTTACAAAAGGTAAAAGTACTGTTCCATGTCCAGAACTAGAAATTGTTAGATTTGTTCCTCTCATGGCTTGATCTGTATAAAGTTTAGCTCTAACTTGTGCTTTAAGTGGATCATTTTTCCCTGCGATGAATAAAATTGCTGAGTTTGCAACAGAGATAGAATCTTTTATAGCTTCACTATCTCCACCACCAGGAGAGATTGCAATGATTGCTTTTGGTTCATAATCAATAGCTAAAGGTAAAATTGCTCCACCACCTAAAGATGATCCAAATAATACAAGTCTTTCCATATCAATATCTTCATTTTCACTAATTTGATCTAACCAAAGAATCAAATCAGATGGGATATTTTCAAATTTAACTTTTTTTCTACTTAATTTAATAGCTTCACCTATATGATCCATAGATGTATCATTGATGATTTTATTCTCTTTATTGTTTTGTATAATAGATTTACCATGTCCTCTAAGGTCTACATTTAAAGTGATATAACCTTTAGCCCTAAGATCTTTAGCTAAATCATTCCAAATTGTATGGTCTGATCCAAATTGGTGGGCAAACATAGCAATAGGATAAGTTTCAGATTTTGTTGATGGATATTCAAGCCATCCATGTAGTGTAAAATTATCTTCACTTTGTATAGTGATCTCTTTTGAAAATAGTGAGATAGTTATAAAAACGATTGATAAAAATATCCTCAAATCTTCCCTTTAGTTTAAGTTTACTAGTTTTGTCGTATATAGACATTTTATCAGAGCTAAAATAAAAATTTTATAAAGGTGTATTGGCCTATTCTTATAACAAATATTATAATATATAATAAAACTATAAAGGTAAAAAAAGATTTACCTAAAAGAAATATTTGATTTTATTTGAGAATCATTGGGAATAAGGCTCTTTCTAAAGATAAGAGATTCTAAAAGAACTTTTTTCTTTATTTTAAGAGCTTTATATTTTTTTTCAAAATTTATAGATTTATTTACCTATAAAGTTTTTATTGTTTGTATCTGTTACAATATTTTCTGCCATAGAGTTTACTATTGTTGCTACTTCTTTTGTTTGATTTGCAGCTGAAGCATTTGCTTGGGTTTGCTGATCTAATCTATTTATCGCATCATTGATTTGCTCAATACCTTGTCTTTGTGTTTGGGCTGATTGGGATACTGTATTTATAAGACCTATTGTATCTTGGATATTTTTATTTAATGATTCATAACCTTGAATCATATTATCAGATGTAAGTTTTCCATCATTTGCTTTATTTGTGGCATTTTCAACTAAACTTTTAATTTCATTTGCAGCTTCTGCAGATCTTGCAGCTAGGTTTCTAACTTCACCAGCAACAACGGCAAAACCTTTACCTGCTTCACCAGCAGTTGCAGCCTCAACTGCTGCATTTAGAGATAAGATATTTGTTTGGAAAGCGATTTGATCAATTACTGAAATAGCCTCATTTATGGCATTTACTTGCTCATTTATCTCATCCATAGCACTTGTTGTTTTATGGGCAAGTTCTTCCCCTTGGTTTACTGCATTTGTAAGTTCTTTTGCATAGTTTGACATTTTACCAATATTTTCTGAACTATTTACAATAGTACTTGTTACCTCTTCAAGGGCTGCAGCAGTTTCTTCTAAAGATGCTGCTCCTTCGTTTGAGCCTCTACTGATTGTATCTACATTTTGTTCTAACTGGTTTGCATTTTCTTTTAGTTTTATACCATTGTTTAGACTTTGTGATAACATATCTGAAATAGTATCCCCTAATTGATTAATACCATTTGATAACTGTGCAAGTTGTGCTTCCACTTTTATATTTTCTATTTTTGATGTGTAGTCAAGTTTTGAGTAGTTATCTAATACGACAAGGGTTTTACTTATATTTGTATCTATAGCATCAATCATTTGATTTACAACATCTTTTAGTTTGTTTAGTTCACTATTGTTTGAACTTTTTGTAACCCTTGATGTTAGATCACCACGTTTTACATTATTTGCTATGTTGGTAGTATCTTCTATAAGTTCTAAATCAACTTCAAGGTTTTTTTCTATACTAGATATATTTTTATTTAATACCTTTGCCATTTCACCAAATTCATCATTTCTATTTTCATCAAGTAAAACACTAGTATGTGTTTTTCTATTCATATAATCAAAAAACGATAATAAACCCTTTTGGAAGTTTTTAATTGGTTTGATAAATTGTGTTAGGGCAATAAAATATGCGATTGCTAAAACAGCAATTATAATTATAATAGAGACTATTATAGAAAATTGAGAACTGTTATCTAAGGACTCAATACTATTTTGCTGAATTGAACTGTAATATTTTTTCATATTTGTATCAAGCTTTTTAAAAGCTTTTTTCATATTAAAATAATATTCTGAAATTTCCTCTTGTGCTATTTCTCCCACAAGTTCAAGGTCTTCATCTTCATAGGCTGGTAGAATCTGCTCTTTAATTATCCCTTCCATAGTTTGCCAATCTTTTTTTACAGAAGTAATAAGCTTTTTGTTTTGCATAAATATATCATCATTAAGGTTTTTAAAGTGTTTATCAATCTCTTTAAATTTTTCTAACATTTGATCATAGGATGCAACAGTTGCAGCAAAGTCACTTGTAACTTCAACCATATTTGAATATGTCCAATCTATACTTTTTTCTAATTCTTTTAATTTATTACTTGGAATTACAGCTTTTTGGATAAAATCATTTAGTGATGTTTTCCCCTGTTGTGCATTTTGAACAGTCATATATGCTGCAAAAATAATCCCTATAACCCCTATAGAAACCAATATAAATATTTTTGAATTTATACTTAAGTTTTTCATGTTATTCCTTTATACTTATAACAAAATTAATATTGATATTTTTAAATTTTGATATAAATATAAAGAGCTATATGCTCTTTATATTTAATAGAGTTTTATTCTACTGGATATCCAGCTTTTTTCCATGCAGGAATACCATGTCTCATCCAGTTAACATTTGTATATCCCATTCTTGTAAGAGCAACAGCTGCTTTGTATGATTTCCAACATTTTGCTCCATTACAGTATGTAACGATAGCAGTTGATTTATCAGCTGGAACATTTTTAGTTTTAAATTTATCTTTTGAAGTATCCCAGTCTGCCATTTTATTTTTGTTACCACCTTTTTCTTTGTAGTAAGCTCTTAGTGCACCTTTGATTTTGCTTTTTGATACATCAGTTGGTTTTCTTGTATCTAGAAATATTGCACCATTATCATATAGTTTTTTTGCATCAGCTACAGTGATAAATTTAGCACCCATTTTCGCTGCCTCAGCTGGCTCCGGTGTTGTTGGTTTTGCAGCAAATGCAAAGCCTACTAACGCTACACAAAGTGTAAAAATAATTTTTTTCATTTCCTCTCCTTTTTTAATATAAAAAACTATAACGAATCGGAAATAATAAAATAATTAATCTGTAGCAAAATTGTAAAGTTTTATTAAAAAAAGTTATTTGGGGCTATAAAAAATTATTATCAAACTTTAGATTTGATAACAATTTTTTTAGGGTCGAAGAGCTCTTTTATTCTTGTAATCATTGGTCCATTTAGGATCTCTTCTATTTGCTCTTCCCTTTGTGATGGGATATTTTTGTCATTTTTTGTGTTGTGCATATCAGCTACACAACCTCCATTTCCTAACTCCACATCTTCGATCATAGAGCCACTTTGATTTTCATTCTCTTCTTTTTTTGGAGCTTGAATCTCTTTAATTAGAGTGTTTAATTTTGTAACATTCTCCGGCTGGGGTAAGTCCTTTATAAATTCTATCTGGGTATTTTCACCAAATACCTCTTCGATAAATATTCGAATATGACTAAACTCTTTCCATAAAAGTTTTTTACATTCACCCTCTGCGACACTTCTTATATAAAGTAAATCACCTTCAATTTTTTCAAAAAAGAAGTTCTTTTCAAAGCAGTTAGCTAGATCATAGTTTCTTTCATAAATATTTTTGATAACAGCATTGAATTTATTCATATGTTCACTAGATACTGTTGGTTTTGGATTTTGCTCTATAGGTGGTGTTTGAGCTATAGGTTCCATTATTGGCTCATCCAAAGGAATTGTTGCAATAGGCTCATTTGTTATAACATTTTGTTCCACCATCGGTTCTATCATATTTTGAACCTGAGGAGCTATTTGATTATTTACTCCGTAGTTCTCAGGTGTGGACTGCATAACTGGTTCATTAATAATTGGAGCAGGATTCTCTTGTATCGGTGGAACTTGCTCTTGAATATTTTGTGAAGGTATAGAAGCTGGAGCTATTGTATTTGTCATTTGATTTTGGGCTACAGGTTCAACTATAGCCCCAGTTTGTTCCATCACTGGATTTACTTCTGGTATATTTTGAATAGGTGCTTGCTCAACTGCTGGGCTTGACTCAGGTATATTTTGCACTGGCTGTACAGCCTGAATTTGAGGTGTTTGATCCACTGGAGTTTGAATAACTGGTTCATTTACAATAGTATTTTGACTTATAGGTTCTTCTTCTATTTTTTCAGCTATAACTGGCTTATTTAGAATTGGTTCAGGTATATTTTGCTCCATCGAGCTTTGAATTGTAGCTACTGGTTCTGCTTGTATAGGAGCAGATGATATTGGGTTTTGTTCTATCGTGGGTTCAGGAATAACTGGCTCATTTATAACTGGTGTAGTTATATTTTGCTCTATTGGGCTTTGAATTTGAGATAGAGCTTCGTTTTGAACTGGTGGAGTTTGTTCTACTATTGTTTGTGGAGTTGATTCAGATACTTGTACTGGTTCTACTTGAACAGGAGCAGATGATACTGGAGTTTGTTCTATAGTAGGCTCAGGGATAACTGGAGTTACTTGTTCAGGTACCGCTTCATTTTGAATAGGAGTTGTAGGAACTGGTGTTTGTGCTGCTGGTTCTTCTTTTGTTATTTCACTTTGTGCTACTACTGTAGGTTCAGTTGGTTTTATTGGATCAGGTTTAGCTTCGACTTTCTCAACTTCATTTATGATCTCATTTATAGTTCTAAGGTTCGTAGCTTCTACCATTTTTGAAAAAGTTAGGATAAGTACAAAGGAGCTATCACTATTTAAAAATAGTAACTGTTTGGCATCTGCTAAGATTCTAAAAAATCTATCATACATTAAGATATCAAATCTAGCATCATTTTCAAGCATCTTATTTCTAAGGTAAATTGTCATCTCATCTATAACTAGACCCGCTTCATAATCTTCTAGTTCATGTAGGATATTATTGATATCTCCACGATTTAAGATAAGATCAAACATATTATTCATAAAAGCTGGATCGATAAGCCCAAGCATATCTGTTACAGCTGAAACACTTAATCTACCTTTTGCAAAAATAATCGCTTGATCAAGCATAGTTAAGGTATCACGTAGACTTCCTTGTCCTGATCTACTTAAAATCTCTAAGGCTTCTTTTTCAAACTCTATATTTTCAACACGTAAAATATGAGATAAATGGTTTATCACATCCTTTTGTGAGATCTTTTTAAATCTAAAGTGTTGGGTACGACTAAGAATGGTTGCTGGTAGTTTTAATGGATCTGTTGTAGCAAGTATAAACTTTACAAATGCAGGTGGTTCTTCTAGGGTTTTAAGTAGGGCATTAAATGCTTGAGGTGTAAGCATATGAACCTCGTCGATGATAAATACTTTGTATTTAGCAGAGCTTGGTTTATATTTTGTATGTTCAATTAACTCTTTGATATCATCAATACCACGATTGGATGCCGCATCCATTTCTATAATATCTATATGTTTACCTTCATTTGCAGCCACACAGTTATCACATACCTCACAAGGTTTTGATGTTGGACCGTTTGAGCAAAGTAGGGCTTTTGACATGATTCTTGCTGTACTCGTTTTACCACTTCCTCTAAGACCAGAGAAAAGGTAAGCATGTGATAATCTATTTGAATCAAGTGCAAGGGATAGGGTTTGGGAGATTGTTCCTTGTCCTATTAAGTCCTCAAATCTTTTTGGTCTATATTTTAGTGCTAGTACTTGACTCATTTATTTTCTTCCTTTATATCTTGTAGCCAATTTTTAGCTACTTCTTTTAGTCCATCTGGGTTTTCAGATGCAAAATATGTTACTTTTGTCTCTTCAAAACTTTTATCACAGTTAAAATTTGCTCTTAAGTATTCCACTATGGCTTCCCCTGAGTGGATGGTTTTTGCATTTTTAAAATAGTTTTGTATCTCATTTTCAATTAATGGGAAGTGGGTACATCCTAAAATCACACTATCTACATTATGTGGATTTATATCTTTAAAATAATGCTCCATAGTTGTATCTAATACTTCCCCATTAAATATACCCTCTTCAACAATTGGTACAAAAAGACCAGTTGCTATTGAGTTTATATTTGAATACTCTTTTTGTTTTAAAAGAAGCTCATATTTTCTACTATTTACGGTGGCTTTTGTACCTAAGATCAAAATATTTGCATCTTTTTTTTCTATCTTATTTGTAAGGGCTACAACACCTGGTTCTATTACACCCACAACAGAAAATGGTGCATTTGCACGTAATTCTTCTATGGCATGGGCACTTACAGTGTTACAAGCTGCAATCATAATATCGATATCAAAGTTTTTAAAAAACTCTAATGCCTCTAAAGAATATCTTATGATTACATTTTTATCTTTTATTCCATATGGTACACGAGCAGTATCCCCATAATATATAATCTCTTCAAATAGTTTGTGTTTTACTAAGGACTTAACAACACTAAGACCTCCCACACCACTATCAAATACGCCTACTTTCAATATTTACCTTTATTTCTCTTTTATTTGTATTGATGAACTTGGATATTAAAGCTTATCTCTAGTCCACTTTTTTTGATCTCAAAAACTATTGGATAGTTTATATGTATAGAGTTTGAGAGTTGATTTAGTTTTTTAATAGTCTCTACAAATGTTTTTGGTGAGCTATTTTTTAATATTACTTTATAATTAAATGTCATAATTTCTGATTTAAATAGTGAATCATAAATTAAGCTAGCATCTTTTGGAAGGCTTTCATTTAAAATTGAATCTATTTGTGTTTTTGTTAAAAACATTTTATCATCATATTTTATTGGATCAAATTGTATATCAAGTCTTTTTGGTGCTTCATTTGTAATAATAGCTTTAAATTCACCTTTTGATGTATTTTCATCTATAAATTGGATGCTAGATCTATCATATAATTTTAAAAGATCATTTTGTAATGATTTTGCATATAAATCTTTTGTGATAAGTGACCCATACATCATTGAAGTATCTCTTTTTATCTCAACTTTATGTAATACCATATCATAAGGGATTGTTCCTAGTAATGAGTTTGTAAGATCTTCAATAATTATATTTTTTTCAATATGATTTGGAAGTGTGATAGATACTTTTGGAGTTTCATCTTGAACTTCTTTTTTTGTTTTTACTTCTTGAGTGATTGTTTGTTTTTTCTTTGCTAGTTTTTCATTCTCTTCTTTTTGTGTTTGAGAAGAGATAAGATAATATATAGCTGCTACTACCACTAAAATAGCTAAGATTATCATATAAGATTGATTGCTTTTAGTTTTTACCTCTCTAGGTGTAGAAAAATTTATATCTTTCATATCTTTTGTTTTGATCATCTCAAATACAACTTCATCCATAGAAATAGGATGGTAATCGATCTTTAGCATTAACTCATTTTGTATCTTTATAATTTGCTCATTTTGTAGCTGTTTTACAGTGTAGAGGATATTGATCTTTTCAATAAAAATATCATGTTTACCCTCATAAAATTCAGACATAATACTTTTGATATTGTTTGTAAGCTCTAGTTGATAAACTTCATCATATAGATTTTGTTTCATTACAGGGTCTTCATAAAACTCTGAATTTTGGATATCTTCAAATTCTATAATTGGAAGAACCTTAGAAAATATGATTTTAGCAAAGCCATCTACTACTAGGGCATATAGTTTATTATTGTAGATTAGTATAATTAAAGTGTTTGATTCTGGATTTTGAATATTGTGTTCATTTAGTACTGAAAATGGCGAAAGAATATAATCAATCCCTGTTTTTTCATAATAGTGAGAAAGCTCAAAAAGTTTATTTTTATCCACTGCAATATTTATATCATCATTTAGTTTTTTTGAGATAAAATGATTTTCTACTACGTTTTCTTTAGGACTAATAAATTGTGTTTCATCCTCCACAAAAGCAGTGATATAAGTGTGTGGTACATCTTTTTGTAAAGATTGTAGTTTAAATAGTACATCTTCACCCATAAAGTCACTATCACCTATACGAAATGTGGATCTATTTGCAAGGTCAATGTTTTTATTTTTAAGCTTTTGGTATTCTATATTTAAATTAGTGCTTTGTTTTGTAACACTAATATATTGACCATCTGGATTATACATTTATGAAGCCCCTTGATTAAGTGGATGTGCACTTAAGTATTGTTTGTATTTTGTTGATGTATTTAGTTTTGTATAGATTGAAGTAGCACTTAAAGAGCTATGTCCTAGTAGTTCACTGATATCATTTATCCTTGCCCCATTATTTAAAAGATCTGTGGCAAAGGAGTGTCTTAGTTGGTGTGGTGTAGCACTTATACCAATCTTCTTAAATACTTTTTCTACCCTATATTGAAGCTGTCTTACTGAAAAAGCTTTTCCTTCTTTTTCAAAAAGATACTTTTTGGGATTATTATCATCTATATATTTTTTTATCATGGAAATTGCAAATTCATTTGCTGGAATCTCCCTTTGTTTATTCCCTTTTCCTAAAACAGTGATTGAGGTATTTTTTATATCTTTTAGTTTTAGACTTGCTAATTCAGAGATACGAAGACCAAAAGAGTATATTAATGTTACTATGGTTTTCTCCTCATTATCTGCATATTTTAGCCCATCAATAATATCGTCTGTTCTTATGGGTTTAGGAAGAGTTTTTGCCACTTTTATTGAGTTTGCCCCTAGAAGTTTTATATGGTAATTCTTATCTTTTAGATACTTTATAAAACTTTTTATAGAGCTTATTTTTTTAGAAATGGTTTTAGAGTTGTTCGTAGCTATCTCTATACGATATTTTGTAATATCTACTACGATAATACCATTTTCTTCATATATCTCACTCATGTCTAAGAAGTTTTCTAAAACTCCATCGTATGTTTTAACTGTAAGGGCTGAGTAGTTTTTGATATTTGTAAGAAAATCTAAAAAATCTGCAATATGGCTTTTAAACTCTTCTTTTATTTTCATAGGGAGATTTTACTTAAAAAAATATGTTAAATAGTTTAATACACAATTATAGCATGTGAAATGATTCGATGTTAAATAGTTTAATATATAAATGCTATATATTAAACTATTATTTTGTATTTGATTATTGTATATTAAATATATTTCTAATCAAATTTTTGGATAAAGGAACTTTTGCATAAATATTAAACCTAGATTGGTCTGTTGCATCTTTACTAGTTCCTTCTCTGAAGTTATATTCTGCACCTATAATTATATTATCAATAACTTCAGATTGACCTCTAAACATCCATCTTTTTTTATCTAAATCTGTTTCATAACCATATAAAATATCAAAATATGAAAATCTAGAAAACATGAATCTATTCCCTAAATAAGCCGAGCGTTTATAAGATATTGCATTATCTTCATCTATCTGATACCCTGTCCCTTCAATGAGTAATCCCCATTTCATATCTTTTTGTATATGTTTTGTTTGAAAATTTGGTCCCATTCCATAAACAAATAATCCAAAAGTGCCACTACGTGTTTTAACAACTTTAGCAGTTGAATTATCATCTGTTTTAGTATATTTATAGTTTATTAAACTTACATTTGCATAGAGAACTAAATGTTTGTAAGCTTTATAATATGTTGAAATTATAACATTACCATAATCTTTGTTTGTAGCCTGATCTTGGTTATAAACTAAAAACATATCAATACAAGGATTTTCCCCCTCACAACTATTAAATTTAGATTGGGTTTTTATTGTTTTTTGTAGTTTAGCATTGGCATTTTCTATTGATATTTTTTTTAAATCAGTATTTATTTCTATCTTGCCCTTTATTTCCAAAGTGCTTTCTTTTTCTATTTTGTAAAATACTTTAGATCTATTAGCTTCTATATTTCCACTTTTGATTTTAAAAATATAAGGGAATGAAGTAGAGCTTATATTTGCATCTTTAATAGTTAAATTAATGTCTTCAAATTTCAAATCACCTATGGTTATGTTGGAATCCTTAATCTCTATTGAAAAAACTGAATATTTAGATTCAGCACCTAAGTTGCTCAATAAAATTACTAAAAATAGTAAACACATTTTGATTGGAGTTTTCATGTTGAATCCTTTTTTTTAATCTATATAAACTTTATCAGAAAAAAGTCACTAAAAAGTCACTAAAATGTAAAGTTTATAAAAAAACTTGTTTATTTAAACAATATCTAGTACAATGCCAAAAAATTTACCACTTAATAGGAAAACTAATATGTCAAAACACCCAAATCTTTTAAAAGAGTTTCGCTCATTCTGTTATCAAAATAAAACTACAGATTTACAAAAAGCTATAGAATACTTTAGTGTATTTGGTGGTATGGGATGGTTTGTGGATATGGATAAACCTTTAGATCAATTAATAGAAGAGAAGATACTTAAAAATTATAGATATATTCATGCAGATATTACTGCAACTACAAAAAGTAATAATGTCTATCATCAGATATTAACTGCTATTGCAAGTGGAGATGGAAAGGAACATTCAGCTTTTAAAAGAGCTAAGGTTGATAGACAAAGTGGCGAAGAGAGTGTGGACTTTTTAGTTGATAATGGTTTCTTGATAGTTGATGAATCTGTTGAGCCACCTTTTGATGAAGATGAAGAGACTTGTGATAAGCTTTATTTTGAAAAGCCATTTATGAGATTTTGGTTTTCTAGTGTATCTCCATATTATAAAAATATAAAACAAGGTGATTTTAGCGAGTTTTATAAATATTGGGGTGAGCGAAAAAATGGTTTTGAAAATTTAATCTATGAGCAACTTTTATTAGAACTTATTGAAAAAAGTTTTGATGGTGAAAAGATCAAAGGTATCGGTTCATACTGGGATAAGATGGTAGATATTGATCTACTTATTAAAACTGAGTCAAATAAAAGAATAGCTGGTTTGTGTAAGTTTTCAAAATCTAAAGCAAATAATAGTGATTTAAAACAATTGATAGAAAAATGTGAAAGTGCAGATTTTGATATTGATATGTTTATAATCTTCTCAAAAAGTAAATTTACAAGTGAACTATCAAAACAAAAAGGGGAGAGATTAAAACTTTTATCCCCTAGGAATTTAAAACCACTTATAGATAATCTAAGTAAAAATGATCTAATAATCCATAAGACAAAAAAATACTAGAGCTTTTTTGCTCTAGTTATAAGATATCCACCTACAACTACAGGGATGATAGCTAGTAGTTGTATAATAGTTGGTACTTCATCTAACAAAATAAAAGCAAAAAACATAGTAAGTACAGGAATAAATGCTGCAAGTGCACTTGCTTTAGTGATAGATATCAAATATACTGCTTCAATCCAAAAGATTTTACCCACTCCAAATACTAAAAAGCCACTCAAAAATAGATATGGCATAGCACTTATTAGATTTTGTGATGTTGGAATTGGTTCTAATATAAATGCTAAGGCTAGTAAAAATGGTAAAGACAAAATATATCTATAAGCTAATATAATTTCTACACTTACAAATCTTCTAGCTCTTTTTTGGTAATAGTTTGCTATGGGTGCAATCATAGCTGCAATTAAAACTAAAATATCCCCAATATTAAAAGAAAGATTTTGTGGAAAAAGTATTATGATAGCTCCAAGGCCCATCATAAATGCACCTATGATATGTTTTATAGATAGGTACTCACTACCAATTAGATTAAAATAAAAAAATGAAAAAAGTAGTTGTAAAAAAAGGATCACTGCTGTATTTGTGGCTGTAGTGTATTGAAGACCTAAAAATACAAATAAAAAAAGTAGAGTGATAAATATAGTTGTAAGGGTGAGATCTTTATAAGCTTCTTTATTTTTAAATTCACTAAATTTCTTTTTGTAAAAGATGATAAATAAAAAAAGGATGGCTGCTATGGAAATATTTATACTATAAGCAAAAATAGGAGTGATAAAAGAGTAGGCAAATATTATGATTATGGGAAACCAGCTCTCAAAAAGAGCTTGGATAAGCATATATATTTCACCTTTTCTTTCATTAGTTAATTGTTGTTTTATGATATGCCTTTAGTTGATTATCCCAAAATCCTGTAAAGGATTCTTCTATTGGAAGATTAGACATACTTTTTATGCCATTTTCTCCCATTTGTTTTCTCATTTGTGGGGATTGTATCATATCTTTGATTGCATTTTTCCATGCTCTTTTATCATTCCCTTTTATTACAACTCCACCTGGGTTTTCTTTAAATATTAAACTTTGTGGACCACCTATATCTGAGACAAGTACTGGAGTTCCACTTGCTTGGGATTCCATAATCACTTGACCTAAAGTATCTGTAATGGATGGAAATACAAAAAAATCACTAGATGCATACATAATTGAAAGGGCTTTACCTATTACTGGTCCCACAAATCTTACATTATATTTATGATATTTGGGTGCTTCAGATCTAATACTTCCTTCACCCAGTAGTACTAAATAAGTATTTCTAAGTTTGGGGTTTTCTTGTATCATCTCGAACCATACATCAAGTAAAAATGGGATATTTTTCTCTTTTGTAATACGCCCAACATATAATGCTATAGTAGCATCTTTTGGGATATCAAATTTATTCCATATTTCTTTATCTATATGGGATGAATTAAATTTTTTAAGATTTGTTCCAGGTTTAATAATCTTTACTTTTTCTTTAGAAAAATTTAAATCATCATGTAAAATATCTACATATTCATGGGATCTAGAAAATAATAGTTCAAAATCTTTATAAAATTTCCCCATGATTTTATCTGTGACCTTTTTTAAAGTGTTAGAGCCTGTATTATCTTTAATATAAGCAGGAAAATCTGTATGGTAAGTACCACTATAAGGTATCTTCATTTTTTTAGCAATCTTAAGACCTAGATATCCAACAGCACCAGGAGAAGAAATATGGATCATATCTGGTTTAAGCTCTTTGATTTTATTTTTTATAAGTTTTGAGTTTGGATAGGTGAGATCAAGTTCATTATAAAAGGGCATTTTTATTTTAAATTTTGGATAAAAATTATGAATATTATCAGCTTTAGGGCAATATTTTGC
The DNA here is from genome assembly GCA_964342525.1 of uncultured Arcobacteraceae bacterium. Lineage (GTDB taxonomy): Bacteria > Campylobacterota > Campylobacteria > Campylobacterales > Arcobacteraceae. The sequence continues at coordinate 14,046 of CAYFGQ010000006.1, forward strand.
AGTGGATGAGATCACATGAAGTTCTACATTATTTTGTTTAGATTGTTCTTCCATATCTTGGATAAACCTTGAAACACCATTTAGATCGCCGATTGTGTCAGTGAAAAGACAAATTTTCATTTAGTATATTCCTATTAGTTATTTAATCTTAACTATCCAATAAAGATCATTATTTAAAAAGTTATTAGATGATTTTGATTTAAAAAAGTCATTTTAATAACTCTTAGTAACATTAAAGTTACAGCTTGTTTTTATGATGTTTGTGTATAATTTGCCAACAAATTTATGGAGTGAACATGTTAGTAGATGGTCATGGAAGAAACGTAGATTATTTAAGGGTTTCTGTAACTGAAAGATGTAACTTTAGATGTCAATATTGTATGCCAGAAAAACCTTTTTCATGGAAACCAAAAGAGACTCTCCTTTCTTATGAAGATCTTTTTTTATTTATAAAAGCAGCTATTGATGAGGGAATAAAAAAAGTAAGAATAACAGGTGGAGAACCTTTACTTAGAGAAGGTCTCGATCAATTTATAAAAATGATATATGATTATAAAAGTGATATTGATCTTGCTTTAACTACAAATGCTTACCTTTTAGCAGGAGCTGCACAAAAGCTAAAAGATGCTGGATTAAAAAGGGTAAATGTATCTTTAGATTCACTTGATGCTAGTACAGCATGGAAGATTGCACAAAAAGATGTTTTGGCTGATATTATAAAAGGTATTGAAAAAGCTAAAGAGGTTGGTTTAAAAGTAAAGATAAATTGTGTACCAATGAAAGGAATCAATGATCATGAGATAATTGATCTGCTTGAGTATTGTAATGAAAATGGATATATAATTAGATTTATAGAGTATATGGATAATCAACATGCAAATAAACTTAAAGGTTTAACAGCCGATGAGATTAAAAATGTTATATCACAAAAATATATCTTTGATGCAATAGATCATGATATTAGCTCCCCTGCTAAGTACTATGGAATAGAAAATGGATATCAATTTGGTATTATTGAACCACACTTGGATGATTTTTGTAAAACATGTAATCGTATTAGACTAACAGCAGAAGGATTTTTGATCCCATGTTTATATTTTGAAGATGCTTTAAGTATAAAAGATGCAGTACAAAAAGGTAATGTTCCTGAGGCTGTAGAGGTACTTAGGAAGGTATTACAAAATAAACCAGAAAAAAATAAATGGTCCGGTGATGATAAAGAAACATCAGCAAGGGCATTTTATGAAACGGGTGGTTGAAAATTGAGATTAATACAAAAAGGTAATATATGAAGAATATTTTTGTAGAACTATTTAGATTTGATAAAGATACAGATTATCTTCCTTATTTTAAAAAATATAATTTAAAGATTGATGAAAATATCAGTGTAAATGAACTTCTTGAGTTGATAAACTCTAAAGAGGCGTTTGGATTTGAACAAGGATGTAATCTAAAGATCAATAATATCTTTTTAAATTCATCTGAGATTTTAGCTGAGGTGATAGAAAAATTTGGCACTAATTTAAAAATAGAGCCAATTAGTACATATAGATCAATGAAAGATTTAATAATTGATAATAGTGATTTTGTAAATAAACTAAATATCCTAGCTGAGTATTTATCCCAAGATGAAATATCTGAGGCTTTATCTACTTATGAATTAGATTATTATGCATCAAATACTTTGAATTTTAATAGGGACTATATTGGTGATCATGTTTTATATCTTGCTTCAAAGATTATCTCTACTAAGCCTGAACTTAAAAAAGAGATTTTAAATATACTAGATGATAGTGAAGTTGGTGCATATTTTCATACTTCATTAAAAAATAGAGTATTTAGATTTGATGAGCAAAAAGAGAATAAAATCAAAACATTAATATCAATGTTACCAAAAGTAGAGAAGTTTGAAAATAGTATAATTGATGTAAAAGATTTTGAAGAGCAAAGTAAAACTTTTACAGGATTTAATATTGCAGTTTTCAAAGGTGGCTTAGATCTTAATTTAGAAGAGTTAGTCTCTAAGAGTGGAGCAAATTTAGTTAAGCTTGATTCTATAAATTTTGATATTCCATATGCTGCATCTAAAGTAGATGAGAAATTTCCATTAATGGTATCAGGGGAAGTTTTACTTGAAGCAAAAGATGCAAGTGCAGACTTTGTTTTAGTAGGGGATCAAAACTCATTTAATATTTTTGATTCTAAACAAAAACAAATAGAAAAATATATTGGTCGTGAAATAGGACTTCCAATCATTTCAAAATCAGAATTTATCTCTTTACTTGAAGGTAAAAGGGATAAGTCAATCTTCAGTGCTCATAAAGTAGCTGTTTCTTTTTTATAAGAAACAATATTAAGTAAAGTAGCTTTTAGCTACTTTATTATTACAAAATATCTTCATATATTTTTTTAGTTTTATGCATAAATATGGTAAAATCACCCCATAACCAAAATAATAAGGTTAAATTTTTAAAATAAAGAGAGATCATATGAAAAAGTTATTTATATTTATATTTATTTCAATATTAAGTTTAGAGTTTGCAAATGCTAGGGGAATAGCACTTGGATTTAATAGTACAGAAGTAGGTGAAGAAGATGCTGAATATGGTCTACATATTACTTTAGAAAACTATTCTAGAATAGATGATAGTGCCTTTATTTCAGGAGTATCATTTAACTATGATGCTTATAAAAAAGATGATAAAGAAAATATTATGAGTTTAGATTATGGTTTTGGATTTTCTGCTGATAAAAAATTAAATTTTTATGCTTCTTATGGACTTGCATATCAAGTAAATTCCTCAGATACCGTTGATGCTTCAACCGGTTTAGGATGGGGTGTAGGGCTTAGTTATAGGCTTTCTAAACAAACATATGCAGAGGTTAAACATAGATCATATAAATTTGCAGATGATCTAAATGGTCAAATAGCAAATTATGATGCAGGTATTACATCCTTTGCTGTAGCATATATGTTCTAAGTTTTTAATATATGCAGACTATTTTAGTAGTTGATGATACTAAAACTAATATTGATGTATTAGTTAGCTTATTAGAAGAGTATGATGTAATAGCTTCCCTTAATGGTAAAGATGCCATAACTAGTGTGAAGCAAGAAAAGATAGATCTAATTTTATTAGATATTATGATGCCTGAAATGGATGGATTTGAAGTATGTCAAATACTTAAATCTGATGAATCTACAAAAAATATTCCTATTATATTTCTCACCTCAAAACATGAAAAAGAGGATATTGAAAAAGGGTTTGATTTAGGTGCGGTTGATTATTTAACTAAACCTTTTTATCCTTCAGAATTAAAAGCGAGGGTAAAAACCCATTTAGAACTTAGAACTTATCAACAAGAGTTAGAGAAAAAAGTTGAAGAGGAAGTTGAAAAAAATCGCTTAAAAGATAAGGCTCTTTTTCAAAAGGCAAAAGAAGCAGAAATTGGTGAGTTACTAATGCAAATATCCCATCAATGGAAACAGCCTTTGATGGAGATTGGTAGTATAAATATGCATAATACTGCAAGAATTAAACTTGGTGAGCAATTAAATGAAGAGGATCTTTTATCTAGTTTTGATAAGATTGGGGATATCTTAAAATTTATGTCCAATACAATGGAGAGTTTTCAAAACTTTTATAAACCAAGTGATGAAGCAGAATACTTCGATATTAAGTTTGCAGTTGAAAATGCACTTAGTATTATTAATTCAACTTTTAAAGCTTATAATATCAATGTTGATCTACAAGATAAAACAAATCCTAGTGCTTATGGTAATGTCAATGAATATTCAAATATTGTTTTAGCAATGCTTTCAAATATAAAAGAGGTAGCTAAATCAAGGGAAATAAAAAATGTGAATGTTACTATTATCTTAGATAGTGAAAATAATAAATCAAAGGTTGATATTATTGATAATTGTGGCGGTATAGAGTTTGAAAATATAGATGATATCTTTTTACCATTTAAAACAAAAAGAAATAGTACAGGTATTGGGCTTTATATGGTAAAAGGTATCTGTGAAAAAAATGGTGGAGAGGTGAGTGTAAAAAACACCGAAGATGGTGCTTGTTTTACACTAGTTTTATAGATCTTAAATAATTATGAGGCTTTAAAGCTCTCTGTAGTTTTACAAACCTCTGTTAAGAAACATTTCTCACATTCTGGTTTAACAGCTTTACAAATATATCTTCCAAAAAGAACCATCGCTTGATGAAAAATATGAAGATCATCTTTTAATCTTTTTACCAATTGCTCTTCAGTCTGTTCCACATTTTTACCATCACTTAGACCTAGTCTATGGGAAACTCTAAATACATGGGTATCCACAGCCATAAGATTTGCACCCTCAGCTTCTATCATAAATACATTTGCAGTTTTATTTCCTACACCAGCTAGTTTGATAAGCTTTTTAGTATCGTGAGGAATTTCACCTTCATGTTCATCAATTACTGAATTTGCCATTGCAATGATATTTTTTGCTTTATTATTAAAAAAACTACAGCTTTTGATAAGATCTTTTACATCTTCTAAATCTGCTTTTGCTAAATCTTCAGCTGTAGGGTATTTTTCAAATAGTGCAGGGGTGATTATATTTACCCTTTTATCTGTACATTGTGCTGATAATATGATTGCTATAAGAAGTTCATAGTCATTTGTATATTCAAGCTCTGTAACAGCGCCACTATAGTTTTTGATAAATCTTTCTTTTATATATTCAATATCTTTTTTTGTTGCTTTTTTTACTTTTTTCATGTTGGGATTATATCTAATTTTTGTTTATAGGTTGGTGGGATAGTGATGTAACCAAACTGTTCACCAATTGTTACTCTTTTATTACCAAAGTTCATTAGAATCAAAAAAAAATTACAAGGGATACATGATGTATGGATTGTATGAATTAAATGAAGTAATTGATGAGTTTTTAAAACAGATCGAGCAGTTAAAAAATGATATTATCTTAAAGAGTGGCTTTGCAGTAGTATTTGTTTCAACTCTAGCTTTTATGGTTGGTAAGTAAATGATAAATGTAACTACAGCAATCAATGCGCACTATCCAAACTTAGATAGAAAAATCACAAAACCAGTATTTAACTCTTTAGTTTTTACTTTAAATAAACTTTTTCATGTGGATGAGATCAATTCTTTTATCTCAAATAATCATGATCTTGAAAACTTTGAATTTATTGAGAGGGTTTTTGAACATTTAGAGATTGATTATATTGTCTCAAGTAATGAAAAACAAAATATACCAAGCTCTGGTCGTGTAGTGATTATTGCAAATCACCCTTTAGGTGCTTTGGATTCTTTAGCCCTTTTAAAACTTGTTGGTGAGGTTAGAAAAGATGTAAAAATAGTTGCAAATGATGTATTGATGCAATTAAGTCAATTGAGCTCTTTATTACTTCCTGTAAATAATATGACAAATAAAACAACAAGCTCAAATGTAAAACTGATCCATGAGGCTTTAAATAATGAAGAGGCTGTTATTATTTTCCCTGCAGGAGAAGTATCTAGAGCACGTCCAAGTGGAGTGAAAGATGTATCTTGGAATAGTGGATTTTTAAGATTTGCTTCTAAAACAAAATCACCAATTTTACCAGTATCAATAAATGCAAAAAATTCATTTACTTTTTATAGTGTATCATCAGTATTTAAACCTGCATCAACCCTTTTATTACCCCATGAGATGTTTAAAAAAAGAAGAAGTTTATTGACCCTAAAAGTTGGAGAGATTATCCCTTTTGAGATACTTGAACAAAATAACAGTATCACAAGAAAAACAAAAACAAAACTTTTAAAAAAACACTTAGAGCGTATAGGAAAAGGTAAAAAGGGAATCTTTAAGACCTCAAAATCTATAGCTCATCCAGAATCAAGACAAGAGCTAAAAGCCGAGTTAAAAGAGGCACAAATCCTTGGACAAACAAAAGATAAAAAGATTATCTATTTATGTGATTATAAAAAAGATTCAAGTGTGATGAAAGAGATTGGACGTCTTAGGGAGTATAGTTTTAGAAAAGTTGGTGAAGGATCTGGTAGTAGAAGGGATATTGATAAATATGATAGATATTATAAGCATCTTGTACTTTGGGATGAGGATGATTTAGAGATTGTTGGGGCATATAGGTTAGGTGAGAGTAAAGGTATGGAGTCTTATAAAGATTTTTATACTAGTACTTTAGCAACTTTTCATGATGGTTTTGGAAAGTATCTTCAAAACTCTATAGAACTTGGAAGAAGTTTTGTACAACCAAAATATTGGGGAAGTAGGGCACTTGATTATCTTTGGCAAGGTATTGGTGCTTATTTAAGGGCTAATCCCGATGTTAAATATATGTTTGGACCTGTGAGTCTTAGTGATCAATACAATCAAGATGCGCAAAGGGTTATTGCTCACCTTTACCTTACTCACTTTGGAAGTGAAGAAAAACTGGTAAGTTCAAATAATCAATTTGATGTAAAAAAAGGAACTAGAGATGTTTTAGAGATCATTAAAGGTGAAAATTATGATGAAGATTTTAAAGTAGTTAGGGAGTATCTAAGTTACTCAAATCTTTCAATTCCAACCTTATACAAACAATATAGTGATGTATGTGAAAAGGGAGGAGTTAAGTTTTTAGATTTTGGAATTGATCCAGATTTTGGAAATTGTATTGATGGGTTTATAGTTGTTGATATTTCAATGTTAAAAGAATCAAAAAGAAAAAGATATATAGGACAATAATGATAGATAATATTTTTAAAGAGATTAAAGATAATGATGAAAAAACACAAATTTGTGTTATAGCTGAAGGTGATAATTTTATTCGTATGAAGGATTCCAAAACTTCAAGGGTGGGGTATTGTAAAAATACACACACTTTTTGTTTTTTTGATGTAGAGGTTGAGGGTAAGATGTATTATGATATAACAGTTGATTTAAATATCCATCCTGCTGAAGTGATGTTAAATAGTTTATATAAATTAAGTACAAAAAAATGGTATAACATGGATGTTCAAAAAGATTTTTTAGATCTATTTAGATATATCATTGGTGAAAAGCAGTGGGATAAAATCTCTTCATATAGATAAATAAACTTTCAAAAACAGGGCATCTTTGCCCTTATACAAATTTAAAATTTAACAACTTTTCTTATTATTATAAAAACTTTCCAAATTTTTCAAAATTGTGACGCTAACTGAGATGTGAAGATGATATTATTCTTTTATACTCACATTAGGGGACATTTTTGAGTTATAAGGTATTGAATAAAGGGGATAGTTTAGATTATCTTGAACAAATAAATAAAATAGAAAATAGATTTTATTTTGAATATAAGAGATTAATTATAGATTATTCCTATCTTTTGTGTGATAGCACTAACTTATCATGTGTAATAGATGATTCAGATAAACTTAGAGGGTTTTATATAACTAAATTAGTAAATAAAAATTCCTATTTGAAATTTAAAAATAAAAAAATCAATGAGACCCAATTATTAAATGATAAAACAATCTATAGTGATGATAATTGTTTATATCTTATCTCTGCTTACTCCTTAAATCCAAAAATAGCAAGTATCTTATTAAAACAAAATTTATATGATATAAATTTAATATATGACTATGAAAAAATAAATTTTGGATTTTCTTATATACATACTAAATCTGCTCAAAGATTTGCAACTAGACATAAAGTGAAGTCTTTAAAAAATACTTATTTTAATAATCATAAATTATTTTATTGGAATAAGAGAACTTTAGATAGATTATATAACTTATAGCATATTTAGATATAATCCGTTTTATGAATAAAGAGGATTATTTTATAAAACAATTTAGTAGCTCCAAACTTATAGGTGATGATGGTGCTGTAGTAGGATCATACGTATATAGTATGGATGCTTTTTTTGAAGATGTACATTTTAAAAAAGAGTGGATGAGTTTAAAACAAATTGCTAGTAAAGCTATGCTTATAAATATTAGTGATGCTATAGCAATGAATGCAAAACCAAAATATGCACTTTTGAGTGTTGCTATTCCTAAATCTTATAGCGGGGATGATTTATTTGAATTATCAAAAGGGTTTAAAAAAACTGCTAAGAAATTTGGAATAGAGATCATAGGTGGTGATACCATTGCCAATGATAAACTTCATATATCTATTACGATCATCTCTAAGAGCAAAAAGCCTATTTATAGAAGTGGGACAGAAGATGGTGATTTTTTATGTTATACGGGTGATTTAGGCTCTGTAAAAAGAGATTTAGATTTACTTCTTGATGGAAAAAAGATTGATAGAAAATCGAAGTTTATAAAACCAAAACTAAACCCAAAGTTTTTTTATAAGATTGCTCCTTTTGTTAACTCTGCACTTGATATATCAGATGGTTTATTTTTTGAATTAGAGAGACTTAGTAAAGCTAGTGATATTGGAATTGAATTATTTGAAGAGATAGATAAAGATATTGGATGTAGTGGTGAAGAGTATGAGTTATTATTTTCTTTTAATAAAAAACATGAAGAAAGTATAAAAGAGATAGCAAATAAATATGGTGTAAAACTAAATATATTTGCAAAAGCTAATAAGCAAGAAAAACAATTTAGATGTGGATGTAAGAATCATCACTTTTAGAAATGAAAAATGAGAAGTAAGAATTAAAATTAAGAACTAAGAAGAGAGAATTAATGAGCGATAATAAACAATTTTTTTTAACCCATTCCCCTATAAAGGCATATTTTAAGCAAAGCAAAGATGACTTTGTAGTTACTGAGATACCTTTATATGAGTTTAGTGGAGAGGGTGAACACCTTATAATAAAATTTAGAAAGAAAGATCTAAATACTTTAGATGCCGTAAAGATATTTTCTGATCATTTAGGGTGTAAATCTAGAGATATTGGATATGCAGGATTAAAAGATAAAAATGCTATGACTATTCAGCATATAAGTGTACCAAAACATGTAAAAGCTAAGTTGGATACATTTTCCCATTCAAATATTAAAATCCTTGAAACAACATACCACAACAACAAAATAAGAGTAGGACATCTAAAAGGAAATAGATTTTTCATAAGACTTAAAAAAGTAAATCTTGTGGATTCAAGAAAAATAGAGAGTGCTTTAGAGCAAATTGCCTTTTTAGGTATGCCAAATTATTTTGGTTTCCAAAGATTTGGGATAGAAAGAAATAATCATATAAAAGGTAAAGAGATTTTAGAGGGTGAGAGAACTGAAAAAAATAGAAAACTAAAACAGATCTTTTTAAATGCTTATCAAAGTGATCTATTTAATACTTGGTTATCAAATAGAATAGGGCTTTCCCATATGATAAATAGCTTTGATCCAAAAGAGTTAAAACTAAAAATAGATTTACCACTAGATGAGTTGAAATCTATAAAATCTCAACCTCACTTTTTAAAAATATTTAAAGGAGAGATGATGGGACACTATCCATATGGAAAGATATTTTCTATTGAAGAGACTGTAACAGAATCTCAAAAATTTTATGAAAAAGATAGGGTTCCAACAGGTATACTTCCTGGAAAAAGAGCAAATGCTAGTAAAGATTTTGCATACAATTATGAAAAAGAATTTGATTTAAATCTAGCTGTTGATGGTACTAGAAGATATGCTTGGATTTTTCCTAATATTATTGAAAGTAATTATAAAGAAGAGCAAAATTGGATGGAGCTTAGTTTTGAGTTACCAAAAGGATCTTATGCTACAACTTTAATAGAAGAGGTTTTAAAAGTAAGATTTTAAAATCTTACTTTGACTCACCTGCCATTTGGGCTATAAGTGCAGCGATCTCATCATCGCTTACTAAATCATCACCCTCATCACCAGTAATATGTTTTGCACTTGGTGCAAATTTACCATTGTCTGGATCCATCACATTGACAACTCTTTCTATCTTTTGCCTATGAGCATCTTGTGCTTGAAGAGAGGATATGATGGTCAAAATATTGTTTTTTATACCATCTAAATCGTTATTTATATTTTTACTATCCCTTAAGTCTTCAACTTTATTTAGAACCACATCGAGGTGATCCATCACCTCTTCGGCCATATTATTTGATTCTTCAATCACCTCACATAACTGCTCAACTAACTGTGATTTATCCACATGCATCTCATTCCCCCGAACACTCATCTTTTTTAATAGCGTTAAGTATACCGAAAATTCTTAAAGATTCTATTTCAATTGCCTTAGCAAGATCAGATAATTCATCATTTGACTTACGAGAACTATTAGCAGATACTAAATTTTGCATGTTATTTTTTAGATTTTTATTTAATTCTTTTAGCTCATTTATATGAGATTCTGGAATTTTTGGGTTTGTAGAAAGGTAAGAGTTTATCCATTCTACTATTGAAGTATTCTCAGGAACATTCCAGTTTGAGAAATCGCCTAGTTTAGAATATACTGAGTCTTTTGATTTTAATACATCCACTTTTAATTTGGCAGTATCATAAACTAGATCAATATTACAAACTTGTTGTCTAGTCTCTTCAAGGAAATCAGCACGTGATGCAGCAGTCATAAGTGAATCAGATAGTTTTTCAATATGTTTAGACATACTTGAAATCTCATCTGCAACTGTTGCATTTCTTTGTGTCGCTTTATCAAGCTCATTTACTGCATCATTAATTTGAACGATACCTCTTTCTTGCTCTTTTGATGATGTTGCAACTTGGTTAATCATCTCAATTGTTTGTGAGATATTACCATTTAGAGTATCATATCCAGAGATCATCTCATCTGCAATTGTTTTACCTTCATTTGCTTTAGAGGTTGCAGATTCAACAAGAGCTTTAATCTCTCCAGCAGCCTCAGCAGATCTTGCCGCAAGGTTTCTAACTTCCCCAGCAACAACCGCAAAACCTTTACCAGCTTCACCTGCAGTAGCAGCTTCAACCGCAGCATTTAGTGATAAGATATTTGTTTGGAAAGCGATTTGATCAATTACTGTAATAGCTTCATTAATTGATGTTACTTCAGTATTTATTTGATCCATTGAGCTAGCTGTTTTAGATGCAAGTTCTTGACCTTCATTTGTTGCTACTGTTACTTCATTAGCTAAGTTTGACATTTTACTTGTAAGCTCAGAGTTTGCTTTAATAGTAGATGTAATCTCATCAAGTGCTGCTGCTGTTTCTTCTAATGAAGCAGCTTGTGTATTTGATGAAGATGAAAGATTTGTTGATGCATTAGATAATGTTTGAGTATTATTTGTAAGATCATCTCCAGTATTCATAATCATAGCTAAAATCTCTGATGTATTATGTCCCACAAGTTTAATACCTGAAGTTACAGAACCAAGGTCACCATAGATACCATTATCATCAATTTTATGATCAAATTTAGATGCACTGTATTCTCTAAGTGTTTCATTGATTTTATCTAAAATATCTTTTGTATGATCAATCATATAGTTAAGATTGTTTTTCATAGATTCAACATGAGGATTGTTTGCTTTAGAGTTAACTTGGTATACAAAGAAACCTTTTGCAGTTTTTTGTAATACATCATTTGTCTCATTAATTACTTTTTCATCTTCTTTAAGACCCTTATTTACCTGATCCATATAGCTATTGAAAAGTTGTGCAACTTCACCTATTTCATCATTTGATTCTGCTTTTAGTTTAATACTTGTGTCATTTGATTTGATTAGGTTTTCAAAACCAGTTTTAAGACCTTCTAGTGGTTTGATAGTTTTTCTAACTACTAAAAATACAATACCTAAAGTGATCCATCCAAATATTGTTGACCACATTAAAATATTAAGTACTACACCCTCAAGTGTTTCATCCGCTTCATCCAGTGAGAATGTAAGATCCATTACACCAATAATATCACCTTCTGCTTGGTTAGCATGACACATAAGACAATCTTGTGTCGCGATCATTGGTTTGATCATTCTTAAATTATGACCATTTTCATCATCTGTCTCTAATAAATCATTTTGTTTAGTTTTAAATGATCTTAAGATATCTGGATCAGTTGTGAATTTGCTATCTGGTGAATATAGCTCAATAAGTCCTTTTGATTTTGCAATAGTTAGGTTTATAACCCCAGGGATTGAAGCAGCTTCATCTTCTGCTTTTTTAATTTGTACAGGATCACCTGTATTCATAGCGTTTCTTAGACTTTGGAACATTGCGGTATTTAACATTTCAAGATTGTTTTTAGTGGTTTTTATAGAGTCTGAGTGTATTTTTGTAGCAGTTGATATCATAACCGCAACACTACTAAGCGACATAAGTATAAATACCCAAAAAATGATTTTATTACTTACCTTCTTAGTTATAAAGTTTGGCAACATTACTAATCCTTTAGATTTAAGTGTATAAATTGTATAATAAAAATTATTAAAATTTACACAAATTATTATTAATTTTTAAAATAAAATTACAAAAATTATACAAATGAGTTAAATTTACACTTAATTTTAGTAAAGGTAAACATGATAGTTGGACTTGAAGGAAATATCGAAAAAAAAGAGCCTACCTTATTACATGTGAATGTAAATGGGCTTATATATGAAGTGTTTGTTTCATTAAATTGTAGTTCCGCAATTATTGAAGAAAAAATAAAATTATTTATTACACATATTATTAGAGAAGACTCCCAATCCCTTTATGGATTTTTAGATGCAAACGAGAAAAAACTCTTTGATACTGTTATAAAAATAAATGGTGTTGGACCAAAAGTTGCTTTAGCAATTTGCTCAACTTTTACACCAAAAACATTTGCAAGTATAGTAAGTACAAATGATATAAGTATGCTTAAGAGAGTACCAGGGATTGGACCAAAAGGTGCAAGTAGAATTTTAGTTGAGCTTAGTGGATTTGTTATCAACTCTGATGAAGAAGAGATAAATGTGGGTGCAAATGCAAGTGAGGCTGCGATGGCTTTAGAGTCATTAGGCTTTAAAAAAGATGTTATTAATAAAGTTTTAGCAACTTGTTCTGGTAGTGATACTGGAGCATTGGTTAAAGAAGCATTGAAAAAATTACAGAAATAGATTAGGAAATATTGAAACATGAAAATTGCGATTGTTTGTGGAAGCCATAGTTTTGAACATGAGATAAGTATAGTAAGTGCAATAGCTATGAAAGATGTACTTAAATGTGATATAGAATATATTTTTATAAATAAAGATAGGGAATTTTACTATATCCCAGCCAAAGATATAAAATCAAAACTTTTCTCATCTGGTGAGTATAAAAAATATGATAAATTAAATATCCAAAAGGGTGGTTTCTCTAAAAAAGGTTTATTTGGATCAAAGGATTTAGATTTTGATCTTGTATTAAATCTTGTACATGGTGGAGATGGTGAAGATGGTGTTTTAGCTTCTATGTTTAAATTTTTTGATATTAAATTTGTAGGACCAAGAGTTGAAGCAAGTTCTTTAAGTTGTAATAAACACTTAACAAAACTTTATGCAAAAGAGATAGGTGTAGATACTATTGATTATGAAGTTATTAGAGATGATAAAAGAGAAGTTAGTGTAGCTAAACCATTTATTATAAAACCACTAAGATTAGGAAGCTCAATTGGGGTTTCAATTGTTAAACAAGATAGTGAGTTAGACTATGCTTTAGATGTGGCTTTTGAGTTTGATAATGAAGTATTAATTGAGCCATTTATCAATGATATAAAAGAGTATAATCTTGCTGGAACAAAGGTAAATGGAGAGTTTATATTCTCAATCATAGAAGAGCCTCAAAAGGCTGAGTTTTTAGATTTTGAGAAAAAATATCTTGATTTTAATAGAACCTCTAGAGTAAATGAAGCTGATATAAGTGAAGAGTTAAAAACAAAATTAAAAGATAGTTTTGAGAAGATTTATGGGAACATTTTTGAAGGATCAATCATTAGATGCGACTTTTTTGTAGTGGATGGAAATGTATATTTAAATGAGATAAATCCAATCCCTGGATCAATGGCAAATTATCTTTTTGATGATTTTGATTCAGTATTTAAAAAAGTGGCTGCATCTTTACCTAAAGAGAGAGCTATCCCTATCAATTACGAATATGTAAATAAGATACAATCTGCTAAATGTAAATAAATACTTTAGATGCTATATCACAGCTGATATAGCATCTTCTACTTCTTGAAGAGAATTAAATGGTTTCTCTAAATATTTATCAACACCAAGTTCTTTACTTTGATCTTTTTTATGTTGAGTACTATATGCTGTCATTAAAATAACTTTAATTGAAGGGTTTGTTTTTTTGATCTCTCCTAATATATCCATACCACTAGTTGATGGCATCATCACATCAGAAAGAATTAGATCATAACCTCCATTTTTTGCTTGTTTTAGTGCAGAATCAGGGTTTGAAAAGGTTTCTATACTATACTTTCCAGATCTAGATAAAAACTGTTTTAGAAGATCTAAAATCACTAATTCATCATCAACAACCATTATTTTTTTCATCTTAACTCCTAGAGAAATGTCAATTATATATTCAATAATAGAGTAATAATTATTTTATTCAGTTTAAATTCACAAGCATTTTGATAAAATCTATGAACTAAGAACAAAAATAACGATTGGATGGAAAATGTCTGAAAATAAGTATAGACTCGTAACTAGAAGTGATATGGACGGTTTGGTTTGTGGTACATTATTAAAATATTTAGGTATTATAGATGAGATTACTTTTGTACATCCTAAAGATATGCAAGATGGTAAGGTAGATATTACAGGTAATGATATCACTACAAACTTACCATATGTAGATGGTGTACATTTAGCATTTGATCACCACTTTAGTGAAACATTAAGAAATGAGCAAATGGATAATCATATTATTGATGCAAAGGCACCAAGTGCTGCTGAAGTTGTATATCAATATTATGGTGGTGATGAAAAATTTCCTGCAAACTTTAGACCTATGATGGATGCGGCAAACAAAGCTGATGCTGCTCAGTTCTCAAAAGAGGATATTTTAGATCCAAATGGATGGGATCTTTTAAGTTTCTTAATGGATAGTAGAACAGGTCTTGGAAGATTTAGAGATTTTTCTATCTCAAACTATCAACTTATGATGGATCTTATTGATTATTGTAAAGATCATGATATCAATGATATTTTAGCATTACCAGATGTTAAAGAAAGAGTTGATCTATACTATAAATATGAAGCCGAATTTAAAGAGCAACTAAGACGTTGTACAAGTGTTCATAAAAATCTTATCATTATCGATTATAGAAAAGAAGAGATTATCTATCCAGGTAATAGATTTATGGTATATGCAATGTTCCCAGAGACAAATATTTCAATCCATGCTGTTTGGGGTAGAGATAAACAAAATGTTGTTTATAGTACAGGTAAATCAATTATCAATAAATCATCAAATACAAATGTTGGTGAACTTATGCTTAAATATGGTGGAGGTGGTCACCAAGCTGCTGGTGGATGTCAACCAAGCCATGATGATGCACCAAAAGTACTAGAAGAGCTAATCTCTCAAATAAATGCAGACGGATAAGTCAAACTAAAATCTAAAAAGGAAAAGGTAAAAACTATTTTGGTTTTTGCCTTTTTTTATGTTAAAGTTTTTCTTCTAAAACTTTTACTATATCTTTAAAAAATATTTCCATATCTTTTATATCTGCTTCACTTTCCCTTTGTTTTTTACCCCACATAGGCTCAGGAAAATAAGCATCATTTTTAAATCTTGCCATTATATGAAAATGTACATGTGGCACATAGTTTCCAAAGGAAGCTATATTTATTTTATCAGGATTAAAATACCCTAACATCTCTTTTTCTATGATATCTAGGGCTTCTAAGATATTTAGTTTAGTCTCTTTATCACACTGGCTAAATTCTTTATAATCTTCATTTGAAAAGATTTTTAACCAAGGGATTTCACTTTGTTCTATTTGTATATTTATATATTGGTTTTTGTATATTGTAGACATTTACAACTTATCAAAATTTACTGTGATCTCATCCATTTGAGATTCCATTAGATTATCTTCAGCGTATTTCATATGTAGACCTTTATCCACAAAGAATTTTACAAGATCACGATCAAGCTCTTTATCTTTTACCATAAAGGATAGAATCCTCATGGATTGATTTAGTGAGTTTGCTTTTTTATATGGTCTATCGTTTGCTGTAAGTGCTTCAAATACATCTGCAACAGCTAGTATCTTATCTTCTAAGCTCATAGGAAGATCCATAATACGTGGATCACCATATCCTCCACCACCAACTTTTTTGTGGTGTGAAGCAGCTATTACTGGTACACGTTTTAATTTTTTAGGGAAAGGTAGGGATTCAAGCATCTTATATGACATGGTAACGTGATTATTGATCACTTCCCTTTCTTCATTTGTAAGAGTACCTTTTCTAATACATAGGTTGAATACCTCATTTTCACTTAGGAGATTTATTTCATTGTTATTGATGATTAATGTTTTTTTAGCAATTTCATTGATCCTATCGATCTTTTCATCTGCCATAAATTCTCCACCAGTATTTGAGGTTTTTATAAACTCAAAATCATCTTCAATCTCTTTAATTTGATTTTCAAACTCTTCTTTTAGTTTTTCTTTTTCTTCATTAGATGAGTTTATGGATTTTTTTAGATATTCTATCTCTAAATCTTTTTTTATCACTTCAAATTTTGCTTCAACAGTATTTATCCTATCATAGATAGTTTCTAGTTTCGTTCCCTTATCCACCACATATTCTGGTGTAGTGATTTTACCAATATCATGAAGCCATGCAGCAATACTTATCTCTTTGATTTGATCTTTAGAGTAGTGTATGTCTTTATATATAGTTTCATCTTCATTGATCGCTTCTACAATCATCTCAGATACTTCAGCTACTCTATTAATATGTCCACCAGTATATTTTGATTTTTCACCAATTGCTGTTGCGATTGATTTAATAAAAGCATTTAATAGTATCTCTAACTCTTTTATAAGTCTATTGTTTGAGATTGTTACGGCTGCTTGTGAAGCCATTGATTGGATTAGTTTTTCATCATTTGGGGAGAACTCAATGGTATTTCCATCATGGTCATGTTTATTTAAAAGTTGAAGTACACCTATTACATCATTTTCATGATTTGTCATAGGTACTACAAGCATAGATTTTGTTCTATATCCTGTTCCCTCATCAAACTTTTTGGTTCCCTCAAAATTGAAACCCTCAGCTTCATATACATCAGGGATATTGATCAGTTTTTTCTCTATGGCACAAAGGGCTGCGACTTGCTCTTTATTTAAAGAACCATCTTCTTTTGTTAAAGATAAAGGTGGCCAAGTGATTTCCCCTTGGGTTCCACCCATTTTGATATTTAGTGAATCTGTTTGAACTACAGTAAAGTTGAGCTGGTCCTCTTCATTCATTAGATAAAGGGTTCCCCCATCAGCAAATGAAAGATTTTTTGCCCCTAATAAAATACCCTCTATTACTTCATTGAAGTTTGTATTTGCACTTAAAGAGTGACCAATTTTGATCAGCTCTTCAATTGCTTTTTCTCTTCTTTTTAATTTATGAAGTAATTCTTTTTGATCCATAGTGTATCCTTTAGTTTATGAAAACCACTTCTTAACTTTGTCTACCATCGAATCTAGCATGGATTCATGTGCTGTACTTTCAACTCCAAAAGATTCTTGAAGTTTTTCTAAAAGCTCTTTTTGTTCATTATTTAGGCTTGTAGGATATTTTATCTTGATTTGTACCACAAGATCACCTTTACCATAACCTTGTACAGATTTTACACCTTCACCTCTAAATTTAAATTGCTCTTTATCTTTTGTACCTTTTGGTACTTCTAGTTCAAGCTCACCTCTAAGTCCAGGAACTTTTAGTTTTGCTCCTAGGGCAACTTGTGTAAAGAATAGTGGTACTTCAACATAGATATCATCATCATGTCTTATGAAGTGTTTATCTTCTTTAACTTGGATTAGGATGTATAGGTCTCCACGAGAACCATCTGGAGCGATATTTCCTCTACCACTTACTCTCATTCTATTTCCATTATCTACACCCTCTGGGATAGGAACTTCAAAGTTATCACTTACTTCATCATATCCTGTTCCACTACAGTCACCACATTTTGCAGATACACTTTCTCCACTTCCTTCACAGTGAGGACATGTTTGAGAAAAAGTCATAAACCCTTGTCTCATACTGATTTGACCAGCTCCATTACAATGTTTACATGTGCTTAATTTACCACCTTTTGCACCTGTACCATTACAAGATTTACATGCTTTTTTATATTTGTAGTTTACAAACTTTTTAACTCCAAAGATTGCTTCGTAGAACTCTATCTCTACCTCTTCTTGCATATCTAGGTTGTAGCTATATGTTTTTCTTTTTCTCTGGCTTCTACCTCCACCAAATCCACCACCAAACATCTCTTCAAAGATAGATCCAAGGTCATCAAAACCTCCACTGAATCCACCGCTAGATCTTCCACCACCGTGTCCTTCTAGGCCAGCTTTTCCATATCTATCATAGATGCTTCTTTTCTCTTCATCGCTTAATACTTGATAAGCTTCATTTACAGCTTTAAATTTCTCTTCTGCTTCTTTATCATCTGGGTTTTTATCTGGATGATATTTCATAGCCATTTTTCTATAGGCTTTTTTTATAGCTGATTTATCAGCTGATTTACTAACTTCTAATATCTCATAGTAATCAAAATCACTCAATTGTATTTTCCTTATAAAAATTATTCACTTTAATGTTACATTTTATCTAAAAAAGCATAAAAAACCGATATAATAATTTTTATGAAAAAAGGCTTAGAAAAATTTTATGATCTAGTTGATGCTTTTGAGAGCTTACCTACAATTGGAAAAAAATCTGCTGTTAGACTTGCATATCACATTGTGATGAATGATACTTATACTGGAATTAAACTTGCTCACTGTATAGAAAATGCTATAGGTACTATAAAAAGGTGCCAAGTGTGTAATTGTATGAGTGAACATGAGATATGTGAAATATGTTTAGATGATGAGAGGGATTCAAGTGTACTTTCTATAGTACAAAGTGCAAAGGATATTTTCACCATTGAAGAATCCAAACAATTTTCTGGTAAATATTTTGTCCTTGAAGAACTGGATGAATTTCATATGGACAAACTCACATCATATGTAAAAAATAATAAAATAAAAGAGATAATATTTGCCATAAGCCCAAGCTTGGCAAACGATGCTTTTATACTATATATAGAGGATAGACTTAAAGGTTTAGATATAAACTTTACTAAAATAGCCCAAGGAGTACCTACAGGAGTTAGTTTAGAAAATGTAGATATTTTATCCTTAGCGAAAGCTATCCATGGGAGAACAACTGTTTAAGCTTCTCCCATATCAATAGATATTCTCCTTAGATTTGTAAACCAGTCTTCATTTAGATCATCCATACTTAGATTGTGTAGCGTAATCTCTAATCCTTCTCCTTGAAGATTTGTCTCTTCTATATTTTCCTCAGGAATAAATAACACATCAATACAATATTCATAAACCACATCATCATATGAGAGTTCACTCATATCCCACCCATCTTCAAATTCATTTATCACGAAATATCTTTTTAAGTTTTCCATTCTTTTCCAATTTTTTTAATTTCAAATGGAATAATATAAAAAGTTTTCTTAAATTAATATTGATAACTGTTATCAAGAGAATAAGGATAGAATTAAATTTAAAATTCCATCCTAACTTGGGTTTGACCTGTAGTTCCAAATTCCACATCAATTTTATGGGCAATCTCTTTAAAATCTATCCCTTGTACACTTTTTAAAGCATCTTGGATTTGTTTTTTACCATTTACTAACTCTTTACTTTTAATACCATGGGAGATTGATAAACTAGCTTCAATAAAAGCTGAGAGCTTATCACATTGTTTAAGGGCTTTTCCATCTATGGCAGAGTATTTATCCATGTTATATCTATGTAGATCATCTACTACTTTTATTTTTCCATTTTCATTTATTTTATCTTCAAATTCATCTTTATATTTATCATTATCAAGTCCTAAGATATATGAAAATTCATCTTTATAGGATTCTGGGATATATGGTAAGATTTTATCTTCTATTTGATGTACCTCATATTCAGCTATAATATCAGCTAGCTCATCCACAGAATATTTTACAGGGCTTATGATATCTCTTGTAAGGGCTTCAGGGAGATCATGGAATAGGGCAGTGAAGAAATTGTTTTGTAGTCTCTGATCACAAGCATTTACTTCTAATGAATAAAAATAACCAAAAAATGCAACTGTCAGCATATGACCCAATACTGATGTCTCTGGAACTCTTGGAGTTTGTGCCCATCTTTTTTGAAATCTAAGTCTTCCACTAAGATCTACAATCTTTGCAAGCTTTTTATTAAGAGCAATCTTACGTACCCCAATAAGTCCATAATAATCCTCAATCTCCTCTTCAACTTCTTTTTTTACATCTTCAATATCGTTTAGGAATTGACTTGTTTGATACACTATACCAAACTCCCATCTTGTGGATAGATATGACGCTGCTTTTAGTATAAGCCTCTCTTTTTTGTAAAGGGTGTTATCATTTAGATAATCTTCAAATTTTTTAAGAAAGTTACCATTATCTATATCACTTATTGATTTTTCTAATTTCCCTAAAACCCATCCATTTATCTCATCACCTTTTTTTTGTAAAGCTTTTCTAAATACATCAGGACGGATATCTGTAACAACCACACGTCTTAAAAACTCAAATATACCCACTTCTATTAAGTGAGTGAAGTTTACATCATCTTCAAGTTTAGCAATAAGATAAGCGATAATAAATTTGTGAGCTTGTTTGTCTAGTTCTACTAGTTCAACCATTCTTGGGTAGTCATTCCATCTTTGAATGGAAGCTGATGAGAATATATAATCAACGATTTTAGGATTTAGCATTTGTCCTCCAGTAAAATAAAGAGGCTATAGTACAAAAACTAGTTCAAAGGAGAGATATTTGTATATAGTCTTATAAGTGTCCTATTTTTATAACAGAACACTTCTAAAACTACGTTTTATTTTTTTTGATGGATCTTATCTCCAATATCATCTACGATATCTTCAATCTCATGTTCAAACTTTTCCATATCTTTAGGAACATCCTTTTCAATAACTTCATCAATAGGTTTGTCCCATTTTGCCATTAGATATTTTCCTAACATCATCGCTGCAACTACACCGATAACTACTAAATATACTACATAATCACTAGGTGGTAAAGCTCGCTCCATCTTAGTATCCTTTTTATATTATTTAAACTCTACAAGATCCAAATAGTTTATTGATCTTTTCAACTCTACCTTCATGTCTACCACCTTCAAACTCAGCACCAAGCCAAGCATTCACGATAGCTTCAACCATACCTTCACCAGATACTCTCTCACCTAGACAAAGTACGTTTGCATCATTATGTTCTCTAGCCATTTGTGCTGAGTATTCATTGTGACAAAGTGCTGCTCTGATACCATTAAATTTGTTTGCTGCCATAGACATACCTATACCACTACCACAAATTAAAATACCTTTTGTGCCCTCATTTTGTATAACTTCAGTACAAAGTTTTGCTGCAAAATCTGGATAATCAACTCTATCTTTATTTACAGGTCCTAGATCAACTACCTCATGACCTTTTTTCTCAAATAACTCTTTTACAAATGCTTTAAAATCAACTCCAGCGTGATCACTTGCTATATAGTAAGTCATTAGTATATTCCTTTTTCATGTTTTTTAATATCATTTTCTTTTATCTCTGTTTCTAGAGATTCTACACTTCTAAATACTCTATCCCATCTAATTTTAAAATCATCATCCCAAGAGAAGTAAATAAACCAAGGTTTACCTACGATAAATTTATATGGAACTGTTCCCCAAAATCTTGAGTCATTACTATGATCACGGTTATCACCCATCATAAAAAATTCACCCTCAGGAACAATTATCGGAGATAAGTTAAATAATTGATATGGTGCTAGACCATCATTTACTACTGTAGGATCAGTGTGAATCCCTGGATGATCTTTTTGGTATGGATTTACAACCCATTTTTTATCAAAAGCACTTACTACTTGATAGCCTTTATCTTCGTAGTTCTTTTTGATATAGTCATTTCCTTCTTTATAGTGGATAAGAAGATTCTTTTTATGAATCATTACTCTATCTCCACCAGTTGCCACACATCTTTTTACATAGTGAATATTATCATTGTGTGGATATCTAAATACTACTATATCTCCACGCTCAGGTTTATCACCTTCTATAAGGTGACCATTGTCATTAAAATCAGGTAATACCTGTAATTCTATCCAAGGGATTCTTGGAGTAGGGATACCATAAGAGAATTTTTTAACAAAAAGCATATCTCCAATAAGTAGAGTACTTTTCATACTTCCACTTGGGATTACAAATGCTTGAGCTATAAAAAATATAATAGTAAGAACTATTATAATAGTACCAGTCCAAGAACTAGCAAACTTGGACAGTTTAGAAAAAAAGCCCATACTACTCACTCTCTCTTAATGATGCTGCTTTAATTGTATTTTTAAGTAGCATTGCAATAGTCATAGGTCCAACTCCACCTGGGCTTGGTGTGATGTATGAACATTTTGGTGATACATTTTCAAAATCCACATCACCTACTAATTTACCAGATTCAAGTCTACTTACACCAATATCTACAATGATAACATCATCTTTTACCATATCTTCAGTGATAAGATTTACTACACCTACACCTACACAGATGATATCTGCTTGTAGTGTGTGCTTTTTAAGATCATCTGTAAAGATATGACAAATTTCAACTGTAGCATCAGCATTTAACATAAGTGTTGCCATAGGTTTACCTACAATATTACTTGCACCTACAACACATACATTTTTACCTTTTGGATCTATTTTATATTCTTCAAGTAGTCTCATTACTCCATATGGTGTAGCTGGGATAAATCCATCAAGACCCGCAGTAACACGCCCTACATTGTATGGGTGGAAACCATCAACATCTTTTTTCGGATCAATAGCTTCAAGGATAACAGTTGTATCAATTTGTTTTGGAAGAGGTAACTGAACTAAGATACCATCAATGTTTGGATTTTGATTCATCATAGAGATAATCTCTAACATCTTCTCTTGGCTAATAGTCTCTGGCATCTCATGTACGATAGAGTAGATACCAGCTTCTTTACAAGCTTTTGCTTTCATACCTACATATGCTGCACTTGCTGCATCATTACCCACAAGGATAACTGCAAGACCTGGAGTTATATTTCTGTCTTTTTGTAATACTTCAACTTCTTCTTTAACTTCTTTTTTGATTTTAGCAGATAGGGATTTACCATCTAGTAGTGTCATATTTAACCTTATTGTAGTATATATTTGTAATTTATCGTGATTATATCTAAATGCCGTTTAATCTTTGCAAATGTAAATTTATCAAGTTATATATGAGTATTAAAAAATTAAAAAGTTACAGAAATATAATGTTTAAGTGTTTAAAATAATTAAATTTGGAAATTTGTAGTAAAAAATATTGACATTTAGTTTTAAAATCATTATAATTACCATAATATATTACTAAAAGTTTTAAAAACTTGCTTTAGTATATAAAAATATTATATAAAAAGGACAACTTTATGGCAAAGTTAAAAAAAGCTAAAATCAAAAAAATCGCACTTAAGGCAGCTACAAAAGTAGCTAAAAAGAAAAATGTAGACTCAGTAGCTAAAAAAGTTTCTTCAAAATTAAAATCTGAAGGATTCAAAAAAGTATCTAAAGCTAAAAAATTCGCTAAGAAAGCAGCTAAAAAAGCAGCATAATATAAAAGGGAACTTTTTCCCTTTTATATAAAAAGTAGCACTCTTTACTCTATCCTAAAAAATATCTTATAATTTAAAATATTAAGTAATTTCTTTAAAAGTTACACAAAATAAACATCTTTTTTGATAAGTTAAAAATATTAATTTTACAATGCCAAGAGCAATATAGATTTAATATAATTATTAATAAAAAAGGTACTAAATGAAAAAAATATTAACAGGTTTAGTTTTATCTTCTAGTTTATTATTTGCAGGTAACTATTTAACTGTTTCTACTCAACAATCTGAAACAAAGTTTTCTGATCAGTCTTTCTATCAAGGAAGTTATGATACACAACAATATGTTATTGAACTATATGCAATAGGAGATGATTTTATTTTCAAAGGTGGTTATGCATATCTTCCTTCTCAAACTTCATCTTTTACAGGAGGATCAAGTAGAGATAATTATGATTATGAAAGAGATGCTATGGCTGTGGGGTTTGATTTTATTTATAAATTAAATCTTGAAGGGAATTTTTTTGTGGGTCCAATGGTTAGTGTAGTTTATAGTTTTATGGTTAATGAAAAAGCTAAAAATATTACTAAAGGAACAACTACTACTTATCAGTCAGATTCTTCAGGTAGTAGTATTCCTTTAGGATTTATGGCTGGATTTGACTATATGGACGATAGTTTTGCCTATATTACATATGAATTAGATAGTGATATAAAAGATAGTGATGATCATGATGACAAAGAAATTGGTGTTGGATTAACACATAGTTTTGGATCATTCTTATTTGATGTGGCTTATACATACGAATCTAATACTTTAGATACAATTGATTCTGATACATCGATTAGATTTGGAGTGGGAGTTCAATTTTAGATTTAAAAAAGAAGGGCAAAAAGCCCTTCAAACAAAACCACTATATAAATCATCATTTTAAATTTTAAATCCAAATGATAACTTTACTCATTTATCCCTTCCCCCAAAGAAAACAAAATCATAAAACTATCACCTTTCAAAAAATCTAAAAATCAAATTTAATAAGTAAATTTTTTATATGAATTAATTATAGAAGAACATTGTTTCCTAAATGTTGCAAAAGGAGTAAATTATTACAAAGTTGTATAAATATAAGGGTGAATTATTTTTTTGTATTGTCAAATTGGTAGGTTTGAGCTGTGTAGTTATTTACTAAATCACTAAAACATCCAGCTAATTCTTTGATGATTTCAGGATTTGGTTCTATAAATATTTTATTGCTCTTTTTTGTCATGATGATGATATTTGCTTCTTTTAATTCTTTCAGATGTCTAGATATAGTTGGTAAGGAGAAGTTAAAATGTTCTGCAATAGTTGTCACACATGTAGCTTGGGCGATGATATCATCTTTTGGTTGTTTATTGTCTATAGAACAAGCATATCCACCTGTGAAAATATTTTTAAAAATTAAAAATCTTGTCTCATTTCCAAGTGCCTTAAAAATCTTGATCTTTTCTTCCATGCCTAACATTTATGTAAAACCTTATATTTAAATTGCTTTTTATTCTAGTTAAATAATACTGATTTAGATATTAAATTGTATCTTGACAAAATTTATCATATTTGATAATATTCAAACTTGTATTTAGCTTATTTGCTAAATAGCTATATTGTTTAAAAGGCGAAATATGAAAAAGTTAATATTATTGATGGTATTTGTTTGTGCTTTATTTGGATTGGAGATTCCTGAAAATCATATTGTATCGACACAGTGGCTGGAGAAAAATTTATCAAATAAAAATCTAATAGTAATTGATACAAGAAAAAAGAGTGCTTTTGAAAAGGGACATATCTCAAAAGCTATAAATCTTCCAAAGAAGCAATGGTTTAAAGGTAAACTTAGCCAAATACCAAAGCTTTATAATACTCCAGAACAAACCCAAGAGATAATGAATCAAATTGGATTAGATGAGAATAGTATAGTTGTATTTTATAGTGGTGGTTTAGATCAAGTTGATTTTGCTGATGGTGTGAGTGGATTGTGGACATTTTGGATGTATGGATTTAAAAATTCTGTGATTTTAGATGGAGGATATGCAAAGTGGCAATATGAAAATAAAAAAACTTCAAAAGAGAATTTTACTGCAGAATCCAAAGATATAGAGATAGATACTTTTGATAAAAGTTCACTAGCATCTACAAATGATATTCTTGAAGCTATATATAATGATGATATTCAAATCTCTGATGCAAGAGTTGCAAAGTTTTATAGGGGTGAAGATGACAGAAAAGATTTAGCTAAACATGGAAGAATCCCAACAGCTAAACTTACACCTATGATAAGACATCTTAAAAAAGAAAATAACTATTTTGTATTTAATTCAAAAGAAGAATCTACAAAGATTTTATATAATTCAGGATTTGGAGTAGAACTTGATCTTCCTTTAATTGTATATTGCAATACCGGACATAAAGCTAGAGGACTTTGGTTTGTATCAAAGTTTTTAGTTGGTATGGATGATGTAAAGGTTTATGAAGGATCAATGGTAGAATATACTAGAACAAATCTAGCTATAGAAAGTGGAGAGGCATTTTAAAAAGGATTTTGTATGAGTTTAGAATCACATTGGGATAATATATTTGATAAGAGTGATGATTGTAATTTAGGCTGGTGGGAAGATGATGTAAGCCAAAGCCTAAAGTTTTTAGATGATATAAAAATACAAAAAGATTCAAATATCTTTTTATCAGGTGCAGGTACATCAATGCTAGTAGATGAACTTATCAAAAAAGATTGTAATCTTATTTTAAATGATATTAGCCAAATTGCCTTAGATAAATTAAAAGATAGATTAGATGAAAATGATAAATTAGAATTTTTTAGACACGATATCTCGAAAACTTTTGAAGATAAAAATATTGATATTTGGATAGATAGGGCAGTGCTTCATTTTTTATTGGATGAAGAGGATATAAAAGCTTATTTTTTAAATCTAAAATCAAATGTTAAAAAAGGTGGATATGTACTTTTTGCTGAATTTAGGGATGGTGGAGCAACAAAATGTGCATCTTTGCCAATAAAACAGTACTCTCTTAGTCAACTTTCAAAAAGACTTGGGAATAATTTCAAACTTTTAAAAGATGAAGAGTTTGATTATACCACTCCATCAGGAGATATAAAAGAGTATATTTACGCTTTATACATTAGGGTAGGTGATGATAGATAAGATAAAAAATGAGATAAAAAAAGTAATAGTAGGGCATGAGGATCTTATGGATTCTATGCTTATTGCGCTATTAAGTGAAGGGCATATATTACTTGAAGGTGTTCCTGGTATAGCAAAAACTACTGCTGTAAATTCACTAGCACAAACTTTAGGTTTTGATTTTAAACGTATTCAATTTACTCCAGATCTTTTACCATCAGATATCACAGGAAATGAGATACTTGATCTAAAGAAGAATGATTTTACAATTAAACATGGTCCAATTTTTACAAATCTACTTTTAGCTGATGAGATAAATCGTGCAGGTGCGAAGGTTCAATCTGCACTTCTTGAGGCTATGGCTGAAAAACAAGTAACTATTGGAGAGGATACTTTTAAGTTAGAAAAACCTTTTATGGTTTTAGCTACCTCAAATCCAATAGATCAAGATGGTACATATGAATTGCCTGAGGCATCCCTTGATAGATTTATGCTTAAAGTAAATGTGGGTTATAACACTTTTGATGAAGAGTTTGAGATAGTTCAAAGGGCTGCAAAAAAAGGATTTGAAGAGATTATTCAAGTGATGGATAAGATTGAGTTTGAAGAGCTAAAACAAAAGGTAAAAGATATCCATATCGATGATGAAGTATCAAAGTATCTACTTAAAATAGTATTTGCCACAAGAGAACCTGAAAAATATGGACTAGAGAATATAAAAGAGTATATAGAGTATGGTGTAAGTCCAAGGGGAAGTATTGATCTATATAAAGCTTGTAAGGCCAGAGCTTTTATAAATAATAAAGAGTTTGTAACCCCTTATGATGTGGTACAAGTGGTATATTTAGTACTAAGACATAGGATTATACTAAACTATAAAGCCACAGCAAATGATATCACTGTAGATGATATCTTACAAAAAATTATAGAAAAGATACCTGCACCATAATGCTTGATAAACACGATATTATTCTTAAAACTAGAAAAAAACTATTTTCACAATTTCATGGTGAACACACCAGTATATTTGGTGGAAATGGTTTAGAGTTTTCTGAAGTACGTGAATATAATATTGATGATGATGTTCGTCATATCAATTGGAAAATTACTGCAAGATCAGGTACTCCAAGTGTAAATGTTTTTAATGAACATAAACAATTAAATATAGCTCTAGTATATTTTAATAGTGGAAGTCTTTATTTTGGTTCAAAAAGGGCAAAAAAAGATGTGGCGGTGGAGATAATGACAGCTCTATCTTATGTGGTAACAATTAAAAAAGATACCTTAACTAGTATATACTATGATAACAAAGAGAGATACTTTTTTAAACCTACTCGTGATAAATCTATAGTAGAGATAAATTACGATACTTCAAATGATCTTGAACCATTAAATACAAAGATAGATTATAAAGCACTTGAAGAGTATTTACTAAATAAACTAAAGAAAAAATCGATCATATTTTTGATAGGGGATTTTTTAGAGATGCCTGATCTAAAACTATTGGGAAATAAACATGAGGTATATATTTCTATAATACGTGATAGGGCTGAAGAGGATCTAAATATCTTAGGTGAGTTTGAGTTTGTAGATACAGATACTCTAAATTCTAGAGAAATGATTCTAGATAAAAAATCTATAGAAGCCTACAATAAAAAGATGCAAGAGTTTGATAAAGAACTTTTTAAAAACCTAAAAAATTCAAATATCAAATATGAAAAGATATATACAGATGATGATGTGCTTCAAAAACTTGAACACCTTACGAGGTCATAGATGAATAATCAGTTTCAAGATATTATGCCTATTGAAGATATCACTATAGATTATAGTGTCTATTTTATTTATATAGGGGTATTTGTTTTTATACTTTTATTGGCTTATTTATTTAAAAAGTTTTTATTTAAGAAAAAAGAAGTACAACTATCTCAAAAAGAGATTAGTATTAATGAGCTAAAGGCTTTAGATTTAGATAGTGATAGTAAAGAAGTACTTTATAGATTTACCCTTTTAGCTAAAGATTGTGTTGAAGATAAAGAGAGATTGGATTTAGTTCTGAAACAAATTGAGCCATTTAAATATAAAAAAGAAAATTTAGGATTAGATGATAAAACAAAACAATTACTAAAAGGCTATATAGATGATATTTGAATACCCTTTTATGTTTTTACTCTTTATAGTTTTTTTACTTTGTGAGAAATATTGTAAAAAACAAAATACTAGGCTTTATTTTTCAAATATGTCTATGCTTGAAAGTGTAGTGAAAAAACAAAACTCTTTATCAAAGATATTAAAATATCTGATGATTATATCTTTACTTATAGCTATGGCAAGTCCAGTTACAAAAGAAAATATTACCCTAAAAAATGCAGAGGGTTATGAGATACTTTTAAGTGTAGATGCCAGTGATAGTATGAAAGATGAAGATAGATTTAAAATCACAAAAGAGATAGTAGCTGATTTTGTTGATAAGAGGGAGTTTGATAGATTGGCTTTATCCGTATTTGCAGAATTTGCCTATATAGCTGTACCCTTTACTTATGATAAACAACCTCTAAAAGATATCTTAAAATATATAGAGATAGGTGCAGCTGGTATAAATGGTACAGCACTTTATGAAGCACTTTATTTAAGTGGAAAAATATTTGAAAAAAGCAAGGCTGAAAATAAGATAGTGATACTTCTTACAGATGGTATAAATACAAAAGATTCTATGGTGCTAGATATAGCTATAGAAAATGCAAAAAAGTATGATCTTAAAGTATATACTGTAGCAATAGGAGCAAAAGAAGAATATCATGGAGATGTATTAAGTAAAATAGCTAAAGAAACAGGTGGAGAGTTTTTTGAAACATCTGATTTATCCGAGCTTGAAAAGATCTATGAGAAAATAAATCAACTTGAAAAAAGTAAGATAGAAACTTCTAGTATCACTAAAACCATATACTATTTTCAATATCCTTTATTTTTATCTATTTTTCTATTTATGTTTTTATATATTTTAAATAGGGGTAGGATATGAGTTTTTATAATATAGAAGCCTTATTTTTACTTCTACTTTTGCCTTTGTTTTATTTTGTAAAAATAAAAAGGGATGAGTCATTATTTGATCTTTCTGTTGAAATGTATAAAAAGATAGTGATAAATAGATTTGATAAAAAGAAACAAAGTATATTTTTAGCTTTTAGTTTTATATTTATGGTAATAGCAATGGCAAGACCAGTATATTATAAAACTAAAATTGATAACTCAGAAATAAATGTTGATATGGCAATAGCCTTTGATATCTCAAAATCTATGATGGCAAAAGATATATATCCAAATAGATTTGAATTTGCAAAAAATAAGATGAGTTCATTGATCGATATGTTTACTACAGAGAGGATTTCACTTTTTGCTTTTTCAAACCAAGCTTTTATAATTTCACCCCTTACAAATAATTATGAAGTTTTAAGGTTTTTAGTAGAAAATCTAAAACTTGAAAATGTAAACCAATCGGGTACAAATATCTTAAAACTTTTAGGTGCCGCAAATGAACTTATAAAAAAAGAAAAAAAGCCTCTACTTATATTTACAGATGGAAGTGAAAATATAGATTTTAAAAAAGAGATAGAGTTTGCAAATGAAAATGGTATATCAGTATTTATCTATAATATAGCTACAAAACGTGGTGGAGTGATAGATGAAAATGGTAAACTCATAAAAGATAAAAATGGGAATATTGTAGTCTCAAAGATAAATAAAAAAATAGAAAATCTAGCTAAAGAGAGTGATGGAGAGTATTTAGGATATTCTTTAAAAAACGATGATCTTAAAGATATAATGAAGAGAATAAAGAGTGAGTTTAATATAGATGAAAGTGTAGATAAAAATTTACAAAATAAAACAGAACTATTTTTGATACCTCTATTGTTTGCTTTTATATTTTTACTTTTATCTAGAGTTAATTTAAAGGGGTTTAGATGATAAAAATATTTATATCTATTGTATTTATAAGTTCTATCTCTTTTGCTTCAATAAATGATGATATACATATTTATAAAGCTATGAAGTTTTATAAAAATAGTGAGTATAAAGAAGCATATGAAAACTTTGAAAAGATAGAAAATAAAACAGATCAAATAGTCTATAATATGGCAAACTCCTTATATAAACAAAAAAAATATAGACAAGCAATTAAACTATATCAAAAAATAAAAAATGAAAATCTAGCCCATAAAAAATATCATAATATTGCAAACTCATATATATTCCTAGAAAACTATGAAAAGGCTATAGAATATTATAATAAAGCTCTAAAGTATTCCAATGACGAACGTACAAAATTTAATCTTGCCATGAGTGAAAATATAAAGCAAGAGATAGAAATAGAGAAATTAAAAAGAGATAATATCACAAATAAAATGTGTAGAACAGGAAATAGGGTGATCTGGTCAGATATAGTGCCAGAGGATGTTGAATTAAAAGAGGACAAAAAGCTTAGTTTCCTCCTTAGATTTGATAATATCTCAAATCTTGAATTTGAAGATGAAAATAAAAAAGGTGTATATATAAGTGAGGGAAAAAGGGAAGATGATAATAAAACAGTTTTAAGGTCTAAAGAGAAACTAAAAATTGATCATTATCAAAAACAAAAATGGGATAGAAAAATAGAAAATAGCTCTATAAATACTTTAATCATCCCTATGGAAAAAGGAGTAGTAAATGATAGTAAAAAACCTTGGTAGAGTTGCATTTGTTTTTTTATTACCTTTATTTTTATATGCTGAGGTGAAGTTTGAAGTAAAACTATCAAAGGATAAAATATATATAAATGAAACCATAAAAGCTGATCTAGTTTTAAGTGTATCAAATGATGAAAAGATAGATCAAACATATTTTGAAGAGTTTGAAACTAGTGACTTTTGGATAAAAAGACTTGAAGATATAAAACCTATAAAGGGTGAAGAAAATACTATTTATAGATATCAATTTTTATTAGAACCAAAAGTGGTAGGAAGTATAAATCTAGATAAACAATTTGTAGAGATCTCTAGTAAAAAATTACGAGCAAATTTTAAAAGATGGCATAAGATTTATTCAAAAGAGAGATTGATTGAGGTTTATCCCTTATATGAAGATTTGGCTATACAAGGTAAATATACAATTGAGCTAAAAGCTGATAAAACAAAAATAAAAGCAAATGAGCCTATAAATATAACTCTAAAAATAAAGGGTAAGGGAAATATTGATGATATAAAAAAGTTTGATCTAGGCTTTAAAGATAAAATTGTATATAGTGATTTACCTAATATAAGCTCAAAATTTGAAATGAACTCTTATTGGGGAGAGTTTATACAAAAGTTTTCGATAATAGCAGATAAAAGTTTTTCTATCCCATCTATAAAATTTAAATATCTAAATATAGATACAAATAGTATGGAGATAATTTTTACTAAACCTATATTTATTGAGGTTCAAGAGCTTGTAAAAGATACTAATGATCCAAAATACTTAAAATATATATTTGCTATATTTGGAGTGTTTATAGGAGTGATTCTAGTTTATATTGTTAATTTTATAAGAAAAAAACAAAGTAAAAAGCAACACCCTTTAGAGATACAAATAAAAAAAGCAAAGAGTGATAAAGAGCTATATAATTTACTTTTAACTATTAGTAGAGATATTGATTTAGATGATTTAATGAAAAAACTTGAAGAAAATATATATAATGGTGCAAAAAATAAAATAGATAAAAAAGAGATTTTAAAATGTTTACATTAAAAAAGGTTATTTCAGCTTTTATTATGCCTCTATCAATAGGTTTGATATTAGGATTAATTGGCTTATATTTTTTATATTCAAAAAGCTATAAAAAAGCAAAAATCTTTTTAACCTTATCTTTTATTTGGATAATTACAATATCTTATCAACCTTTTTCAAATACACTTTTAGAACCCTTAGAGTCTAAATATGAAAAATTACAAAACATTCCTGAAAATGTAGAATATGTATTACTTCTTGGAGGTGATATGATAGGTCGTTCATATGAGGTTCTTAGACTTTATAATATGAATAAAGATTTAAAAATTATAACATCAGGATGGAAAGGTTCTGAAGAAACTTCCCATGCAATATTGACTAGAGATTTTTTAGTTGAATTGGGTATCCCTAAAAAAAGTATATTGACACAAAGTGAACCACGAGATACAAGAGAAGAAGCAATTTATGTTAAACAGTTTGTAGGAACTGATAGTTTCATTTTGGTTACAAATGCTACACATATGCATAGGGCTATGAATTTATTTAAAAAAGAGGGACTAAATCCTATTGCTGCACCAACAAACTTTTTACAAAAGGAAGATAAATATAGATCTATTCCAATCGCTAAAAGTCTCCAAAATACCGAGATCTCTTTGCATGAATACATAGGAACTATTTGGCATAAACTAAAAGGTGATATTTAATATAAATTGACTTGAGTTAAAATCACTCATATTACTTGACAATAAAGGAAAAATTTTATACAATTCTATCACTCAAATATAAAGAGTGCTAATTTATAAAAATAAATATAAAATCCAAATTCTGAAATAAATGTTGAACTATAGTACATATGCTTGTGATATAGGGGATTGATAAAATTTTGAAGGACTAGCCTTAGCTAATTCAAAAGATTTTATCGATTCCATATGTTGCAATGATGAGTGCAAGAGTTGAATTTTTATTTTAGAATTTGGATAATAACTTAATAAGGAGAAACAATGAACTTTAAACCATTAGGTGACAGAGTACTTGTTAAAAGAATCGAAGAAGAAAATAAAACTGCAAGTGGAATTATCATCCCAGATAATTCAGTAAACAAATCAAATAGAGCTGAAGTAGTAGCTACTAGTGATTTCGTAAAAAGTATTGAAGAGGGAAATACTGTAATATTCAGTGATTTTTCTAGACCTTCAGAATTAAAACTTGATGGAAATGATTACTTAGTATTAGAAGTAAAAGATATCCTTGGTGTAATCAAGTAAGAAAATTTAACAAACTATAAAAGAAATAAAAGGACGATAAATAATGGCTAAAGAAATACATTTTAGTGATGACGCAAGAAATAAATTATATAGTGGTGTAAAACAATTAGCAGATGCTGTAAAAGTTACAATGGGACCAAGAGGAAGAAACGTACTTTTACAAAAATCATTTGGTAGCCCAACTATCACAAAAGATGGTGTAAGTGTTGCTAGAGAGATTGAACTAGCTGACAACCTAGAAAACATGGGTGCTCAACTTGTTAA
Source organism: uncultured Arcobacteraceae bacterium (assembly GCA_964342525.1). Classification (GTDB taxonomy): domain Bacteria; phylum Campylobacterota; class Campylobacteria; order Campylobacterales; family Arcobacteraceae. Next base: position 48,333 of record CAYFGQ010000006.1, read on the forward strand.
AGAAGTTGCATCTAAAACAAATGATCAAGCTGGTGATGGTACTACAACTGCTACAGTATTAGCTGAGTCTATCTTCAAAGAAGGTCTTAGAAATGTAACTGCTGGTGCTAACCCAGTTGAGATCAAAAGAGGTATGGATAAAGCTTGTGATTCAATTGTAAATGAGCTTAAAGAGATTGCTAAAGAAGTAAGTGATAAAGAGCAAATTGCTCAGGTTGCTACAATCTCTGCAAACTCTGATACTACTATCGGTGATATGATTGCTGAGGCAATGGAGAAAGTTGGAAAAGATGGTGTTATCACTGTTGAGGAAGCAAAAGGTATCAATGATGAGTTAGATGTAGTTGAAGGTATGCAATTTGATAGAGGATATTTATCTCCATATTTCGTAACAAATACTGAAAAAATGACTACAGAGTTAGAAAACCCATTTATCTTACTTTATGATAAAAAAATCTCTAACTTAAAAGATATGTTACCAATCTTAGAGCAAGTAAACCAAAGTGGTAGACCATTATTAATCATCGCTGAAGATGTTGAAGGTGAAGCTTTATCAACTTTAGTTGTAAATAGATTAAGAGGATCATTAAACATTGCTGCAGTTAAAGCTCCAGGTTTTGGTGATAGAAGAAAAGCGATGCTAGAAGATGTAGCAATCTTAACAGGTGGAACAGTAGTAGCTGAAGAGATGGGAATGAGCCTAGATACATCAGGAATTGAAGTACTTGGTACTGCTTCAAGAGTTGTAATCGATAAAGATAACACAACTATCGTAGATGGTGCAGGTAAAGCAGATTTAGTTGAAGCTAGAACAAACCAAATCAAAAATGAGATTGCAAATACTACAAGTGAGTATGACAAAGAAAAACTTCAAGAAAGACTTGCAAAACTAAGTGGTGGTGTTGCTGTTATTAAAGTAGGTGCTGCAACTGAGACTGAAATGAAAGAGAAAAAAGATAGAGTAGATGATGCACTTTCAGCAACAAGAGCTGCTGTAGAAGAGGGTATCGTTATTGGTGGTGGAGCTGCACTTATCAGAGCTGCTCAAAAAGTAAGCCATGAGTTAGCAGGTGATGAGCAAATCGGTGCAGATATCATCATCAGAGCAGTAAGAGCTCCAATGAAACAAATCGCTTCAAACGCTGGATTTGATGCTGGTGTAGTTGTAAATGAAATTGAAAAATCAGACAACCAAAACCTAGGATTCAACGCAGCAACTGGTGAGTATGTAGATATGTTCACAGCAGGAATCGTTGATCCAGCAAAAGTTGAAAGAGTAGCAATGCAAAATGCAGTATCAGTAGCAAGCCTATTACTTACAACAGAAGCAACAGTAAGTGACATCAAAGAAGACAAACCAGCTATGCCAGCAATGCCAGATATGGGTGGAATGGGTGGAATGCCAGGTATGATGTAAGACGGCGTAAAAAAAACGTGACTTGAGTCACGTTTTTAGCCGTCGCAGACGAAGTGGTCGGAGTGAAACGAAGCCACGAAGTCCGCAGAGCACTTGTAACACCAAAAATGACAATATGGTCGACAACTCGTCCACCAGTAAATCACGAACGATAGTTTCTAAAAGGATTCACTTTTGTGAATCCTTTTTTTATGCTCTTAATCTAATATTGAAATAAAAATAAGTAAAATTAAACATTATCTAATAAGAAAGATCAATAGATGAACTACAATAAAATTATTCAAGATAGACAATTATATAGTGTAATGAATAATACTAAATGGTATAATCTTTTTTCTGAATTAAATGAAATTGAAGAGTCAATCAGATTTAGAGTAAAATCTATTGATAATGATTATTTTCCAGAAAATAAAATTGATTTTACTGGTGAACTTCAACAAATTAATAGAGAATTTATTTCGATTGAACATCTTGATATCGATCCATATATTAAAGTTAATCGTGGAGAATTAATGAAGCCTTTAATTAATGATTTAAGTTCGAGGATAATTAATATACTAGAAGCTTTAAAAATTAATTATAAAAAAGAAGATAGTTATATTAGGATATATGGTTATTTAGATTTGGATAAAACATCAGAGATTGGATAATATAAACAAATGAACCCATATTTCACGAAACTAAATAATCTTCTAAAGTCAATCTTTCTATTTTCACTACTAATATCATCATCCCTAAACGCAAACAACAATAACATCCAACTAGTAGGATTAAACCTAATTCCATATGCTTTTATGTCAGAAGAAAACAAAAAAACAGGCGTATTATATGAGATCTTAAAAGAGATTAAAAAACTTACAAACAATTCAAAAGAAATTCAACTATATCCTGCAAAAAGAATACTATTAAGTTCAAAACAAAATAATAAGATTTGTAGTATTGCTGCTAATACTCCTGATGTTATTGAAAGCTTTAATCTTATTGAACCTATAGGTTTTAATGTAACTGTAGGGATACTTCCTATTTCTGGAATAAAGCTAAGTGAATATTCTGATTTATCGGATAAAATAATTGCTGTTCCATTAGGAATAATATTTGATGAAAAATTTCATAATGATAAGAGTTTAAATAAAGTTCATCCACCTGCTTATATTAATGGAATTAGAATGTTAAAAAAAGGTAGAGCAGATGCAGTTGCAGGAGCAATACCTATGTTAAAATATATAGCAAAAAAAGAAAATATTAGTAAATCATTTTTTGATAAGCCTCTTATAATGTTTGAGGCGAGTATGTATCTTATTTGTAATAAATCTATCAAAAAAGAGGAAACTGATATTTTAAAAGATGCTCTTAAAAAATTAAAATCAAATGGAAAAACTCAACAAATATTAGATAACTATTTTGATATCTCAGAAAACTAATTAAATAACATAATCCAATCCACTATCAACTCTAACACCCTCAATCGGCAAATCAATAACAAACTTCAACCCTCGATAATCTTCCCCAGCAAAACTAAACTGATCATTATAAGCTTTAATAGATCCCTTTACATGTTTATCAATAATCTCATGACACATATATAAACCAATTCCAGTCCCACATGATTGATGTTTAGTTGTAAAATAAGGCTCAAATATACGCTCTACAATATTATCTGGAGCCCCTTTTGCAGAATCAATGATATAAACCCTTACAAAGCCATCAATTAGTTCTGAGGTGATTTGGATATATCTATCTTGCCTATGGATATTATTTAGTGCATCTGCTGAGTTATTTAGTATGTTCATAAATACTTGGGTTAGTTCATTTCTATAATTATATAATGCCACATCATTTACATCATATATTATTTTTATATCTTCAGCTTTTACTCTTCCTTCAACAAGTTTAAGGGTATAGTCTATAGACTCTTTTAATGTAAAGTCTACTTTTTTGCTATTTGACATAAAATATTTTCTAAAGTTTTCTATAGTATTTGATAGGTATTGGGCATTTACATTTATAACTTCAAAGGCTTCCTTATCCATATCTTTTGTATCCATACCACTCTCTTTTTTTATAAGTATACCTGTTGCATAGGTGGATATGATAGATAGAGGTTGTCTCCATTGGTGGGCTATATTTTCTAGCATCTCACCCATCATGGCTTGCTTTGATTTATGCATCAAGAGTTGTTCTTGTTTTTTATTCTCTTCTATCTCTTTTTGCAGTTGTTCTGTTTGTAGGTGTTTATCTATAGCTACACCAGCTACATTTGCCACATCTTCTATTAAGTCTATATCAAATTTTGTTGGAGATTTTGGTTTTTTATAATAGATTGCAAAAGATCCTAGTATCTCATCATTTGATGATAGGATAGGTTGAGACCAGCAGGCTCTTAGATTAAATTTAGCTGCAAAGTTTTTTGCCTTTTGCCAGTTTTCATGTTTGCTTATATCTTCAACTATCACCCTTTCTTTTAGATAAACAGCTGCACCACATGATCCAACTTTTTCACCTATAATCATACCATTTAATTTATCATTATAATCATCAGGTAGGGATGGTGCAGCTCCTTTATATAGTTTATTATCTGCACTATTATATAAAAGTACTGAGCAGATCATATTTGAGTTTCTTTTTTCAACTGATTTAATAATTTCATCTAAAATATACTCTATAGGTTTTGCTTTTGCAATAAGTTCTAAAAGATATATATGAGAATTGTATAGGGATAGGTATTGTTTATATTCTGTGATATCTCTTCTTGTGATTAGAATTTTATTTGGCTCTATTAGCTCTTTTTTTGTTTTATAGTATTTGATACCCACTTCAAATTCAATAATTTCTTCTATTACAATATCAAGTTTACCTAGAAGTAGTTTTTCATATTCTTCTACTTTTTGAGAAGAGGAAATAATATTAAGAATTTTATTTTCTGATTTTCCAAGAATCTCTTTTTGATTCAAATGTAATAAATCTAAATAACTTTCATTTACTTCTAAAATTTTTCCATTAGTATCTGTGTATATTATTAAATCATCTGAAAAATCAAGTAAGTTACTCATTAAAAAAACCCCTTAGTTACTTGAAAGTAATTTTAGCATAAAAATTGAATGAAGTTTTATGTTTAGAAAAATTAGTATTAAAAGATAAGTAAAGTGTAACATAGTGTAAGAAAATAATAATTTTTATAATATATAAACAATCAAATTTAAAATGTTTGAAATATCTAATTTGATATTCTACAAAATTAGGAGTACAAATGAAAAATATATTGATAACTGGATGTAGTTCTGGTCTTGGTTTATCTTTATCAAACCTGTATTTAGAATTAGGATATAAAGTATATGGAATCAGTAGAACAAAACCAAATATAGAAAATAAAAATTTTATTTTTAAAGATTTTGATTTGTCAGATTTGAAAAATATAAAAAATGGATTGAATGATTTTATAAGTGGAATTGGAAATTTTGAAGTAGTATATTTAAATGCTGGAATGTTAGGTGAAATAAAATCCTCCTTTGATGTTGAGATAGATGAACTTAAAGAAGTATATGAATTAAATGTATATGCAAATAAAGAGCTTCTTGATATTTTAAATACTATAGATGTAAAAACAATTATCACCATATCTTCAGGAGCAGCAGTAAATGGCTCAAAAGGTTGGGCATCATACTCATTATCTAAAGCTGGAGTGAATATGCTTATAAATCTTTACTCTAAAGAGATGTTAGATACTAGACTTTTAGCAATAGCACCAGGCGTGATAGAAACACCAATGACAGATGTAATAAGATATGAAATAGATGATGAAGAGTTTCCCTCAGCAAAAAGACTTAAAGAGGGTGAAATACAATCAGCAGAAGATGCAGCTAAAAGGATGCATGAAACGATTATAGAAAATATTGAGAAGTTTGAATCGGGTGGATTTTATGATATTCGGAATTGTTAATTAGTTGGTAGGTTGGTAAGTTTCGGCGAGTTTAAATTTAGATTCTGCCGTGAGGTAACCTACCAACTTACTCACCTATAAACTATTTTTTCCCTAACTCCACAGCTTTTTCATAAGCTGCTTCAATCCCTTTAATCATTCCATTTCTTACACCATTTTCTTCCATGGCACAATAACCAGCAGCTGTAGTTCCACCTGGACTCATTACATTATCTTTTATGATTGCTGGCTTGTTTTCATTTAAAAGTGGAGCAAATCCTTCAAATAAACCTTTTACTAAAGTACTTGCATCATCTCTTTTAAGTCCACATTTAACACCACCATCAGCAATAGCTTCAGCAACAAGTGCTAAAAAGGCTGGACCGCTTCCCGCGATTCCAGTTGCAATGTCAAGCTCTTTTTGTGTATTTACCCATAGGGTTTGTCCAATATTTGAAAATATCTTTATTGCAGTTTCTTTTAGTGCATTATTACCTGTAATAGTTGTCATAGATTTTAAAAATGCAGCTGATAAATTTGGCATAGTTCTTACATAGTTTTTTGCTGTGATATTCTCTTTTAAGCTCTCAATTGTAGTTCCTGCTAGTACTGAATATACAGAGTTTGCTTCACCCTTTAGGGGTTTTGAAACTTCAATAAGTGAAAAAGGTTTTACACAAAGGATTAGATTCTTCCCTTCTATATTTTCTTCATTCTCTATCACTTTTATAGATACCTCTTTTGAAGTTTGTATTTTAATATCATCTTGAAAGCTTTTTAATTTATTTTCATCTCTTCCTAATACTTCTACATCATAATCTACTACTAATCCAATAGCTAAAGCTTTAGCCATTGCACCATTACCAATAAGTGTTAATTTCATTAGTCCTCTTTATTTTTATATTTTTTTGGATATTCAAAAGATATTAGATTTGCATTGTTTTCATTAATATCTTTCCAGTTCTCTATATCAAATCTTATTTCCACAATACCACATGTAGGTATATTTTCATCAAAATCTATAAACTCATATGCTAGGGCATTTAAGCTTGGATTGTGTCCTACTATAAATATTGTTTTATTTTTATCATCAGCTTTTTTAATATAGTTTATTAAAGTTGATAGGGAGGATTCATATATAGTATCTCTAAATATTAATCTATCCACCAAATCTAACTCTTTTGCAATTATGTTTGCTGTTGTTTTTGCTCGCTCTGCAGGAGATGATAAAATTAGATCAGGGTTTATTTTTTTATCTTTTAATAGTTTTGCCATAAAAGGAGCATCTTTTTTACCTCTTTTATTTAATGGTCTATCAAAGTCATCTAAGGTGACATCTTTCCAGCTTGATTTAGCATGTCTTATTATAAATAGTCTTTTCATTCAGAATTATCCTTATCTTGGATATAATACCAAATCATAAATTTAATCCGGATTATGCAATTTGGATTCAAAGGACTTAAAAGTGACTGCCCAAGATAAAGAGCTAGCACAACTTCACGACCCAATGGTTGAAGATCTTTATGATCTTATTAGAAAATATATGGGGATTGTGGGTATGGATGTTCCAGAAAATGATGAAAAAGAAGCCCTTCAAAAAATAGTAGTAATTATGAAAGAAGCTCTAGATCATGTTGAAGAGGTTGCAAATAATATGGAAGATATAGAAGTAATAGGAGATAAGTTTTAATGGTAAATGACCAAATATTAAAAAATACAAATGCACAATTATTAGATGAATTTAATGCATCAGTTATGTTCGATAGAGAATTATATAAACAAGATATAAAGGGATCAATAGCTCACTCTCAAATGTTAGCAGCACAAGGGATCATTTCAAATGAAGATCAAAAGCTAATAGAAGATGGACTTTTACAAGTAAAAGCTGAGATAGAAGCTGGTGATTTTGAGTGGAAGATAGAAGATGAAGATGTTCATATGGCTATAGAGAGTCGTCTTACACAGATCATAGGTGAAGCAGGTGGAAGACTTCATACAGCAAGAAGTAGAAATGATCAAGTAGCAACAGACTTTAGACTGTATGTACAAGATAAAAATAAAGATATTATCTCTTTACTTAAAAAGACAGTTGAGACTTTTGTAAGTATTGCTGAGAAACACACTGAGACTCTAATCCCAGGAATGACCCATCTTCAACATGCACAGCCTACAAACTTTGGATATCATATGTTGGCCTATGCAAATATGTTTAAACGTGATTTAGAGCGTTTTAAAAGCTCATATGAGAGAAACAATTATTCACCATTAGGATCAGCTGCACTTGCTGGAACTCCTCATAATATTGATAGATTTGCAACTTGTGAGAAACTTGGATTTGATGAGCCAACAATATCTGCCCTTGATACTGTAAGTGATAGGGATTTTGCTTTAGAAATATTATTTAATATCTCGACAGCAATGATGCATATAAGTAGAATAAGTGAAGAGTTAATTATCTGGTCATCTTATGAATTCCAATTTGTTAAGATGAGTGGTGAGTATGCAACTACTAGCTCAATCATGCCACAAAAGAAAAATCCAGATGTACCAGAACTTTTAAGAGGTAAAACAGGACGTGCTTATGGAAACCTTATCTCTCTTCTAACTGTAATGAAAGGATTACCTCTAGCATACAATAAAGACACTCAAGAGGATAAAGAGGGTGTATTTGATAGTGTATACACTATAGAGATATCTCTAAAAATTCTTACAGCAGTAATGGATACTTTAATCATCAATGTAGACAAGATGGAAGAGGCTTGTAAGATAGGACACCTATCTGCTACAGATTTAGCAGACTATCTAGTTCAAAAACAAGGAATGGCATTTAGAACAGCATATTATCTAACTAAGGAAGTTGTTGCTACTGCAAATTCATTAAACAAAGATGTAAGTGAATTAAATATAGAAGAGCTAAGAAGTGCAAGTGAGCAAATCTCTGATATAAGTGAAGATGTAATTGAATACTTAAACTTGCGAAATTCTATGAATGCTAGAAAGTCATATGGTGGAACATCAACAGAACAAACAAAAGTTCAAATTGAATATTTTAAAAAGTGGCTTGAAAAGAATTAAAATCTAAAAAGGAAAAGGTAAAAACTATTCTAAACTTTTAGATTTTAGTTTTTACCTTTTAGATAATTAGTCAATCTCTAAGATAGAATATACTGGAGCTATTTTTTTAACTTTAGAGTCTCCATCTAAAAATTTAAGATTTAGTAAAAAACAAACCTCTACAAGCTCTGCTTTTGTATCCACTACAAGTTTTGAAGCTGCTACTGCTGTACCACCTGTAGCAATTAGATCATCTATTAAAAGTACTCTAGCTCTTTCTTCATTTCTAAATGCATCTAAGTGGATCTCAACTTCATCAAAACCATATTCAAGTTCATATTTTTCACAAATAGTAGTTGATGGTAGTTTTCCTTTTTTTCTAACTGGAACAAAACCGATTCCTAATCTATCAGCTAAGGCCGCTCCAAAAATAAATCCTCTACTGTCAATTCCTGCTACATAATCAAGGTTATACTCAGAGTATTTAGCCTCTAAGTGATCCATCAATAGTTTATATGCTTCTTTATTATTTAATAGTGTTGTAATATCTTTAAATACGATTCCTGGCTTTGGAAAGTCTTCTACATCTCTTATTGAATCATAAATTATTTTTTTTTGTTCTTCTGTTAAATTTTTCATTTATTGCCTTATTTTAATTAGTTTGATAAGTTATCGTCAATAATTTGACAAAGGGTATGACCGAAAAGAATATGCATCTCTTGAATTCTTGGTGTATTATCTGATGGCACAACAAGATTTATATCACAAATATCATTCATCGCTCCTCCATCACGCCCTGAAAAACCTACACATTTACATCCAAGTTCTTTTCCAATATTAAAAGCATTGATAACATTTTTACTATTTCCACTTGTACTTATACCAAGCAAAAGATCACCACTATTAGCTAAAGCTTCAACTTGTCTATCAAAAACCCTATCATATCCATAATCATTTCCAATAGCAGTTAAGGCTGAAGTATCAGTTGTAAGTGCAATACCTGGAAGTCCTCGTCTCTCAGTTTTATATCTTCCTGTAAGCTCAGCTGCTAAGTGTTGTGCATCTGCAGCACTTCCACCATTTCCAAAAAATAAGATTTTATTTCCATTTTTTAGAGTTTCAACTGCTAAAGCTGATATTTGCTCTAATATATCACTTGATTCATTTATAACTTTTTGTATAGTTTCTAAATGGGATTCAAATTCAAATTTAATTGTATCTTTCATAAGAACCTTTCTTAATAAGTTACTTGTGCACCAAAATACATACCACTTGCCGGTTTATGTGTAAAGTTATTGTATTTTGTTCTAATACTTCTATATCCACCAAATACATATACATTGTTATCAACTAAAGCGTAGTTAACTTGTACTCTCATTTCTCTATATCCTTCAGCTTCCATAAAGTTTAATACTGTTGGTGAATACATAAATCTACTTGAAACATTAATCTGATCATTTATCTCATTTCTTAAGAATAATGCAAATGGCACTGCCGCATATATGTCACTATTATGTTCAGTTGTAATTATTCTCATACCAAAAGCAACGCTCATACCCATATCATTACTAAATGGACTAGCTACTCTAAATCCATAATTAAACATAGGAGATTCACCATCTTCTTCGGAATTAAAAAAACTAAGATCAAGATAATAGTCACTTCCACTATCTAATACGTAATAATCATTAATATAAACACCAAGTTCTGCTTCAAATGTTTCATTTGTAATACCAACATTTACTGTATTGTTTGCTTTTAAGCTTGAAAAACTTAGAAGTATAAATAGTAATGTTATAAGGGATCTTTTAAAATACATAAAATATAACCTTTTTATAAATTTGAGGTATTATAGCAAAAAAATAATTTATTAGAATTAACTGATTCTCTGTTTCCTTTTTAAAAGGATAAAAATATAGAGTAAAATTGCAGAATACGCCTATTTACTTGACTTTTTAATAAAAAAAAGATATAATCCGCGTCCACAAAATGGTTAAACATCTATTTTTAGGTGATTTAACGAGTTCTTTTAAGGAAAAAAAATGGAAAAAATTAGATTAAAGCTTAAAGCTTATGATCATAGAGTTTTAGACAGAAGTGTTGCTTCAATTGTTGAAGCTGTTAAGAGAACAGGTGCTGAATTAATTGGTCCAATTCCGTTACCAACTAAAATCAGAAGATATACTGTTCTTAAAGGTCCACACGTAAATAAAGATAGTAGAGAGCAATTTGAAATCAGAGTTCACTCAAGAATGATTGATATTGTTTCTTCAACTCCAGATACAGTGGATTCATTAATGAAACTTGACCTTGCTCCAGAGATAGACGTTGAAGTAAGATCAATGGGTCAAAACTAAGAAAGGAAATAATAGATGGAATTTATCGTTGAAAAAATCGGTATGAGTAGAACTGTTTCAGTACCTGCTACACCTGTTACACTTTTAAAAGTTATTGACACAAAAGTTTGTGAAGTTAATGAAAATGGAGTAGCTATCGTTTCTTATGCTGATGGTAAGAAAAATAACAAAGCTATCGAAGGTCAGCAAAAAAAGTATTCTCTTTCTAAAGAGTATAACAGATTTGCTACAATCAATGTTGCTAACACTGAAGCTGGAGACTTAGATGTTTCAGCTCTAGAAACTGGTGTTGTTGTTAAAACTACTTTCAATACTAAAGGTAGAGGTTTCTCTGGTGGTATGAAAAGATGGAACTTTGCAGGTGGTCCAGGTGCTCACGGTTCAAGATTCCATAGAAAAGTAGGTTCTATCGGTAATGCTGAATGGCCAGGTAGAGTACAACCAGGTAAGAAAATGCCAGGTCAATATGGTAATACAACAAACACAGTTAAAAATGAAGTGATCTCATTTGATGCTGAGAGTGGAATCCTTGTAGTTAAAGGTTCTGTTTCAGGTGCAAATGGTGCTTTAGGAAAAATAAGGATTGCTAAATGAGTCAAGCAGTAGTATTAAACGAAAAATTTGAAAATAGTGGAGAATTAGCATTAGACGCTAAATTCGAAGGTATTAACTCTCACAACTTATATCTTTATGTTAAATCTTATATGGCAGGGCTTAGAGCTAATACTGCTAGAGTTAAGAACAGAAGCGAAGTAAGTGGTGGTGGTAAAAAACCAAAAGCTCAAAAAGGTTCTGGTGCTGCTAGATGGGGTTCAATGAGATCACCTTTATTTACAGGTGGTGGACAAATTTTTGGACCTACAAAAAGAAACTATAACTTAAAAGTTAACAAAAAGCAAAAAGAAGCTGCATTAAGATATGCAATTAACGTACACGGTTCAAACGGTACTCTTTTCGCTGCAGATAAAGTATCTGTTGAGTCTGGTAAGACTAAAGATGCTTCAGCACTTTTAGGTAAGTTAAACCAAAGAGACACATTAGTAGTTGTAGATACTATCGAAGAAAAAACATATTTAGCATTCAGAAACATCAAAAACTGTTACGTTATTGAAAAATCTGAGTTAAATGCTTATTTAGTATCAGCTTATAGATCAGTACTTATTGAAAAATCAGTACTTGAAACAATAGCATAAGAGGTTAAAAATGGCAGATATTACAGATATCAAATCAATCCTCTATACAGAGAAGACAATTGACCTTCAAGAGAATGGTGTAGTTGTAGTTCAAACTAGTCCTAAAATGACTAAGAACGGGTTAAAAGAAGTATTTAAAGAGTATTTTGGTGTTACTCCAAAGAACATTAACTCTTTAAGACAAAGTGGTAAAGTTAAAAGATTTAGAGGAAGATTAGGAAAAAGAGCTGACTTTAAAAAGTTCTATGTAACACTTCCAGAGGGCGCTGAAATAGCGAACCTATCAGCTTAAGGGGTTAGAAGATGGCAATTAAAAAATTTAGACCGATTACACCTGCTAGAAGATTCATGAGTGTAATGGATACTAGTGATATTACTTCTAAACCAACTGTTAGATCTTTATTAAAAAGAGTAAAAGCTAGCGCTGGTAGAAACAGTGGTGGTAGAATCACTTCTAGACATAAAGAAGCTGGTGCTAAGAAACTTTACAGAATCATCGATTTCAAAAGAAGAAAATTTGATATCGAAGGTACAGTTAGTACTATTGAGTACGATCCATATAGAAACTGTAGAATTTGTCTAATCACATATGCTGATGGTGACAAAAGATATATCCTTCAACCTTCAGGACTTAAAGTTGGTGATAAAGTAGCTGCTGCTGAGTCTGGACTTGATATTAAGCCAGGTAATGCAATGGTTCTTAAAAACATCCCAGTTGGTACAATGGTACATAATATTGAGATGAAGCCAGGAAAAGGTGGTCAAATCGCTAGATCTGCTGGTGGATATGCACAAGTTATGGGTAGAGAAGATAAATACGTTATCATGAGACTTCCATCAGGTGAGATGAGAAAGATCCTTGGTGTATGTATGGCTACTGTTGGTATCGTTGGAAATGAAGATTTCTCAAACATGGTAATTGGTAAAGCTGGTAGAACTAGACACCTTGGTATTAGACCTCAAACTAGAGGTTCTGCGATGAACCCAGTAGATCACCCACACGGTGGTGGTGAAGGTAAAACAGGTTCTTCAGGACATCCTGTATCTCCATGGGGTATGCCAACTAAAGGTTATAAAACTAGAAAGAAAAAAGCTAGTGATAAACTAATCATTTCAAGAAGAAAGAAGTAAGGGTTTAAGATGGCAAGAAGTGTAAAAAAAGGACCATTTGTAGATGGTCATTTAATGAAAAAAGTACAAAAAGCTGTTGAAAGCGGTGATAAAAAGCCAATTAAAACATGGTCAAGAAGATCAATGGTACTTCCTGATATGATCGGTTTAACTTTCAATGTTCACAATGGTAGATCTTTTGTTCCTGTATATGTTACAGAAAATCACATTGGTTATAAGCTTGGTGAATTTGCACCAACAAGAACTTTTAAAGGGCACAAAGGTTCTGTGCAAAGAAAGGTTGGATAATGGCAAGAGCAGTATTAAAATTTATTAGAGTTTCTCCAATTAAAGCTAGACTTGTAGCAAGAGAAGTACAAGGTATGAACGCTGAAGTAGCAATCGCTTCATTAGCATTTACACCAAATAAAGCTGCTGGAATTATCTCAAAGGTAATCGCTTCAGCTGTAGCTAATGCTGGTTTAGAGCCAGAAGATGCAGTTATTACAAGTGCAAGAGTTGATAAAGCAGCAATGCTAAGAAGATTCGTACCAAGAGCTAGAGGTAGAGCTACTCCAAGATTAAAGCCTACTTCACACATTATGATAGAAGTTGAAGCAGCTGATAAGGGAGAGAAGTAATGGGTCAAAAAGTTAATCCAATAGGTTTAAGACTAGGTATCAACAGAAACTGGGATTCAAGATGGTTCCCAAAATATTCTAAAATGCCTACAAACGTTGCTGAAGATGATAAAATCAGAAAGTTCGTTAAAAAAGAACTTTATTATGCAGGTATCGCTTCAACAATTATTGAAAGAACAGCTAAGAAAGTTAGAGTTACTATCGTTGCAGCTAGACCAGGAATTATCATTGGTAAAAAAGGTGCTGACGTTGAGAAACTAAAAACTAATCTTTCTGCATTAGTTGGAAAAGATGTTGCTGTAAACATCAAAGAGGAAAGAAAACCTCAAATCAATGCTCAATTAGCTGCTGAAAATGTTGCTCAACAATTAGAAAGAAGAGTTGCATTTAGAAGAGCTATGAAAAGAGTAATGCAAAACGCTATCAAAGGTGGAGCAAAAGGTATTAAGGTATCTGTTGCTGGTAGACTTGGTGGAGCTGAAATGGCTAGAACTGAGTGGTATCTTGAAGGTAGAGTTCCATTACATACACTAAGAGCAAAAATCGATTACGGTTTTGCTGAAGCTCATACAACTTATGGTTGTATCGGTATCAAAGTTTGGATCTTCAAAGGTGAGGTTCTTGCTAAAGGTATCCAAGAAGAGAAAGAAGATACAAAACCTTCAAAAAGAAAAAGAGCTCCTAAAAAGAGAGGTGAATAGTCATGTTAATGCCTAAGAGAACGAAATACAGAAAGCAACAAAAAGGTAGAAATAGAGGTAAAGCTTTTAGAGGTAACTCTTTAGCATACGGAACTATTGGTATCAAAGCTGTTGAGCACGGTAGAATCGATTCAAGACAAATCGAGGCTGCAAGGGTTGCAATGACAAGAAAAGTAAAAAGAACTGGTAAAGTTTGGATTATGGTATTCCCTGACAAACCACTTACTGCTAAACCACTTGAAACAAGAATGGGTAAAGGTAAAGGTGCTGTTGATAAATGGGTTATGAATATCAAACCAGGTAAAGTTTGTTTTGAAATGGCTGGTGTAGAAGAGTCACTAGCAAGAGAAGCATTAACTTTAGCTATGCACAAACTTCCTTTTAAAACAAAGATTGTAACAAGCGAGAGTGAAAATGAACTATACTGATTTAAAAGATAAAAGCCTTTCAGAGCTAAATGAATTATTAAAAGAAAAGAAGGTGCTGTCATTTGAGTTAAGATTAAAACTTAAAACAATGCAGCTTACAAATACAAGTGAATTAAGAGCAGTTAAAAAAGATATCGCAAGAATCAATACTGCTATTACTGCAGCTAAAGCATAAGGGTCAAGTTTATGAATACACATAAAAGAGAGATTCAAGGTGTTGTTGTAGCAAAGAGTGGAGATAAAACTGTTTCTGTTTTAGTAACAAGACAAGTTATTCACCCAAGATACCACAAGACTGTAAAAAGATTTAAAAAATACTTAGTTCATGATGAGTCTAATCAAGTTGAAGTAGGTGATACAGTTACTGCATTAGAGTGTAGACCATTATCAAAAAGAAAGTCATTCAGACTTAAAGATATCGTGGCTAAAGGAGTTAAGTAATGATCCAAAGTTTTACTAGACTAAAAGTTGCTGATAATAGTGGTGCTAAAGAGATCATGTGTATCAAAGTTCTTGGTGGATCTAAGAGAAGATACGCTTCTGTTGGTGATATCATCGTTGCTTCTGTTAAAAAAGCTTTACCACATGGTGGAAAAGTTAAAAAAGGTCAAGTTGTTAAAGCTGTAGTTGTAAGAACTCATAAAGAGATTCAAAGAGAAAATGGTTCACTAATCAGATTCGATGACAACGCTGCTGTTATTCTTGATGCTAAAAAAGATCCAATTGGAACAAGAATCTTTGGACCTGTTGCTAGGGAAGTTAGATATTCTGGTTTCATGAAAATCGTTTCACTTGCTCCGGAGGTATTATAATATGGCTGTTAAATTAAAAATCAAAAAAGGTGATACTGTAAAAATTATCGCTGGTGATGATAAAGGTAAAACTGGAGAGGTACTTCAAGTACTTCCAGCTAAAAATGCTGTTATCGTAAAAGATTGTAAAGTAGCAAAAAAAGCTGTTAAGCCAGATCAAGAGAAAAATCCAGAAGGTGGATTTGTAAATAAAGAGATGCCAATTAACATCTCAAATGTTGCAAAAGTAGAGGAAGAGTAAGATGGCTGCTAGATTATACGAAAGATATAAAAGTGAAATCAAACCAGCTTTAGAAGCTGAATTTCCAAAGAACAAATCTCTTACAGCAAAAATGGAGAAAGTAGTTATCTCTGTTGGTGCTGGTGAAGCTATGAAAGATAGTAAATTAATGCAAAACATTAGTGATACTATCTCTTTAATTGCTGGACAAAAAGCTGTAACAGTTGTATCTAAAAAATCAGTTGCTGGTTTTAAAGTTAGAGAAGGTATGCCTGTAGGTGTTAAAGTAACACTTAGAGGTGATAGAATGTATGAATTCATGGATAAATTATGTTCAATTGCACTTCCAAGAGTAAAAGACTTTAGAGGTCTTAACAAAAATGGTTTTGATGGTCAAGGTAACTTTAACTTTGGTTTACAAGAACAATTAATGTTCCCAGAAGTTGTATATGATAACATCATCAAAACACACGGTATGAATATTTCAATTTCTACTAGTGCTACAGAAGATAAAGAAGCTTATAGACTACTAGAACTTGTTGGTGTACCATTTACTAAAGGAAGAGAATAATGGCAAAGAAATCTATGATTGCAAAAGCAAAAAGAACTCCTAAGTTCTCATCAAGAGCTTACACTAGATGTTCTATTTGTGGTAGACCTCACTCAGTATATAGAGACTTCGGAATCTGTAGAGTTTGTTTAAGAAAGATGGCTAACGAGGGATTACTTCCTGGTGTTAGAAAAGCTAGCTGGTAATATTTTAAAAAGGAAAATAAGTTTATGTTAAATGATATAATTGCAGACGCATTAACTAGAATTAGAAACGCTTCAATGAGAAAACTTGAAGTAACAGAGTTGCTTCATTCAAATACTGTTGAAGCTATGGTAAGTGTTTTACAAAAGAAAGAGTACGTTGAGAGCTTCAAAGTTGAAGAAGGAAAAGGTAACAAGAAGTCAATTTCTGTTGTTTTAAAATATGACGATAATGGAAACTCAGTGATCAATGAGATCACAAGAGTTTCTAAGCCAGGTAGAAGAGTTTATAAAAACTCTGCAGAGCTTAAAAACTTTAAAAATGGTCATGGTGTAATTGTTGTTAGTACTAACAAAGGTGTAATCGCTAACGATGAGGCTTTCGCTGCTAATGTTGGTGGTGAAGTACTTTGTACAGTTTGGTAAGAAGGAGATAGGAAATGTCAAGAATTGGTAAAAAACCTATTGCTATACCATCTGGTGTTGAAGTTACAGTTAACAATGGTGTAGTAACAGTTAAAAAAGGTTCAGCTTCTTTAGAGGTTGATACTCAAGATAGAGTAAATGTTGAAGTTGCAGAAAATAATGTTGTATTTACTGCAAAGGGTGAAGATAAAGAGAGTAGAGCTTTCTGGGGAACTTATAGAGCATTAACAAACAATGCTATTGTTGGTTTAACAGCTGGTTTCAAAAAATCTTTAGAGATCAACGGAGTTGGTTATAGAGCTGCTGTTAAAGGTAAAGTTTTAGAATTACAACTTGGTTTCTCTCACCCAATTAACTTTGATATTCCAGAGGGACTAAAAATCGGTGTTGAGAAAAACATCATCAACATTGAAGGAAGCAGTAAACAACTTGTTGGACAAACAGCTGCTAAGATTAGAGGTTATAGACCACCAGAGCCATATAAAGGTAAAGGTGTTAAGTATACTGACGAGCATATCGTTAGAAAAGCTGGTAAGACTGCTAAGAAGTAAGGTGTAAAGTATGAGTAGAGCAAAAGATATAGCAAAAAAGAATGCTTTAAGAGCAAGAAGAAAAAGAAGAATTAGAGGGGATATCAGCGGTACAGCTGAGATGCCAAGAGTTTCAATCTTTAAATCAAATCAACACTTATACGCACAAGCTATCGATGATGTAGCTGGTGTAACTTTAGCTTCAGTTGATGGTAAAAAGTTAGGTTTTGGAAAGAACATTGAAAGTGCTGAAAAAGTTGGAGCTGCATTTGCAGAAACTTTAAAAGCAAAAAATATTGAAAAAGTTGTTTACGATAGAAATGGTTACCTATACCATGGTTCAGTAGCTAAGTTTGCTGACGCTCTTAGAGACAACGGTATCAAACTATAAGGTTGAATGATGGCAGCAGTTAATAGAGATGATTTCGAAGAAGCTATCGTTAAGATAGGAAGAGTAACAAAAGTTGTAAAAGGTGGTAGAAGATTCAGATTTACAGCTTTAGTTGTTGTTGGTGATAAAAACGGTACTGTTGGATTTGGTACTGGTAAAGCTAAAGAGGTTCCTGATGCAATCAAGAAAGCTTTAGATGATGCTTTTAAATCACTTGTAAAAGTTTCAACAAAAGGAACTACGATTTCTCATGATATCGAGTATAAGTATAATTCAAGTAGAATCTTACTTAAACCAGCATCAGAGGGTACAGGACTTATCGCAGGTGGTGCGGCTAGACCAGTACTTGAACTTGCAGGTGTTAAAGATATTATTGCAAAATCACTAGGTTCAAATAACCCAAATAACCTTGTTCAAGCTACAGTAGAAGCTTTAGCAAAAATCAAAGGATAAGACAATGGCATTAAATAATTTAAAACCAGCTGCAGGTAGCACAAAAGGTATTAAAAGAGTAGGTCGTGGTCAAGGTAGTGGTATGGGTAAAACTGCTACTAGAGGTAATAAAGGTCAAAAAGCAAGATCTGGTTACAAACAAAAAAGAGGTTTCGAGGGTGGTCAACAACCAATCTATAAGAGACTTCCAAAAATCGGTTTTACATCAAGAGTTGTAAAACCTTACTCTATCAATGTTGATAAAGTAAAAAAAGTAGCTGCACTTGAAGAGATTACAATGGAATCTGTAAGATCAGTTTACAAACTTGCAAAATCAGTAACTAAAGTTAAATTAGTTGGTGCTTCTGCAAAAGATTTAAGTTCAAAAATTAAAGACGAAAACATTACTACTACTGGTAACTAATTATGAATAAAGATCTAGCAAATAAAATATTAATCACTTTAGGTTTTATTTTATTATACAGGCTACTGGCATACGTGCCAGTACCTGGTGTTAACATAGACGTAGTTAAAGAGTTTTTTGATTCAAACGCAGGAAACGCTTTAGGTCTTGTTAATATGTTCAGTGGTAATGCAGTTGAAAGACTATCTATTATTTCACTTGGTATCATGCCTTACATTACAGCATCTATTATTATGGAACTTCTAGCCGCAACATTCCCAGCACTTGGTAAAATGAAAAAAGAAAGAGATGGTATGCAAAAATATATGCAGATCATCAGATACGCAACTATAGGTATCACTTTCGTTCAAGCAATCGGTGTATCAATGGGTCTAAACTCTCTAACAGGAGCAAACGGTCAAAGTGCTATTACAGTAGATATGAACACATTCTTAGCTGTTGCAGCTGTCTCAATGGTAGCAGGAACTGTTATGCTTATGTGGATTGGTGAGCAAATCACACAAAAAGGTATCGGTAATGGTATCAGTTTAATTATCTTTGCAGGTATCGTTTCTGCAATTCCATCTGCGATTGGTGGAACAGTAGAGCTTGTAAATAATGGTCAATTAAACTTCTTAACTGTTATAGTAATTTTACTAATTATTCTTGCAACAGTTGGAGCAATCATTTATGTTGAACTAGGTGAGAGAAGAATTCCTATCTCATATAGTAGAAAAGTGATGATGCAAAACCAAAACAAAAGAATAATGAACTATATACCTATAAAAGTAAATCTTTCTGGTGTAATTCCAGCAATTTTTGCATCTGCAATTTTAATGTTCCCCGCAACTGTACTTCAAGGTACACAAAATGAGGTTCTAGTAAAAATAGCAGATTATTTAAATCCAGCAAGTTATACATTTAACTTTCTGATGTTCTTATTTGTAGTTTTCTTTGCATATTTTTATGCATCAATTACTTTTAATGCAAAAGATATTTCTGAAAACTTAAAAAGACAGGGTGGATTTATACCTGGTGTAAGACCTGGAGGAAGTACTAGTGAATTCTTAAATGAGACAGCTAGTAGATTAACATTCTGGGGAGCAATATACTTAGGTATAGTAGCTACAGTACCTTTATTAATAGTTCAAGCAATGGGTGTACCATTCTATTTTGGAGGGGTTGCAGTTCTTATCGTTGTTCAAGTTGCAATTGATACAATGAGAAAAATTGAAGCTCAACAATATACGAAAAAATATGATACCCTATCAGCAGTTGGACTGTAAATCAATTATGAACTTTGAATGTTTAATGATGAATTTTGAAATATCTAAATTTCATCATTGCATTCATAATTCTAAATTCAAAACTCAAAATTAGACACAATCATGGCAATACCTATTAGAAAATCAAAAGAGATCGATAAACTTAGAATAGCATCTCAAGTTGTTGGAAAAACACTTAACTATCTTAAAGAAAACGTAAAACCTGGAATGACTTTATTAGACGTAGATAAAATGGGTGAAGAGTTTCTAGTGAACCTAGGAGCAAGACCTTCATTTAAAGGTCTATATGGATTTCCAAATGCAGTATGTACATCTTTAAATGAAGTGATTATTCATGGAATACCAAGTGATACCGTTTTAAAAGAGGGTGACATTCTTGGAATCGATATTGGAAGTGAGATAGAGGGATGGTATGGCGATGCTGCTATTACTATGCCTATTGGTGATATAAGTAAAGAGGATGAAGATCTAATTGCTTGTAGTAAAGATGCTTTATATTATGCTATCTCTATTATTAAAGAGGGCATGAGATTTAAAGAGCTTAGCTATCAATTAGAACAATTTATTTTAGATAGAGGTTATGTTCCACTAGTGAGATTTTGTGGGCATGGTATTGGTAAAAAACCACACTGTGAACCAGAAATCCCAAATTATTTAGACCCAGGTGTAAATAGAAATGGTGGACCAAAAATTAAAAATGGAATGGTGTTTTGTTTAGAACCTATGATCTGCCAAAAAGATGCTGAACCAGTTATTTTAGATAATAAGTGGGATGTAATATCAAAAGATGGATTAAGAACAAGTCACTATGAGCATACAGTAGCTGTAGTAAATGGAAAAGCTGAAATTTTAAGTGAAGTAAAAAAGGAAATGGATTAATGGCAAAAGATGATGTAATTGTAATTGATGGAAGTGTTGTAGAAGCATTACCAAATGCAATGTTCAGAGTTGAATTAGATAATGGTCATATAGTTTTATGTCATATCTCAGGAAAAATGAGAATGCACTATATTAAAATCTTACCAGGTGATAAGGTAAAAGTTGAACTTACTCCTTATTCACTAGATAAAGGTAGAATTACACATAGATATAAATAGTCTTAAGGCAAAGCCCTTAAGCTATTTATTTATACTCTAAATTTTTAGAGATACCCTTACTTTTATAATCATATGATATAATTCGCAAATGATTACAAAAGAGTCTATAGAAACCCTTAAAAGCCACCTTGATGTGGTTGATGTTGTATCCCAATTTATTCAAGTAAAAAAAAGTGGTGCAAACTTCAAAGCATGCTGTCCCTTTCATGGGGAAGATACCCCTTCTTTTGTAGTAAGTCCTCAGAAACAAATTTATCACTGTTTTGGTTGTGGTGTTGGTGGAGATGCCATTAAGTTTGTAATGGAGTATGAGAAATTATCTTACCCTGAAGCTTTAGAAAAACTAGCTTCCATGTATAATGTACAACTTAACTACGATAATAAAAATCAAAAAAAACAAGATATAAAAATATTAGAGCAGATAAACTCATATTATCAAAAGCTTCTTACTTCAAATGAAGTGGCTCATAAATATTTAATAGATCGTGGAATCTCTGAATTTTCAATTGAAAAATTTGAGATGGGATATGCTCCCGCATCAAATCAAACCATAAATTATTTAAATAAAAACTTTTTAAACCTAAGTGATGCAAAAGAGTTAGGTGTAATAGACTCTGGACAAAATGGATTATACGCTAGATTTATAGAGCGTATCACTTTTCCTATTTATGGTATAAATGGAAAGATGGTTGGTTTTGGTGGAAGAACCATATCAGGACATAATGCAAAATATATAAACTCACCCCAAACAAAAATATTTAATAAATCTAGGCTTCTTTATGGATATAACCTAGCTAAGGAATCCATATATAAAAAAGATAAGATAATTATCACTGAGGGATATCTTGATGTTATTATGCTTCATCAAGCTGGTTTTGATAATGCTGTAGCTACATTAGGGACAGCTCTAACAACTGAACACCTTCCTTTACTTAAAAGGGGTGAGCCAAATGTAATAGTTGCTTATGATGGTGATAAGGCTGGATTAAATGCTGCATATAAAGCTAGTACTTTGTTAGCTCAAAATAGTTTTGATGGTGGGGTAGTGATATTTGGTGAGGGAAAAGATCCAGCAGATATGGTTAAAGAGGGGCAAATAAATGAGCTAAATGCTATTTTTGAAAATCCAAAACCATTTATCCCTTTTTGTATAGATATAATTATCTCAAAATATAATACGAAAATACCAGAAGAGAAACAAAAAGCTATACTTGAATTAAAAGAGTATATTAAAACTTTAACACCTATCCTTCAAGAAGAGTATGAGTCTTATATAGCTAAAAAATTAAATGTAAATCAAAAACATGTAAATGTATCATCTAATAATCAACAAAGGGAAGCGCCAGTTAATTTGACCTCTTCAATAGATATTGCAGAACTTCAACTTATCAAAACCATACTTGAAAATGAAGATGTTCTTGAAAAGGTACTTGATGTTGTTGAGCCTCATATGTTTGAATATCATAGAAATGAGTTTGAGATGATTTTAAATGATAAGGAAAATCCAATTCTTAGAGGTATATCCTTACAAGAGTCTATAAAGTGTTATAATGATGAGGAACTTAAACAACAATTATTGGTTTTTTTGGTAAACTTTTATGGTAGAAAATTATCAATAGTGAGTATGGACAATACACTTGATTATAAACAAAAAAGTGTAATGATTAGGAAAATAAGAACAAATATTCAAAATCTTAAAAAAGGTCAGTTGATCTCTTATAACTTATAGTGTGAGAATATATGAAAAAGATACCTCAAAATGGTTATACTTTAAAATTTAAAGATAAAGCTCTTGAAAAAGAGTATATACAATTTCACAAAAAAAATACTTATAGACATACTCGTAATGCCATGATTATTGGTTTAATCCTATTTTATGCCTTCCATTTTATAGACTCTCAAATAGTATTAGGGATGCAAACCCAAGCTAGTGTTGATAAAACAGTAGTTGAAAAAATAATAAATGAAAATGCTCTATTAAATAATCCAGTAGCAAATATGATCACAGGAAATTTTGAAGATATATTATTACAAAATGATGAGTTTAAATCAGAAATAGAAAGCAATATTTGGAAGATAAGATTTAATACCCTAGTTATGGGTGTCGCTTTATTTTTCCTCACCACCATGAAACGATTTAGAAACTATCAAGAATATGTTGCTATGGCACAGGGTGTTGCTGGTGCTATGGCAGTATCTGTTATTATGACATATGTGAGTGGTGCAGCTTCATATATCCACTTATGTGGATTAGTACTTTTAATGGCATGGGTAGCTATTATCACAAGGATAAGATATTCTTTAGCTGTTGTAGCTGTTATGTTGATAATTATTGTTAATAACATAGTTACATCAAATGAGTTTTTATTTAATCTTTTACATCAAAGTCATGCTTTAGGTGTTGGTTTTGTTGGTGGGTTATTTGAGGGGCAAATTAAACTAGATATTAATCTGCCAGTAAATAATTTTATATTACTTTCTACCATGATTCTTATTTTATTCGGAGCATATATTATTGAAAAATATTCCCGTATTAATTTTTTACAAAATAAAGAAAATGAAGAACTACTTTTAAATATTTTACCAAAAGAGATTGCTGATATAAAAAAAGAGGATGAATCTAGAGTTATTGCAAATAGTTATGAAAGTGCAACTATATTATTTTCTGATATTGTAGGCTTTACAAAGTTTTCTTCCACACAAAAACCTGAACAGATTGTAAATTATTTAAATGAGCTTTTTTATGAGTTTGATGAGCTTACAAAAAAGCATGATATTGAAAAGATTAAAACCATAGGTGATGGTTATATGTTAGCCTCTGGTATTCCTACAAAAAATGACAATCATGCAGGGAATATGGCGAGAATGGCCATAGATATGTTAACAAAGATAAAAGAGTTTAATGAAAAGCACCCTAATGTGTCGTTTGATATAAGAATTGGTATAAGCTCAGGTCCAATTGTAGCAGGAGTAGTTGGTAGTAAAAAGTTTGCCTATGATGTTTGGGGTGATACTGTAAATACTGCAAGTCGTATGGAATCAGGTGGTAAGGCTGGTATGATACAGCTTTCACCATTTACTTATGAGCTAATTAAAGATGATTTTAAATTAGAAAAAAGAGAAGATGTAGTAGAATTCAAAGGCAAAGGTAAAATAGAAACTTATTTTTTGATACCAGAAGTTTGAGTTAAATATCTTTATATAATTGCAGATATTTAAGTCAAATTTTAAAAAAGGATTAAAATGGAATATATTCACACAGATTTGTTGCCAAAGGCTATAGGACCTTATTCTCAAGCTATCGTTACGGATGGTATGTTATACAGCTCAAATCAAATCCCATTATTAGCTGATGGGACTATGGTTGAGAGAGATCTAAAGGTTCAAGCTAGACAAGTGTTAGAGAATATTAAAAACCTAGTTGAAAGCTTAGAGTGTTCTATGAATGATGTAATCAAAGTTACAATATATATTAGAGATATGAAAGATTTTCCAATTATCAATGTACTTTTTGCAGAAGCTTTTGGAGATCATAAACCAGCACGTGCAACAGTTGAAGTTTCGGGGCTTCCAATGGATTCTATGGTTGCAATGGACTTTGTAGCTAAGGTATCTACTTACCATTAATAGAATAAATTAGTTTAAGCTTTTAGTGGCTTAAACTTAATTTAATTTTAATTTAGGTAATATTCGCTTCTCAAATTGAAAAAGAAGAATTTTGATAAAGGCTAGAAGCATGTACGCAATAATTAAAAATGGTGGTAAGCAATACAAAGTAGCTGAGGGTGATATCCTAGACTTAGATAAAATGAGTTTAGAGCCTAAAGCAACAGTTGAATTAGATGTAATTGCTATAAACGATGGTGAGCTAAAAACTGGAGCAGATGTAGAAAATTCTAAAGTAACTGCTGAAGTTATAGTTGAAGGTAGAGATAAGAAAGTTATCATCTACAAGAAAAGAAGAAGAAAAGATAGTAAACTTAAAAGAGGTTTCAGAAGAAGCTTCACAAAAGTAAAAATTACTAGCATCGCAGCGTAAGGGAGAATAAGATGGCACACAAGAAAGGTCAAGGTAGTACACAGAATAATAGAGATTCAGCTGGTAGAAGACTTGGTGTTAAGAAATATGGTGGAGAAAAAGTAAGAGCAGGAAACATCATCATCAGACAAAGAGGTACAAAAGTACACTTAGGTGAAAATGTTGGAATGGGTAAAGATCATACTATCTTCGCATTAATTGACGGTGAAGTTAAATTTGAAGTAAAAGACAAGAAAAGAAAGAAAGTTTCTGTTTACGCTTCTTAATAATTTAGAGTCAAGAGCTAATTAGGGTACTGAGGTTTAGCCTTGGTACCCTTTTTTTTTAATCCAATTATTAAATCGGATTATTAGAATTATATAATCAGTTTGTTAAACTTATTATATAATTTTAATAAAAATACTAGTGTCAAATGTAAAGTGTAAAGTACAAGGTTTATAAAACATTGTTCACTATTCACTATTCACTGTTCACTATAAAATCGGAGATTTTATTTCATGTTCGTAGATAATGCAAAACTAACTATATCATCAGGTAAAGGTGGAGCGGGTTGTTCATCTTTTAGAAGAGAAAAATTTGTTGTTCAAGGTGGACCAGATGGTGGAGATGGTGGAAAAGGTGGAAATGTATTTTTCCAAGTAGACAATAATACTGATACCTTATCATACTACAAAGGTAGACATAAAGTAAAAGCTGAAAATGGTGTACAAGGTAAGGGAAGTAATATGACTGGAAAGTCTGGTGCTCCACTTATTTTAAAAGTGCCACCAGGAACACAAGTAATTGATGAGGAAACAGGTGAGGTTTTACTTGATCTTTTAGAAGAGGGTGAAAAAATACTTTTTCTAGAAGGTGGAAAAGGTGGTCTTGGTAATACACACTTTAAAAACTCAAGAAATCAAACACCTAAATATTCTCAGCCAGGACTTCCTGGGATTACTAAAGAGGTAAGATTAGAGCTTAAGCTTATTGCTGATGTAGGTCTTGTTGGATATCCAAATGTTGGAAAATCTACACTTATCTCATCAATCTCAAATGCAAGCCCTGAAGTTGCAAATTATGAGTTTACAACATTAACTCCAAAACTTGGAGTTGTAAATGTTGGTGATTATAATTCATTTGTAATGGCAGATATTCCAGGTATCATTGATGGTGCTAGTGAGGGTAGAGGTCTTGGACTAGAGTTTTTAAAACATATTGAGAGAACAAAAACACTTCTTTTTACAATTGATATGACAAACTACAGAGATGTGGTAGATCAATACAATGTTCTAAAAGAGGAAGTTGCAAAATTCTCTAAAGAACTTAGTGGTAGAAAATATGCCATAGCTCTTACTAAAATAGATGCATTAACTGAAGAAAATATAGAAGAACTTGCAAGTAAGTTTTTTGATGCAGTGGATCTAAAAGAAGTGAGTGGATCTAAATATAATTTTGATGGAAAACTGTATATTCAAGATAGTGAAGAGATCGGGTTTAAATATGATGAGAGTTTACCATTTTTTATTGCTACTATCTCATCTGTAAGCAGAAAAAACCTTGAACCATTAAAATTTGCTCTTTATGATCTGATCAAAATGGATAAAGAAGATGTCTAAAAAAAGAATAGTACTAAAAGTTGGTAGTGCTGTTTTAACACAAGATGGGAAAATTGCCCATAGAAGACTTGATAATCTTGTAGTATTTATCTCTAAGTTAAAAGAGAAATATGAGGTTATTTTAGTGAGCTCTGGTGCAGTTGCTGCTGGATTTACTGAACTTAATTTAGATAAAAAAATTGTGGCAAATAAACAAGCCTTGGCTTCTATTGGTCAACCACTTTTAATGCATATCTATAGAAGAGAGTTTGCTAAATATGGTATTATCCCATCTCAAGTTTTACTTGAAGCTACATTATTTAAAGATGAGAAAAGATTATCTCATGCTAGGGATGCTATAAATACGCTTTTAAAAGCGGATGTAGTGCCTATTATAAATGAAAATGATGTAACAGCTGTAGATGAACTTGTATTTGGTGATAATGATCAGCTTGCGGCTTATATCACACACTATTTTGATGCAGAACTTTTGACTATTCTTACAGACATTGATGGATATTATGATAAAAACCCACATGAAGATAAAAGTGCAAAACTTTTAAAAGAGGTAAATTGTATAGGTCCAAAAGATCTTCAAGCAAAACATTCAGCAAATAGTGAATTTGCCACAGGTGGAATTGTAACAAAATTAAAAGCTGCAGACTTTTTAATTAAAAATGGTGGAGCTATGTTTTTAAGCAGTGGTTTCAATTTAGCTTATGCAAAACAGTACTTATTAAATGATAACCACGTAGGTGGAACATTATTTAAAAGTTTTGAGGATTAAGGAGTAGTATGAAACGTGTATTATTTATGGGAACACCAGATTATGCAACCATAATCTTTAAAAAATTAATAGAATCAGATTATGAAGTAGTAGGACTATTTACTCAACCTGATAAAAAAGTGGGAAGAAAACAAGTTATTACTCCACCACATATAAAACAATATTGTATCGATGAAAATATAGAACTTCCAATATATCAACCAAACACACTACGTGAAGAACAAGTAGTAGAGGATATAAAATCTTTAAAACCAGATTTTATAGTTGTGGCTGCATATGGACAGATACTCCTAAAATCTATCTTAGATATAGCCCCATGTATAAATCTTCATGCATCACTTTTACCACTTTATAGAGGTGCAAGTCCAATCCAAGAATCAATCCTTTACAATGATGAGTTTACAGGTGTAACATCTATGCTTATGGAAGAGGGGCTTGATAGTGGAGATATTTTAGGTCTTTCATATTTAAAAATTGATGATGAGACTATGATTGATAAACTTTTCTACGATTTATCAAATATAGCTGCTGATCTTACAATTGATACTTTAGATAGATTTGAGAAAATAGCTCCATTAAAACAAGATCACAAAAAAGCAACATATTGTAAAAAGATCAAAAAAGATAATGGATTAGTGGACTTTAGTGATGCTAAAACTTTATATACAAAATATAGAGCATACAAATATTGGCCAGGTGTATTTTTAGAATCTGGTCTAAAACTAAAAGAGATAGCATTTAATGAAAATGATTCAATCAATGATGAAGCTAAAATTCTAGAGATTGCTAAAGATTATGCAATTATTGGGTGTGGTAAAGGTAGTATAAAAGTACAAACTATTCAAGCCCCATCAAAAAAAGCTGTAAATATAGTAGATTATCTTAGAGGAAAAAGGTTAGAGCTTGGAGATACTTTATCTTAAAGAGGTAGATTCAACCCATAGCTATCTAAAAAACTATATAAGAGAAAATGGATATAAAAATCCCCTTTTAGTTTATACTCAGAATCAAACTAATGGAATAGGTAGTAGGGATAATAATTGGAATGGAAAAGATGGAAATCTATTTTTTTCATTTGTGATAGAGAAAGATTTATTGCCAAAAGATTTGCCTTTTCAAAGTTTTTCTATATATTTTTCATATATCTTAAAAGAGATATTTAAAGATATTGGATCAAAAGTTTGGATCAAATGGCCAAACGATTTTTATATTGAAGATAAAAAAATTGGTGGCACTATAACTAATCTATCTAGTAAATATGTTTACTGTGGTATTGGTATCAATTTGACACCAGTATCTGATAAATTTTCAGGCCATTTAGATGTTGAAATAGACGTGAATAACTTATTGAATTTATATTCAAAAAAGATAGAGGAATTTCAAGCTTGGAAGGAAATTTTTAGTAAATATCTGATAGAATTTGATTTGAGTAAAAATTTCAAAGCAACAATTGATAATCAGAAAATTTCATTAAAAGATGCCATTTTAAATGAAGATGGATCTATACAAATATATGGTAAAAAGGTGTTTAACGCAAGATGACAGAAGTAATTACAATAGCTAATCAAAAGGGTGGAGTAGGTAAAACTACTACAGCTGTTAACCTTAGTGCAGCTTTAGCCCTTCAAGGAAAAAGAGTTCTTTTAATCGATGCTGATCCACAAGCAAATGCAACTACAAGTTTAGGTTTTCACAGGGATACTTATGAGTACAATAT
This sequence comes from uncultured Arcobacteraceae bacterium, assembly GCA_964342525.1. Lineage (GTDB taxonomy): Bacteria > Campylobacterota > Campylobacteria > Campylobacterales > Arcobacteraceae. The sequence goes on from CAYFGQ010000006.1 coordinate 77,620, forward strand.
TTACCATGTAATGTTAGGTACAAAAGATCTATCTGAAATCATCCTAGATACTGAAATTATCAATCTAAAAGTTGCACCATCAAATATCGGTTTAGTAGGAATCGAAAAAGAGTTTTATAAAAATACTAAAGATAGAGAATTAGTATTAAAAAGAAAAATCGATACAATCAAAAAAGATTATGATTATATTATCATAGATTCACCTCCAGCACTTGGACCACTTACAATCAATACTTTAAGTGCTGCAAATTCTGTACTTATCCCTATTCAGTGTGAGTTCTTTGCACTTGAAGGTCTAGCACAGCTTTTAAATACAGTAAAACTTGTAAGACAAACTATCAATAGAGGTTTAGAGATCAAAGGTTTCTTACCAACAATGTATAGTGGACAAAATAACTTATCTAAGCAGGTATTTGCTGATCTTGCACAACACTTTGATAATAAACTATTTAAAGTAAATGATAAATCATATGTTGTGATCCCAAGAAATATCAAACTTGCTGAATCTCCAAGTTTTGGTAAACCAATTATGCTTTATGATGCGGCAGCTAGTGGTACAAAAGCGTACACAAATTTAGCTAGAGCTATAGCAGGATAATCATAGATGGGTAAATCTGCATTAGGACGTGGTTTAGGGGAACTTCTTGGAGAAGTTGAAACAGCTTATGAACAAAATGATCATACTCCAAAGATAGAAACAGACAATAATGAGATAGCTGATTCTGTTATAGAACTTGATATCTCATCCATTGAGCCAAATCCAACTCAACCAAGAAAAGTTTTTGATGAAGTTAAATTAAAAGAGCTTTCAAAATCTATTGTAAGGCATGGTCTTATTCAGCCAATTACAGTGATTAAAAATGAAGAAACAGATGGTTATATTTTAATTGCAGGTGAGAGAAGACTTAGAGCCTCAAAATTAGCAGAATTAGAAAAAATCAAAGCTATTATATTAACTCTTGAAGAATTAGAGATGAGAGAGATTGCTCTTATTGAAAATATTCAAAGGGAAGATCTAAATATAATTGAACTTGCATATTCATATGCACAATTAATTAATGAACACTCTTTAACCCATGAAGAGTTATCAAATAGAGTGGCAAAAAGTAGAACATCTATTACAAATACATTAAGACTATTAACTCTAAGTGTATATGCACAACAAATGCTTAGTTCAGATAAGATAAGTGCTGGACATGCAAAGGTGATGATTGGACTTGATGATGATCAACAAAAAATTGTAGTAGATACAGTAATTGGGCAAAAATTAAGTGTACGTGAAACTGAGAAATTAGTTCGTGAGATGAAGAATCCAGTTATAAAAAATTCTAATAATAAAGAAGTTGATTATAATCTAGAACCACTTAATGAAATTGCGGAAAAATTTAAGTCAAAAGACCTAAAAGTTAAAATTACACCTAAATATCTTAAAATCGATATCTCTTCACAAGAAGATATAGATTTAATTTCAAAATACTTCTCAACATTACAATAAGTTTAATATTCTTTTATAAATTTTTTTGATAAAATTTGCCAGTTTTAGTCATATAATAGCAATATTGCTTGCTAAACTAAACTGTATAAATTATGGAGGAATTGATGTTAGACATAAGTCCTGTCTTAATGGCTAGTTCTGCAATTATCTTTTTACTGGTACTTGCAAGACTAAACAGCTGTTTGTTTAAGCCTCTACTAAAGCACATGGATGAGAGATCTGAATCTATTCAAAAAGATTTAGATGATGCCAAAAACAATGCTGCTGATGTAGATGGAATGTTGGCTGAAGCAAATGAAGTGATTGCCGCTGCTAAGAAAGAAGCTGCTGCAATTAGAGAAAAAGCTCAAAGTGAAGCACAAGGTGTTGCTGCTGGAGAACTTGACGTTGCAAAATCTAAAATGGAAGCAAAGTATAACGACTTTATTTCAGAATTAGATGGGGAAATCAAGTCTCTTAAAGACACTTTATCTTCTCAAATGCCTCTTTATAAAGAGAGCTTAAAAGCTAAAGTTAGCTCAATTTAAGGGGAAATTGATGAAGAGATTATTTGTTTTACTTTTAACTTTAACTCCGTTTGCTTTGTTTGCTGCTGAGGGTGGTGAGTACGATATAGTACAAAGAACTGTAAACTTTATAATATTTGCTGCGATAATTTATTATCTTCTAGCAGATAAAATTAAAGCTTATTTCGCTGATAGAACTCAATCTATTCAAGCTGAATTAGACAAGGTTCAAGATACTTTAAAAGAATCAGAGAAAAAAGTTGAAGATGCTCAAAAGAAACTAGAAGAAGCTAAAGTTTTAGCTGCTGAAATAGTTGAGGGAGCTAAAGCTGATATCGAAAAGATTAAAGCTGCAGTTGCTGCGAGTGTTGAAGACGAAATTGCACATTTAGAGAAGAGCTTTGATAACAAAGCACAATCTGAGCTTAGAAAAGCTAAGAATGCTGTTGTTGAAGAGATTCTTGATGAATTATTAAGAGATGACAATTTAGCTGTTTCTCAAGATGAGCTTGCAAATATCGTTATGAAGAAGGTTGCGTAATGAGTATTTTAATAGCAAAAAGATATGTGAAAGCATTACTTGATGGGAAAGAAGCTAAAGAAGTTAAAACTTTAGCTAAAGAGTTAAATGAAATTGCATCTGCTTATGGTGATGAGAAATTCAAAGCTATTTTAAGTGCAATTGATGTTACTACTAAAGAGAAGGAAGATTTACTGATTTCATTTGTGAAAAAGTGTAGTAAACCTACAGAAAATCTAATCAAACTGCTGGGTGCAAATGGTAGATTAGATATTTTAAAAACTATTTCCAATGAATTAGATAAAGAGTTAGCTGATTTAACTAATACATACACAGGTGTAATTTACACTAATAAAAAATTAGCGGCTTCTTATGTTAAGTCTTTAGAGGAAAAGTTTTCATCAAAATTTGATGTTAGTTTAAAACTAGCTCAAAATGTATGTGATTACGATGGAATCAAAGTTGATATAGATGGTCTTGGACTTGAGGTTGGTTTTTCGAAAGATAGATTAAAATCTCAATTAAAAGATTATATTTTAAAAGCAGTTTAGTAAAAGTTTAAGGAGAAATTGAATGGGTGCAAAAATTCAAGCTGATGAAATTAGTTCTATTATAAAAGAAAGAATTGATAATTTTGAATTAAATGTAGACGTAAGTGAAACTGGTAAGATTATTACACTTGCAGATGGTATCGCAAAAGTTTATGGTCTTCAGAATGTTATGGCTGGTGAAATGGTTGAGTTCGAAAATGGAGCTCAAGGTATGGCTTCAAACTTAGAAGAAGATTCAGTAGGTATCGTTGTTCTTGGTTCTCAAGATGGATTAAGAGAAGGTACATCTTGTAAGAGACTTGGAAAACTTCTAGAAGTTCCAGTAGGTCCAAACGTACTTGGTAGAGTTGTAGATGCATTGGGTCAACCAATTGATGGTAAAGGTCCAATCGAAGCAGCTGAGTCAAGATTCGTTGAAGAAAAAGCTCCTGGGATCATGGCTAGAAAATCAGTACATGAACCACTACAAACAGGTATCAAAGCTATTGATGCACTAGTTCCAATCGGAAGAGGGCAAAGAGAGCTTATTATTGGTGATAGACAAACTGGTAAAACAACAGTTGCACTAGATGCTATTATCAACCAAAAAGGTGAAGATGTAAAATGTATCTATGTTGCTATAGGTCAAAAAGCTTCATCAATTGCAAATACAGTTGCTGCTTTAGAAGCTGCTGGTGCAATGGAATATACTACAATTGTTAACGCTGGTGCATCTGAGTCATCTGCATTACAATTCTTAGCACCATATACAGGTGTTACAATGGGTGAGTACTTCAGAGATAACGGTCAACACTGTTTAATCATTTATGATGATTTATCAAAGCACGCTGTTGCATATAGAGAGATGTCTCTATTACTTAGAAGACCTCCAGGTAGAGAGGCGTTCCCAGGGGATGTATTCTATCTACACTCAAGATTACTTGAAAGAGCTGCTAAGTTAAGTGATGAGAATGGAGCTGGTTCTATGACTGCTTTACCTATCATTGAAACTCAAGCGGGAGACGTTGCGGCATATATTCCAACAAACGTTATTTCAATTACAGATGGACAAATCTTCCTAGAAACTGACTTATTCAACTCAGGTATCAGACCTGCGATCAATGTTGGTCTTTCAGTATCAAGGGTTGGTGGTGCTGCTCAAATTAAAGGTACAAAGCAAGTTGCTGGTACACTTAAACTTGACCTAGCGCAATATAGAGAGCTTGAGGCTTTCGCACAATTTGCTTCTGATCTAGATGCTTCAACAAGAGCACAACTAGAAAGAGGTCAAAGAATGGTTGAAATCTTAAAGCAAGGTGTTAACAAACCATTAATCATTGAAAAACAAATTGCTATTATTTATGCAGGTGTAAATGGATTCTTAGATGATATCGAGCCAACAGATGTTGTTAGATTCGAATCTGAATTCCATGCATTCATTGAACAAAAATATTCAAAAATTTTAGAAGATTTAAATGCTAAAAAGAAAATTGATGATGATATCAAGGGAGTATTAGAAACTGCAATAAACGAGTTTAAAACTGTTTTTAATGCAAAATAAGGAATAGCTATGGCTAACTTAAAAGAGATATCAAGACAGATTAAGAGTGTTAAAAACACTCAAAAAACAACAAAAGCGATGAAACTAGTTTCATCTGCTAAGCTTAGAAGAACTCAGCAATTATCAGAGCAAGCGAAAGCTTACGCTGCAAAGATAAACGAAGTATTATCTGAGATTGCTAACAGAGTTGGAAAAGCTCAAAACGATGAAAATTTAAGTCGTGCTTTTGTTCCAAATGATAATCCGAAAACTGTTGATATAGTTTTTGTAACAGCTGATAAAGGTCTTTGTGGTGGATTTAACATGCAAACGATCAAAGCTGTTAGAAGTATGGTCGCAGATTATGAGTCTAAGGGTGTTACTGTTAGACTTAAAGCTGTTGGAAGAAAGGGAATTGATTTCTTTAACTTCCAAGGTGTAGAATTAACTGAAAAAGAAGTAGGTTTAAGTTCAGCTCCTGATTATAATAAAGCAGAAGAGTTTATCACTAAAACAGTAGAAGAGTTTAATAACGAAGAGACTGACAAAGTAATCCTTATTTATAATGGATTCTTAAATATGTTAACTCAAGAGTTAAAAACAAGACAACTTTTACCAATTGAACTAGAGTCAGCTGAAACTGAAGAAGAAGCATCTTCTATGTTAGAGATTGAGCCAGATGATGATCAAGAGGTATTAGAAGAATTAACAGATAAGTATGTTGATTTCAATATGTATTATAGTCTTATCGATTCACTTGCAGCTGAGCACTCAGCAAGAATGCAAGCAATGGATAATGCAACTAACAATGCAAAAGAAAGAGTAAACGACTTAACTGTGCAATTTAATAAAGCAAGACAAGCTGCAATTACTACAGAGCTGATTGAGATCATCTCTGGTGTTGAAGCATTAAAATAATTTAGATATTTTGAAAAGGGATATGATATAATGGAAGGTAAAATTATTCAAGTTATGGGTCCTGTAGTAGACGTTGAATTTGACGGATACTTGCCAGAGATCAATGAAGCTATTGAAGTACCTGGTGTTGAGCCAAGATTAGTTTTAGAGGTAGCAGCACATATCGGAGATAATAGAGTTAGAACTATTGCAATGGATATGACAGAAGGACTTACAAGAGGTCAAGTAGTTAAAGCAAATGGTGCTCCAATTCAAGTACCAGTTGGTGAAGATGTACTTGGTAGAATTTTCAATGTAATTGGTGAGCCAGTTGATGAGGGTGAAGCTGTTAATCCAGACGCTCCAAAGTGGTCAATTCATAGAGAAGCTCCATCATTTGAAGAGCAAGCAACATCTACAGAGATGTTTGAAACAGGTATCAAAGTAGTTGACTTATTAGCACCATATGCAAAAGGTGGTAAAGTTGGACTATTCGGTGGTGCTGGTGTTGGTAAAACGGTAATTATTATGGAACTTATCCATAACGTTGCATTCAAACACTCAGGTTACTCTGTATTTGCAGGTGTTGGTGAAA